>NZ_JAKEVD010000060.1 GCF_022398325.1 Shewanella sp. Isolate13
ATGAAATAACGCTCAAAATATAGACAAATCTCACTTTTACAGAAATACATAAAGGTTTATCTAGTCACAAGACTTCACCATTTCCGGCGTGGCTTATATACTATCTGTTCTTATTTTTAGTTCTTGGAATATTGCGGTGAAGTGGTTTAAACGACTTTTGATAGCTTTCTTTAGCCTAGGTTTACTTGGCATCGGAGCGATCATTGCAGCTTACTTTTATGTGCTGCCAGATCTACCTGATGTCACAACGTTAAAGACAGTAAAATTACAAACACCACTTCGTATTTATAGTAGTGATGGAAAACTGATCTCTCAATTTGGTGAGAAACGCCGTATTCCACTAAAACTGGAGGAGATCCCTAAGCCTCTACTACAAGCATTTATCGCAACCGAAGATGCACGTTTCTATGAACATAGAGGTATCGACCCAATCGGTATTTTACGTGCGGCATCTGTCATGTTAACAACAGGACAGAAGAAGCAGGGTGCGAGTACCATCACCATGCAGGTTGCGCGTAACTTCTTTTTGACTCGTGACAAAACCATTATACGTAAAGTAAAAGAGATCTTTATCTCGATCCATATCGAGCAACTACTCACCAAAGATGAAATCCTAGAGCTATACGTTAACCGCATCTACCTAGGCCAGCGTGCCTATGGTGTTGGTGCAGCCGCACAAGTTTATTACGGTAAAGAAGTCAGCGAGCTGACTCTACCAGAGATGGCGGTCATCGCAGGCTTACCTAAAGCACCATCGACACTGAACCCCATTACTTCAAAAACACGTGCCATGGCTCGTCGTAATGTAGTTTTGATGCGGATGAATGAAGTCGGCTATATCAATAATGCAGAATACCAAGCCGCGGTTGCCAGCCCTATTACCGCTAAATACCACGGTGCAGTGATCGATCTGTATGCCCCCTATATTTCTGAGATGGCGCGTGATTACCTAGTTGCCAAACTCGGAGAAGAGGAAGCCTATACCGGTGGTTACGACATCTATACCACCGTAGACTCTAAGCTACAGCTCGATGCCCAAAAAGCGTTGCGTAATAACGTTTACTCATATGACGAGCGCCACGGCTATCGCGGCCGAGTTAAAGAACTTTGGACAAAAACCGCCCTAGAACCAGAAGAGATCACTGCCAAACTAAAACAAACAGGAGCATTCCAGGGTATGTTCCCTGCGGCTGTTTTGTCCGTAAATGAACAAACTGCCACTGTGATGAACGCAAAAGGTGAAACCATCGAGCTGCCTTGGGATGGCATTAAATGGGCACGTAAATTTATCACCAACAAGCGCCAGGGTAAGGCACCGAAATTGGCGTCCGACGTATTAAAGCCTGGTGAACAAATTTGGATCCGCAACAATGGTAACTTCTGGCAATTAAGCCAAGTGCCATTGGTCGCTAGCGCCCTAGTCTCGCTCGATCCACATGATGGCGCGATTCGTAACTTAGTTGGCGGCTTCAGCTTCTACACTAGCCAATATAACCGTGTGACTCAGGCTAAGCGTCAGTTAGGCTCGAACATTAAACCTTTCATCTATAGCGCAGCGCTAGAGAAAGGCTACACTCTTGCCACCCTAATTAATAACGCACCGATTAATAAGCCAGATACAAGGCAAGGCACGGCTTGGCGTCCTAAAAACTCACCGGATGTTTATGGCGGCCCAACTCGTCTGCGTGTGGGCTTAGCACAGTCGATCAACGTGATGTCTGTTAGAGCCATGCGCTATGCTGGCCTAGATGCCACCATTGCAGAGCTAGTAAAGTTCGGTTTCGATCCTGCCGACTTGCCGCGCAATGAATCGATTGCCTTAGGTTCGCCATCGGTAACACCACTGCAAGTAGTCACCGCGTTTTCTGTTTTTGCTAACGGTGGCTACCTAGTCGAGCCATACTTTATCGAGCGTGTGGAAACCGCAAATGGCGATATTGTAGAGCAGGCGAACCCGACATTAGCTTGCAAGCCTGCGGTGACTGAGCAACCAGTAACTAACGACGATCCTTTTGCCGCTATGGCAAATGAACTTCAAGCCAGTACTACAACTGTAGAAAGTTTGCCTGTTATCGATGAAGCTCATCAGTGTGGCGATGAGAACTCTCGCTATGCTCCACAGATTATTTCTGAGCAAACCGCCTTCTTAATCACCGAAGCACTAAAGAGTGTTATCTGGGGTGGTGGAGACTGGAGCAAAGGAACTGGCTGGAACGGTACAGCATGGCGCGCAGCTCGAGTGGTAAAACGTCGTGATATTGCAGGTAAGACGGGTACGACCAACGAATCACGCGATACTTGGTTTAGTGGCTTCAATCCGAAATTAGCGACTACCGTATGGGTTGGTTTCGATGACCATAGCCAAGAGCTTGGCCGTACAAGCTGGAATGCAAACGGTGCTAAGGATCAGATCTCTTTAGCGGAAGCCGGTGCTAAAACTGCAGGCCCAGGTTGGAATGAGTTTATGAAGGATGCGCTGGCAGGCACGCCAGAGGTACCAACATCTGTCCCAGAAGGTATCGTTTCTGCACGAATCGATCTGGCCACCGGCAAGCTGACGCGTAAGACCGATTACACCAGTAAGTTTGAGTACTTTATTGCTGGCACTGAACCGACTGAATACGTGACTGAGCAAGAAGACAATAGCGATATCTTCATCGACGAACCTGAAGATGACCTATTCCAGTAATCCTTATTCGTAAAAATAAAAACGCGGTCACTCAAAAGTGACCGCGTTTTTTTTATACTTACGAACTCAACGAGCTTGGCCCATCAGCCCTCTTTCTTTACAGCCAATGCACTACGTACCTGCACTAAAGAGGTACCACCTAGAGCTTCACGTTTGGCCAAGCAAGACTCAATGGTCAAGCAATCATATACGTCGGCCTGTATCACCTCACTAAAGGCTTGCAGCTCTGTTAAGGTCAAATCTTCTAGAGGTGTTTGCTTGGCAATAGCGCTCACTACGGCCTCACCAACCACGTGGTGCGCCTCTCTAAACGGCATGCCTTTTGCCACTAAGTAATCAGCCAGTTCAGTCGAATTAGCATAACCTTGCTTTGCGGCATTAAGGGTTTTCTCACGATTCACCTGCAAGCCACTTAATACCAAGGCAGCCATCTCTAAACAGATAGACCAGCTATCCACCACATCGAACAAGCCTTCTTTGTCTTCCTGCATATCTTTGTTGTACGCAAGTGGCAATGCCTTCATGGTGGTTAAGATCCCCATTAAGGCGCCGTAAACACGACCCGTCTTGCCTCTGATCAGCTCCAATGCGTCTGGGTTTTTCTTCTGCGGCATCAATGAAGAACCCGATGTGACTTCATCGTCAAGTTCAATAAAGCCCGCTTCACCACTGTTAAAGAAAATTAAGTCTTCTGCCATCCGACTCAGATGCATCATGCTAATAGACGCATCGCTACAGATCTCAATCACATGATCTCTGTCTGAAACCGTATCTAAGCTATTGAGCGTTGGAGAGGCAAATCCTAAAGATTGAGCCAGTTTCACTCGATCCATCGGATAGGCTGTTCCCGCCAAGGCTCCAGTACCTAACGGGCAGGTATCGGCACGCTTAAGCGCATCTTGCAGACGACTGATATCGCGCTCAAACATCTCAACATAAGCTAGACACCAGTGACCAAACAATACTGGTTGAGCCCTTTGCAGATGGGTATAGCCCGGCATGACCGCATCGATTTCACGCTCGGCGAGCTCAATGAGTGCAGATCTTAAGTTGGTGAGTAAAGTCAGTAACTGCTCACCCTCTTTCTTACACCAAAGCTTAAGGTCGGTTGCCACCTGATCGTTACGCGAACGGCCAGTATGTAGCTTCTTACCTAGATCGCCAACCTTAGCAATCAACGACTGCTCGACAAAACTATGGATATCCTCAGCACCCGAGGCGATGATGAGTTCAGGGCTGTCTTGGGTTTCGGCGAGTAATTCATTTAATGCCTGATGTAGCTCTGTGCATTCTTGCTCGGTCAAAATACCAACTTGTGTAATGGCACTTGCCCAAGCAATTGAACCTACAATATCTTGCTCAATGAGTCGAAAGTCCACAGGCAATGAGTCGTTGAAAAGTTTAAACAGTGCACTGCTCTCTTGGCTAAATCTGCCGCCCCATAATGCCATTTTGACTTCCTCTTTAATCTGAGGCGAAGTCGTACTTCGCCCTTTAACTCTTTCTTTATAAGGCGCTAACCCAATGATGTTAGCGCTCACTTACTCTCATTAACCTAAAGCTTACTTCTGGTTATGCAGCGCTCTAATCCGGCTCGAAAGCGAATACAGACGAATAAAGCCTTCCGCGTCTTTCTGGTTATAAACATCATCGGCACCAAAGGTAGCGAACTCCTCTGAGTACAAGCTGTTAGGCGAGCGCTTCTTCACTACGCTAGCTTGGCCCTTATAGAGTTTAACCACCACTTCACCATTAACCAGATCGGCTAGAGGCTTTGATGCACCAAGCAGCGACTCACACAATGGGGTAAACCAGCGGCCGTCATAGACTAGATGTGCCATCTGCGCACCAACTTGTTCACGCCACTCACGACTGGTTTTATCCAACACCAGCTCTTCAATCGCACGCAGTGCAGCAAACATCACAGTGCCACCTGGCGTTTCATAGCAACCACGAGACTTCATGCCTACGAGTCTATTTTCGGTAATATCGATTCTGCCGACACCATGGGCCCCCGCAACTTCATTCAGTACCATCAGCGCTTTGTAAGGCGACAATGCTTCACCGTTCACCTTAGTGATCTTGCCATGCTCAAGTTCTAGAGAGACATATTCAGGCTGGTCCGGCGCATCTTCAGGCGCCACAGTCATGGTCCAAACGCCTTTAGATGGCTCGTTCCACGGATCTTCAAGCTCGCCACCTTCATGGGAAATATGCCAAGCGTTTGCATCACGGCTGTAGATCTTGGTTGCAGATGCAGAGGTGGCAATATTACGCTCGGCGAGATAGTCCAGCAGATCTTCACGGCTCACCATCTCCCACTCACGCCATGGCGCAATCACTTTTAGATCTGGTGCCAATGCTGCAAAACAACCTTCAAAACGCACCTGATCGTTACCTTTACCCGTACAACCATGGCAAACGGCATCGGCACCGACCTTACGCGCAACTTCAACCTGCGCCTTGGCGATAATCGGTCTAGCCATAGATGTACCGAGCAGATATGTCCCTTCATAGATGGCCCCAGTGGCAATCGTTGGGTAGATATAATCGGCCACCAGCTCTTCTTTTAAGTCGACGATATGACATTCCGACGCACCTGAGGCGATGGCTTTCTCATATAAACCTTCTAGCTCGGCATCCCCCTGACCAACATCGGCGCAAAAGGCCACGATCTCACAGTTATCATAGGTCTCTTTTAACCATGGGATGATTGCAGAGGTGTCTAAGCCACCTGAATAAGCCAGAACAACCTTGTTAACGCCAGAGTGATTACTAACTGCTGAATTTTCAATAGACATCTTAATTTCCTACTCACTGTTTTTTATGTCGATCCGCTAGTGCAGATTGATAGTTGTTTTTTGATAGAATTAGCTTAAAAGGGTTACCAGCACCGCATTCTGTGCGTGCATTCTGTTTTCGGCCTGATGCAAGATAAGCGAGCCTTCGCCATCGACGATCTCGGCAGTCACTTCAACCTCTCGATAAGCGGGTAAGCAGTGCATGAAGTGTTTCGCTCCCGCTTTTTGCATCAACTGAGCATTAACCTGATAGGGCTTAAACTTGGCCTCGATCTCTGCCATCGGCGTTGAGTCTCCCATGGAGATCCAAGTATCTGTGTAGATAGCATGGTGATCGCTAATCGCTTCAATGTCTGAGCTCAGGGTTAACTTGCCACCATGTTTTGCCGCGAGTTCCTGCGCTTCACAAACCACCTTGCCGTCTGGGAAATGACCCGGAGGACAGATCACTGTTAACTGCGCCCCTAGAATCGCCGCTCCAAACATCAAGGAGTGAGTCACATTATTACCATCTCCCACATAGGCCAGTTTCACCTTACTCACATCGCCATACTGCTCAGTTAAGGTCAAAAAATCCGCTAAGCCTTGGCAGGGGTGGTAGAGATCGGACAAGGCATTAATCACAGGTACCGTGCCATGCTCTGCTAACTCTTCTATGGTTGAGTGTAAAAATGTACGGGCAACAATCGCATCCGCCCAACAGGAGATATTGGCTGCAAAGTCAGACACAGGCTCACGCTTACCCAGTGCGCCATTTTGCTGATCCAGATATAAGCAGTGACCACCAAGCTTGTTGATGCCGATATCAAAACTCACCCGAGTTCTCAAAGATGGCTTTTCAAATAGCATCACCACACTCTTGCCCTCTAAGGCATGCTTATATTCGGCTGGATTAGCCTTAATATTTTGCGCCAATGCCAATAAGTCGAGTAACTGCTGCTGGCTTAGATCTTTGATAGATAGTAGATGTTGCATAAGACTTGTCTCCTAAGGTTGGATCTGTGTGCCAACGGTTTCACCTTGGCATAATGCGATTAACTGCTGTGCATGACGCCAAGAGGCTATTTGTACGGCTTGCCCCATGGACTCTGCAACATCTAATGCAGCCTCCACCTTGACCTTCATTCCTTTCTCAATAACGCCAATCTTGGTTAACTCATTAACCTGTTCTCTATTTAAACTATTAATTAACTGCCCTTTTCCATCGAGAACCCCAGAAACGTCCGACAACAAGACCAAAGAGCCTGAGACCAACTTAGCTAATGCCGTTGCCGCTTGGTCGGCATTGACGTTAAGCATCTGTCCCTCATCGCTAATGGCTATAGAGCTCACGATCGGCATCCAGCCTTTTGCCAACACAAACTCCAGATAACTCGCATCGTTTGGCTCAACTTCACCTACCAATCCCAATAACGGATCTTTAATCTTGGCGTTCATCATGCCTGCATCGGCTAGGCTGATACCTAAACTGGTTACACCCGCCTTCATCGCGGCGGCTTGAAGGATCTTATTGGAGGTACCCGCTAATGCTCCAACAACAACAGGGATCTGCTCTTCGGGGGTGATTCTTAAGCCATCCAGTTTTTCAGTTATCATGCCGTTCGCTTTTAACTGCTCATCAACCAGACAGCCCCCGCCATGCACCATAATCAGTGGCTGACCATTTGCGATAATCTTGGCCGCCGCTTCCATTAACCGCGCCATGCCCATTTCACACTGCAGTAAAGCGCCGCCGACCTTGAGCACCATTACCGGCTTACTTGCCACACTCTTCAGTTCTGCTTGAGTCATCATAAATCCCCTTCAGGCTGCTTTACCGACTCATCAAAATGAATCTTTATGCATTGCAGAGCTTGACTGGCAGCCCCCTTCATTAAGTTATCGATGGCGCTGGCGACCACTAAGTATCCCGTCTGTTCATCGTATTTCCATCCTAGGTGGCAATAGGGAGTCAGCACCACATCATCTACCTTAGGAAATTGATTTTTCTTTACCGTGACAAGCTCTGCAGCGTCGTAGCACTGATAGGCTTTCTCGATATCCTTCTCTGTGGTTCCAGGCTTTAATTTCACCGTAATCGTGGCCAAGATCCCGCGCTTAAAATTACCTAGATGAGGAGTGAAGATAACTTCTTGCCCTAGCTGAGTTGTAATTTCTGGTTGGTGCCTATGACCGAGTACGCCATAGGGCGTTAAGCTCACCTCACAGAAGCTGGTATGAAGCTGAGCTTTTCTACCTGCCCCAGTTACACCGCTTACCGCATTAATCACAGGCAACAGATCAGTTAATAGATGAGAGAGTGGTTTTAACGCCGTCAGTGACGCCGTTGGATAACATCCCGGTACCGCTATCATCTTACTCGCCGCAATTTGCTCGGCATTCCATTCGGCCAATCCATATACTGCTTCGGCTAGTACCTGTGGATATTCATGAGTAAAACCATACCACTTAGGATATTGCGTCACATCGGCAAACCGGTAAGCACCGCTCAAATCAAATACGGCTAAGCCTTGCTGATAGAACCAAGCAGCAAGATGCAAACTCACACCATGGTCGGTCGCCAGCACCACCGCATCGGCAGTTTTAACAATGGCTACTTTTGCCTCATCTGTTAGGGGAGTTAGGCTCAATGATATATGGCTATATGCAGGATAGAGTTCGGCAAGGGCTTTCCCCTTATCTAGGCTATTTTCAGATACATATAGACCTTGAATCGACAGGTTAAGGTCGGCATGAATAAGAGACGTGAGCTGTGCGCCTGTGTATCCACTGGCACCAATAATGGCTATATTTTTCATAGTCTATGACTTTAAAACCTTAATCTTGAATTTAGATGACGATGCGAAAAAAGAGTGGGCACAACTTAAGCCCTGGCTGAACACCATTGATTGACAAGATTATCGTCGCAGGAAGTGGGTACAAATAACCTTAATGACTATAGTTTGAACAAGACTAAACATATTGACTCTCATTAATCAGACCAACGAAATGTGGTAGTTACCTTAGCTGTTTGATAGACTAACACGCAAAATTAATTATGCAATATATTTGAATATATATTTAGGTATTTTTTAATGAAAAAACTTCCAGATATAAAAAGCAGTTTTAGTCAGCTTATCGCCACGCCTTCAATTAGTGCCCTTGAAGCCGAACTGGATACCAGCAATCTAGCTGTGATTGAGCTATTGCATAATTGGTTTGCCGACTTAGGCATGCAGTGTCAATCTGTACCCGTTGCCAATACACGCAATAAACACAATTTAGTGGCTTCTTTTGGTCAAGGACAAGGTGGATTACTGCTAGCAGGCCATACAGATACCGTCCCTTTCGACGAAGGGCGCTGGAGCCAAGACCCTTTTTCGCTAGTTGAAAAGAACAACCGCTGGTACGGTCTAGGCTGCTGTGACATGAAAGGCTTCTTCGCGCTCACTCTCGAAGCATTAAAAGAACTGCCTATGGAAAAATTTAGACGTCCACTGCACATACTTGCCAGCGCCGATGAAGAGACCACCATGAATGGGGCCAAAGCCTTTGCGGCTGCTAAGTCCATTGCACCAGACTATGCCATCATAGGGGAGCCCACGAGCTTAAAGCCGGTTTATATGCATAAAGGGCATTTCACCCAAGGAATTAGGGTAACGGGTCGCAGTGGTCACTCATCAGATCCGGCGAAAGGCCTCAACGCTATCGAGGTCATGCACTTAGTGACGGGGCAATTGCTTAAACTTAAACAACACTTAGCCGAAAACTATCGAGAAGATGCCTTCAGTGTGCCCTACCCGACCATGAATTTCGGTCATATCCACGGTGGTGATGCAGCAAACAGGATCTGCGGTTGCTGCGATCTGCATATCGATCTTCGTCCAATTCCCGGCCTGGCACTGGATGATTTGGAGTTGATGGTTGCCAACTACCTTGAGCCAATATGCAGTCAATATCCAGGTTGCATTCAAGTTGCCCCTTTATATCCAGGCTCTGAACCTTTTGCCGATAAAAAAGAAGGCAGCTGGACACAGCTTGTTGCCAAACTTAGTGATAGTCAGCCTGAAGTGGTTAACTATGCCACCGAAGCCCCCTACATCAGCCAATTAGGTTGCCAAACATTAGTCCTCGGCCCCGGAAGTATCGAACAGGCTCATCAACCGGATGAATTTTTAGATATTAGTTATATTAACCAAACAAAAGATCTATTAAAAAAGCTGATTTATCATGCATGTATAAAGTAAGTTGTTATTTTTTATCCAGCTTACAGACTAAAGCTAGCCGGGCCTTGTTAGGCTGCCAGCAAAAAGTGATGCAGAGCACAATCATGGTCGATATTTCAAACTCGAACATTGCCTAGCACAGCACTGCTAGGTATTGTGAACTATTAGCTTACCAATATGGAGCACGTATGGTAGACATGTATGCCTCGCTAAGGTCCAACGTTGGAACCTTAGGGCAGATTTTAGGTGACACAATCCGCACCGATCTTGATGGCACTTTCCTAGATAAAATTGAACAGATCCGTCATCTTGCAAAAAGCTCACGCCAGGGGGATGATGCCGCCCGCGAAGAGATGCTTACTCTCCTATCTTCTTTAAGCGATGACGAGCTCGTTCCTTTTGCTAAAGCTTTTAACCAATTCTTGAATCTGGCGAATATCGCCGAGCAGTTCCATACTATTAGTCGCAACTGCGATGAATTAGTTTGCGTTCCCGATCCAGTAGAACAGCTATTAGGCCGCATGTTGGGTGGCAATATTGATAAAACCAAGGTGTTAGAATGTTTGAAAACACTCGACATCGACTTGGTACTCACTGCTCACCCAACTGAGATCTCTCGACGCACGCTGATCCAAAAGTACTCGGCAGTTATTGATGCGCTCGCCGCACTCGAAAACCCGCAACTTACCGAGCTAGAAAAGAAACAGCATCACCTGCGTCTACGCCAACTTATTGCACAGATCTGGCATACCAATGAGATCCGCCACGAACGCCCCACTCCAGTTGATGAAGCACGTTGGGGGTTAAGCACCATAGAAGCCTCTCTATGGCATGCAATACCAGATTTCCTTAGGCAGCTTAATCAACAAGTCGAAGAGCGCACCAATACCCAGCTACCTATCGATATCGCCCCAGTAAAATTCTCAAGCTGGATGGGCGGAGACCGCGATGGCAACCCATTTGTAACCTCAACAGTAACCCAAGAGGTTCTCGACCGTAACCGCCATACTGCCGCACGCCTTTACCTAAAAGATGTCGTACTACTGGTAAACGAGCTATCGATGGAAGGCGCAAACGAAACACTGCTTGCCTATACCGACGATAGTAAAGAACCATACCGAGTCGTATTGAGGGTTCTACGCCAAAAGCTTAGAAACACCATCGATTACCTCAATGCAAGACTTGAAGGGCATCAACCAGAAGTCGATCCAAGTAAAATCATCTGGCATGAAAGCGATCTAAAAGAGCCTTTGATGATGCTATATCAAAGCTTATGTGATTCAGGTATGAGCTTAATCGCCAACGGCCTATTGCTTGATACGCTGCGTCGCATCGCTTGTTTTGGTATTCATATGCTAAGGCTGGATGTTCGCCAAGATGCCCAGCGCCATGCAGATGTCATTGCCGAACTAACTCGCTATCTTGGCATGGGTGATTACGCTCATTGGGATGAGACAGAAAAGCAAGCATTCCTGCTACGTGAATTAACAGGTAAACGCCCTCTAATTCCAGCTAACTGGCAAGCGTCTGCAGAAGTAGAAGAGGTGGTTAAAACTTGTAGGCTTATTGCAACCCAGCCAGCTCAGGCAATGGGCTCGTATGTTATCTCTATGGCAAGCCAACCCTCAGATGTCTTGGCGGTACTCTTGCTACTAAAAGAGACAGGCTGCCCACATCCTATGCGTGTTGTACCGCTATTTGAGACCTTAGATGACTTAAACAATGCCTCTGACTGTATGTCAGCCTTATTTGCCATCGATTGGTATCGCGGCTACACCAAAGGCATTCAGGAAGTGATGATCGGCTATTCTGACTCAGCTAAGGATGCTGGTGTAATGGCAGCCGCTTGGGCGCAATATACAGCACAGGAAAAACTAGTTGCCATCAGCCAAGAAGCCAATATTAAGCTCACCCTGTTCCATGGCCGTGGTGGTACTATCGGCCGTGGCGGCGGACCAGCTCACCAAGCGATCTTGTCTCAGCCACCTGGCTCTGTAGATGGACGCATTCGAGTCACTGAACAAGGTGAGATGATCCGCTTTAAGTTTGGCCTGCCTAAACTCGCAGTGCAGAGCCTGGCGCTTTATACCTCTGCGGTCATGGAGGCGACACTATTGCCACCACCAGAACCTAAGCCTGAGTGGCGCCAATGTATGCAGCAACTTGCCGACGAATCGGTTTTAGCCTATCGCGCTATCGTTCGTGAAGAACCTGATTTCGTGTCCTACTTCCGCGCCGCAACGCCAGAAATTGAACTGGGTAAACTACCATTGGGTAGCCGTCCGGCGAAACGTCGGGTTGATGGTGGTATCGAAAGCTTACGTGCAATTCCCTGGATCTTCGCTTGGTCACAAAACCGCTTAATGCTGCCAGCATGGTTAGGTGCAGGTGAAGCACTAAAAGCGGCTTCTGAGAGAGGTGATTTGCCACTACTGCAGGAGATGGAAAAACACTGGCCATTTTTCAAGACTCGAATTTCAATGCTAGAGATGGTTTACGCAAAAGCTGAACCTAATCTGTCGAAGTTCTACGAGACGAGCCTAGTCCCCACTGAGCTACATCACCTTGGTGTGCAACTCAGAGACCGATTGGCAACAGGTATTGAAGCCGTGCTTGAGCTAACCCAAGCCGAAAGCTTAATGGCCCACACGCCGTGGAATCGTGAGTCGGTAGAGCTTAGAAATCCCTATATCGATCCGCTAAACTTCCTACAGGCAGAATTGCTAGCGAGAACCCGTAGAGAGCAGGAGTCCTCTCAAAATGTCGAGCTAGCATTGATGTTAACCATAGCTGGCGTTGCAGCCGGAATGAGAAATACAGGTTAATGAAATTACTAAAAGTGGCGCTTGCTAGCGCCTTGCTGTTATTGACTGGCTGTGTCAGTCAATACAGCATCACAGAAGAAGAGCTAGAAACTTACCTTAACGATGAGATGCACTTTGAAGTAAAGCAGGGCAACCAAATCTTCGGAATTGATCTGCGCGTTAATGACATTAAAGTCACCTTAGGCGAAAAGTCAGATACCATGGCTGTATCTGCTGTCACCATCGTTAATGTACGCAACCCTATGATGCCCATAAGCGCAAATCTTGTTGCTGAGTTTGAGGCTGAGCCGTGGTATGACGCAACGGACCACAGCGTTCACCTGCGTAATCTGCAATTAGTTAAAGTGGAATCTAATCCTAAGGACATAGAGAAAGCCATTGGCTCAATCGCCCCTGAGTTAATGCGTTTCTTGACCCAGTTTCTAGAGACTAAACCTGTATATGTATTAGATACCAAAGAGTCGAATCAGGCACTGATTGCCAATATAACCAAGCGAATCGAGGTTAAACCCGGCAAGCTAGTCCTTGTTTTTGAAGACTAACCTTAAGTAGTTAATTCGCCACTGAAACTAAAAGCAGGCTCCTTTGAGCCTGCTTTTTATTATTTAGAGAGAGTAATTTTTAAGAAAATTACTTCGCAAAACGACCTATCGTTCCATAATCGACAATAACTGCCTCGCCTAATAACTCTCTTCTTAGCATGTCCAGTGCTACCGCCGTACTTAAGCTACGCACTAAATCCCTAGAACGCCTCGGAAGCTTGATCATCTGACTATAAACGCCTCCTTTAGTCGCTAGTGCAATGGCAACCGTCCCGACGGGCTTGTCTTCGGTGCCACCAGTTGGACCTGCAATGCCGCTAGTCGCCAACGCAAAATCACTATCGAGTATGGCCCTTGCTCCTTCTGCCATCTCCTCTACCGTAGCGATTGAAACCGCGCCATGGTCATCTAAGGTTTCAGGCTTAACCCCCAACACTCGAACCTTAGACTCGTTACTATAAGTCACTAAACCTTGGTCTAAATAGGATGAGCTGCCAGAGAAGTCGATCAGTTGACTTGCAATCATGCCGCCAGTACACGACTCGGCAACACTTAGGCTTAGCCCGGAATCGACCATAAGAGAGTGGATCACCTCAGCCAGGCTTGTATTTTCATCGGCAACGATGGCGTTTCCCAATAAGAAGCGGATCTGGGTTTCCATCCGATCAAGTTGGCCGATTGCTTCTACACCTCGAGCGAAGAGTTTAATTTCGATATGTGGCATAAAAGAACGATAGCCGATGGTCATTCCATCAGGAAGCGCAATATTCTCAAGCGCATCGGCAAGCGATGACTCTCCTTGCCCCAGAGTGAGATACTTCCTTAGAGCAACGTCTCCCGCAATTTCGAATCTCTGCTTAACAAACGGAATAAACTGCTCTTTAACCATCTGTTTAAATTCAAATGGCACGCCCGGAGTAAAGAATAGCCAAGCACGGTTCAGCTTTACAGCGAAACCACAAGCTGTACCAACAGGATTGTCTATCATAATGGCAGACTCGGGTAACAAGGCTTGCTTAAGATTACTCAGTGCCATTACTCGGCCACTACGGGTAAACCAATCTTCCAACCTCTCACGCCAAACCTCGTTTTCTACTAAGACCTCTCCCTTAGCCAGTGCCATTGCTTCTGCAGAGAGATCATCACTTGTCGGTCCTAGACCGCCATTTACTAGAATCACATCCGCCTCGCGACTACGCTCTATAAATACTGATATAAGATCTTCTAAACGATCGCCCACGGTTACACGCCTTTGGCACTCGATACCCTGCTCCATCATGGTATTACCGAACCATGCAGCATTTGTATCGACTATCTGGCCAGCCAATACCTCTTCGCCCGTACAAATCATTTCCAGTTTCATTCGACAATCCTTAGCGTCCTCATTGCAGCTAAACTATGAAAGCTAAGCCGTAATAGCAATACACAATCGCAATTAAATCACTAGCAGTTACTCACCACATCCATAACAAGTGAGTGAGGAAGATAGCCTGCTTAAACTAAGGCGCTATGGCCTTCCCTTTATATCCATTCCACCAAGGTATTTGTTAGTCCTAAACATCAGATGGCAGAAGTGTCGACCATGCATAACTATATGCATATCGGAAGAAGAACGAAGCTGGAAAGCAAAGCACACGGAAGTGCCGAATGCCGGAAACGCATGGATGCAGTTGCAGGCCAAGCTCAGCGACACTTCCGCCATGGATGGCGGGAGTGTCGATATTGAAGGAGCATTTATCGACCGACGTCGACTCTTTATCATCAAGAATGGCATTTATGCCTACTTAAGTGGATAAGCCACCTTAACAGATAGCTACATTTAGATAAGTTAGCGTTGATTATCTTACAAACACCCAAACGCAAATCCTCTCCTATGCCATCCATGGCATTCAAGGATAAGTACCTCCTGTACACAAAAGCCACCTGCTCTTATCAAAAAAGAGTAGGTGGCTTCTTCACCACTCTTTACCAGTAAAACAGGCGCCTGGAAATGAGCTACTCGATTCGCGCAGCGAACACATGGGGGCGAAGAAGCCCTGCTCTGGATGCAACGCATTCAAGGGCTTTGTCGCGCGAGTAACTCGTTACGAAGCTGGGGACCCCGCTCAGCGGCGAGGCGACGTCGGGAGTCGCTCTTTTCGCGGAGCGCATATACGAAAAAAGCCCTAGCGTTTTCTGCTAGGGCTTTTTCGTGTATTTAGCGCCTGGAAATGACCTACTCTCACATGGGGAGACCCCACACTACCATCGGCGATACTGTGTTTCACTTCTGAGTTCGGAATGGATTCAGGTGGGACCACAGCTCTATGGTTTCCAGACAAATTTGGTAAATTTGAAAAGCTGTTACTCGCCGGAGCAAGTAATTGAAATTAAGTTTTGAGTTCACACTACATTAAGTGCTTCATTCTAATTTTGGATGACCTCCATGGATGGAGGAAATACTTAAAAATGCATGGAGCATTTTAAGTAGAAACATTAGTCTCTCATACAAAACCCATCAGGGTTGTATGGTTAAGCCTCACGAGTCATTAGTATCAGTTAGCTCAACGCCTCACAACGCTTACACACCTGACCTATCAACGTCCTAGTCTCGAACGGCTCTTTAGAGGAATTAAATTCCTAGGGATGA
>NZ_JAKEVD010000061.1 GCF_022398325.1 Shewanella sp. Isolate13
TGTCTCGAAAAGGAAATTGCTTAGACAATGCCGTTGCAGAAAACTTCTTTGGCATATTGAAAACGGAAATGTATCACGGTTATGAGTACAAAAGCGCGACCGAGTTAGTAAATGCCATTAAAGAATATATAGAATATTACAATCACAAACGAATTAAGCTGAAACTAAAAGGCCTGAGTCCGATAGCATATCGAAATCAGGCCTTGGTAGCCGCTTAGAAATGAGTCCAACTTAACGGGGTCACTTCAGAATGCGAGGCTTTGGATTCAAAATAGTTAATTTATAAAAGGATCTTTACTTAACCTCATCCAGTGTCTAACCACGAGTACTGCAACAGGAATTTGAAAGACAATCATACAATATAAAGTTCCTTTCAAAGTTAATGTCCCTGAACCAATAAAAAACTCAATTGCAACGAGTAATGCACAAATAATAGTAAAGAATACTTCGATTGCTAGCGCATATTTCAATGTTTGTTGTAGCTTGTTACTCATATATTTACTGATTCTCATTATAAGCTTTCTGACCAAGATTAGAAGCTGCTTCGGCAGCAACTTCGCCCGTTCTTTGAAGAGCTGAGGTTCCTGTTTCAACTGTATCACCAATCACTCCACTTCTGGTAGTTGATGCTATAGCGGAGTTAAGACCGCCAAAACCTTTTTCAATTGTTTTGGCGAAACCTGTAGCTATTTTAGCTCCCACACCTGATCCTATTGCTCCACCTACAACCGCCGCACCAACTTCACTAGCGGTTGCAGATTGACCATTTAACTCTCCAGCAACTACAGCGCCAACACCGCTAGCAGTTCCTCCAACAGATGCTGTAGTAGTAACAGCGTTGCTAACAGACATTGCACCTTTGGCCGCACTAGATGCCAATCGACCTCCAATACCGCCAGTTACAGCACCAACAGCCGCAGCAACCGCTATATTAGTGCCATCTAACTTAGATAAATCACCACCGTTACTAATTAATTGAGCTCCAGTTTCAACTGCTGCTCCAATTAACGCTCCAATAATCCCAAACTCGCCATCAGGATCAACATACTTATAAGGATTGTTATTAGCGTAAGTATAACGGTTGAAGCCATGAACAGGGTTTCCACGACCAATATGCCCCGTAGCATTAACAGGATCATTCGAATAAAATCGCCCGATAAGTGGATCATAGTATCGTGCCTGCATATACATTAGTTCGATTTACGAACCAATAAAGCCGCTTTCTACTATTTACGAAATGGCTTGAGTTAATATGTGATGGAGCGGATTTAGGTCACCGTGATACCCTTCAACATTTGCATTAATCCATTTGCGGCGTTTTTTTATATCATGTTCCTAAACAGCCATTACCCCACAAATAAAGTACCAAAGGTTCAAATAAGAATCACCACTAGTTCGCTGGGTATGATAAGCCCCTTGCGGGGCTTAATATACAAAAAACGCTAAAACTCATGTCATATTAGTTAATGCTTTTGCTCATCTCGGAGATTCGTCCTCCAAAAAAAACTCCTATTAACCCCAGTAATATTAACAATGCTGAAATAACCACTATGGATTCGACCAGGCTTTCTCTATGTTCAAGTACTGACGTCAGTGTTCTAACTGGTACCTTTTCTAAATGAATAGAGTAGATATTCCCACTCTCATTTTGGTCAAGATATACGAGTAGTTCTACATTATTATTGGCTTTTTCGCGAAGAAATTCGAAGACATTTTTGATATCCCCATTCCATTTCTCATAGGTCAAATCTAATGAATCAACGGATACTATAAGTTGATTATCCGTATATACTATCTTATCAATTGGGCCCTCAACCTTCTTAAGCAGGTTTTCATCGGGAGGATAAATTTCAATCACTAGGAAAAGGCAAATAAGCGCGCTAAGAATGACTAAAAGTGTTCCACAGACTTGATAGAAATATTTCATAATTAGAGTGTCCATTAGTCTTTAATATTCTCTTCCATTGATATAGCTATGGCTGAACCTGCTATATCTGTAGCAATAGAAGGGCCTGCTACGGCCGCCGGAATGCCAGCTGCAAGCCCTACGGCAGCTCCTTCAATACCTTTACCTATTGCTTTATTCATATCCACACTTGGCAACTCCCCATTAGAGATATCTCCGCTCGCGTCCGCAGCAGCCTGGCTTACACTCCCTGAAACGCCGCCGGATACACCTGAACCCACCATTTTCCCTGCAACTTTAGCGGAAGAAGATTTAACCGCTTGCTGTGCCGCAAGCTTTACACCTAAACCAGCCGCAGAGCCAACTCCACCACCAGATATAGCTCCAGTTAAAGCACCGACAGCACCAATAACCATTGCTTCACCGTCGCTTGCCCCCGCACTGATAGCTTGATTATATGCTGTATATCCACCAATTACGGCCCCAACGACAGGAATTAAAAAAGCAAAGTTACCGTCTGGATCAGTATATTTATAGGGATTATTATTGGCATATGTGTAACGGTTGAACCCATGAATGGGGTTATATCTTTTCATATGTCCTAATGCATCAACAGGATCATTAGAGTAAAACCGCCCGATAAGTGGATCATAGTATCGTGCCTGCATATACATTAGTTCGATTTACGAACCAATAAAGCCGCTTTCTAATATTTACGAGATGGCTTGAGTTAATATGTGATGGAGCGGATTTAGGTCACCGTGATACCCTTCAACATTTGCATTAATCCATTCATCTTTTGATATGTCTGGCCAATTAACCATCTTACCCAAGAAAAAATATAATTCTTCGAAGAAAAAACGCTGCGTTCTTCCATTGCCTTCTCTAAAAGGATGCACGACATTGAGCTCACAAAAGATATCGGTGATTTCATGAAAGAAGCCAGATGTTTGCTTTTCACAGTCTAGAGCGTGGATTCGAGATAATTGCTTATTTAGTTCTGCTTCGACTCTAGAGCAGGTACAAAAACGAGTATTTCCTTTGGAAATATCGACCGTTCTTAACTTTCCAGCCCAGTCATAGACGTCTTGAAATAAGTGAAAATGCAGACTTTTGAAATGGTTGAGATCAAACTCAGATAGGGATGTAATATTCGAAGAATATTCACTGTAACGAAATGCTGTAAACTCTAGTTCTGCTTCTGCTAGTTCAACATTATTAATGATGTTTAACTTATTAATGAGTACATAGGATTCAGGGTAACAATAACTATCCTGAATCACCCCATACTTATCTCGCATACTTAGCTTTCAAATCATCAATTGATTTACTGAGTTTTTCTTTCTTGAAATGCAAACCTTCGTAACGTGAGCTTGTTTCAAAATTACTCATTTTAGGTACGAAAGTACGAGTACCTTGCAGTTTCTTAATCGCTGTTGATTGCATAAATATCCCCCTAAACAACTCTAAAATTATAGCATCAATGTTAACGCTATTTCTACTAACCATCCAAACTAAAACAGCCCGCTACCGCCTTTAGCTGAAGGGTGGGTATCATTGTAAACTTGAGTGAGCTTTTTACGGCTGACATGGGTATATAACTGAGTGGTGAGAATGCTGGCATGACCGAGCATCTCTTGGATGTAGCGTAAGTCAGCACCATTATCTAACATGGTGGTTGCGGTATTATGGCGGAATAAGTGGCAAGCACCTGTGCGGTCAAATCCTGCTAATTTGACATATTGTGAAGCCATATCTGATAATTTACCTGGTACATAGCGTTTGCCGTTATTCGCTAAAAACAATGCTTTTCCTGAGCTGATAAAGGCAAACATTGGTCGAATCTTGCCAATGTAAAACGCAAGCCATTCACACCCACGCTGGCTTATAGGCACTAGTCGTTCTTTCTTGCCTTTACCATGTACACGCACCATTTTCCCAGTAAAGTCGATATCATCAATATTGAGCTTAACCAGCTCACCACGGCGAATACCGGTGGCAAAAAATGTTTCGAGTATTGCTCTATCTCTTAGCCCCTTAATGCCAAACAATAACGGCTGCTCTAAGATAACTTTGATTTCTTCAACGCTGTATAGTGCTTTGGGTATCTGGTGCCCTTTACTTGGTAATTCGATATCCGCTAGAGTGTTATTCGATAACAATCCCTTTCTGTGCATATACTTCACAAAAGTTTTTACATACGTCAGTAAACTGCGTTTTTGAGCAGCCCCTAACGGTTCGTTATCCAGCTGTTTACGATAGCTATTAAGATAAGCAGCATAGTCATCCATCAAGTCTAGGTTAACCAAGTTTATGGTACTGATACTTTGCGCTTCACACCAAAGTATAAACTTCTTAAGGCCTCCTCGCTTATTGCGAACGGTATCTGAGCTTTGCCCTTTGGCAAGACAAAGCTCAAGATAATACTCTACACAAGGCCAAAATAGCTTAGTGGTAGGTTTGTCCATGAATTAGTTCCTTCGCATAGGCTATGCCTGAATCTACAAATGCTTTTGGCTCTGGTTTATGCCAGTAAACTATCGCTTTGTCGCCACTTCGAATACGACCAATTCGGTAGCCTGTTGCTGAAACAATTTGCCCACTATCAATGGTTGGGAAAACAATACAGCCACGGAATAATTCATGACCGCTTGAACGAACTAAGCCACTTCGTTGCAAGCTCCCACGTATAGCAGCCCCTTCAGGCGTGCGACACTTCGGAATACATTTACCTAAGGTCCGATCGCAAAAACCAACATCATTGATATGTTGTGTTTGCTCTTCTATCAGGCAATTCATGTGAACAAACTTTTGGGCAATATCACTGCATGCAAACTGGCGCTGATAATGCTCAAATGCTTGCTGGATATATAAATCGTCAAGGTTAATTTGACCTAACACACTTAGGTAGCTTTCGTTACTTGTCCGCATGACTATCCCCCCTTTTTGTTTAGTGCTTTTTCACCGATCAATTTGCGAATAGACTCACCTTTTAGTTCAATCTTATGGCTTTTATGGATAATGCGATCTAATACAGAATCAGCAATGGTTGCATCCTGAAAGGACTCATGCCAAGTGGTCACAGGATATTGTGAAGTTATGATTAACGAAGCACCTTGGTCACGAGCTTCAACCAGCTCAAAGAATAAATGACGTTCTTCGCTGCTCATTAATGCATTCCCCCAATCATCTAAAATGAGTAGTGGCACTCGATTAATCTTGCGTGTTAATACGGCAAGTGTATTTTCTTTTTTGGCCGCGACTAGCTCTAATAACAAATTAGCCATGCGATAAAACAATACTGGTATTTGTCGCTTTATTGCTTCATTAGCTAGCGCACAAGCAAGTGTGGTTTTACCTTTTCCTGTCGGACCAATAAGCAACACATGTTGATGACTCTTGATCCATTCACATTTTGCTAGCAGGTTTATCGTAGATACCTTTAACTTGGGATAAAACTCATATTCAATACCGTCAACATAGGCATCGGGAAAACGAAGCTTTGCTCGTCTTAATAAGGTTTGTTGCCGTTTATCTTGTGCAAAGCAAAGCTGGGCATTTAACAGCTCTTCAAGACGTTCATCAAAAGGCATTTCTATGTATTCGGTTGCTTTTGCTTGCACTACTAACGCCTGTGCGACACCAGTTAATTTAAGCTTATTACATAATCTAAGTAACAATTTAGTGCTCATGTCTGTCTCCTTCGAAATACTGACTGCCTCTAACATTGGCGTGCAATAGGTCCTGTGGTACATCATTATATTCATAAGCTTTTGCTCGAATAACTAATTCAATATCGGTGGGCGAAAATAAATCTTCCGCTTCACGCTCAAGAACGTAACGACAAGCACTTAGAAATATTTCACTACCTACTTTCGCCTCAAGTTTTTGCAATGCAGTACAACGTTTACCAATCACTCTTGAATTTGGATTGGATGTTTTAGCATATTGCTTTTCAATCAGATGCTCTGCGTCTTGGCCAATCTCTTTAGCCCAGGCCATAAAGATAGGCATAGATTTGCGCTGCTCCGCTAAGTGGCTTGGTTTCATATGTGTTTGCTCAATAGATACACCGCCTTTTTCATCACTTATTGAATGGCGTGCGACTTCTTTATCCTCACTAACAACAATGATTTCTTCCAAAGTGATACGAATATGGACTTTTTCACCAATGAGTGTGTACGGCACTGAGTAGCGGTGCTCATTGTGCTCAACTAGATAGGTTGCCGGTACATGACAAGATTTTGCATGAATAAAGGGGGTAAATGGCTTAGCGGGTAGAAGCATAAGCGCTTGTTTTTCCTTTTCTTCAAAAAGGTCCTGACGGCTATAATCGTGCTTTTGAAAAGGCTGATGATTAAGACGTTCTACTTCCGTAAAAAGGTAAGCATTAACCTCGTCTTCAGAAAAAAAAGTTATGTCTTGACTCATTGGGGCAATTATTTGGGTCGTGACAATTTTTGCCGTATTTTCAGCATTAGCGTTGTCTTTTGGGGTGCCTACTCTTGAGGTATCGCAGATGTTGCCATAGTGCTCAGATACTGCTCTTGCGTTTTCATTGAGTAGTGCGATCAATTTAGCTGTAGTCACCATAGCTTTTGCATTATCAAATTGAATAACTTCGGGAACACCGCCAAAATATTCAAAAGCCTTTACGATACCCTGTACCCAGCTTTCAGATTTCATATCTTTTGTTGCGAGGGAAAAGAGCTTTTTAGAGTAGCCAAGGCAAGCGACAAATACAGGAAGAAAAATCACTTTTCCACTTTTTTTATACTTGGCTTTACTGCCTAAGTAATCAATGAACATCACTTCACCGGGGCGGTAAAACTGTGTCATAGTGGCATTGTTTTTCTTAAGAAAAGCTCTAATTAACCCATAAAAGATAGTTTGTTTATAAGCACGATCTCCGTATTGAATACGGTACTCAATATATTGGATAGCCAATGATTTCTGCTTCTTTCGAGGCAGTTCTTTTTGTCTGAGTACCTCAGCATAATCAGGGGGAACTTTACTCGATTTACGGATGGTGAGCTTAGGATAGAATACACTTTTTAGCTCACTGTTCGACATTTGCTTAATGGCTATCCAAGTAAGTTGTAATTTAGCTAATTTTGAACGTATCGTGCTCACCACGGGGTGTGAACACCGTGTGAGGGTAGCTATATAACGATTTGAATAGTCGGCATAAAAAATTAAATGCCAGAGTACATTTCTAAATTTGTGAGTTGCTATCATATATACCTCTGTTTAGTTAAAACAAAGGCGCAGTGATGCCTTGTCTGATATGACAACTTGACAATATATCAGTAGGATTCCATAGTTACTAAGTCGGATTCATGACAAAGTAACTCAGCAATCTCGGTTTTGGTGCTAGCCTCGCCGAGATTGTTTTTGCGCCTAATAAAATTAAATGTTCTTCATTAATTTTCCTTAAATTTACTTTGCTAGCGACTAAGCAACATCACAGTACAAAGCAAACCTTCCTTGACTATTGTCCAAAAAAGCACTCTTGCTAGTTGTGTTTTCTCGAAAGAACTTGGTGGATACAATTCTAGGGGCTACCACGCAGCGAGTTGCTAAATAATAGTAATGCCTTCTTAGCCACTCATTTATAAGCTTGTCGATTAGAGCTGTGCCCATATTACCTTCTCGTTACAGCTGCGAATTTACTTTCAACTTAGATGCCGTTTTCAGTCAATGCAATACGTAAAGATGTGGAATACGTTACGTGCAAAATAAAAATGGTCATCTATAGTTAAAATGAAGGTTTAGCATGGTAAAGCTAGGTAATTGTTCTGATTTTGTTTGTTTTTTATATTCAGAATATGTTTGCTTGTCTTTAGATAGCAAGTTATTCCCAGTAATGACCTTTTTATTGCAAAAAACCACGTGAAAATAAAGTTAAAATTTATCTGTTTTTCGAGCTTGGATGGTAAAAAACACCGTTAAAAACATCAAACTCAATTCACTTAATCGATTGCGGCTATGAATGAACATGTTATTACTCTAGAGTCTAAAACCAATTCTCTTCGAACTGAATGTTGCTTTGCTTTTGTTTGCAATGCTCTTAATATCCCAATGAACGGCAACAGTATCGGGAAGACTTTTTCAACAGAAAAAAATAATTATGCTCGCTCTGGAAAATTTACAAAGCTACTAAAAGGGAAGTCTATCCCTTCTCAAGAAACTGTTCTAAAAATGGATGAGAGGGTACCCGGCGTTGCTCAACTTTTTTATTCACCGATTTGGTATGCAATTTTCTGTATCGAAAGAAATATAAAACCTGTATACTTCAATGCATTAGATCCAAATGTTCAACATCTTATTTTTAAAGCTCAGCTTAATAGGTTAGGAAAATTCGAGCTAAAAACGATAACAGCTAGCTTAATAAAAAAAGTATTTGAATTGAATAGTCTAAGTAGCCTCGCTTGCTTGTTATTGTTAAGGCATTCTTTTGATAGGAGCACTTATCAGATAAGAAGGGTTCAATTAGATAAGCCAATTTCTGATAGCTTTGTCAATTTATCTGTTATCAGCGAGCTGCCTAGTTGGTTGAGTAATATTTGGAACGAGATTCAGGAGTGGCATATAAAAAACACATCATCAAATGTCGAGCCGTATCGAGTCGATAGTTCGTCATTAGAGCAGTATGCTAACTTCCAAGATACTCTGCTTTATTGGTTTATTTCAAAAATAATACCTATGGGTGTAAATATAAAAGAGGAGTCGAAGCTACTTACTCTTTTCTCTCAAGCTAATGCGGCTCTACTTTATAAAGAACTCAGAGCACCGAGAACGACAGCGTTCCAAAATAAGGAAAGTAAAGGGTTAGTTTGGGTGGTTACAATGTTTAACCGAACTTTGCCTAAAGCGTCGAAAATACCAATCATCACTACAGCACCATCAGACAATAATCCTTTTCAATGACACCCTTTAAAAATAGTCATAAGCCATTGTGATTTAAATCTGTAAAGGTTGATTTTATGATATGGAAATAACTCATGTACAAAATGTTGTGTGGTAAATTTCCTGTGCACGAGTGGTAAATTTACTTTGACTATGTTGGTAAAAAATTCATGGGGTAGCGGTTAGTTTTAGCGGAATATACAACTGTATATTCCGCACCAACGTTACCAGCCATCCGCTCAAATATTACCGCCTCTGCGAAAACCTTTTACCATCTTTACGAAATAGATTTACCACCTCGATGCAACATGACCGCTAAAATTTAGTGAGTGTTATGACGAAAATTGAGGTAGGAAATACAAAAAACAAAACCCCTTACGAGGCTTTGGGATTATAATTGCAAAATCCAATCACTCTCAGCAGGCATTCCGAACCATGTCAGCGTCAGATCCGAAGTGAAGTGGCAGGCTATTCCGAAGAGTGTCGGCAGACATAGAAGCAACCGCTTCAACTCAGAGGTGGCTTAAAATAGTCCAAAATAAAGCCCCTTGCGGGGCTTTGAGTTAATGAATAATTAGCGCACTGACACCTAGTCACGGTTACGAGATTTTAATCTCAACAATTCAGTAAACCAAAAAGAGCCTTCAAATGTGCTGGGTGGATCTAAGGTGAAAAGCTGCTTTTCAAATTCATCAATTACAAGATTGTCAACTTTGTTTTTGATAATTGATTCCCCATCAATTAATAGCGCTTCCTCAACCATAACCGCATACAGCTGTAGTGATTTTCTCATATGAAATGCAGAACTATTCATAAACTGGCTATCTTCACCAATTAAAATATTATAAGCGTCAAAGCAAAGAAAAATATCTCTATCTTCTCTATCCTCGCCTAACTTGAGCCTAGTATTCTCACTTTCATAATTATCAAAATTTAAGTTTGGTGCAACCCATTCAGGTATCCCCATATCACTTAAAGCTCTAATATCTCCTATAGAAAGCGCTAAAGAAGTAAACATATCCTTGCTCCATCTTATATAGTTAGCATCTTCCCAATACATGCTTTCAGTATATTTATTCATCTTTTTTAGCCTCAGTGGGCCAGCCTTCTTTCTTCAAAAACTTTTGCTGTTTATTAGTTGGATTAGGTGTTCCGTTTTTTTTATCATGTACAGTACCATCAACATTCAAAGATGTTCCGTCATCAAAATGAACATGATCTTGTGAATTTGGTACATTTTCTTCAGATGAATCAAACCTTTTAATGCCTTTTGGGCTCTGTCCTTTCATAACTTTTTGCTGTAATTTTGAAGCTTTACTTGCTAGCTTAGCAGGTTTGTTGATAGCTAACGCCATACTCGTTGCTGCGCCGGAAAGGTCGCCAGAAGCTACATCACTAACAGCAGAGATTAGATCGTTTACACCAGACGCCTCCATACCAACTTCATTGGCGGCCTGGTCAAAAGTAGCAACTCCCTGAGATCCTCCAATATTCCTAGCCATTTGTCTAGCTGAAACAAATTCAGGAACTTTTCCTGTTGGATCAGTATACTTATACGGATTATTATTCGCATAAGCATAACGATTGAAACTATGCACATCCCTAAAACCGATAGGATCATTCGAATAAAACCTTCCAATCAGTGGATCATAGTATCGTGCCTGCATATAAATTAGTACGAACTACGATCCTGTTTATAAACATTAAAGGATATTAAAACTGCTAACTAGTTACTCAATCAAAGCAAGCGTCTCTGCTAAAAACTCATCCAACTCGCCATTGTATTCATTAAGGAAGGAACGAGTTTTCATATTGGAGCCAATACAAATTAACTTGGCTTGTCCATTGAAGTGCTCCTTGTTATAAGAGCTTGCAGAATTGATATTAGATTTCGAATCCGCAATTGAGAAAATTACCTGTTGTTCGGTTGGGCTATTCTTTCTAATGAAATTTAGAATGTCAGCTCTGCTCTCATCTTCAAGGTCTCCCTCAAAAATTGCATCCATTAAGAATGGAAATATATGAGTATAAGTGGTTGGCTTTATTGCTTCCAAAAATGCAAAATTATATGCAAGTAAAGTTTTTAATAATTCAACTCCTTGACGAGGAAACGTGGGAATGTCATAAAGCAAATAAAATCGTTCATCTTCGAAGTGCTTTACTTTTAAGTTTGAAACATACTTTTCAAAAGTTTCCTTGAAGTCAGAACTAGCTTTACGCCTTTCAAATGAAACTGCTTTTTCAGTTTTAAACTTTTTTAATTTATCATCTATATC
>NZ_JAKEVD010000062.1 GCF_022398325.1 Shewanella sp. Isolate13
GTAGATATCACTTCGGACGATTTGGATAACCAGCTCTCTGAGTGGCAACATTATTACAACTGGGAGCGACCTCATAGTGCCCACAAAGGCAAAACGCCGATGGAAAAATACTTCGATATAGCAAATGAAACGCCATTCTCTGATGAAGTCATGAGTAACTATGATATTAAAAACGAAAGGGTTCAGGACGCAAATTATAAGCTAGATTTAGAGATCGCCAGGTTGAAACTATGTCTATGAATCACACAAATAAACATCTCCTTAATGTCATTGCTATCAAGCGCCCTGTAAAGCCTTCTATTCAGGGCGGCTCTATTCTCGCTTTGAGCAAAAGATAAGCACAGTTGCATCTTTACATTAACAAAAAACCACAGCTCATAACCCCGTCATCGATTCAAGTCACAGTCATCGGCTTTCACTTTTTCCCCGCAAGCTTGCATGCTACACTCTGGCCCACTTTTTTGATTTAAAACTGATGCTACCCTATGAAACAGTTGCTCGACTTTTTACCTCTTATTATCTTTTTTGCTGTCTATAAGTTTTTCGATATTTACATTGCCAGCGGTGCATTAATCGCTGCAACCGCACTGCAACTTGTCATCAGTTACATGCTGTATAAAAAGCTTGAAAAAATGCACCTTATTACGTTTGTGATGGTAACGGTATTTGGCTCATTAACCCTAATCTTACACGACGACTCTTTCATTAAATGGAAAGTCACCATCGTCTACGCCCTATTTGCTATCGCCCTCGGTGTTAGTCAGATGATGAACAAGCCGCTGCTAAAAAGCATGCTTGGCAAAGAGCTTATCGTCGAAGATAAAGTCTGGGCACGCGTCACTTGGTATTGGGTCAGCTTTTTCGTTGTCTGTGGCCTAGTAAATATCTATGTCGCATTTGGTTTATCCCAAGAAACTTGGGTTAATTTTAAAGTATTTGGCTTAACCGCACTGACGCTTGTCAATACCGTGTTAACCGTGGTTTACCTGTTTAAAAACATGTCTGAAGAAGATCGTAAGGAGCTTAAATAATGTGGTACATGATTTCATCGCAAGATATTGAAAATAGCTTAGAGAAACGTCTATCCGTTCGTGCAGATCACCTAGCCCGCCTGCAGCTTCTTGCTGACGAAGGCCGCCTATTGATTGCAGGCCCGCATCCTGCTATCGACAGTGAGAACCCGGGTGAAGCAGGCTTTACCGGCTCTTTAGTGGTTGCGGACTTCCCATCACTTGAAGATGCTCAGTGCTGGGCCGACGCAGACCCGTATATCGCCGCTGGCGTGTATGAGAGTGTCATCGTTAAACCTTATAAGTTAGTATTGCCGTAAATTTTAAAGGATCGAAAAGTGAAAATTGTTTCATTTAATATCAATGGATTGCGAGCGAGACTGCACCAACTTCAAGCCTTGATCGATAGCCATCAGCCAGACATTATCGGCCTGCAAGAGACTAAGGTTCATGATGAAGCCTTCCCCATGGCTGATGTTGAAGCTATGGGCTATAAGGTACATTACCATGGTGGCAAGGCCCATTACGGCGTCGCTATGCTATCAAAAGCAGAGCCTATCAAGGTACAAAAAGGCTTCCCAACCGATGAAGAAGACGCTCAACGCCGTATGATCATGGGCAGCTTCATACAGGATAATGGCCGCACACTAACGGTACTGAATGGTTACTTCCCTCAGGGTGATAACATCAACCATGAAACTAAGTACCCAGCTAAGCGCAAGTTCTACAAAGACTTAATGCTATACCTAAACGAGTATCACAGTAGTGACGAAGATATCGCGATTATTGGCGACATCAACATCTCTCCTGTAGACCTTGATATCGGTATTGGCGAGCCTAACGCTAAACGCTGGCTTAAAACCGGTAAGTGTAGCTTCCAACCAGAAGAGCGTGAATGGTTAAAGACGCTGATGGATTGGGGCTTAGTCGACACCTTCCGCGAACTTCATCCTGAACGTAGTGAGCGCTATTCTTGGTTTGACTATCGCAGCAAAGGCTTTGTCGATAACCGCGGTCTGCGCATCGATGTAGTCTTGGCAACCAAATCTCTGGCTCAACGCCTAACCGAGTCAGATGTAGATTATGATCTACGTGGTATCGAAAAACCGTCAGATCACGCACCGATTTGGAGCACATTCAGTTAACTAGATCACGCGTCCCTTTATATATCTGGAGCACGTTTAGCTAACTAAACCACGCCTCATATATACAGGAACACATTTAGCTACTTAATAGCTTGCTTATCTATTAACCATAAAAAAATGCCAGCTATTGCTGGCATTTTTATTATCGACTTAACTCGAAAATCAACCTGTAGCTTAAGCTGAAGTTCGGTGTAAAGTTAGCTGACCTTGTACTGAGCCAAGATCTGCTCTAAACCTTGAGAGGAACCTGCTAAGTTAGCCGCTAAGCTCACCGAGTTCTGCGCGGTATCCTTGATGGTTTCGGCCTGAATTCGGATATCATTCAACTGAGTGGCAATTTCACGTGAAGCGACACTCTGCTCCTCAGATGATGCTGCGATTTGTGAACTCATATCGAATACGATACTGATGGACTGTGCCATGCTAGCAACGTCTTGGCCTACCGACTCTATCGCTACCCGCCCTTTTTCAGCCTCAGACACGATATCATTCGTAATATTAGACAGTTTTCCAGTGCCCGTTTGTAGCCCCTCGATCATCGATTGGATCTCAACCGTCGCCTGTTGGGTACGGCTAGCAAGCGTTCTCACTTCATCGGCAACAACCGCAAAGCCTCTGCCCTGCTCTCCGGCTCTCGCAGCCTCGATGGCCGCGTTAAGTGCTAACAGATTAGTCTGCTCGGAAATACTATTAATCGTAGTCACCACGGCACCGATATCCGTTGCAGCATGGGACAGGTCTTCAACCGACACCGAAGCTTCAGAAATTTTTCCCGTCAGCACACCGATTCGCTCTATCGCTTCACCGATTAACTCCTGGCTATTCGCCGCCTGAGTCGCATTCTGTTGGGTTTGTTCTGACGTGTTCGCCGCGCTATGTGAAACTTCTTCCACTGCCGCAGTCATCTGCGACATGGCTACCGCAACCGTATCCAAAAATTGATGCTGGTTATCCGTGAGTTCTTCGCTGCGCCCCGCTTGCTGAGTAAACTCATCAGCCGCTTCGTTAAGGGTTTGCGCATTGTGCGAAATGGCCTGCACCATCTCACTCATGTTATCGGCGCTACGGTCAATCTCACGAGCGATTAGGCTGAAATCATCTTTACCAAAGAAGTTAAGTCTTTGGCTCAAATCACCGTCGGCTAAACGTTTAATGGCCATGTACATGTCCCACAGCCCACCACCAAGCGAGGTCGACACCCAATAACTGAGTAGGAACAGAGGTAATAACCCGATAAAGGCTAGCAGCAACATCTTATTGGCATCAGCGAGTGCGCCTTGCTCCCAACTTGCCACATCGACTTGAGTGGCTAGCGCCTTATCACCAACTTGAGCGCTCACTGTGACAACATCATTGTGCCGTTCAGTCACAAGGCTATGGGTCACTCTCAGTCCTGCCTGTTGAGCAAACTCGACAAGCTCTGTTCCTGTCAGCGCTTGAGCGTTCGCGATAGCGGCATAGGCATCAACACTCGATTGCGCGCGACTTAGAGAGGAAGATTCGATTAAGGACTTGCTACTGTTGTAATTGAACATGGCGATAGCAGCGGTGATCAGTGTCACCATGGTACAAATCACCCAAAACTTACCGTTCAAGCTCAGTTTGATTAGTACGGCATCGATTTTACGAAAACTAATCTGTTTCATTATGATCTTTCCTTGGCTTAAGCCTTACGCATACCGCTCATATCGTGCCAAGAGAAGCACTAGATTGAGGGCATGGGTAACTATTTTTATAATTTTTAATAATAACCCAGAGCAGCAGTAGCAACTAAGATTCTTTTATCTCAGCAACCGAGGTACCCTGCATTCTTTGAGTCAAGTTGATAAGCTGGCCCGTTAGTAAGCTCATGCTATAACCTAGCACGGCACCAAGTAACAGCGGCGGAATAATCGCTGGAATATCAGCGCCCATAGCAAAGGTAATACAACAACCGATAAAGGCGCCTGGTATGAAGGCCAACTTTTGGTAGCTAGCTTGTAAGCACATGGCTGCTGTCGCAATCCCGGTAAAGGTGTACCCCATCAAAGGTGACACGAAGAAGCTGCTACCGGATATGATCAGCCAACCCCAGAATACGCCTGACAGATTCGTTGTCATGGCCATCAGCATGCCCTTTATACCCGAGTGGGTTTGAGCAAAGAAAGTGCTACAGCTTAGAAAACCTATCCAAGTCACAAGATGAAGCGCATCGGCAACACCAGCCCATACAGCTGCAAGTAATCCTGCCGAAATAGCAATCTGCCAACGATTTTCCATAGCCTACCTCTTTACGTTTAATCCGCTCGAAGTGAGCCAATTAGTATCAGGTGAGCTAAATTACCTTTTTTATATGTAAAAAAACACGATCCAGCCCCAATTATCCGCCTCAATTGTCGATAAACCGCACAAAAACGCCAATTTTGTAGTAAAAAAACTGATTAATTGCTAACTAGAAGTAACCTAGCAGAAGGATATAAAATATATTTTAGTGGTGGAAGTGTCCTGCTGAGGTAGCTATTTCAGGGATAGAAGTCTACGACTTCACTTAATACATAGCTGTTAATCCGCAGTGCCAAGCCCCATAAGATAGGTATTCAGGTAGGTACTGAAATAAGTCACAAGGATAAGTCACGCCTTAACTGCCATGTGTCCTCTATCGTGACATACTCAAAAAGCTAAACAGCACTGCACTTACTATCTTAATCGCTGTCATTAAACGCAATAGTTAAACGCGGTGCTGCAAGCCAGATTTTCGGGCGGTTAAGTTCAGCCTGTTTAAAGGCTAACTAAATAACTGATCGGCCACAAATGGGTTCTGTACGCGCTCATCACCAAAGGTCGATAGTGGGCCATGACCCGGGATAAACTGCACATCGTTACCTAATGGCCAAAGCTTTTGGGTGATCGAGTCAATCAAATCTTGATGATTCGAGAGTGGGAAGTCCGTTCTGCCGATAGAGCCTCTAAATAGCACATCACCAACCCAAGCCAACTTAGCCGATTCGGCAAAAAACACCACATGACCAGGTGTATGGCCAGGACAATGTAGTACCTTTAGGACTAGATTGCCCACGCTCACTTCATCGCCCTCTTCGAGGTACTGAGACGGAGTAAAAGCATCACAATGAACAAAACCAAAGTGTTGGCTCTGTTTTGGTAGGCTATCTAGCCAGTAATCATCCGCTTTATGGGGACCCACTATCGGCACATTAAGCTGTTCGGCTAATAATTTAGCCGCGCCGACATGGTCAATATGCCCATGGGTCAGTAATACTTTTTCGATCACTAGGTTATTTTTACTGGCCTGTTCAAGGATCCGCTCGACATTCCCACCAGGATCGACCACGGCCGCCTTCATGGTTTCTTCGCACCAAATTAAACTACAATTTTGCTGAAATGGGGTGACGGGTATTAACTGATACTTCATCGATAATCACCTAAGACTCTATATTGCGCTGTGAATAGCTAAAGATTACGCGAAGTTGACCCTTTCGACTAATAATTATTGGCAATTATTTGCCCCAAAGCTCACAAAACCTGCACTATTTAGGCAACTAAGCAAGCTTGAGCAGTATCAAGTTCTTGCCAATAACATTAACACTGCATTGGTCATATTTTTTGGTATACAATCGGTGCGGTTTGCTTGGCTTGCAGCAAGGACTCCAAGCCCAAATAAATGCTGAAAAATAAAAATCATACTCATCAAAAAAGGCCAACTTAATGACTTATGAATTCTCTGCCCAACAGACTTTTGCAGGCATGGTGAGCCGTAAACATCAATTTCGCTTACCGCTGGATTACCAAGAGCCCGATGGCGAACAGATTACGGTTTTCGCTCGAGAGCTCTCAAGCCCTGAACACCTAGACAAGAAGCTGCCCTTTATCGTTTTTTTCCAAGGCGGGCCTGGATTCGGTGCCATCCGTCCAGCGGCGAGTGGCGGCTGGGTAAAGCGTGCGCTACAAGAATATCGAGTCTTATTGCTCGACCAACGCGGCACAGGGCTTTCTACACCGGTGAACTATGCCAGCTTAGCGCACCTATCTGCCTCTGAGCAGGCTCAGTATTTAACTCACTTTAGGGCCGACAATATCATTCGTGATGCCGAGTCTATTCGTAAGCAACTCACCAAAGATGAGAAGTGGAGCATCCTTGGGCAAAGCTTTGGCGGCTTCTGTGTGCTCAAGTACCTAAACGATGCACCAGAAGGGTTAACCGAGGCCTATATTACCGGCGGTATTCCATCGTTGACTCGCACTGCGGATGAAGTCTATCAAGCAACTTATAAACGTGTACTCGCGAAGAACCACGACTTCTTTAGCCGTTTTAGCGATGCGCGAGAGTTAATTGACTCCCTCGTAACTTACATTCAAGCCAACGAGGTTCGGCTTGCCACTGGTGAGCGTCTAACGGTTGAGATGCTGCAACTGCTCGGGATTAATATCGGAATGGAACAGGGTCCTGAAAGTGTCTATTACCTACTTGAGCAAGCATTAACTGAAACGGCATCAGGGCCCCAAGTTAATCCACTCTTCTTAGCTCATTTCTGCCAGCTTCTGGATTTCAATACCAACCCGATTTTTGCCTTGTTACATGAGTCTATCTATTGTCAGCAAACAGCATCTAACTGGGCAGCCCATCGCGTGAGAGAGCAATACCCAGAATTTAACTACAGCGCCGATAAGCCGTTTCTGTTTACGGGTGAGATGATCTATCCATGGATGTTCGAGCAGTTCAATAACCTAAAACCGTTGCAGCAAGCGGCCCAGAGCCTAGCCCAGAAACAGGACTGGCCAAGCCTGTATCAAGTCGACAAACTTGCTAAAAACCAAGTCCCCGTCGCCACAGCCATATACAGTGAAGATATGTTTGTTGAGATGCAGTACAGCCTAGAAACCGTAGCAAGCGTCGGTAACTTGAAGTATTGGCTAACCTCAGAATATGAGCACAACGGTATTCGTATGGATGGCGAGCATATTCTCGATAGATTAATCACAATTAATCGCGGGGAAAAGCTGCGTTAATTAAGAAACACTTAAGCTTAATAGGACATTATGTAATCTGTTCCTCACCTGTATCACTTTCGCAAGCCTTTTCAAGGCTTGCTTTTTTTTGTGTTAAAATGCCCCCTTCTCTAGATTGGAAAATCCTCGATTTAGCGCACATACTTTGATCATTATCGGTTCGTCATCTAATAAGGTTAGAGCCAAACCGAACATCGAGTACATGCTCAGCTTAAGGGGACTTTTATGAACAGTGACAAACTCGCCACACTACCGGCTGAGATTTTAGTCGGCATCGCCAATGAACACCTACGCTTAAACTGCAAAGATAGGCAGGCGCTATTTTATGATCTTGATATCGAAAGTGATTTACTGGAGCAAAAGTTGGCCGCAAGCGGATTTGAGTATGATCCTAGCTGCAACCAATATAAGCCTCGCTAAAGCGGTTGCAGCATAGCCACTACTAACTAAAAGCCCCCGCTTTTGCCGAGCAGACATATATATCTGCCTTTAATCCCGTCCGTTTAAAGTAATCACGTTCAACCACAACTCTTACGGTCTCAAGCAAACGATGGGGAACTAACGCAATAACGCAGCCGCCAAAGCCCCCACCCGTCATTCTCACGCCACCTCTTGAGCCTATTGCGCTCGATAGGCTGCTAACAAGATAATCTACCTCTGGCGTAGTCACCTCAAAATCATCCCGTAAAGAAGCATGAGAGTCTGCCATCAACTGGCTCATAAGCACAATATCACCCTGATCTAATGCGTCAAATGCGAGCTCGGTTCGCACATTTTCGGTGATCACATGTCTTGCCCGCCTATAGAGCCGCTCCGGTAAATCACTTTTGCCAGCCTCTAGCTGCTGTAGGCTAACGCCCCGTAGTGATGATTGGTTAAAAAACTGGGCAACCTCATTACACTGCTGACGCCGCGCGTTATATTCACTGCCCACCAGCTGTCGCTCAACATTGGAGTTAACGATAACTAGTTGTAAATTAAAAGGAATGTTAGCGTAGCGGTAGCTTAGGTCATTACAGTCGAGCAACATCACCTGCCTATCTTGGCCTAGGGCTGAGATAAGCTGATCCATGATGCCGCAATTACAGCCAACATACACGTTCTCCGCCTGCTGAGCGATAAGCGCCGCGGTAATCCCCTCTAGATGAAAACCAAACAGTTCAGTTATCGCTTTAATAAGCGCTACCTCAAGCGATGCCGAAGAGCTTAATCCCGCGCCTTGAGGGAGCGTGCCACTTATGAGTAAATCACAGCCCTGTATACTGACCTTATCCCTGCTCTGGCTTTCCTGTGATGAAAGGTGGCTGAGCAGCGCCTGAAACACGCCTTTGACATAATGGCCCCAGCTGATCTGCTCATCAAAACTAATGGTATTTAGGCCAAAGCTGAGCATCTCGTCATTGATGTCACTGGCAATCACATGGATCTGATTATCATCACGTTTTCTCGCGGCAATGTAAGTCCCCATATCGATGGCAGCAGGCAGCACAAAACCATTATTATAATCGGTATGATCGCCAATAAGATTGACCCGCCCTGGGGCATAGGTAACGACCTGAGGCTCACGTTTAAAAGCTTGATTAAAAGCCTCGCAGACAGTGTGCTTATCCATTAACTCAGCCCCTGTTGAGATAACTTGTAGTGCGGGCCGTTAGCATCTCGTAGACGCTTTGCCGCTTGCTCGGGAGTGAGATCGCGCTGAGTTTCAGCCAGCATTTCATAGCCCACCATAAACTTCTTAACGCCGGCACTGCGCAGTAAGGGGGGATAAAAATGAGCATGTAAGCGCCACTCGCTGTGCTCTAGAGCGTCAAACGGCGCGCCTTGCCACCCCATTGAGTAGGGAAAGGAGCACTTAAATAGATTGTCATAGCAGGTTGTCAGCTGTTTTAAGATCTCAGCCAATGAGTTTTGCGCTGCTTCACTAAGCTCAGTCATCCGTTTGATTTCAAATCGTGGCAGTAACAAGGTCTCAAATGGCCACCCAGCCCAATAGGGCACGACCACCAGCCAATCATCGTTGTAGACCACGACGCGTTCCTGCCGCTCTAATTCCTTTTCCCCATAATCGCCCAGCAGATTGCCGCCATGTTGCTCGGTATATTCCAGCAGGTTTTGCTGCTTTTTCGCCACTAAACTGGGTAACTGAGTCTGAGCCCAAATTTGCCCATGGGGGTGAGGGTTCGAACACCCCATGGTTGCGCCTTTGTTTTCAAAAATCTGCACCCAGGAATACCGCTCTGCTAACTCTTCGCTCTGGATGCGCCAAGTATGAATCACTTGCTCAATTTCCGCTGTAGACAGCTCTGGTAGCGTCTTGGAGTGATCGGCAGAAAAACAGATCACTCGGCTCTCTCCTCGCTCAGTGCTAAAACGAAACAGCGGGTCGCTATCACTGGCCTCTGGGGTATCGGGGAGCAAGGCCGAGAAATCGTTTTGAAACACAAAGGTCGATTGATAATCTGGATTTATTTCACCATTGGCGCGGGTGTTACCGGCACACAAGAAACAATCCTTATCATAGGATGGTGCAGATAAGGGGGCAGTGACCTCAACCTGCCCAAGCCAAGGTCGCTTAGCACGATGGGGGGCTAGCAGTACCCACTCAGAAGTCAGAGGGTTATATCTGCGATGAGAGTGTTCATTGGGGTCAAACTCTGGGTCGATTTGTTGCGTCATGAGCAAGGTTTTCAAGCCGTAGGATAATACTGGGTATGCTCGTCTAGTTAAGCTTGAGAGTCATTCCTGAAAAGGCGCTTTTGACTCCCATAAAACACTTACTTCCTTATACTCAAACGGTGATAAACATTCTCAGGCATAAAAAATACCAATAACCTCAAATGGCTATTGGTATTATCGATACTCAAAATAGAGCGGTTAGCCGTTATACGCGCCACTTGAATAGTGAAGCTCATAGCTATGGGAGTAGATCTCGAGAATATTCCCAAATGGATCTTCCATGTAGATCATGCGGTATGGCTTCTCTCCTGGGTAATAATAACGCGGCGCCTTCATTCGCTTCTTACCACCTGCTGCGACAATCTTTTCGGCTAACCCTTCCACGTCAGGGTCTTGAACACAAAAGTGAAAGATCCCTGTTTTCCAGTATTCAAAGTTATCTTGTGGGTTCTCTTGGTTCTTAAACTCAAAAAGCTCAACACCAATGCGGTCACCCGTGGAAAGGTGAGCGATACGAAAACGTTCCCACCCCGCACCGAAGACATCCGTGCACATCTCCCCTATCGCACTGTCATCTTCAACAACTTCGGTAGGCTCCATAATCAAATACCAGCCGAGTACTTGGGTATAAAACTCTACGGCAGCCTCGAGATCTGGCACTGAGATCCCAATATGAGAAAAGGTTCTGGGGTAAGGCATTGCCGATTGATGCGCCAAAGTGAACTGTGACATAACTGACCTCTTATTTTGTCGTTGATAATGGACTTCATTTCGATGGCGTTAATATACTCAGCGAGAATTGGAATTAAAAATTATCATTTATTCTCATTTTGATAATTTTTAATTATCATTATTAAGGCGCAGCAGGTGACTG
>NZ_JAKEVD010000063.1 GCF_022398325.1 Shewanella sp. Isolate13
ATTTTTACCTATAATTTATCTAGTTAGTTACTTGTAGGATAGTTATGAGAAAAATAAGTGATATTGCTGTTAGAGCTATTGAGTTGATAGAGAAATACGGCAAAAGATTAGAAGTCGATAATTTACCAGGGTTTGCGGAGTCACTAGAAACTGAAAGCTTTACGATCATTTATACCACCCCATTTTCTGGTGCTGAGGTCTACCCGGGTGAGAAGATGTACATGATAGATATTTGGCATGAAGGTCAAAAAGTCCTTGGAGAGTGCTTCCAAAATATTGAAGAAATTCGAGGTAAAGATAAATCTAAAAGAACTGCGTGGGTTGAAGAGTTCTTCGAGTTAAAACGGTGACATACTAAAACTGTTGCTCTAATAATCCTATCAATGTTTAAATTGTTATTAATACTTTAAGGAGAAAGTTCACATAGGACAATAATAATTTAAAGTTGAAGTTTGAAGCCAAAGTTACAAGTTCATAGCGAGTAAACATTTTTGTTTACTAACGGTAAAGCCCTCCTCGGTATTCAATTATATGTACTTCAAGTAAACAATATCGTTTACTGTAATTTATGTGTGAAAGGCAACAACTTGAAAGAGGCATCTCTTGTGAAACTAAGTAACTAGACGAGAACGCATCTTTCTAATATCAAGAGAACAAGTTCTCGCTGAAAGTATTGGTATTTATCTTCGATTTGCAGGTTTGTAATTTTAGCTAAGTATTTATCACCCGTATGTTCCTGAATGCGTTCAATATGAGCCACTTCAAACACGTAGATTTTGTCAGCCCACTCAAGTAGTTCTGGTGTACAAAGTGTTGCCCCTGCTTTACCAACGTATTTGGCACTTAAACCCGCTGATTTGTATTGATTACTTTTATTAGCTGCACGAAATAGTTCTTCTGCTGTTTTGCTACGCTGTTTGTTTGCCGTACAAAGAAAAAGGATATTCATATTTGCTCCTTAAGTTTAGGCTGGTTATAACCGAGTAAACAAAAACTGCAAATCGCCTAAGACAAGTCCCCCCGTATAAGACGTTCTATTAACCCCAGAACTTCTTCTTTACCTGCTGATGTATTAAGTAGTGTGATCGGTGCTTTACCTAACAAATATTTTTGCTTTTTATTGAGCCACTGAAACACATAATCTTCAGTCTTAAACATTTCCAATAGAGCGTTGAAAACATCAGTGGGCACATCGACATTTTCACTCTTCCAAAAACTGACATTTTTAGTGCTACCAAACTCAACAAAATCACCTGATGAAATAGCCAACTTTTCAACAACTGGGTCAGGTATTTCAATCATCAATTTGCCATCGATATTAACTGCTTTTGAACAAAGTGGATTTTTCATTATTGCTCCTTCAAATAGGTTCATGGCTTGCTACCCAATATTAGATTAATTTGACGAGCTAAAAGTGGTTATTACCCAGCGTTCTAGTGGTCATTTTTATTCGGGTTTTTGGTGGTTTATTTGCGGAACAATGGTTGTTTAGGAGCGTAATTTGCATATGCATATTCCGCTAAAACTGTACCCTAGTTTCATTTATTAATAACCGTGATCCCATTTAGCAATGACCACTTAAACGATAGAAAATTAACAGTTAGGTGTTTAAAGGTTGTTCCGGTAAGTTTCACAAGATTTGTTGAATTGAACCTGAGCATATTCATATTGCTTAATAGGGATATTGTGAGAGAGGCAAAAAGATTTCCCTCTTAAAAAGTACAAATAAAGGTGCATAGATGAATGCTGAATCAGAGATAAAAAATAAGCTGCATTTCTGCTCTTGTTTGCGCCTGGTAGTAATTGCTTATATTTAGGCAGTGAAACAATTGATGTGAGAGCTTGATATAAGCGATATAAGGCTAGGTAGTTTATGTTTGTGGACGCAGAGCCAGATAGCAAAATATTTGGGTTATGTTTGGTTGAAAAACCTGTGGGGATCATTAATTCCGTCTCCTTGTTTTCAACGCTGCAATATAGTTCTAGGGCTGGAATTTTGAGCTTAATATTACTTGGCTTATGCATGAGGAAATTACTGCACGCCTTCTCTATTAGTTGGCATAAATAATTTAAATACTTAAAAGCAAAAGGTTTCAAATCATCCTCTGATATAAAAAGCGTAAACATACGGAAAATCATCTTGAAAATGCTTTCGTTCAATTGAGCGAGGATGGTTAGTTTATCTTGGTTGTAATTATCATTACTTTCTTGATTTGCCCATACGGCTAAAACTAACAAGCCACATAGAGCATCTAGGTTTGTTTGCTTACATATTGCTTGCCAATCAGCATCTAAAGACAAACCATTATCTGTAGATATACATGAAACAACTTGATGAGGAAGTTGAACAACAATATCCGTCAATTCTGAATGTCGTGATTTGCTTGATGCCAATAATGGCCATATGGGGTGATAAAGCAAACGAGTACACTCTTGTTCATAGCTTTCAATATGCTGAATCGGATGATACCTAGAGCATATTTCACCTTTCGATTTACGCATTAAAAACCGATAAATTGACCGAAACTCTGAATGGGTTTTATCGATAGAGTCATCATCAATAATAGATTTGGTTAATTGATAATGGTTATCAGCCTTTTTTTCCTCACATAAAAAACTAACCCAGAACACTGCCGCTATTTTACGTAATCGCTTTGGCAGCGAACGATATTGCTGAAACTGACTAAAGCTTTTCCCTTTGCTGTAATGACTTTGAATTTTTCTAAAAGGCATAAGCCCTCCAAGGGATGACACTAATCTTAAAAAAATGGCACTGACGCATAAATACATTAAGTCTAGTCTTAATTAGATTATTTATTAGTCAACTTGTCTTAGTTGGTCTTGTAAGGGGATGGCATGAGTGAAGATGAAGTTGATGAACTGGCAAAAAAGTTAGAGCAGGACTTACTAAAAATGTACGGCAGCCCTGTTTTAAAGGGCGCTGAATTACAAAAGGCGCTTGGTTACAGTTCGATATATGCGTTGAGACAGGCAGTAGTAAGAAAAACACTACCTATCACCACATTTATAGTGCCTAACCGTAGAGGAACGCATGCATTAGTTAAAGATATTGCTAGGTGGTTAGCAGAGCAAGCAAGGGAGGATAAATGACGTAATAAAAGGTTGGCGTAGAAAAGACAAAGCCCCAAAGCTGGTAACTTTGAGGCTTAAATTGCTTTGTCGATTGGTTCAAACACGACAGCTATAAGCATTGTCTCCAATAGTCGTTTTGTCAAGGTTTCATCAAATGAAGTCTGCGGCTAGCTGCGCCTTATGAAAATGAATCATGAGGAATGACTATGTTGTCGAAAAAAACACGATGTTTGATAGCCAGGCTATTACAAACAACAAAATTATCACTAAGAGCGATAGGACGTACTACTGATTGCTCCCACGTTACCGTGATGAAAACAAAAAAGGTATTGGAAGAAAATAATATCTCGTGGCAATCAATGGAAACAATGGAAGAAGTAGAAGTTAATGTACTTTTCTTTCCAAATTGGCCATTTAGAAATGTTCAAAAAATTAAACCTAATATGGACGATGTTATTGAGTTCATTAGTAAGCCAAAGCAAACGAAGAGAAATGCTTACTACCAAGTATATCTTCCAACTTGCCCTGAAGGCGCAGCGTATAAACTGACTCAGTTCTACAAGTTGGTTCGAGAGCACGAGGGGCTGATTAAGCTATCAATGAAAATTAATCATAATGCGGGTGAAATTGCTTATGTGGACTATTCAGGAACTCAGGCTCCTTATTCGCCAGAAAATGTAACCGACCCATTAATGGCTAGTATTTTTGTCAGCACTGTAGGCGTTTCATCATACATTTTTATATACGCTACACCAAGACAAACGACCAGGGACTGGATTGAAGCACATGTCGCTATGATCGAGTTTTACGGCGGTGTGCCTGAAATTATTATTCCTGATAACCCTAAAGCACTCGTGACCTCTTCAAACCCTGAGAAGATCCTCAATAAGAACTATGAAGTATTTGGTAAGTGGTACAGCACAAATATCTTACCTGGGCGACCAAGAAAACCTAAAGATAAAGCAATAGCTGAAAATGGTGTTGGCTTTATCACTAATCGAATCATATCGAATATGTTGGACATGCACTTTGGTAGCATCGAAGCTATGAATCAATACCTGCTTTCAGAGTGTAAAAAGTTAAACAGTGAAAAATTTCAAAAGTTTAGTACCTGTCGCCAAGAATTATTCGAAAGAATAGACAAGCCAATGCTAAAAGCACTGCCAGATAAACCCTTTGAATTGATTGAAAATGTCTATGAAATGAATGTGCCGACAGATTACTGCGTTTTAGTTAAAGAGCATTATTATTCTGTACCTTTTACATATGCTAATAAGCCTGTTTCTATTCATGTAAAGCCTAAAAATATTGAAATATTTTACCAAGGAAAAATGATAGCGGCTCATACACGTAGCTATGCAATCGGTGAACTTACTCGTGTTTTTGAACACATGCCACCTAACCATCAATATTTCGAAGATAAAGATATTGAGTATTATTGGGAATGGGCGGAAGTATATGGCGAATATGCTAAAAAAGTTATTGCTGCTCAGTTTGATTGTGCCCATAAAAAGTCACGTTTAGCTAATGACCGCTGTCGCAAGATCATCAAGCTTGCTGAGTCTTCTAATTTATCCAATGAGGAGTTTGAAAAAGCTTGTGAGTTCGCTGCTTTGTACAACCAAATGTCACCAACACGATTAAGAGATGTTATTGCTACTAAGGCTTATGACGTTGATTTGAGTGATGTTAACTCATTAGTTCAAATTCCTTTTTCTAATAAGCACCTTCGTGGTGCTGATTATTACAATTCGCATTAGGAGGTCACATGATCAGTCCGCAATTAACCGAGAAATTTCAGCAATTAAAATTATCAGCAGCGATGAGTGGATATGAGCAGGTCGCTGAAAATCACGACATAGAGAGAGAGCTTTTGGATAAGGCAATTGAAGAGCTTTTTGACATTCAATTAGCATCACGATTTGAAAACTCTCAACGCTTAGCTAGAAAAAATGCTGCCTTAAAATGGCCGTTGGCTATGTTGGAGAACTTACCTATAAATGATGAGTCACCATTCTCTCTTGAAGATATCCAAGTATTAGGTTCATGTGAATGGGTAAATAATATGCAAAATATTTTACTCATTGGTGCTTCAGGCTTAGGCAAAACAACTGCGGCCTCGGCTGTCGGTAATGGGGCAATCATTAAGGGCTTTAAAGTTAAGTTTTTAAAGTATCGACATCTTATTAAAGCGTTAGTTGAGGCAGAGCTTAATGGTGAGACTGATAAGTACATTAAAAAGCTTAACCGAATGGCAGTGCTAATAGTAGATGATTGGGGCTTAACGCCATTAACAGATGAAGAGCGTTTACTGCTGTTTAATTTGGTCGAAGAGCGGGAAGGTAACGGCTGTTGGGTTATTACATCTCAATTTGATGTTGGGGACTGGCATAAGGCTGTGGGTGAACAATATATTGGAGATTCAATCTTTGATCGTATTGGCCACACGAAATTCAAATATATTTTTGAAGCAGGCAGTGATTCATTTCGCAAAATTAATGCGCAGCAAGGAGGCAAAAATGTTAACAAGTAACGAAAGCTACCTAAGTGTTTTAGGTCAAATTAACCTTGATGATTTATATATACAGCAAGCGTTTGAGCATTATCAACGTCAGTTTACATGCAGTGATATTGCCCAGCAATTCGTTCACATGAATTGCTTATTTGAAGAGCATACTCAGCATATTGATGATATTGGTTTTTGTGATAGAACATTGGGGAAGTGTATTCCGAAGTGTCGAACGCCTGAAGGTGCCGCTATTCGCGGTAGTTTGCAGCGTAGTGGTTTAATTCGCTCAAGCGGTCATGAGTTATTCCGAGGCTGTATTGTTTTTCCAACGATTGAAGATGGTCATATTGTTTCAGCAACGGGCTACCGCATTGGTCGCATTCGAGGTGGTGACAAGGCAATAGTTTATTGGCATAAACCAGAGCCGAAGGCATTTGTTGATTCAGGAATGACTTTTGCGAAGGAATTAATTTATGGACAAACCTACCACTAAATTATTTTGGCCTTGTGTAGAGTATTATCTAGAGCTTTGTCTTGCCAAAGGGCAAAGCTCAGATACCGTTCGCAATAAGCGAGGAGGCCTTAAAAAGTTCATTATTTGGTGCCAAGCACAAAGTATCACTACCATCGACTTGATTAACCTAGACTTGATGGATGACTATGCTGCTTATCTTAATAGCTATCGTAAAAAGCTAGATAACGAACCGTTAGGGCCTGCTCAAAAGCGTAATTTACTGACGTATGTAAAAACTTTTGTGAAGTATATGCACATAAAGGGATTGTTATCGAAGAACACGCTAGCTGATATAGAATTGCCAAGTAAAGGACACCAGATACCTAAAGCACTATATAGTGTTGAAGAAATCGAAGTTATCTTAGAGCAGCCGTTATTGTTTGGCATTAAGGGGCTAAGAGATAGAGCTATACTCGAAACATTCTTTGCCACCGGTATTCGCCGTGGCGAGCTGGTTAAGCTCAATGTTGATGATATCGACTTTACCGGGAAAATGGTGCGTGTACATGGTAAAGGCAAGAAAGAGCGGCTAGTGCCTATAAGTCAGCGTGGGTGTGAATGGCTTGCGTTTTATATTGGTAAAATTCGCCCAAGATTTGCCTTTATCAGCTCGGGAAAAGCATTGTTCTTAGCGAATAACGGCAAACGTTATGTTCCAGGTAAACTATCAGATATGGCCTCTCAATACGTCAAACTAGCAGGATTTGATCGCAAAGGCGCTTGCCACTTATTCCGCCATAATACCGCAACCACCATGTTAGATAATGGTGCTGACTTACGTCATATCCAAGAAATGCTCGGCCATGCCAGTATTCTCACTACGCAACTATATACCCATGTAAGCCGTAAGAAACTGTCTCAAGTTTATGAGGCTACTCATCCATCGGCTGAAGGTGGTAGTGGGTTGTTTTAAATTAACCCCTTAATTAGATAGAAAAATTCAAGGTTTTATGTTAAAAAACATGGTGATACTGTGCAAAGCACATTAATGGAATCTATTTAAAGGAATAAGTGTTGGTTGATAAAAGCGTAAATGCAGGAGTGACAGCTCAGCAAGGCTTTGCTTTACAAAGAAATATGGCTTTATTTGTCATTTTAGATAATTTTAAAGATAAATTTGAAGGGGCTAAATACTTCGTTTCTTTAGAACATCTTGAAGATATTGTATTTTGTTTTCTAAATGACCATGGGCATGCTGTAAAAGCAGAAACTTACCAATCCAAAAAAAAAGCAAATGGTAGCTGGAGAATCAACAAAAGTCTTGCAGAGATTATTGTTAAAATATTAAAAACTGGAAAATCTCTCGAAAGCGATCCACACCCCAAATGCCCCAATTATGACCACACACTTTATTTTTCGACTAATTCAACAGTTGAACTTGAAACTAAGGTAAAAAATAGTTCGAAAGGGGGAAGTTCGGAAACTTTTTCAGAGAATATAAATGAGCTAAATTCAGAGGTGGAATTTAATGCCTTGGATGAAAAGCTAAAAGAGGCAATAAAAAAATCTCTAAACCAATATGACCAGTTTGACGAAGAGATCTTGTCTGAAGAGCTAAATAATTTGAGGTTTCTCTTTGTCAATTTAACCAGAGTTAATAAAGAGCAAGAAAATCAACTAAAGGGTAAGTTAGATGAAGTTTTCACTAACAAAATAAATGATCCCAAAGCCGCTTTAGAAAGTCTTTTCAAGATATTTAAAACAGTAGAGTTAACATATAATCAAAAAAACATAGCTCGACTTTCAGACAAATCAAAACAAGTATGTAGTCAAGATATAAATAAAGCCATAGATATAATCACAACTAAATCAAAAGCCTTTGATTATTGGCGGGAACAAAAATCAGCTATTTCAAAAAAAATAGGCATCAAGCCATTTGAAAAAGAAACATTTGAAATGAAGTTTACTTTGGCTTTTGAACTATTTAAAAGCAAAGATGAAACAGAACATCAAAAGATATTAAGCTTTGTAAAACTCAATTATCAAACATGTTCAAGCTATGCTGAAGAAGACTGTGTAGATGAGCTAATTGAGAAGTTCCTTTACTCGAATAGTTCAAACTTAGATAAAGATACATTAAAAGCTACCGTGTACGCCGCATATTTCGAATCAATTTATAAAACGGAACATTAAAATTGAAAGCTAAAATCGAATACAACAATTTTTTCGCTTATTCTGAAAAAAACAAGAAATATTTCAATACTGACTTTTCTAGTAGTATCAATATTGTACATGGGAAAAATACGTCAGGAAAAAGTAGCTTTTTACAGTCTATTCTTTATACGTTTGGTATAAATGATGAAAAGAGAAAATTAGAAGAGTTACTATCCGAAGAGATAATCTTTAGGTTAGATTTCACGATAAGAAACCCTAGTGTATCAAAGGTGTCAATTGTTAGGGATGGTGAAATACTCGCAATAAAGAAGAATGATGAACAGCCAATCAAATTTATTGGCGTGAGTGGTAATAGGTCAAGAGAGCACCTCAAACTTAAAAGTTACCTATCAAAGCTATTTGGTTTTGACTTATACCTTGAATATGAAGGGGAGTATAAACCCGCTTCACTAGAAGCAATGTTTTTACCTTACTATGTAGCTCAGGATGTGGGGTGGGTATCTAGACACAAATCATTTAGAGGTTTGGACTTCGTAAGGAATTTCAAAACAGACTTCTTTGACTATTATTTAGGCATAGTAAATAACTTTGACAGAATTGAAAAAGCAAATCTAGAAAAAGAGAGAAAAGTATTACAAACTGAATGTAAGCTTTTTCATAGAATCGAGGAAAACAATAAAAGCTTCAAATTAAGTAAATTAAAAGACGAAGCATTTTTGTCAAAGTCAGCAGAGTATATTGAGCCATATAAAAATAATAGGTCAGAGTTAATTACACTCGAAAAAGACTATCTTGCTACTTGTAATAAACTAACTAGGCTTGAAGAAAGTCGAAAGCTCTTACAAAAAGTTAGACGTAGTTTAAAGAAAGACATACTTTCCGAAAATAACTGCCCTACCTGCCAACAACACCTAGAGCATGCAACTGAAGATACTTATAATTATCTTCAAAATTTAAATGATACAGAAAAGCAATTATCGGGACTAAGTTTAAATATCAAAGAGCTGAAAGATACCCAAGGTTCAATTAACTCATTACGTAATAAAATAGATGAGAAAAAATGTGCAGTTGAAACAGATTATTATGAATTGCTTGATTATAGAGTAGATAATTTAACTTTTGAATCTTGGTTGAAAACAAAAG
>NZ_JAKEVD010000064.1 GCF_022398325.1 Shewanella sp. Isolate13
CACTATAGGTATACCCAAATAGAGGTATAAGTTAGATTTTTCTCATCCTTTTGATAACAAACTTTTAAAATTTTATTGATCATCCTCACGTTGCAACTAATAAAAAGTTATTTATTAACCAACCTCGTGATAATAATAAAAACGTCCAAATGGTTACTCGGATAAATAACCAAAACAAAAAGTAAGTTAACAAACAAATAAAGAAAAAACTAATTCAAACATTAAATCCGCACCAGATGGAATTAATGAAAAGTTATAAAACTTAATAAAACAATAAAGTTAGGAGTTGTGATGAAATTACAAAAACTCGCAATAGCAGTTGCAGTAATGACGGCATTATCGGCTTGTAGTGATGACGATGATAAAACTAAGATCTGTCCAGATGGAACTGAGCTAGATTCTGCGACAAATGAATGTATTGTGGTTCCTCCTGTCGAGCCACCAGTCGAGCCTCCTGTCACCCCACCAGAGGAGACTGACTATTACAACAGCGATAACTGGGAAGCAAGCTTCCCAGAGCAATACAAGACTTGGGCGCAAACCTCAGAAAGCAACCCTGCATCGGGTGTACCAACGGATCTACTCGAAGCGAATCCGAATCTCGTCAGCGCTTGGGCAGGCTATGGTTTTGCTAAGGACTATAATCGAGCCCGTGGCCACCACTTCGCCCTAACAGATATCATTAAAACTCTACGTACCGGTGCGCCAATGGTTGGCCATGATGGCCAAATTGTCGGTGAAGCAATGGCTGCAAGCTGCTGGTCATGCAAAACAACTGACCTGTCACGTATGTATGATGAGGTTGGTGAAGGTAAGTTTGCAGACAACGGCTGGTCGGTGTGGGGCGAGGAGATGTCTAACACCATCGGCTGTGCTGACTGTCATGAGCTAGGTGAAAACGGCCTACGCCTCAGTCGTCCATATGCATCTCGCGCTATGGATGCAATCGACATGACCTTTACTGCACAGGACCATAACAGCCAAGCAAGCCAAACGTGTGCTCAGTGCCATGTTGAATATTATTTCGATGGTACAGACTCGAAGAAAGTTCGTTACCCATGGGATCATTGGGTACCAGGTGTAGAAACCGACTATGCCAATATTGTTAATTACAAAGGTGATGATGGTTTGTATAAAGGCTTTGCTGCAGAGGCCCAATTAGCTTTCTATGATGAAAAGAACTTTAAAGATTGGACTAACGCCATCTCAGGTGCCCCATCATTAAAAGCACAGCACCCAGAGTATGAGAACCAGCTAGATCGAGCAGATCATATGATGAGTAATCATCTAGAGTTTAGCTGTAATACCTGTCACATGCCTAAGGCAACCAATGCCGACGGCGTTGAATACTCAAACCATAAAGTGACATTCGATGCCACTAAACTACCTGAAAGCTGCACAGGTTGTCACGATGCCGAAGCGTTCGAGTCTAAGTTTGAAAAACGTAAAGCCGAGATCAACAAGCTACGCTTTGAAGCCGATGGTACGGATCCTCGTCTCACTGAAGCACACTTCAAAGCACAAGCGATTTGGGCCGCTAACGGTATCGAAGGTCTAGAAGCGGGTAAGACAATTGGCGAAGCAAAAGCGGCTTATGAGGCGGCACTTGCAGCGGACAATACGCTCGCTAACGAAATGACTAGCCTATTGACTAAGGTACGTAATGCACAATGGTTCTGGGATAGCGCAACCGCCTCTCATGGTATCTTTGCTCATAACCCAGAAGAAGCTAAGCGTTTGCTTAACAAGGCAAACACCATCTTAGATGCGGCAATAGTCGAAGCCGACACCTTGCTTGCTAAGTACGATGCTGATTATACGTATGATGCAACTAAGTACGATACTAAAGCTAAGGTACAGCCTCTTGCCGGACTTAACTTAGAAGCGATGAAAGCGAGTAAAGAAGAGTTCATTAAGGAGCGCGTTGAGAAAGAATGGCCTGCAACACTGCACTAGTCATTAATCTAGTCCAATAAACCATCATCTCGAGCAATGCCGGTCTTTCCCACAGACCGGCATTTTTTAGCTCAGCCCCCAAGCATCGACTGATAACATCAGCGCTGTGAAGCCATAACCCTCTTATTGACTTGTCTGGCAGTTTTGAAATTGACTCTCGATACAGCGCCGACTTATCGCCTCCGCTTGCTGCAACTGCAGCTCACTAAGCCTAGCGCTGATTAGCTTTAGTCGCTGTTTAGCCATCTCATTTCCTTGATGGCTGGCCGCATCTAGCCAAACATAAATTTTGATTAAATCAGGCTCACCATTGAAGCCGTTATATTCCAGCGTCGCGATATCCACTTGTGCCTCTGCTAAACCAAGGGCAGCGGCCTGCCTCAGCCACTGCTTACCTTTAACGGCATCCACGTCTCCAAACACGCCCTTAATATAGCCCATGCCAAGCTGATGCATCGCCGGAGCAAAACCCCGTTCAGCACTGAGCAAGTACCAATCGAGTGCCTGCTGAGGCTGGTTATATTCATCTAAATAGAGGTTGCCGAGCACATAGGGCGCTTCGCTATGACCATTGCCACTACTTAGCTTTAGCCACTTTAGAGCTAAGCTAAGATTTTGTTCAGCACCGATCCCGTCCATATCCATGAGACCCAACATAAACTGCGCCTCATCTTGATAGCGAAGCGGTTGCTGATGCTCTGCTAGGGAGTGGCTATTGGCCAGTTGCTCGTACCAGTAGCGGGCCAGTTTAGGATCCGCCAGCCCTGCTACCCCACCTCGATACATCTCGGCCAACGAATATTGTGCTTCTGGCATGCCTTTCTTGGCCGCTATCCGATAAAAAGCCATTGCACGCTTTTTATCAAGTTCGACCAAAATACCTTTGGCGTACAGGTACCCCAAATTAGTGGCTGCGTTGACATCGCCTTGTGCGGCATTATCGATACACTTCTGAGACACACTATCGGCGAGCCCGGCTACCGCATAATTACACCAAGGATCGAAGATCGGCGCCGACACCTTAGGTGCCAGCTCCACAGGCTGCAGGGCGCTGCACCCCGTCAAAACAAGTGTAATCAGTGTGGCTAATGAAAGTATCCGCATAAACAACCCACAAACAAAGTACAAAAAATCTTAAATAACAGCGACAAGCGATAGCTGAACTATTCACTCCCAGTATTCATCGGCGGCCAACATAACCAATTTATCCTCCTGATGATAGCCAAAATCATCAAATCGCCAGCATCTGCAGCAACCCGTTAAAAAAAATGGCTAACGGCTCATAAATTCCAACCTCGACTCTAAGGCTATATGTGGATTTTATATAAACTAAAAAACGACTAACCCTATGACAAACATACATAATTGAATGATGGAGTAGCGATGCCAATTCGTGGGATGAATGAATTAATGCAATATGTAGCGGCCGACGACTTCGAATGGCTAAAAGCCAATGACGCCGCAAGCAAGTTCAACAGTATCTATGAAGGTGAACAAGGCATCGCCATAATCGATAAGCTTAGAGGTGCTGGCGTGTTCAGCGATGAGGATATCTTCCTCCAGCTATATTGCGACAAAGAACAGCATATGCATGACTGGCATAACCAACAATGGCAAGGTAAAACCGCAGCACTGTTCAGCATTCTTGAGCATTACCCACGAGATGGTAGCCTAACCATTGCCGATGCACCTGTAGGACCTTGCTATGACATGGTTTATCACATTAGCAACGACTTTTTCTTGCCTATGATCAAGCGCTTGGTAGAGCTTGGCTGCGAATTAGATCAGAACAGCTTTTTAGAACATGTGTACGATGGCAACGACGATCCAGAGTATCAACTATATGATTTTCTTATTGGCCACTACCAAGAGTTCTCAAGCCAAGCACTCGCTACAACCTGCGCCGCCATACTCAGCCATGAGGCCTATGAAACGGAACTTGAAGATAAAAATCAGCAGATTATCAGCACCATGCTCGCTAAAGGCGCCGATTTAAATGCTCGCGTTAACGATAATAGCTGCGTTGCCGACTACGGCTCGCTATTTGTCGCCTTCTTCGCCCTCGCACCAGAGTTACTCGAATTTCAGCCATTAATTGCCAAAGACTACTTACCCAGTGAAGAAGCCGTAGAAGAGATTAACTGGGAATATGTGGTATTAGAAAATGAATTTGGCCCAACACACCTAGCGGTACTGGCTAACTTAGTCGCCAGAGGCGCCGAGTTACCATTAGATGAAATAGCCGACAGCCTAGAAGAAATTTGGCATTACTTAAATGAGCAGGTCATCGAGCACGATTCAACGAGTGCGGCAGAGCACCTCAGAGACTTTGATCTCATGGCTTACGCTAAAACAGTAAGAGCGTTAAGCTAAAAACCATCGTCCTACGATTGTAAAGCAGCAAACTTATGTCGCCTTAATCGTGCGACATAAGTTTACTTATCGAGCTAAGAGTCATGCTAGGAGCCGAATTAGCGGCAAGAATACCACTTACCAGCAGCCTTCCTAATTAGTCGTGCTTAACGGCTTAGGCGCTTTTAACGAAAATTGCTGCTCCGCCATCGCCTTAGCCATTTTCGGGGCATGCCACAGGGTTGGTAACAACACAAACGACACGGGCACTGCGGTGATCACAATAAAGGATTGTAAGGCGGAGATCCCCCCTGATCCCATTGCAATCAATGCGATAGCAACCAGCCCCATTAATATGCCCCAAAATGCGCGCATTGCACCACTCGGCTCGGTCGTTCCGCTGACAACCACACTAATGGTATAAGTCATCGAATCACCCGTAGTTACGATAAAGGTCGTAGTGAGGATTAAAAACAGAATCGCAATCAGCGTCGGCATAGGTAGCTGAGAGGTGATCGCCAACAACACGCCAGGCAAGTTAAAACCTTCAAATGCTGTCGAGATCACCCCCGGATTAGCCAACTCGAATGCCAGTCCTGAGCCACCCACAACGCTAAACCAGAAACAGGTGATCAGCGGGGCAATAATCGAGATCGACAGGATCAACTGACGAATCGTACGCCCACGAGAAATACGCGCAATGAAAATAGCCATCATAGGGCCATAACCAATAAACCAGCCCCAGAAGAATACCGTCCACCAACTGAGCCAATTGGCGTCACCACGGTAGAGTGACATAGGCACAAAGTTATTCACCATTCTCGCCACGCCCTGCAGGTAGCCATCGACGATAAAGCTGGTTGGGCCAAATAATAGAATAAAGATGATGAGTGCCACTGAAAGCAAAATGTTGTAGCGGCTGACCAGCTGAATACCGCGGCTTAAGCCACTTAATGCCGACAAGGTGTACATGGCGATGGCAAACACCACCACCAAACTTTGGGTCATAAGAGTGTCTTGCACGCCAAACAGCGCATTAAGCGCGTAGCTAATTTGCAGGCCGAGGAAGCCGATTGGACCAATCGTACCCGCGGCCACCGCGATAATACAGAAGGTATCGGTTAAGGTGCCAATCCAACCATTCAGCGCCTTGTCACCAAAGATGGGATACAACAAGGTGCGCGGTTGTAGCGGCAAGCCTTTGTCGTAGTGCAGGTGCATCAACACGATTGCCGCTAGGCTACCGAGTATCGCCCAAGCTAGAAAGCCCCAATGCAGGAAGGATTGTGACAGGGCATTGATCGCCAGAGTGCGTCCCTGTGCTTCACCATAAAAGGGTGGCGAGGAGACAAAGTGAGCGATAGGCTCTGCCGCCGCCCAAAACACGCCACCACCAGCTAACAGGGTACACAGAATAATGGCCAACCATTTAAAGGTATCCATCTCCGGCGCCTTGAGATTACCCAGAATGACATCACCCGTTCTGGCAAAGGCTAGATAGAGACCAATAACAAAATTAGCCAGCAGTAGCACTTGCCAAAATGGGCCAAACCATTGGGTAACTTTAGAAAATCCAACTTGAATAACGTTGGAGAGTGCGGAGGTATCGAAAACAGCAAGCAGTACGAAGAGAACTAGAAAGCCGCCACTTAACCAGAGTACTGGACTGGAAAAGGCGTTTACTGTAGTTGATGAACTTCGCTCGGGTGGATGGGCCGCAAGGTAATTTTCGTCTGTTGACTTACGATCAACAGATTGTGTCAAATTCGACATTAAGTATTCGCTTTTGTCATCGCCAGCTATGAAATAAGAATCTGTTTATTAAGATATATTTTCAAGCTGAGCCGGTGAATTTTCCTCGGCTATTGCAAAGACAAATAGCGACTTTGTAAAGGTTGAGGCTGTAAAAGGGGCGATATTTTAACACATTCGAAAGTAGGAATAAAATCGAGCTCAGTAACAGGAAAGTCGTAGTGAATATTAGTAAGTAGTGGATTATTTTACTTCTTGCGCTATTTCAAGCGTTTAATCTGCTCAGTTATAGAATCATTAAATAGCAAATTAGAGCCTTAATAAGCCCTTAAATTGTGGGGGTAATGGTTATATTTACGTAAGACAGCTTATTTTAAGCCTGTGCATTCATAACGGCTCAAATGCACAGGCGCAATAACAGGAGTCGCTTAGATCTGACTCACTCTCACATCTTCACCTAAGCCTTCCAGTGACTCGATTACCCTCTGGTTGGTGATAGACTCAGGTATCGCAAGGGTTAAGGTTGAAGAAAACACCGCTGTACCCATACCGATAACAGCTACTCTATGACTATCTAAAGATTCCAGTTCAACCTCAAGATCGGCCATAGCATTATCTATATCGCGTGTGAGACCGGGACGGTCATTACAATCAAATTGCAGTTTGACCTCTTGATATGCGCTCGGAGTACGCTGAGCGACTAAGTCATAGGAAAAATACATTGCAGGGAAATGAGCCTCAAAGTCTGACTCAAGTAGAGGCAAAGATTCCGCCTCGATAGTCATCTCAAACAGAGCAGTAAAATGCCCGCCTAATTTTATGACCTTACTCATCAGCCATTCACCACCATGTTTACGGGTGATCTCAGCCAATGATTTGATAATGCCAGGTTCCGTCACACCACTGACAGTGGTTACAAAAGTTTTCTTCATATGAAGTCCCCTCAATACAAAAGAACATACAGTGAAAACGAATCACTCGACATACAAGCTTATCGATAGAACCAATTTAGCACAGCCACAGTGCTATACCAATCTCATTAACTGAACTTAACCTTTATTTCGGTGTGATTATCCAAGCAGCCACTCTTTAACAGGCTATAGCGCCAAGATGGCGGTATAGCACAGTGCTCTTATAGTTGGATGTTACAAGAGAAATGCTATACCACTCACCATTAACCACTATGGATATTGATTGCTATTGGTAACTAGCCTCAACGAAGGTTACCGGGCCTAAAACGCCCTCTTTGGAGATGCTTCTAACCTCAAAGCGATTCATACCAGATTGCAATGTCCAAGTGTACTCTTCAGATTGATGAGCTACCCAATCACTTTGATTGATTTTGATTTGGTAATGAGAAAACTGCTGCATATTATTATATAAGCTCAGTTTAATTTTCCCCTGCGCTGCAAAGCGCCACATATTATCAAGGTAGTCCTGTTCTGATTTAATCTGATGTTGCTGCATCACTGACTGAAAACTACCACTTTCATTAGGTAAAGCCGACATTGCAAAAAACGTCTGATTCAATTTTGGATAGGCAATATCAACCTCTTTGGTAAACAGCTTAGTATTGTCAGCGCCCATGCCTTGAAAGGTTAAAAATGGCTTGTTTGCCTCCATCAATAACACTGTACTCTGCTTTTTATCGTTAAACAGCTGGGAAGAAACATGGTAACCAAAATAGTTGCCTAAAAAGGCACTATAACCGTCATAGTACTCCTGCAAGTTAATATCATTAGCTTTAGCAAAATTATTAGTCACCACGAATGAAATCTGTTGATACTTGCCCTGCAGCTTAAGCTGGTACATGTCATGGATATTGAGAAACTCGCCATTGTGTTGCGCATAAGTGCTAAATTGAGGATCAAAGAAAATCCATTTGTTTAAATCGTTCGACTACACCTCTGTCGCCACATGTCCTTTACCCCAACCACCATAAGCAACATCGCTTGACTGCAAACCTATCTGCCTTGAATGATGCCCCATTGCAGATAAGATATCGGCCATCACCTTGCCGTACTCAACACAGCGATACCGTTCACCTTGCTGATGCACTGCTTTTAAAATATCTAGCGAGCTCATGCCTTTCGGTGCTTCGTTCAAACCATCATGCTGCCATTGGCTAGCCACCCAATCCATCACCTCAATAAACAATTGCGGCTCTGTTACATTGGCAAACTTTGCCCGCTCAAATACATACGCAACAAGCGCTGGATCTTGCTTAAAACTTGCCTCTTGTGCAGCAACAGGCATGATCGACTGGTAATTGTTACTATCGGTAACTTCAACTTTGTGTAATTCGTTAGCCAATAACGTTGCCGGAAGCAAAGCTGCGACACACAGCACTTTCAATTTAATTAGTGAGCCTAACAATATTAAATTCCTTTTAAATTATGATGTAACAATCAATTTTCATCAGCTAGATAATCGAGTTTCAAATCAAAAAATACGCCTTAAGTTGTGCTTACGCAACAAACAAAAATAGTCTATTAAAAATACATTTAATC
>NZ_JAKEVD010000065.1 GCF_022398325.1 Shewanella sp. Isolate13
GTGTTAGTCTGGCCACGGATTCAATCACAGCTAACTTAATTACAACTTAATAAACAATTTGTTACGGCAAGATTAAATTAAGCTGATTTATATTTTCTATTTAAATGCGTGAATTAGTGCATTTCGCGGCGTAATACTGTTTGCACAAAATTCACTCAGGTTAACCTGATAACCTTGCTCCTCAAGAAAACAGACTCTATCTAGCAGCAGCCACTGCTCAAGTAACGCCCTAAAAAGGTGCGCGACTAAATCGATGCGTCTGGTTAAGCGCTGACGCTGCTCACCGATAAGCAGATACTCCTGCCAATCTATATTGAGCGGCAAACTCACACCTTTAGCATCGGCAGCCCAACGACAAAAGTCTTCGAATGTCCCCTTTAACTGGCTCTGCTTAACAGCGGGCACTGGAAGGTATTCATTAGCGCCGCGTACCTTACGCTGAAGCGCGTCGAACCCCAAGCGCCAAGCCATCTCCTGCAGGCGATACCCCTTGTGCTTGTCGTTAGCGATAACACTTTGCTGTAACGGAAGCTGCAGATCAGCACGACTCAAGGTAAGCGCGCTGGCATTAGCAACACTCGATAAGGGTTGATACTGCTTAGCTTGAATTAAGTGATAACAACAAGGGGAGATCACCAGCTGTTTGGTGCCAGCATGACTGGCATGCTTTAGTAGCGTCACGTGCAGATCGCCGCAGGCATGTAGCGCCACCGCGAGCTGCTCTGTGTGTAACTGCTCACTTTGACCTGCAAAAGCATCGGCGCAGATAAAGGTTTGCGCTAGCTTCCACTTAGCCGCAAACTGCTCACCAGCATCACAAAGGCTTTGCTGCCACTCAAGACTCACCACTTCACGTTGATGGGCTTTGGCAATCAGGCGACCTAAGTGCCCCTTACCCGCACACCACTCCAACACTGAGGTATTATCACGAGGCAGTTTTGCCACAAAGGCATTTATCTGCTGCCACTTCCGCCCCTTAATATGGGCGCTAAAATGCGGCTCATCCTCTAATGATAGTAGCGAAGGTATTGCTGTGATTGCCTGAGATACGGATTCATTTTTAACAGGCGAGCCGATGGCCGACTGGGAAAATAGCGCGAGAGGCCACTGTTGACCTTGAGCGTTAAGATCTGCAGCCAATGCCGGTAGCAATACTTCGTTAAGCCTATGTTGGCAGGCGTCAATCTGCTCCAGAGAGTCATCACTGAGCTGCCAAACCGTATTGGCTAGGCTTGGAAAGGCATCGCTCCACGGCAGCTGCTCACACTCAAAGCTTCGACTGCGCCACAAAGGCTGGCTCTGGGTCAACATCGCGTCTATCTGTTTAAGTCGCTGCTGTGCGCTCAGCTTATCGCTCTGAGACGAGGTTTGATCTGAAGTTAATGTCATCTTTTAGTCATTTACAGTTACAACATACTGCTATTAAAGCCTGAAAAAAACGGGCACCTTCAAAGGCGCCCGTTAGTTTAACATGTCATGGCCTAAATTCGTTTAGGCTTTTTGCTCGCGACTGATGCTTGTAGCTGCTTGCTTCTTAATTTGCATGCGTTTACCTAACCAGACTCCGAGACCAAGTGGCGCAAAGAATACCACCACTAAGAAAAGCACGAAGTACAAGATCAGGCTCTTTAACGTCTTAGTGATCTCCTGAAACACCACCTCTACCGTATGCTTAGACAGCTGCTCTAAATCGACAGCCGCAGCGGCGCGCTCTCTGGCGACCATAGCCTCCAGTGCCATACGTTCATTTTTCACCATCAACTCCAAAGCCTGACGCTCAACGGATAACTGCTTTAGCTTGTCATCGGTGTCAATGCTAAGTTGCTCCAGTAACGGGCTTAACTCTCTGCGCATATCGACCGCTAAGGTCTGCATCATCTCAGGACTTTGAGCCATCAACTGCTGAAACTTGGCCGAAGTATCGCTAATGCTCATCAAGGTACGCTGGATTTCATCGGCGTTAATGTTTGAATGCAGTGCGTAAAGCTCGGCTTTCCAACCTAAGATCTTAGGCATCTGCTCGGCGATCATCGCCATTCTGTCTGAGATATCACTCATCACTTCCGGTACAGTACCGAAGGTTGTCACCGCATCAAACTCGCTAATTTGATGAAACTCGAGCCACTCGGTGAACGCCGACTCACGAGCAAAAGCCATATCCTTAATCGGATTTTTAGCCACATATTGCTGCACAAATTCTTGGTTCTTCTTAAAGTTAGCCGCGCCAAACTTCTTAATGGTACGTTCAAACTGGTTGCGTAGCTTAATGCTGGTATCCACAGCAACCTGCTGCTGCTCACCAAAAAGATTCTTACCCGCACCGCTTTCAAAGAACTGCGCCATCTGCTCGGTAAACACCCAAGTATCAACCATCGCCGCCGTTGGCGAGGCCTGGAAAATAGTATGCTGCAGATTTTGCTCGGCATTAATCTTCCACATTAAGGTGTTTGATTGAATAGCGATGCTGTCAGTATTACGCTCTATCAAATCGGCTGCGCTTTCGACTTGGCTATAGAAAACAGTACTAAAGTCTCGGCTCAGTACTCGCATATTAAGCTGCTCTTTGGGCAGTGGCTCGATACCACTTTCCAGTTTAATCTCGAGCAGTGAACAAGCACTGGTAAGTAGTGCCACAACAGTCACTAAACAAAAGCGAAACAGCGTTCTCATAACTCCTCCAGAAAACACACAATTCATTGAATACTTAGATAAAAAACCAACTGGCAATTGTAGCATCTGATTAAGACATTACCTATCTCTATGTCGACTATGGGTTATTCACTTTGTTTATAAATTGAGATATAGGCAAAGATCATCAACGCCTGAGCTTGAGTATTGACACACTTTCACAGCATTCACTTGTAAGCTAATTTTAGCTAACTTAAAATCTGCCGCAAATTCGAACAACAATAAGATAGCGACCTTATGAAACAATCCCCTTGCGTAGCTAAGTGTGGCCTTAATGATGACGATTTTTGTATGGGATGTTATCGCCATATCGATGAGATCGTCGGTTGGAGCAGTGCCAGTGATGAGCAAAAAAAGCAAATCTGGCGAAAGCTGGCCGAACGAAAAGCACTGATGCAAGGCGGAGAAAACAGTGCCATTTTAAGCCGTGATAAATGGCTCGAAGCCGAAGCAAGGTTAGCAATAGATAAAGCGTAATAGCTAGCTGTTAAAAACAAAAAGAGCCGCTGATAGCGGCTCTTTTTTATTAGCTTTTTATAAAAAGCTTGGGGTGTTACTTCTTCATCATGCTTTTCAGATCGGCAAACGGGTTATAGGTCGCCGCTTCCACTTTCGTCTCTGTGGTTGAGCCATATTGGATCAACTCTTCAAACTTTGAGTGTTCATTGTCGTGACAGTAGAGGCACAACAGCTCCCAGTTCGAACCATCTGATGGGTTATTATCGTGGTTATGATCACGATGATGCACCGTCAACTCTCTTAGGTTGGCATTGTTAAATTCACGAGTACAGCGGCCACATACCCAGGGGTAAAGCTTAAGTGCCTGTTCGCGATAACCGCCCTCACGCTTTGCCTTGTACTCTCTGGCCTCTGCCAATACTTTATCTAACTTACTCTGCCCTTGATTGGTCGACATGATCTTTCTCATTAAAGTTTGTTACCTAAAGCCAATTGTATCACTGACTCTAGGGAAGTTTCACCGCAAATTAACCGTTAACCTAGTTGGTTAAGAGTTAGCTTCGCTACCTAAGTACTCTGAACTAGAGAGATGTAGGTAATGCAGGTACTTCTCATATTGAGTTACCACATCGGCTAAGATCTGCTCTTGGGTAAAGCCCATCACATCGTAATGCTGGCCACCATGCTCTAGGAATACTTCCACGCGGTAGTACTCATTTTCGCCTTCGGCCACTTCACTCTCTAACGGATTAGAGATGGTGTAAGCACGGATACGCAAGCCATAAACAAAGTCATTGTGCTCTTCACTGTGAACCACGAAGCGAATGCGATTATCAAAGTTTATGATCTCAGCCGAAATTGAGCGGCTTAAGAAGCTCTCGCATACTTTCGATAGCGCAGGTTGCGCCACCTTATCTAGGAAATCTTGCGCCTCTTGCTGACTTGGGTGAGACAGCAATACATCGATATGCGACTCCCAGCTTACGTTAGTCTTAGTGAACTGAACGCTAGTGTTGTGTGACTGTACGCTATTGATCTTTAACCAGTCATCCTTAAGCGCAATATACAGACCAAAACACATCATCAGCATTACAAGTAAGAATGGCAGTGCACTGGCAATTGCAGCAGTTTGTAGCGCCTGTAAGCCACCCGCTAACAACAATACTGATGCCACAACACCTTGCATTAGCGCCCAGAAAATACGCTGCCATACTGGTGCATCATGGTCACCACCCGATGTTAGGTTATCGATAACCAATGAGCCTGAGTCAGATGAGGTTACGAAGAAAGTCACCACCAGACACAATGCGATTGTCGACAGCAGTGTCGAGAATGGCATGTGCTCGAAGAACACGAATAATGCCACCGAAACATCTTCTGAAACGGCATCAGATAGATAAGTTCCACCATTAGAGATCACATCGATAGCGCTGTTACCAAAGCCTGTCATCCAAAGGAATGTCAGTGCAGAAGGAACAAATAATACCCCAACTAGGAATTCACGTATTGTACGACCACGAGAAACACGGGCGATAAAAGTACCTACGAATGGAGACCATGAGATCCACCAGCCCCAATAAAGTAGTGTCCAGCCACCAATCCAATCGTTCTTTTGCTCGTAGGCGTATAAGTTAAACGTCTTACCCACAATATCACTTAAATAGGCACCAGTGTTTTGTACGAATGCTTGTAGCAGTTCAACGGTAGGACCAAATAGGAGAACGAACACCAGCAATAACACTGCAAGAATAAGGTTTAGTTCACTAAGACGCTTAACCCCTTTATCTAAGCCTGAAAATACCGAAACTGTAGCAATACCGCAGACTCCGATAATCAAACAGACTTGCACAGTTGTACTCACAGGCACATCTAATAAGTAATTCAGACCAGAGTTAAGCTGGAATACACCAAAACCTAGCGATGTTGCCACACCAAACATGGTACCCAGCACCGCAAACGTGTCGACTGCGTGACCGATTGGGCCATAAATCTTTTCACCGATTAATGGATATAAGGCACTTCTTGGTAGCAGAGGTAGCTTATGACGATAAGAGAAATACGCCAAGCTCAATGCTACCACTGCATAGATAGCCCAAGCATGGATACCCCAGTGGAAGAAGGTGATCTTCATGGCATCTTTTGCCGCCTGAATGGTCAAAGGATCGGCATCAGGTGGCGCCATGTAGTGCATCACAGGCTCAGCGACACCGAAGAACATCAAACCAATCCCCATGCCAGCAGAGAACAGCATGGCAATCCAGCTCTTATAGGTGTAATCGGGTTCAGCGTGATCAGGACCTAGCTTGATATCACCGAAACGGCTGACCATCACGAAGATGATAAAAATTAGAAAGATAGCAACACCTAAGATGTAGAGCCAACCAGCTTTAAGCTCGAACCAGGATTGCGCCGTTTTGAAAATATCTTGTGATTGAGTGGGCCAAACAGCGCAAACAAACACCATTAAGGTAATTAAAATTACCGAGGAGAAAAATACAGGTGGATTAATACTCGATTTTATCGACATATAGTTACCGCGATCAATGAAGTACACACAACTATTCTAGCTTTGCCTAGGTCGGCAAGCCAGAAATCAGCGGTGCATCAGTTAATATAAGAATACACAAACGGAGTTATTTTTTTATAGTTAAACCCGTAAATGATACTCACCTTAAGAATGTTTATAAAACCTAGAGGCTTATCTTGAATATAGATGAGACTTTTGATTAATTAACATCTAACACCAATCATGGTAAATAATGGCTTTGGCTCATATAACTTAAGCTAATAAAAAGATAAGCACTTACTTACCCTGAAAGGCATATAAATCACATTGAATAGCCCAACATAAGAACGCCGAATATCGGCTTGTTCAGCTATTAAATAGGATTTAGCTCACAGGTTATAACAACACAATTTTCACTTGCACTATACATTATTTCCCGAGTTAATGTTTTCGTCTAGATCTAAGAAACGAAAAAAGCAGCTTATCGCTGCTTTTTTGTAT
>NZ_JAKEVD010000066.1 GCF_022398325.1 Shewanella sp. Isolate13
CGAGTCCTAAGATGAGTCATCCCTAGGAATTTAATTCCTCTAAAGAGCCGTTCGAGACTAGGACGTTGATAGGTCAGGTGTGTAAGCGTTGTGAGGCGTTGAGCTAACTGATACTAATGACTCGTGAGGCTTAACCATACAACCCTGATGGGTTTTGTATGAGAGACTAATGTTTCTAACAAAATTAGAATGAAGCACTTAATGTAGTGTGAACCCAATTTTTAAGACTTGCATCGCGAGTCCAGCTTTCTAAATTTACCGAATTTGTCTGGAAACCATAGAGCTGTGGTCCCACCTGAATCCATTCCGAACTCAGAAGTGAAACACAGTATCGCCGATGGTAGTGTGGGGTCTCCCCATGTGAGAGTAGGTCATTTCCAGGCGCTAAACATTGCTTTCCTCATAGAGAAAAGCGAGTCTCCTAGCCCTGACAAGCTAGCGACTTAAAAAGAATTTAGCATCATGCGTAAGCACTTTGCTAAAGGAGCGGTAGTTCAGTTGGTTAGAATACAGTGAAACACAGTATCGCCGATGGTAGTGTGGGGTCTCCCCATGTGAGAGTAGGTCATTTCCAGGCGCTAAACATTGCTTTCCTCATAGAGAAAAGCGAGTCTCCTAGCCCTGACAAGCTAGCGACTTAAAAAGAATTTAGCATCATGCGTAAGCACTTTGCTAAAGGAGCGGTAGTTCAGTTGGTTAGAATACCGGCCTGTCACGCCGGGGGTCGCGGGTTCGAGTCCCGTCCGCTCCGCCAACATTACGATAAGCCCTGCTAGCAATAGCAGGGCTTTTTCGTATGCGTCTTTCAAAGAAAAATTAAATCGAAATGCGCACGCAGTTTGCTAAAGGAGCAGTCACTCTCAACCATATATGCACTTCGTAGTTCAGTTGGACTGAGATTGTTCCAGACAATCTCTAGCATTCACTCTATCCATGGAACTCTTAGGGCTTTTCATTAGAGATAGTCGGCCTGTCTCTCGTGCCGAAGGCACACGGTTCGTCTTTTGATAAGAGCAAGTCCGCCCCTGCTACGCTTTGCTTCGCGTTCTCAAGCTCACAGCTATCGCTGTACTCACCCACAAACATTAAGATGAAGGCCTCAGCATTTCTTACTGAAAATTTCTTATTGAAAACTTTTTATTGAAAAGAGTGCAGAGGCTTTTTTCGTGCTGTAATACTCATTCATTTTAGTAGTGACATCACGGATGAATCTGCCCTGCTTGTTGTTCGTAAGCTCACGGCTATCGCCGTACTCAGCAACGAGGCGAATACTTTGCCTAAATAAGCAATCTATCTTGGCCGTTCTAATCTAAAGCCTATCAATATCAAGAATAAAGCTTCTCAGGCAATGATGGATGTTTTTCAAAGCTTCTGTGGTTATAGAGTTTAAGCTACAATGGCTTTTTGGACTCCTAAAGATACCCCAATGCAAGACTGCTCCCCTTATTCGTTAAAGCCTTATAATACATTTGCGTTAGCTCGTTCTTGTCGTGAGTTAGTTCATGCAACAACAAATGAGCAACTTATAGAGGTCAGTTGTCGCCTTTATCAGGCTCATGAGCCGATGCTGATTTTAGGTGGTGGCAGTAATGTCATTTTTTGCGCTGATTTTGCAGGAACAGTTGTCTTAGTTGAAACTAAGGGGATCGAGGTTTCCGCTGATGCAGAAAACCATTACCTGAGTGTTGCTGCTGGCGAAAACTGGCATGATTTTGTTTGTTTTTGTTTAGATAACGGATTTAGTGGATTAGAGAACCTTGCTCTGATCCCTGGTACAGTTGGCGCTGCACCTATTCAAAATATTGGGGCATATGGCGTCGAAATTAATGATTTTTGTGACTGGGTTGAATATGTTGAGTTACAGAGTGGCAAGCTAATTCGCCTAAGGGCAGACGAGTGTGAATTTGGCTATCGTGATTCGATCTTTAAACGTCAATTGCTGGAAAAGGCGCTCATTACTCGCGTCGGCTTTAAACTGCCTAAGCAGTGGCTTCCTAAACTGGAATATGGTCCTTTAAAAGCAATTAATGTAGCTGGGGTTACACCACGGCAAGTGTTTGATTGTATCTGTGAAACTCGTCAGTCTAAATTGCCTGATCCCAAGGTGCTTGGTAACGCTGGGAGCTTTTTCAAAAACCCCGTGGTCGATAGCACGCAGTTTGATGTATTAGCCGAAATCTATCCAAACATCGTTGGTTACCCCCACGGTTTAGGTAAAACTAAAGTCGCAGCGGGTTGGTTAATCGATAATGCAGGTTTGAAAGGTTTTAAAATCGGCGGTGCAGCAGTACATGATAAGCAGGCTTTAGTCTTGGTTAATACGGGTGATGCAACCAGTAAAGACGTTTTAACCTTGGCCGCGTCAATAGTAGAGAAAATAGAGCAGCAGTTCGGTATAAGGCTGGAAGCTGAACCTAGAATGATCGATGCTAATGGAGAGAGGAGCTTATAGCATGACTGAGCAATGGAGCCGTAAACGAGAAATTCTATCAGAGCTAGCAAGCGGACAATTTGTGTCTGGTGAAACGCTGGCTTCGACGCTTGGCGTGTCTAGAACAGCTATTAGCAATCATATCTCGGCTTTAGAAGAGTACGGTATCGATATCTATAGTGTCAAAGGCAAGGGGTATAAATTGAACGGCTCATTATCTCTAGTGGATGAGAGTCTGTTAAAAAGCCAGATCGCCAACCGTAGCTTTTATTTTGATGAGGTCCCCAGTACCAACGCATTTATCTTAAAGCACGCTGATGAACTAGTGTCTGGTGATATCTGTGTTGCTGAGTATCAATCGGCTGGTCGGGGGCGAAGAGGGCGCGTTTGGGTATCACCCTACGGTTGCCATCTCTATTTCTCCATGTATTGGCAGTTCCGGCAGGGAATGGCACAAGCAATGGGGTTGAGCTTAGTTGTGGCTTGTTCAATTGTGTCGGTACTGCAGCAGCTTGGCATTCAAGGCGTCGGAGTTAAGTGGCCGAACGATATCTACCTCGATAGCAGAAAGTTAGCTGGCGTGTTGATTGAGATGAATGGCCAGACTGACAGCGAGTGTAACCTGGTTATCGGTATCGGTTTAAATATGGCAATGGGGGAGCAACATGCTGCGTTAATCGATCAACCATGGAGTGACTTGAGCGGGCAACAAAGCGTCCCAGATAAAACAGAGTTGTTGGTGCGACTGCAAAAGCAGCTACAACTTGATTTGACCGAATTTCAGCAGTCGGGGCTTAAACCGTTTAAGCAAAGATGGCGAGATGCTGATCTATTCCAAAATCAACCCGTTAAGTTGATGATGGGGCACGATGAAATCCATGGTATTTATCGCGGTGTTGATGAGCAGGGAGCTGTTATGCTTGAGAGCGACTCAGGAGTGCAGACTTATATTGGCGGAGAGATTAGCCTACGCAAGGTAGGCTAATCCTAGGTTAGAGTGCTCCGGCGTTTGAATTTTATTTTCTCAAAAGGACCTGATCCATTAAATGATCGGGTCCTTTTTGCAATATTAGGTGAGCTCTTTCACGTGTAGGTAAAATATTGAGTGTTAAGTTTGGTCCATTAATCGTGTCCCAGATATTTGAAGCCGTTGCTGTTGCTTCATCATCCCCGAGTTTTGAGTAGTGGTGGAAATAGGAGTTTTCAGTACTGAAAGCGCCTGTTCTAAATTGCAAGAAACGTTCGATATACCACTGTTTTAAGAGTGACTCGTTAGCATCAACGTATATAGAAAAGTCCACAAAATCAGATACAAAGGGGCGTTGCGTGTCAACTGGCGAATCTTGCCCTGTTTGCAGCACATTTAGCCCCTCAATAATCAAAATATCTGGCTGTCTGATCCACTGCATTTCATCAGGTATACGATCATAGGTAATGTGCGAATATATGGGAGAGCTAACCGCAGCATCTCCAGCCTTGATTGCCGATATAAAGTCGACAAGCGCACGCATATCATAGCTTTCAGGAAAACCTTTACGCTGCAATAAGCCTCGGCGTTTCAATTCAGCCAGTGGGTACAGAAAGCCATCGGTGGTAATTAAATCGACCTTAGGATGCTCGGGCCAGTGGCTCAATAGCGCCTGTAAAATACGAGCTGTGGTGCTTTTACCTACGGCGACACTACCGGCGATGCTGATAATGTAAGGACGCTTTGGTGGTACATGTCCTAGAAACTCATTAAGTGCTAAGCCTCTTTGCTGTTTTGCACCCACATTAAGGTTAAGTAATCGACTTAGAGGCAGATATATGTCGGTTACTTCGGATAAGGATATCTTTTCATTAATACCACGCAAATCTGCCAAGTCATGTTCACTGAGCGTTAATGGTACAGACTCTCTCAACCCGGCCCATTGTTGGCGTTGAAAGTTGAGATAAAGTGCGTTGTGAATTTGATTGGGTTGCGGCATGCGAAGTTCTCCGTTAAGGATGGCACAGTACACCATGAAGTTATTATGAACAACAGCAATGAGCGCGACGATAGCGGCTTAAGTCGCCAATCTGTTTTAAACGGCTTAAAAATATACCTAAAAGTCACTTTAAGGGTAAAAAAACAGCGTTTGAGGCATTTTTTTAAGAAAATTTCGCTTTTGCTATTGCACTTGGGCTCACATTTCCATAATATCCGCTACCGAAATGACACGCCGGCATAGCTCAGTTGGTAGAGCAACTGACTTGTAATCAGTAGGTCCCGAGTTCGACTCTTGGTGCCGGCACCATTTTCTCTGGAGGGGTTCCCGAGTGGCCAAAGGGATCAGACTGTAAATCTGACGGCTCAGCCTTCGAAGGTTCGAATCCTTCTCCCTCCACCATATTCTAGGTAGTTAGGTAACCTGAAGTAGGTTGCGCGGATGTCGTATAATGGTATTACTCCAGCCTTCCAAGCTGATAACGCGGGTTCGATTCCCGCCATCCGCTCCAAAATCTTGCTGATAATACTTAATCAGTAGAAAGCACTCGGTCTCGAGTGCTTTTTCCAGTTTAAGACTACCTGTCAGCGCCAACCTACTTCTCGCCAATCTAATTATCTTACTAACTGATTCGATGACATTTTCTATGCATCGGATTTTTTGCTATATGCAGTTTCATCACCAAATACTTTGGATTGGGGCAATACCATGGCTAAAGAAAAATTTGAACGCGTAAAACCACATGTAAACGTGGGCACCATTGGTCACGTTGACCATGGTAAAACAACTCTAACCGCTGCTATCTCTTCTGTATTGACTAAGGCATATGGCGGTACTAAGCGTGATTTCGCTCAGATCGATAACGCTCCAGAAGAGCGTGAGCGCGGTATTACAATTAATACTTCTCACATCGAATACGATACTCCATCACGTCACTACGCACACGTAGACTGTCCAGGTCACGCGGATTATGTTAAGAACATGATCACTGGTGCTGCACAGATGGACGGCGCGATCCTAGTAGTTGCTTCTACTGACGGCCCAATGCCACAAACTCGTGAGCACATCCTACTTTCACGTCAGGTTGGTGTTCCATTCATCATCGTATTCATGAACAAATGTGACATGGTTGACGATGAAGAACTACTAGAACTAGTAGAAATGGAAGTTCGTGAACTTCTATCTGAGTATGAATTCCCAGGTGATGACCTACCAGTTATCCAAGGT
>NZ_JAKEVD010000067.1 GCF_022398325.1 Shewanella sp. Isolate13
GTATAGTTTTATAAAAAAGTGCCATTATATAATATAAATGGCACTAACTATATATCTATGTTAAAAATCAACCTCTAATTCATTAGGTTTAATTTCTGCCTTGACAGAACATTCATTTATTAACATTTGCGTATAGATTTTATCAGCAATAGTGTCAATTCCTAAGTGGTCACCTGGATTTTCATCTAACCATAACTGAATTTCTTCTAAGCCATAGTTACAATACTCCTCAAAGACTTTAATTGAATCTGCAATATTTTCGTCTTTCAAACAAACTCCATTCTTGTTTGTAATCAGAGCCAAAAGATAAATGAAAGCATCTTTTTGATCCGTTGCATATGTTTCCAATGAAATTGAAATGGTGTCACTACTTAAAGGCTTTCTCTTACCCTTATTGTAACCAACCATTGAAGCGAAGACCATCAAGTCTTTAATGTAAGTGAACACCTTATTGCTAATGCATAGTTTATCAACTAAAGGTTCGTTAATTCGATCTCTCTTAACGCTTAATTTATTAACATTAACATTAGTATTAGTATTAGTATTAGTATTAGTATTAAACATAGCAGCCAACCTTCTCTAAAACTGTACAGTCAATCATTTGACCATACCGCACAGTGTCATATTCCTTCCCTAGAACAGTAATCGAATCTAGACTTTTGTTATTCGCATCAGAAGACTCTTCTAATACCATATTATATTCTACACCAATCTTCTCTCTAATATTATCTTCGACAGCCCCTTCCCAGTGACTTGATGATAATAATAGAATAACTTGCTCGACTGAATTCGGAATAGCTTTAGCTACATGCCCTTTATATTTATTATCTAAATCACCGAATGGAGCATCGATAACAAATGGAGCAATGGCTCCTGGAGTTAGGATTTGACCCTGAGCATTTTTCCGCTCTCTTGAGAGCTCAATTAATGATGCGATGAAAGTCAAGCTCAACAATAAAGCTTGACCATCACTTTCTGGTACAATATTGTCATTCCGATCTACAAGTCTAATATCAAATGTAGCCGGATTCAACTTTGCTTTATAATCTTGTCTAACAAAGTACTCCAAATACTTATTTACTTTAGATATGATCCTATATTCCACATCTTTTTCAGCTTTGGATAAAGTAGTATTTAATGCTTCTTCAACCTTTTCAGCATAATCAGTAAGCTGCTTATATTTATTCATTTCTGTTGAAAATGTATCTAATCTATTTAATTCTGATTTTTTTAATACAAGCTCCGCTTCTTCAGACTTAATTAAACTCCTTGCTCTTTCAGAAGACCTAATCTCTTCTTTAAGATTTCTTCTCAACCTTTCTCTTTCTTTTTCTATCCCCTGTATATCCTCTAAACTTTGAACGCCTTTAATTTTTACGTTAAGCTCTTCAAGCTCGTGTTTCAGATTAACAATTGCAGACTCTGAGTCGGCTAGCGATTTAATATTAGTAGTAAATCTACTTTTAGCTTTAGCCGCGTCATTCTTAATATAAGTCAACTGAGCTCTTGCCTTTTGGATCCTAGATTCCAACCTAGGGTCTGCTGCTTGTTTGAGCATATCTGTAATACGATTAAAAGCATCTGTACCAGGCTTTACATCACAGCCACATATACAAATGCTCTCTTTTAGAATATCTGTAACTAATTGTTCATTATATGGTGCCGGAACTGTACCTTTAAATTCTGACTCATCAATAAAGTCAAGCGCTAATTCTGAGAGTTTATATCCAAATACTGTTGTAGCAAAGTCTGTTACTAATACTCTCTTCTCTTTTTGCGAGTTCGTTAATAATTGCTTTTCTCTAGATAGTTGCGATTCAATCTTTACTCTTAGTCCGTGTATATGCTTAATTGCTGTACTATCAGAATTAGCCAATGATTCTTCTATTTCTTCTAATTTACTCTCATACAATGCAATTGAAGCTTCGACGCTCGTCAGTTGTTTTCTGTTTCTTTCAATGCTGTCCTGAAGTGATACAATTTGATTTTGAACCTTTGACAATACACCTGATTTATCTGCATTTGAAAAACTCTTTTGATATTCTTTCTTAATATTTCGAACATCTTTTAGAGCTAACTCAGCAATAGTAAAACCCATTATCTCTCTTACTGCGGTTTTTACTACTGAATCTCCCCTTGAACCAGACATTTTTCCAATTCCTTCACCTTGGAAGAAAAAGTATTTTGCCATATCTTTTGGGATCACAGAATTAATAAAAGAGTTTGCTTTATCCACTTCCGTATAAGAGTCGTCAATAACTTCAAAAATACGGAATACTTGTCCACCTTCACCAAATGCCCGTTGAACTAGATATATTCTTCCACCGTCATCTTCAAATTCAACTGAAACACCATAGCTTTTAACCCCCTCAGATTTGGCAACCTTATTAAGCAAACTTTTTGGATCTTTGAAGTTACTAGTAAAGATTTCATAAAAACACCAGAGGATTGCATTCAAAAAAGCAGTTTTACCAGTACCATTCTCTGCATGTATTAAAGTGACATTTTTAATACTATCTGTAGAAAAAAAAATTTCTTGTGTACCATAAAACTGTCTGAAGTTACGTAATTCAATTCTTCTAAACTTCATTTTTATTCCCTTCTTTTACTGCTCTACTGATCTCTTCTCTAAATTTGCTTAACCTCTTCATGGAACTCTCATCACCATAATAAGACTGCCTTTCGATGTTAACTAATCTTCTTGCTACTTCATGATATTCATCAATCGGGTCATCAGCGGCTTTCCAAGCAGCCATAAACTGCTTTCTCAAATCATTCTCAATAGTCATAATTTAATCCATTTTCTTCTATGTTTCGTTCTATTTCAATTTTGTTTGTTGCTAATAAAGCAAAGTCATTTATGCGCTCGGCCTCTGAGAGTCTTAGCTTTTTAGAGGCTTGACTATCATTAATAGGTAATACAACAAAATCATAAATAACAGAAAGATGTTTATTTTCTGATTTCCTCAAAATCCGCCCGCGTCTTTGAACATATTGCCTTGGGTTCTTTGTACTCGCTAATATGTATGCAGTTTTACACGCAGGTACATCAATACCTTCATCTAAAACCTTCATAGCGACTAAACCATTTATAGTTTTATCTTTAAAAGCTGACATTACGGATTTTCTTTTTTTCCGGGATAGTTTACTTGTAAACTTTGACACTCTCCAGCCATTACCATTAAGCACTTTAGATACTAAATCGATAACTTTCTCATCCTCTTCTGAATATTCAGAATAAGGTTTTCCTTCTCCTGAATAAAACAGCGTATGGGATTTCTGCTCTTCATCAGGATTCGTAGTTAGCTCTTTCAATTTAACAAGCTTGTTTTTTGCTGAACCTAATAAGCGGCTTCTAAAACCACAGAATTTTGTTAGATTCTCTCGCTCCTTCTTATCAAGTCCATTTGCCTGCTGTTTTAGTATCAGCTTAACAATCTTATTACTTAGATCTTCATATTTTTCTTGTTCTTCTGAAGTAAGGTAGACTGGGATAATATGGTATTCATATGGGGTAAGTACACCATCATTGATCGCATCCGCCAAGCTATAACAAGCAACAATATCACCATAGTAAGAAACTAAGCGTGTCTTAGCGTCATTTGGAAATGGGGTTTCTATCTCCTCATCATCACTACGAAACGGTGTCGCAGACAATCCCATTCGATAATATGCATCAGGCAAAACCGAATTAATGTTTTTGGAACCATGATTGTGACATTCATCTCCAATTAACATTAATGAGTTATTGTTAATTCGCTTTATTTGCATCTGAAAACTATCAGACACTAACGTTCTATTAACAACAACAACAACACAAAAATCAATAACTCCAATTTCAAAATAATCAATATTATTCCGTAGCTGTTCTTCCCAAGTCACTCTAGAGTCAAAGCAACAAATTGCGGAAATATTAAAAAGTCTTAAATTATCTACCCATTGCAAAGCAAGCTCGACATATGGTACAGCGATAACTATGAATAACTTTTGTTCTTTCCTCTTTAGTGCTTCATAAATTTTTATTGCACCATAAATTGAAGTGATAGTTTTACCTGAGCCGGTTGCTAATTTTAAAATACCTTTAAAGCAATTACTTTTCCAAGCGGATAATGCGTCTCTTTGGTGTTTAAAAATATTAAAGTCATTACCACCTAACTTTGTAGGAATAATTGGCTCGTTGGAACGGCTTTCTTTTGTTCTAGATTCAAATTCGTCCTCAAAATCGATATTTATACTGAAATCAATATTCTCTTCTGAAACGTATGTAGAGATTTTTTCATATGTTGCAGAAGGTACGTCTAGTGTTATAGTTTCAACCTCCTGATTTGACCAGAGTCTATCAAATCCATCAATAAACTCCTGTCCATAGGCTTTAAAAATTTCGTCATCCCAACTTTTATAAACACTTATTGATTCTGCATTAAGTGATGTAACCATTCCATGAGGAGTCTCATTTGCAGAACCTTGAAATACAACAATGTTATTCGTCTTATCACGAAAAATACCAACTTTTTCGTGATACATACCAGCTCTTCTAAGTGCAAACTTTATTTCTAAGTTGCCACATGCAATTAACCAAGCCAACAGTTCTAAACGCTTACACTCTAATTCATCACTACATAATATATCTTCAAGCTTTTGAGATAGATTATTTTGATGTTCTTTTAATAATATTCCATGTTTAACAGCTTCAAATTCTTCATTTGAAAGTGGGTGCCCAATGATCAGTCGCATTGTCCCATTTACAGCTATAAGTCTACTAAGGCCTTTTGCACTCATGGATAAAATTGACGAAGAGAAATATCCAACGGCTCGATCATAAGAAGTAGCTACTGATAACGATGGTTTATAGAAATCATTATAAAGATCATCTTTACCTGTACGGTAAACATTTTTTAAATTTAAGCTTTCTAGACAGGACATCCAATCTC
>NZ_JAKEVD010000068.1 GCF_022398325.1 Shewanella sp. Isolate13
ACTATACATGGTGTATAGTCATCGCGAATGTTAATAGTGAACGGTCAAAAAATGAAATCCTAAAACTATTTCTTGCTTCATCAGATGTTAAACCAATTGCAGTTAACACATAAGAAGGCTTTATTTCTCTAGATGAACATGCAGAACCTTTTGAAACGCAGATATCTAGCGAGTCACTCAGAAAATTACTTACTCTTTCGTTGAGAAATTGAATGTTAATGACATTGACTAAATTATGTTCGCAGTTTAATTTAAACTGTATTCTTTTTGACTCTAATAAAGCTAAAAACTCATTCCGAATTGTTAATAATTCATCGTGATCAAATTTGAAGTGTTCGGTTGCCTTATGTAAACCAGCAATCAGAGGCGAGGCTAGCGTACCACCTCTAATCTCTAATTGTTGACCAGCCCCATGAATGACAGGTTCAATTTCACAGTTTCTTGCATCTCGAATGTAAGCAAAACCTATCCCCTTAGGGCCACCAAATTTGTGGGCTGACACAGACATTGCTGCAAGGTTCATATCTAGAACATCAATGTTTAATTTACAAAATGATTGCGCTGCATCGCTGTGAAAGAGTACGTTTCGCTCGTAACAAACCTCACCAATTTCTTGTATTGGATTTATTGATCCTAATTCATTATTAACATGCATTATGGAGACTAGAATAGTGTCTTTTGTTATAGAGTTCTCAACTGCTTCAGCGGTAATGATACCTTGCTTTGTAGGCTGCAAGTAGGTAACCGTAAAGCCTTTAGTTTCTAGAAATTTACAAATATTGAGTACACATTTATGCTCAATCGCAGAAGTAATGATATGTTTACCTTTATTTTGGTTAGCAAAAGCTAGCCCTTTTATAGCCAGGTTATTAGCTTCAGTCGCGCCACTAGTAAAAATAATTTCACTTGGGTATGCGCCTATCTTATCGGCTATATATTCTTTTGCTGCTTGCACCGTTTCATTTGCCGCTAGACCAAGACTATGAGTTGATGAAGGGTTTGCATAGCAGTCTTTGAAAGCTCGCTCAATTTCAACAAGTACTTCAGGTAAAACGGGTGTTGAGGCTAGATAGTCTAGGTAAAGCATATGAGCCTGGAGAATTCTTGGTTTTGGTGTACGCATTATTCCTTTAGATACAAATAAATGCAAGTGAGGCGTGTTGAATCAAAATTAATTGTGCTACTTGAGCTTTATCACATTTAATTCATTGTTCGAATAGACATTTAGGTACTTGAAAATGTTAAGATAAGCTGTTCTTTGATGGTATTTCCAGAGAGTTACGATAATCATAAAGTGTGTTAATTATGCAGGTTAAAGCATTAACAAGCAAAAGGATGTTATGAGTGTGTTGATTGGTGTGTTTGGGTTAACGCTATCATTACTATTATTGGAATAATTAAATGAAATTAAACGAAGTATTTGAGTCGACACCTAAATCGGTACATGAAGTGATATCTGAAAGTGGCACATGCTTCCATATTCCTGAGTATCAACGACCTTATTCATGGAATGAAGATAAAGTAGTAAGGCTTATTGATGATATTAAGGCTGGATGTGCTGTGCTGGTTGATCATGGTGATGCTATTACTTTTCTTGGCACGCTTCTTACGGTAGATGACTACATAGGTTTATCTCTTTCTCCTGAACTCAAATCAGAGAAACCTTCTAAAACGAGGCTGGTTATCGATGGGCAGCAGCGCCTAACGACTTTAACTTTACTTTGTACACGCCTTTATCTTCGTCTTGAAAATTACCTAACGGTACTGACCGAGATGGCTTGTAGTTTTGAATCTAGTGAAAAGTCTCATGAACTGTCAGCTCAACTTAATAAGCTCTGTGATAACGTACATAACGTTTGCGCTGGTTTAAGGTTTTTCTCTAAAGATACAAACTCAAGGGATAAGTACAATCGTTATTATCCACTCTTAACTCGCTCTGGCGAAGATATTTGGTCTAAACAAAAAAATGTTGCCAAATACCAATCTGCTATATCGGAGTATATACATAAAGTTAATAAACTTGCAGTAGATGGTTATTTCACTTCTACACCAGAAGCAGAAGACCCGACTGTCTCAGCGAACTTGCACATTATTGATAAGAAGCTGATGCGTATTTCAGAAGGCTTTATTTTTAGCAATGATATAATTACAGAACTTTGTGATATTGATTTTAAAAATTACAGCCAAGAAACATTTTTTGATGTTGATTCTTTACCATTCTGCCTAAATTCAAATGAAGAAATTAAGGAAAAAGATAAGAAACTGATTAAAGAGTCGATATACCTTAGCGCATTTTCATCTTACTTACTTTATAGAACTTGCTTTACTTTTGTTAGTGTAAACAATTTAGATTATGCATTTGATATGTTTGAAGCGCTGAATACAACTGGAGAGCCCTTAACAGCATACGAAACCTTCAGACCGAAAGCTATTCAGTTCTTCCATAGTTTAAAAGAATCATCTTTATTTGATAAAGAGGCCGAAGGTAGGAAATATTTAGCTTTAATAGACAGCTATTTAAACTCTATATCAGACGCGACTAAAAAAAATGATGCAACGAAAAAATTAATAGATACATTTTCATATGCCTTAGAAGGTAAAATTACTGGAACACATATATCGCAGCAACGAAGATTTTTGATTGACTCATTTTCAAGTAGTAAAGATAAGCTCAATTACTTAGAGTGTTTAGCCGATACGGCTGAGTTTTTGTTTTCGATTTGGTATAAACCAGATGAGATGTTTGTATCTAAATGTATTGACCCTCTTGATCAAAGACAAGAGTTTAAGCTCGCTATAGACGTATTGAAGTCTACTGGGCATGAAATAGCAAGGCCATTATTAGCAAT
>NZ_JAKEVD010000069.1 GCF_022398325.1 Shewanella sp. Isolate13
AAGATAGGTTCTCTTGGCCGAATTCTTCGATAGCTTGCCAGCCATCACAACCTGAAGCGATAGCGGCTAAAACGAGAAAAATAATATCAACTAAATCATGGTTTAGGTTGATGTGAGAGCGAGGGTCTTCGATGAGTTTCAAGTGTTCAAATAAGGACATGGATTAGGCTCAGTAGAATAACATGCCCGATCAGATCATGCAGATACGAAGAAGTTCCCTACTATTAACAAAGTATGATCCCGCCCTGCGCAGTGAAGCGGGCCAGAAGGACCCGCACTTTATTTCATCAAGGTGTATTACTATACCCGACGTACCAGCCTGAAGATAACGGTAAAGTAAAATCAATTTGAGTCTTTAAATCTCTATTGGATTTAGAATGAATTTCAGGATCATATTCATAGATAGTTTCTGGGTTAAATAAATATCCCATTTCCTGCCCTTCACCTGTCATCCAAATAGACCACACATCAATATATAACCGACATTCACCAGAAAGCTCTCTTATGAGTATTTCATCAACATCCAAATCAACTAAAAGCTTATCTATTTCTTTAAGATTGTTCTCAAACTGAGCACCATACTTATTTAAGTTTGCCCATTTAAATTTATAGTCTTTTATTTGTTCATTTGTTTTAGCTTTCGACTCTCTATTATCATAATCTCCAACTGCATATTGCATAGCTTTAAAGTCATTGTTCAACAAAGTGCAAGACAAATTGGATAAACGTTCGAACTTTGATTGATTATCCATAAAGTGTTCAGAGAGTTCTTTCTCTTGAACCTGCTGACTACATGCTGACATCAAAGATAGTAACATAATAGGTATAATAACTTTCGTCATTTTATTCATTAAATATTCCCATTAAAATAGTTCAAGATGTAAAAGTTAAAGCTATTAATTACTACTATGCTGATCACGCCAGCAATATTGAACAACTCCACCTTGAACCATACACCAAACAGCACCGCCAGAACCGCCTGAACCACCACTACCATTACCAGGAATACTAATACCACCGCCAGTGCCACCTGAACCACCGCCACTACCACCAGAGCCTGCGTTACCGATTGAGACCCCTTTAACGGCTGTGCTTACACAAGAACTATTACCCCTTTCAGAACTGTTGGCATCAAAAACTTGCTTTTTATAATCCCATCCTTGAGCAACCATTTCAGGGTCACCAACGTTGTCTCCAACATTAAAAATGAAATTGATATAACTTGCATATACTCCAGCAGCATTTAATCCATAGTCTTGAATGCCTTGATATGATGCTGACGCTCTTTCAGTAAAGTTTCTACTAAAGCCAAAAGCAGCCATACGGATACCGTACAAAAAGTTACCATCATCAGCATTACCATTATAATCACTTTGCTTAGATTTAACGTCGTATATACCGCCAGTCTTGTGATCTTGATACATAGACCAATATGCCATTGCTTCGGCCACAGGCGCTGTGAATTTTGACTTCCAAGAAGCATACTCGGCTTGAGTTGTTCGTATGACATCTGAATAACTCATTTGCACACTTGATACTTTATCTACCGGAGCGGGGTTTGGAGGTCTATTTTGATCTGTACACTGGGCAACATCCGTTGCTGGAGAACTTGTGTAAACCGTACCAGAGCTAGTAGGCGAAGCCGCCCTCATCATTGAGCGCGAAGAAAAACTAGAACGGTCAGACATTTGATTTGAGCACCCTCTACATCCAGTATCGACAGGAGGAAAAGAAGATTTACTAACTTTTACATCTACCATAACAATACTAAATTCTTGACCTTCAGAGACATTTAATATCTCAAAGGTAAACTTATTTTCTCTGCTACCTGTTTTAGGTATTAAGTTTAACTTAATCTCAGTTTGACCAACTAAATTTAAACTATCTGAAATAGTAGAGTCTTTTATTGAGAATGACTTTATCTTAGTTCCATCAACTCGGTATAAATCAGTGGAGTAACTAACCTGACTATAAACACCATTTGCTCTTCTTGGTTTTTTAAATTGAAAAATTGTTTTATTTGGATTAAGTCCTTTAAGTATTACACATTTAGTTCTACTGCCATTACCGCGGTAAGAATCAATTATATCACTTCTAACCGTTTTCTCTTCAAACCCATATATATTTGAGCATGAAGCAAATACACTATGACTGCTAAATAAAAACAATATAAACAATAAACCCTTTACTAACGTCTTCATTAACATTCTCCAATCCATTTAAGTTACAACCAATTAACAAAAGTAATTCTTATTGATACAATATTAGCGTCCCGAACACTACAC
>NZ_JAKEVD010000007.1 GCF_022398325.1 Shewanella sp. Isolate13
CAATACTGATTGTGCGTTAAAAATAAATTAAATTATTAAAATGTAAGTTTGGAGGTCGTTATGAGTGCGTCTGTGATTTTAAGTTATGCTTTCATATACTTCGTATTGTTTCTTGTTGTGCCGTTTGTGCTGGTTGTATTTGCTATGACATGTATAAAATTCTTCAAATCAACTGAATTTGTAGCATCAAATATCAAATTGAAGCCAAACTCGTTAGAGAGTCAAGCAGGCAGTTTCATCAATAAGTTAAATACATTAGTAAATGGCAAGTATAACGTTCTATATGGCACAACATTAGATAGTCTTTGTGATATAGACAAGAACGAAAAAGAGCAAGATGCTCATAGCTACTTGCAGGATTGTCATCTCGATTATGTATTAGTGGATAGTGAGTCTGCAACGGTAAAGCTAGTTATCACAGATCCACAGCATAACTCAGAAGAGAATAATCGCTTCATCGATACCACATTGGCACAAATGGGAGTGAAGGTGCTTCATTTGGCTAAGAATGATTGCGATGAAACCCTGCTCAAGAGTTCTTTAGTCGCTTAATCCCACTCGGTGTTGTAACAACCGTTACAACACCTTTATTCCAACTTTCTTTATTTTATCACTTAGCAATGTGAGGACACCCCATGTCCAGATTCTTTAGATACACAGCTCCAGTGCTGATGAGCATTTTAGTTGTGGTGGCTGCTTCGACAGTCTCAATTAGGGTAGTTGCAGCAGAGTTAAAAATTAATGAAAACAAGCAATGCATTATGTGCCATAAGCGCAATGGAATAATGCATGGTGTCCATGCAAATGATGCTTTGGATATCCGCTGTCAAGATTGCCATGGAGAGAAAGGGGGGCACCCCAGAAAAGCGTCAAACCTGATTGGGTTTAGCCAGAAATCGACAGCAGATGCGGCCACTCAAACTCAAAGCTGCTTGAAGTGTCATGCTCACGATGTGCTAGCTCTGCATGATTGGACCCATGACGCTCACTCTAACAAGGTTAATTGTGCGGGTTGCCACACGCTGCATTCCAATATAGACCCTATGGTGGATGTGTCATTTCAAGATCGCAGTAAATTGTGTGTCAGCTGCCATGCGACTAAATGATTAGGGGAATTAAGATGTCTAATTCTAGAAGGTTATTTTTAAAGGGTGCGTGTGTTGCAGTGGTCGGTGCTTCAGGCTTCACCCTCGCCAGGGCAAAAAGCACTTCAGTTGCCAATGTCGAACCAGCTTGTAAATACGCCTTAGTACATGATGAAACTAAGTGTATTGGCTGCGATGCGTGTTCCATCGCTTGTCGTGAAGTAAACCAAGTGCCTGAAGGCGTTAGCCGGTTGGAGATAGAGCGCAAAGGGCCATTTGGCGAGTACCCTAATCAGCAATTTCATTTTACACGTATCTCTTGCCAGCATTGCGATGATGCGCCATGCGTGAAAGTGTGTCCAACAGGCGCGGCCTATAAAGATCCTAAAACAGGTATTGTTGTGGTTGATGAGTGGAAGTGTGTTGGTTGCCAATACTGTATTGCGGCTTGTCCATACCAAGTACGATTTATTAACCCAGTAACCAAAGCTGCTGATAAGTGCGACTTCTGCAAAGAAACTCGCCTTAAAGAGGGTAAGTTACCCGCTTGTGTGACCGCCTGCCCAACGAAAGCGCTCACCTTTGGAGACATTACCGAACCGCAGTCTCAAGTTGTACAAGTGCTTAAATCAGCCCCTAGCTACCGAACTAAAACCGATCTCGGTACTAGACCGAAAGTGTTCCGCATAGCATCACAAAGCGGGGAGATAAAACTATGAGTCCATTCCATTTTGAGAGCCTAACTTGGCCTTGGCCAATTGCTATTTATCTGTTTCTTGCTGGGATATCAGCCGGTGCTATTTGCTTTGCTGTTTTGCTAAAGCATTTTAAGTTAGGGCGGGATGCGTACAAGTCGGGCTTTGTTCAGGCGGCCTGTTTGATAGCGCCATTAGCGGTATTTGCTGGGCTGGGAATTTTAGTTATCGACTTAACTAAACCGTTTGATTTTTGGAAAATCCTGCTCTTCTATAACCCAACCTCGGTGATGTCTGTTGGGGTTGCGGTGTTGATGGTTTATCAGGTTGCGCTATTTGCTTGGCTAGCCTGTGTCTTCAAGGTGCCTGCACTGAACTGGTGTCAGGGGCGTTGGCCGATTGTTGACAAGTTATTTAATGCCATCGCTAAACACGAAGCAAGTATTACTGGCTTCTTGGTGATACTGGCCTTGTCATTAGGTGCGTATACCGGTTTCTTGTTATCGGCATTAACGACCTATCCAATGTTAAATAATCCGGTTCTGCCTCTACTGTTCCTCGTATCTGGACTCTCATCGGGGGCGGCTGGGACGTTACTTGGTGGTGTATTACTTAATGGTAACCCTGATGGCAAGGAGGTGCACTTTATCCACAATATTGAGATCCCAATGATTTTAGTAGAAATCGTGCTGATATTTACCTTCTTTGCAGGCTTGATCTTAACGGGTGGCCAAAGCCAAGTCGCCGCATTAACGGCAATAGGTGAAGGCTTCTGGGGTTGGATCTTCTGGGCGGGGGTTGTCGTTGTGGGCTTGAGTATGCCACTGGCCTTTAACTTGTTTATGAAGGCGTCCTCTAAGCGCAAGTTCTCTTATGTAGCGATTACAGCTAGCTGCAGCTTAGTTGGTGTGCTGTTACTGCGTAATTTCATCCTTTATACCGGCCAAATGACCGTTGCTTAATTATTTATTGAGGGTTTGAACATGCTTAAAGTTTTAGGGATAACAATTTTATTGAGCCTTTCAGCGGCCGTTTCAGCAACCTCTGTTGCCGATTCGCATACTGAGATGGCTGGTTGTGAATCATGCCATAAAGATGGTACGCCATCGGCTGATATGAGCTATGAGAACGAAACCTGTATCGAATGCCATGGGGCAATGAACGAGCTTGAGGGGGATGAACATAAACAGCATGACGGCATCATTACTTGTAGTGATTGCCATGTGGTGCATGAAACCCCTTCTGCGAGTGAAAGTTGCGCCAATTGTCACCAGCCTTAGGATAAAAAGGTCGTAAATTAAGAGTAGTGCAAACTATTCCACACACCGCAAGGACGCTTCTGGGCAGGACGCCATCTTCTGTGACTTAGCGGTTACCGCCAAGTACCCAACCTCCAAATGGGTTTGCCATCTTTTAAGATGGCTTTTTTGTTTTCAGCCTTAAACCACCAGCTTCAGAAGGTGGATTGTTTGTTTTTGCATAACTGCAGCTCAACATTGAACGGATTATGAAGACTTAGCCTGCTGCTCCATGGCTATATTACGCATCTGGATAAGTTCGCTGTGGCGCAGGTAGAGCAGCTCTGCCGTGCGTCGAATGATCTGATCTTCATACTGGCATAAGTGACCATCTGCATAGGCTAAACGCCACATGGCGAGGATGAGCTGCTGCTTTTGATTGATGTCAAAATTGTCATTAATCGCTTGGGTAAACTCATATAGTGAGATGGAGTTTTGCTGGGATAGCTTAGCGTCATGTACCAAGCCATGCACATCATCGCTGGCTAAGTTTAGGGTCGTCGTCAATAAGCTTGGTAATAGTTTGGCTTCTTGCTCAGACATGGTTTCATCTGCCATCACCACCTCCAACAATAAACTTGCCGCAGCAAGCTTTAAATGCTCTGCGCGCTCTTCATCTGATAGTTGGGTTTGTGGATTAGCGAAAAACTGTTTGAGCTTAGCGATCATATCGGCTCCGAAACCTTATGGGGATTACAGATCATTAGAGCCTAATTATGGCAAAGAGTTCCTTCTCAGCCAGTACTCATACTAAGCCGATGACTGAGAAGGGGAAAACAGAGGTTATAAAATGGAGTTTAGACCTTGCATCAGTAGATCGGCTGTTCCCGCACTACCATTGGTATCTAAATAGCCCTTAACGATATCGATCATCGGCGCCGCGAGTTCTTTGGAGATCCCTAATTGTTCGAAGGCATCATAAACCATGGCGCTACCCTGTAGAGACTCTCCGAGTCCACCAGCCTTTGACAGTAGCCCCGACATGCCAGAATCGTTGTCGAGTTCCGGGACCGCGCCCAATAAACCATCGATGCCAGGTATTGAATCGGCTATCGAGCTAAACTCGTTACTCCCCAAAGAGCTTTGAGCCAGTGACAATAGGCTACCCAAGCCTCCTTCTGCTTGCGTCTGACTCAGGCCGAGTTGAGACATAACCGTGCCGACTAAGTCACTCGATTGAGTCTGCTCAGTTTGCTCTTTGGCTGGTTCAGTCGCTTGGCCTAATTGGTCCAAAATTCCCGCATCTGTCGGCATACTCAAAAAGGCGGTCATGGTAAGCAGGGTTGCAGTCATTAATTTCATCGCGGCTATCCTTGTGTCGTCTAATCTCTCAATAATTGCCCATTCTAGCGTTTTTAACAATTTGTTTTCATTTTTTTGTTTCTATGGAGCACGTAATTGGTGATTTCAATTGTGCATTAATTTATAAACTTGGGTATCCTTAGCTTTAACTCGTGTTATTGAATTTTATCTTTTGGAAAACCCTATGCCATTGTCAGCAATATTGACTCAAGCTTTTAACTTTTTTCGAAATAATATTAGTCAGTTAGCGTTTTTGTTTGTGCCAATTTTATTTGTTCAGGTTGGTATACAGCTATGGCTAAGTTTAGAGATTAGCAGCGCCGATCTTGAAAATCCTCAATTTGGCACCAGCCACATGGTTGCCATGATGGTGCTACTGCTAGTGTTTTCGTTCCTGATTGCGGCGTTAACGCTATTTTTAGAGATCCGTTCTCAGGGTCATAGCCCATCGAATGGCATGATCTTGAAGACCAGTTTGAACTTTGTGCCAGCATTGCTGCTAGCAGGTGTCTTCTCTGGTCTTGCGGTACTTGCCCCAGTTATGATTTTGGCAGCAATTAACGTGAACTTAATGATCATAGGTATTTTTGTATCCCTATATCTATTCGCGCGTCTGGCATTTGTTAACTTTATGGTTGTGGTCGAACGCCTGACACCGATGGAAGCGATTAAGCGTAGCTTCAGTTTTAGTGGTCCTATCGCCCTTAAGACTATTGTAGTGTTACTGCTTTATATCCCATTGTCGCTGTTTGGCGGTATGTTGGCGCAACTGACTCAAATAGGCGGTATTCCTGTCCAGTTGGTTGGTGAAGTTATCGTGGCGTTTTTCGGTCTATTTGTGAACGTTGCACTCTTCCGTCTATATATGGTGTCGCGTCCAACGCCTGAAACACCTGGCAACATCCAACACGAAGAGTAATACTCCTCCATAGAGGCTACTCTCTAGCTTTGCAGCTGCGCACTTGCGTGAGCTGCAAGCCTAGCTTGTTATCTACAAAGTAAAGGTTATTCTTGATTAGGGGTAAACGTCTTGTTGAACGATATTGAGTTCGTCAATCTGTTCTCTGCCGAATTGGGCAAGGATTATCGCAAGGCCAAAAGTTATGTAAAAGATGTACCAACTCAGGCGCTGCTGCATGTACGTAGTTTTAGCCATAAGCTTACTAGTTTGCTTGCTGAGCCCAAGAAGGTGCGCTTCGATAGCCCTAACCTGTATGACCGTATCGAGCAGCTGAATCAGCGTAGGCTCATCGATGTTAAGACGACACGCGCACTACATAAGCTTAGAGCCGATGGCAACCGCGGCGCCCACCCTGAAAAGTATCACCTTACTCCCGAGCAGTTACAGCAGCTAAGTGAGCGCTCGATTAAGCAGCTTTTATCCTTAGTGGAGTCGCTGTTTGTTACCGTGACTAAGCAAGAAAAACCCGAATATTACTTCGAGGATTTTGACTCCTTAGCGGGACGAGATCTCTGTTATCGCGCGGTCATGGAGCGAGATCCTGAGTCTCAGTACCTAGTCGGTATGTCGTTAAAGACCCGGGCTCTGATGCAGCGTGAGCAGGAGCTTGCGCTACAGGATAGCCGCGAAGAGGCGGTAGAGGAGCGCTCTACGGCATCGTTAAAGCAGGCGAGTTATTGGTTTTCTCAGGCGGCGGATAAAGATTTAAATGCCCTGTACGAGCATGGCGTATCACTGATCCATGGTTATAGCGGTGAGACCGATGTGGTAGCCGGAGAGCTGGCGATTGCCAAGGCCGCCGATGCCGGAATCGCGAATGCGATGGCGCTGCTAGGCTATTTTTATTTAGTGGGGAGTAAACAGTTTAGCGTCGACTCGAGTCTGGCTCAGAAATACCTTAGTGAAGCGGCTAAGCTTGAGCAGTCAGAGGCGATGGCGAACTTAGGTGTACTCTATTATCAACAAGATGATCTAGAGAGTGCCTATAAGTATATACATCGCGCGGCTCAGGCTGGCTTCCCCCATGCCCAATATCATCTAGCCTTGATGTTGGCACGTGGTGAGGGTTGCCAACAGGATGCAATTAAGAGTGCCTATTGGATGGCTGAGGCTGCGGAGCTGGGTCAGGTCGATGCCATGCTATCTTGCGCACAGGAGATGCTGCATGATGACGGTGCGATGGGACAAGATCTGTCACAGGCAGAAACTTACCTACGAGAAGTCATTAAGTACGGCCATAGTGTGCCAGCAATGATCGAACTCAGTATCGCTCTTGCGGATGGTATTTTGGGGCGAATCGATGTCGTTTCGGCTGCTGCATTGCTTAAGATGGCGCGAGAGCGGGCTAACCCAACCGAGCTGGAGGTTATTTTGCCTCTATGGGAGTCTCTGGCTCTGCAAGTCGATACCGTGCTGGAAATGACGACATCGCCTCAAGAGCGAGCGTCATTAGACAAGGCGGCTGAGCTACTCAGTGAGTCGCCAGTATCAGAATAACTATGCGGTTATGGTGATAAGTTAGTGGGCAAGTCTGGTACTTAAGTTTGACTCGTTCAGCTACGCTTGGACTACTTTCTTAATGGGAATGAGCTTGCATCGCTGGTTCAGTTAACTGAGATTATCACTTCTAGGCCGCAGCTTCTTTCTCTGTTTCATTTCAGGTCTATGACTAGTTAATCAATTTTTCTCACGCGCTGCACATTGTATAATATATGCAAATGTTGTAAGTTTGGCTCTCATTTACCCGCTAGGAGTCTTTTTTGTCACACTCAGATACTGAACAAGTCGAACAAGGCTGTGCTAAATCCTCATCCTATGAAGCACAACAGCAAGCCCTTAATCGGTTTGCAGAGCGCTATATTAAGCTCGTTTTAGCCGTAGGACAGCACGACTGCTACTATGTCGATGCTTACTATGGCCCCGAAGAGTGGCAGAAAGACACCTATTGGCAACCGTTAGCAGAACTTCAGCTGCAGCATCAACAAGGCTGTGAGGTTTTAAGGGGGATGACCGACGAGCTCTGTGAGCCAGAGTTGGTGGAGCGGCATAATTTCCTTCAGACGCAGTGGCTCTCTATTGGTGCATATCTAGATTTCCTGCAGGGTAAACAGCGTAGCTTCAATGAAGAAGCCGTGGCTTTATACGACTGCCAACTGGCCGAGTACTCGCTGCTTGAACATAGGCAAGTGCTAACTGAAATCGATGCCCTGCTACCAGGAGAAGGCTCGCTGACCGATCGCTATAACCAGTTTAAGGCACAATTTATTGTCCCTAAGGATAAGGCTGCTGAGGTCTTCTTGGCTGCGGTTGAACTTGCGCGGATGCGCACCAAGCAGCATATGGCTCTACCCGAAAACGAAAGTTTTGAGATTGAGTATGTAAACGATAAGGTATGGACCGCCTATAACTGGTACAGAGGCGATTTCCATAGCCTAATTCAGTTAAACCAAGATCAACCCTTGGGGATCGAGCGTTATCTGGAGTTGGCATCACATGAAGGCTATCCGGGCCACCATGTATTTAATCTATTGCAAGAGCAGAAGTTGGTGAAAGCTAAGCAGTGGTTGGAATACGCTATCTATCCGTTATATAGTCCGATCTCCTACCTGTCGGAAGGCAGCGCAAACTATGCCTTGAGTCTTATCTTAACCGATGAAGAGGCGATAGCCTTTGAGCGTGATGTATTGATGCCTCTGGCCGGATTAGAGGGCGATCTTGCGCTATTCCACCGAGTATTAAAATTGGTTAAAAAGCTGGGCTACTATGAGAATTACGTTAGCCAATGCTTAACCGATAAGTTAGTCGATGCAGCAACGGCAGAGAAAATGTTGATTGAAGGCGCACTCTACCCAGAGTCTCGTGCTAAGCAGCGAGTGCTGTTTTATGAGCGTAATCGCTCTTATGTGATCAATTATAGCGTTGGCGAAGATGCGGTAGCGACTTGGGTTGAGGCGGAAGCGCAAACTCAAGCGCAAAAATGGGCGCGCTTCGAAAGCCTATTATCTAGGCCTCTAAACGCGTCGGATATGCTGATTTAATCTTAACGAGCCTAGTTAAACGGGCTCATTAGGATTATGTTCGAAGGTACGGCCTTGGCGTGGTGTTGAGGTCGGTGCTTCTTTATAAATCGTTTCCTGAAACTCTTCACTATATTGAAATTCTTGGTTGGCCTGCTGCTTTTGAAAACGTGCAAGCTGACGCTTTAAAAATACGCGTCCAAATAGGCTCAACGCTATGAAACTAATAGCGCCAAACAAGAGTAAAAATGGCAGAGCGACTAAGGCTAATGTCATAAACGCCAAACCGATAACGAATGCTAGCCAGCCACGGGTGCCAGAAAATCGATTTTGCATCGGATTGTGTTGAAATTGGCTATAAATCATAAGTTCTCCAAAATATCTTAACGCTAGCGTACAGGAAAAAGATGAATGCAGGCTGAACCACTGCGCCTTTTATTCCTGAAATGTGTGCTCGTTGTGGAACAATACTGCCGACTATTTGAACCAAGATCACGTTAATAAAGGTTAATCTAATTTAACTCGCATCAGTTATGGCTGTTAGAGAGTGCTTTGGCCACGCTCTCGCAGATAATCTCTTTTACCCATCTATGCCCCGGATCCTCGGCGCTGCGCTCATGCCAAAGTAGTACGTAGGCCAATGGTATAAACTCAATCGGTAGTGGTAACTCCACTAAAGGGTAAAGCTTCTTAGCGTGCTGGGCAAAACTAGCGGGCAGGGTAAAGATCAGATCGCTATGGGCACAAACACTGGCGGCGCCATAGAAGTCGGGTACGATAGTACTTAATCGGCGGTGATGGCCTAAATCGGCTAGGTGGTAATCCAGCGCCCACCAATCGTTTCCTTCACAGCGCACTTGCACATGCGGCATCTGTAGATAGATATCCAGATCCCAATGGCCTGCTGTGACCGTCGAGAGAATAGGGTGGTCTTGGCGCACTAAGCACACCTGATGATCGGTAAACAGGGTTTGGTGCGCGATACCGTCGGGTAACCTATCCACTTGAAAGGCCGATTGCGGATGCAGTTCCCGCCCGGCAAAACCAAAATCAATCTGTCCCTGTTGAATAGCTTGTAGAGAATTTTCGCTCCATACAAAGCTATCAAGCTTAAGGTTGGGAGCGCGGTTAAGTAATGTGCCGATGAAGTTAGGCAATAAGGTTTCGTATGCGCTCTCTACCATGGCAAATGAAAACTGGCGGGTGCTGTTATGGGGCGTAAAACCAGGTGGTAGTGTCAATTGATACAGGCTTTGTAGGCTTTGAGGCAGTAATTTGCCTAACTGTATTGCGTGCGCTGTTGGCTTGAGTCCGTGGGCTGTGCGCAAAAAGAGTGGATCCCCTAGCGTGTCCCTTAAGCGGTTTAAACTTTTACTTAGCGCCGACTGACTGACATGTAGGCGGTTAGCCGCGCGAGTCACGCTCTCCTCTTCGAGTAATACTTGCAGAATCACTAACAGGTTTAGATCGATACGCACGAGATTATCAAGTTTCAAAGATATTCCTCATTGGAAATTCATAATGGAAATAATATCATTTCTGTTCATACCTTAGTTTGATTACTATAGCGCTGTTTTCCTAATTCTGAGAAAGATCATGCGCCGTAGTTTGTTACCTATTTTATTGCCCTTGGTGATTTTAAGCCCTTTGGCTATCGATATTTATCTGCCCTCTATGCCTGCAATGGCTGCAGAATTTTCAGTGTCTGCGAGTGAGATCCAATCGACACTAGTGCTTTTCCTATTCGCGATGGGCACAGGGCAGTTACTTATCGGCCCATTGGCAGACCGCTACGGTCGTCGCCCCGTTGCCATTGGTGGCATCGTTTTTTACATGGCAAGCAGTCTGTTAGCTGCTGTTGCCGTGGAGTTTCACTGGCTTCAAATCGCCCGAGTCATGCAGGGCTTAGCGGCATGCTCGACCTCGATCGTGGTGTTCAGCGCGGTGCGAGATTGTTTCTCTCCGAAAGAGGGGGCACGTTACTACAGTTACCTAAACGGCATGATCTGTATTATTCCTGCTTTAGCACCGACATTAGGTGGTATGTTGGCGCTGCAGTTTGGCTGGCGTTCTAACTTCATCTTTATGGCATTGTATGGCTTAGTTATTCTGGCTTTAGTGAGCTTACGCTTACCTGAGACTCGTCCAAAAAATACGATTAGTGATGGTCCGCTATATCGCTGGGCACGCTATAAGCCTGTGATCACCGAGCCGCACTTCCTGTTTTACGCCATCTCTTGTATGGCGGGTATGGCAGCGATTCTTTGTTATGTCTCCTATGCGCCAGTATGGCTCATTGGGCACCTAGGCGTGTCGGAACTCACTTTCAGCGGTCTATTTGGCCTTAACGCAGCCGTGAATATCATCGCCTGTTTTGCTGCGCCGTTAGTGATTAAGAAGCTAGGTAACCGACCAACCGTTATCACCGCATTGGTATTGATGCTGCTGTCTGCAGTGACTCAAGTTATCGTCCAGGTCCTAGGCCCACAGTCAGGCTTGATGGCGGCTTATAGTTATATGTTGCCTATGATGCTGCTATGTATTGGCTTCGCGCTGCTGCTTGGGCCAGCAACCAGTATGGCGTTATCTGCCTTTGGTGAGAGAGCGGGCACGGCAACGGCGATGCTTGGATTCATTCAGATGAGTGGCGCTTCTCTGTTAACGGCACTCATACAGCAAACGAACCTAACCGCTCCCTATGCCGTAGCTGTGTTAATGGGCGGCGGAGCGCTAGCATTGCTGGCTATGATGGCAATGCCAAAGTTCAATCATTGGCATCAAGAACAGCACGCCTATTAGATTGAGTTGCCGAGTTCGCTCAGCTGTAGATAGTAAAAGTTAACTTTGTTTCACCCTGAAACACCTTTAGCCTGCATTGACTAACCATCTTTGCAGGCTTTTTTTGCTAGATTTACTCAGATTGCAAAGCCGAGTAATCGTGTAATTTGTATCAAGAGTCGGCTACAATTTGGAGGTTATTCTAATCATAATTCTGAGGTTTTGTGTCCCGTCCAACTTGTCCAAACTGCCACTACCCGCAAAACGCCTGTCTGTGTGCCAGTATTGAAACCATGCAGGTCAAGCCTGAGCTAATTATTTTACAAGATCCGAGCGAAGTAGGGCATGCGAAAAACAGTGTGCGCCTGTTAGAGTTAGTTATTCCAAATACTCAAGTGGTGGTGGGGGAAACTGCCGATGATTTTGCAGTGTTGCGTGAGCAGTTAGCGCAGTCGAAAAAGCCGGTTTATTTAGTTTATCCGTCAGACACCAGTGTATCGGCAAACCAGACTAAGATTGAGAGCGAGGTGATTCTACTTTTCTTAGATGGCACTTGGCGTAAGGCCTATAAGCTGCTGCAGCTTAACCCATGGTTACAGGCTTACCCTGCGCTGCATTTGGATCTGGATTCGGCTTCAAATTACACCATTCGTAAGGCGAGTCGCAGCGATAGTTTGTCAACATTGGAAGCCGCAGCCATGATGCTGAAGGCAATTGACGCTAAGCAAAATGTTGCACCTTTAACGAATGCATTAAGTGCTATGGTGGAACAGAGGCTCGCTTCTATGCCTGCCGATGTGCGGGCTCGATATCGATAAGCTTTATTTAAAATAGTGGTTTTTTTATTCGATGTTTGAAGCTGAGAAAATTTAGTTACATTTTGGTATAAACTTTTGTGATTTAAGTTGTTTATTCCTTAGAAAAACGCCGTTGATATCACGCTAATTTTTCAGCGAATAGGGTTTAATAAGCTCATCATCTTAGGGTGATGATTGGGGCTACGCCGGCAACAGCTTTTGCAGGGGGCGACACTGAATAACTCATTCAGAGTGCTGGCGTAGCTACCTTCCTGACACTCGGTAGTGGCTCTGTTGGGCATCATAGATTGAACTCAGCTGGTCGCGTGTAAAGCTTTCGGCTGTCACGGGCTTATTGAAGAAATATCCCTGTCCCATACCTTTACCTAAACTCAATAACAGATCTCTTTGAGATTGCGTTTCTATCCCCTCGACAACAAAGTCGATCTCTAACGTTTGCGCTAATTGCATTATGGCCTTGCAAAGTTTTTGGCCTTGATTGGTGTTTAAGCGCTGAGCAAAAGCGGAATCGATTTTCAAGCTATCGATGGGCAAGCTACTGAGTCGGCTCAAGGAAGATAGCCCCGCGCCAAAGTCGTCTATTGCTATATTGATATTCATCTGTTTTAGCTGGGCTAAGATATTTGCCATGAACTTAGGTCGATGAATAAGTGCACTCTCGGTGATTTCAATGATCAATGTATTAGCGGGTAGCCGAGTGCGGGCAAGTAGCCCTTTAAGCATGGGAATAAAGTCAGGGTGTTCGAGCTGAGAGCGTGAAATATTGACGCTGATCTTAAGCTGAGAGTCGAACTCTTGGTGCCACTGCTGCATCTGTATGCAAGCTTGCTCTATCGCCCACTGACCAATACTTACCATCAGACCCGCTTCTTCTAGCAGAGGGATAAAGTCTTGTGCTTCAACGATGTCGCCATGACTCTGAGTCCAGCGTAGCAGGGCTTCAACTGCCACAATGTCGTTAGACTCTAAATCGGTAATACTCTGATAGGCTAAGCTAAACTGTCCAAGTCCTTGGGCATGGCGCAGATCATTTAACGTGTGTAACTTCTTCTCTGCGGCTTCACGTATGGTCGCGTTATAGAAACGAATATGGTTCGGACTCTTCTTTGCTGAATACATGGCAGTATCGGCCATGCTTAACAGTTGATTGGGTTCATCGCTTTGCTGTGGAAATAGCGAGATCCCTATACTTGTACCTAGATAGAATTTCTGACCATTAATTTCAAATGGTGCCTCAAACAGTGACAAGATCAGTTCAGAAAAGGCTTCTATCTCTTCGCGGTTATGGCATAGGGGCAGAACCAAGGTAAACTCATCACCACCGAGACGGGCGATTTCGGCATTCTCGATACAGCAGGCTTCTAGGCGAGCTGCTACCAGTTGCAGAACCTTATCTCCCGTGGAGTGCCCAAAGCTGTCGTTAATATTCTTAAAGCCATTGAGATCTAAGAACATTAAGGCACCAATCATCCCTGGGGAGTCCTTGATGTTATTGATCGCTTTATTGAGCAGCTGGATCAGATGAAAGCGATTAGGGAGGCCCGTCAGTTTGTCATACATGGCTTGCTGGGTCAGCTTGGCTTCTAGTGCTTTCTTCTCACTAATATCACTGAATAAATTGACATAAAACACTGTGTTATTCGCGTAGATCCGTCGACAACTTTGCCATGCAGGGAAAGTTGAGCCGTCTGAGCGACACTTCCTCACTTCCCCCTGCCAACTTCCGGTTCCTTTTAAAGGAGTATCGGGTACTGAGCTTTCCAGTTGTAACTCGAGCTTAAGCTCTTGTGGTGTCCGATTTAATAAATGCTCAGCGCTATAGCCACAGATCCGACACATCGCCTTATTAACAGCCAATATTTGCTCGTCTTCATTGGTGATATAAACCGCTTCAGCGCTGTCTTCTAAAGTGATCGACATCAGCTCTTTTGGCAAGGTTTCAAAGCCATTGCTGATGCTCGCTCGGCTACGTTTACGTCTATCCATAGGCTGGAATAAGACGAGCATTATCTGCTCGCCATCGAGTTGTGCGGGATAGAGGGTTAACAGGGTTGGGAGCTCTTTACCTTGCTGGCTCATATGTAGCCAGTTAAATGAGACGACTTCGCCATTGGCTGCCTTTTTTATCATCTGCAGACCATATTCGACACTGCTTTTTCCTGAGGATTGCAGTCTAGGAGAGAAGTCGAAGGGGGTTGCGTGAATAAAGTTTTGCTCTAGGCTTTCAAAATAACTGAGTGCAGCCGAGGTTGCCGCCAAAAAATGCTGTCCCTGTAGGATAGCTATTGCGGTTGATTCCGATTGGTGTTGCCAGTGTGAGAGTTGTTCGGATAGCGCTGGATCTGCAGAAGATACACGTGGGTACAACTTAGACCAGGTTAACACACTCATACACTCTTCCCTTTTTGCATGACATTTCTAGACGTAAATGACTCTTACTTCAGCAGCTAAAGTGATTATTTTGATATAGCTTAGTCGGTTTGGCGTCAAAAATACCCTTATTTGACGCTTTGTACAATTAAGATGTAACAAAATTGAATCTAGAGAACATTTACATAAAAAAAACCAGTGTTCTGCGAGTGTAGACTTGAACTCACCTTAAAAAATATGAAGATGGGGTTTCTGGTTAACTCACTGAACTTAATGATAATTTGTCAGGATGAAGCCTAATATTTTATAGGGTTGAACAAAAGGCCGTGTCAATGTGAATGAATTGGTTAAAATAGACGGCCAAGAAGAGGATGTTAGGACAAGGAATAACAGTGGCAATTAAACATTTTCTATCGCTTTCACACGTGTTGGCGATAAGTGTCATCATGTTGAGCAGTTCTGGATTAATGGCTGCACAGCCAGCAACGAACCGTACCGACTCTTTGTCTGAACAAGCGGAAAAAGCTAAGCTGCGAGTCGAGAGCGAACAGCTGAAAAAAGCCCGTGAAGCAGCAAAGCAGACTGAGGCGCGAGAAAAGAAAGTCTTGGATAGACAGGAGTCTGGCGACTGGGAAAGCGAGCAAAGAGAGAAGGCGCAGCAGCAATTTAATCAGCGAGAATCTCGTCAAGAGAAGTACTTGCGGGAAGCGAAAGAAGCGGCAAGTCGCGAACGCAAAATCCCCAAACCTTTTGAATAGTGAATGATTACCAAATGAGTAGAGTTAGGAATATCCTGTGAGTATTTGTCCCCTGTGTCAGCAGCCTAGTTTACAGGCTTTCCATCAAGATAAGTTTAGAGCGTATCAGCGCTGCGATAATTGCCAGCTGGTCAGTGTTCCAGATAGCTTCCTACTCAACAGTGAGGACGAAAAAGCGGTTTACGATCAGCATCAAAATAATCCAGATGATCTCGGCTATCGCAAATTTTTGTCAAGGGCGCTGGATCCTGTTTTGGAGCGAGTATCTCAAGACGCCGAGGGGTTAGATTTTGGCTGTGGCCCAGGCCCAACGATCAGCGTGATGGCAGCAGAAAAGGGCATTAAAGTTGAGAATTACGATCTCTATTATTGTCACGATCCTAAAAAGCTGCAGAAGCAATATGATTTTGTCACTATTACAGAGGTGATTGAACATGTCGCGGATGCTAAGTCTTTATTAGCGACATTAGATAGCCTGTTAAAACCGGGCGGTTTACTGATGATTATGACTAAGCGCGCAGGCGATCTTGAGGCTTTCAGCAGGTGGCATTATAAAGGCGATCCGACTCATATTCGTTTTTACTCAACGGCGACTTTCGAGTGGATAGCGCAGCACTATGATTGGCGCTTAGATGTACTGGGGAATGATGTAGTTCTGCTTACTAAACCTTAAACTTCCCCTGCCTTAATGGTGGGCGGGCAAGTGTTTTGCGAAAATATGAACAAAGGAATGAACGACATGAAAATAGCAAGATGGACATCTATCTACTCGCTGTGGATCTGTTTAAGCCTGGCGCTATCGAGCGCCGCTATGGCCGCAAACCATGAGGTGATTAGCTTCTTGAATAAAGAGGATGCAGCCGAAGTACTGACTCAAGAGGATGATTTCGTGCGTGGGATCAGCCAATTTGATATGGCCTCACGGATGAAGCGAGAAGATAGTCCGACTAAGCGTGAGTATTTAAGCTTTGTTGGCGAGCAGACCTTAAACTGGACGCCCCAAGAGCGCAGCGCCGTGACGCAAGCATTTGCGCAGCTTCAACCTAAGTTGAAGTCATTGAACGTGGTGTTACCTGAGCCGATTGAGTTTATTAAGACGACTGGGCTCGAGGAGGGAGGCGCCGCTTATACTCGCGGTCAAGCTATCGTACTGCAGCAGAAGCAGCTTGCCAATGTGTCAAGATTACCCAGCTTAATTGCCCATGAACTATTACATGTCTATTCTCGTTTTAACCCTGAAATGAAGCGAAAGCTTTATCAAGCAATTGGGTTCTACCCTGTGGGGGAAATTCCTTTTCCAGCACCGATTGCTAAGCAAAAAATTACTAATCCAGATGCACCGATTAATGACTTTGCTATCAGGGTCAGCTATCAGGGGAAAATGGTCTGGGTGGTGCCGATTCTGTACTCAGAGGATGAGCAATACAGCTTAGAGCGAGGCGGAGAGTTTTTTGATTACCTCGAGTTTATGTTTGTGGTTATCGGCAGTGACGAGCAGCCTAATATGACAGCTTACGATCCTGATAATGCACAAATTGTAAAGGTATCTGAATTTAAAGGCTTCTTTAAGCAGATTGGTCGCAATACTAACTATATTATCCACCCTGAAGAGATCATCGCAGAGAATTTCTCCTTCCTGATGACAGGAGAGGTTGAGCTTAAATCGCCAGAATTGCTACACAAGATAGAGCAGGTGTTTTTAGCGCAGTAAGCGGTAGCTAAGGTTACTGGTTTAGGTGCAGTAAGATGATCTGCTGCACCAAGTGCTCATTCTGCTCTAACTCGGCATCGAGAGTAAATCCGTATTGAGCGAGTCTTGAAGAGGGATCGAGCTCTTGCTGATTTTTGATGGTAATAGCTATGCTCTTTTCCTCGCCATCGAAGTTCATCTTAAGTCGATACTGACTATCGATATTAGCACTAGCTAGTGCCTCGCTGACAAAGGCGCCCCCCTTAATAGAGATATCCCTTAGGTAGCCTGTCGAGAGGATCTCATCGGAGTCTATCCTTATTAAGCTGGCGCTGATATTGATTGGGATGCGTGAGTGCTGCCTTAGGGAAACGGTTTGTAGCTCTCCTGGGTAGCGTATAACGAGCCAACGTCCCACAACAGAGATGACTTGGTGAATATTGCTTCTAAACGCTAAGATATTGGCATCTTGCTCATCGCTACTGACGACCCTAACTATCACGCTCTGCTTGTCGGTAATAAACGCACTGGCACCCCGCCAAGCCTTGTCATTGCCATGGGCTAAGATCACCGCACGCCCGGGGTCGACACCAATTAAGCGACTGCGCAGGCGTATGTTACTTGTCGGCGTTAGTAGTTGTAGGTGCACCTCTGTATTGCAGGTGAGACTATCTAAGGTGTTGAAATCCCTCTCTGATAACATAAACGTCCTTTGGTTCATGAAATAGGCTCTAAGCGAAATGATATATAAGCGTAGTTAAAGTTAGCATGCAACTGGGTTTATGTCAGATTAACCAGAGGTTACAAATGTTTGTCGTTGTTCATTTGATTTTCATGACAAATTGCTTTTTGATGTTAACTGATTTTATTGTGGTCAATGATCGCGCACAGCTAATCACACCAGTTCAGAGTCAAAATCGAGGAATGACATTCCGCCATCTTCTTGATGGCGAGGGTGCTTAAACAAGGAGCGAATAATGAAGCGCTACACTAAGGCGTTGGTACTGTCTATTGGCCTGCTGCTAGCAACGCCAATGGTACAAGCAACGCAGGCCAAAGATATCCAGAGTTTCACTTTGGATAACGGCATGAAGATTATGGTATTGGAAGACAGTTCGATACCTAACGCCAATATGTACCTTTTTTGGAAGGTGGGCTCACGCAATGAGGTGCCGGGGATCACCGGGATCTCGCACTTCTTTGAACACATGATGTTTAATGGTTCGAAGAAATATGGCCCTAAGATGTTTGACCGCACCATGGAAGCGGCTGGTGGGGCAAACAACGCCTATACCACGGAGAACTTAACCGTCTATACCGACTGGTTCCCTGCAAGCGCACTAGAAACTATTTTTGATCTTGAAGCCGATCGTATCGAGAATTTAGATATCAACGAGCAGATGGTCGAAAGTGAGCGTGGCGTAGTGGCCTCAGAACGTTTGACCGGGCTAGAAAACTCTAACTGGCGCGTGTTGCAAGAAGAGCTTAAAGGTGCCGCCTTCAGAGCGCACCCTTATAGCTGGTCGGTCATCGGCCATGAATCAGATATTGCCGCTTGGACGTTAGAAGACTTAACCCAATACCACAAGACCTATTACGCACCAAACAACGCGGTAGTGGTGATAGCTGGCGATGTGAAATTGGCCGAAGTGAAGCGGTTAGCCGATAAATACTTTGCGCCTATTCCTGCACAGGCACCACCGCGAGAGGTGAAAACTGTCGAGCCGCTACAAAAGGGGGAGCGCCGCGTCTTCGTGCAGAAGGCATCGGTAAGTACTCCCAATGTTATGCTAGGCTACCACATTCCTGCCACCTCAAATGCCGACTATTACGCCCTAGATCTACTGTCATCCATCTTGACCACAGGCAACAGCTCGCGCATGTATCAAGGCTTAGTCGATAAGCAAATCGCTATCGAAGTCGATACCTATATGCCAATGTCATTCGACCCGAACCTGTTTTATGTCATGGGCGTGGCTAATCCAGGAGTGACTGCGCCGGAGCTAGAAGATGCGATGATCAGCGAGATCAACCGCATTGCTCGTGACGGTGTAACGGCTGAGGAGCTTGAAAAGGTAAAAAATATCAAGTTAATGGGCTTTTATCGCGCCATGGAAACCATTAACGGTAAGGCCAATACCATAGGCACCTATGAGTTATTCTTCGGCAGTTATGACAAGCTGTTTAACGCACCAGAGGCCTATAACAAGGTCACGCCTGAAGATATTCAGCGTGTGGCGCAAACTTACCTGAAACGTGCAAATCGCACCGTTGCCGTGCTGGCTGCAACCGAGGAGGCTGACCAATGAGAAAGTGTAATTCAACCCTAAGCGCCTCGAAAGCCCTGCTGCAATCGAAGAAATTAATCACAGCGATGGCCGTTGCGGGTACGTTAGCTTTTACGGGGTGTGCCGCTAATACCGAGAGTAGCAACACAGTGGATACCGGCAGTTTTAGCGTGCCAGCCTATCAAAAGGTAATCCTTTCTAACGGTTTAACCGTGTATATGATGCCCCAGCGTGAAGTGCCACTCATCACTGTGGACGCTATAGTTCGAGCGGGAGCCGTCAACGACACCACTTCAGGTGTCGCGGAGATGACCGCAGCAGGTTTGATGCTAGGTGCTGGTGGCAAGAGTAAGCTTGAGATAGAACAAGAGGTGGATTTCTTAGGGGCCAGCCTAAGCAGTGGTGCTGGTAAAGAGGGCAGCTATATTAGTGCTAACTTTATGGCGAAAGATTCCGACAAGATGCTGCCGCTAATCAAGAATATGTTGCTTGCGCCAGATTTCGATACCAAAGAGTTTGATAAGTTACGCCAGCGAGAAATTGCCGGTTTATCGCAATCGAAAGAGAGTCCGCGAGCGGTGATCAGCCGTTACTTCGATAAGCTGGTTTTCGGTGAGCATCCCTACGGTAATGCTACATCGGGTAACCGCGATTCGTTAGCCGAGCTGACCATTGCACAACTTCGGGCCTTCCATAAGAGCTACTATCAGCCATCAAACACGGCCATCAGTGTTGTGGGGGACTTTGAACCTGCACAGATGCAGGCCAAGTTAGAAAGTTTGTTTGCAGATTGGCAAGACTCTGAGCCCGTATCGCTAGTCGAGCTGTCAAAAGGCCTGCCTAGGTTTGATAACAGTGAGGTGTTGCTGGTGGATAAGGGAGATGCCATCGAGACTACTTTCCTGATCGGTGGCATGGGGATCAGCCGTGATAACCCAGATTTTGTTGGGCTTACCGTGGTCAATACCATCTTAGGTGGTCGCTTTACCTCATGGCTAAATGATGAGTTACGAGTCAATGCGGGTCTGACTTATGGGGCGCGCTCAGGTTTTAGTGCCTACTCTGCCGCGGGTACCTTTAAGATCAGCACTTTTACTAAGACCGCAACCACCAAGGAAACCATTGACCTTGCACTTAAGACCTATGCAAGGTTGTGGCAGCAAGGCTTAGACCAAGCCACCTTGGACTCGGCCAAAGCTTATGTAAAAGGCCAGTTCCCGCCTAAGTATGAGACCAGCAGCCAGCTTGCAGGCTTGATGACAGATATGTACCTGTACGGTTTCGACGATGCCTTTATCAACGAGTTTCAGGCAAAGGTGGATGGCTTAACGCTAGAGGAATCTAAGCGTTTAATCGATACTTACTTCCCGAAAGAAAACCTACAGTTTGTCATCATAGGCAACGCGGCCAAGATAGCGCCGATTGCCAAGGAGTATGGCAAGGTCAAGCAGGTGGGTATCACCGAAGTTGGCTTCGGCGGTTAAGCTCCCCTCGAACATAACTCATGAGTGTAATCAGCAAAAAGCCGCGACTATCGCGGCTTTTTTGTGTCTGCAATCCCAACCTCATTTTAAAACCGTCAAAGTTAAGCTTACCAGTGAAAAGGTGGGAACTTCCTGTTAGTGCTGGTTTTTAATACTAACTTTCTTAATCCTCTTAGTGATGCCTAGTAATCGACGAATACCCAAAATGCTTCACAGGAATTAACACCAACTAGGGTATTTTACTGTGAAAAAATCAATCATCGCTTTGTCTGTTTTATCTGTAATGTCTACTAATGTGTTTGCTCAAGATAGCCGTAGTATTCGAGAGGCGGTAGAGCAGAATGACTTGTTTATCGGCTCGCAAGATGAGCGTTATGAATATGCTGAAAAATTTAAGGGGGAGCTTAGCTTAGCCAAGAACCTTGTGAGCGTAAACAATAAGGTAGAGCGCAATACTATCGATATTCTTGATAATCGAAGCAAGATACTGTCGATTAATGAATATGCAAAAGAGAATATTGGTGATTGGGAAATCACTCGTAACAAAACGGGTCATGAAACTATTTCTGGTGCTATACAGCAACAGCATGACAACATTGTTAAGTTAGATAAGAATCAAAATCTGTTACGTGAAGATGGCGCTCAAGCGCTAAACAGCATGGCAAAAGCTGGCTTTAATGAAGCTGCGCGCCTCGATAAGCGTATCGATGATATCTCTTTTGATGATTCAGCATTGCGCAAAGATGGCGTTCAAGCGTTAAACAGCATGGCAAAAGCTGGCTTTAATGAAGCTGTGCGCCTCGATAAGCGTATCGATGATATCTCTTTTGATGATTCAGCATTGCGCAAAGATGGTACTCAAGCGCTAAACAGCATGGCAAAAGCTGGCTTTAATGAAGCGGCTCGTCTCGATAAGCGTATCGATGATATCTCTTTTGATGATTCAGTATTGCGCAAAGATGGCACTCAAGCGCTAAACAGCATGGCAAAAGCTGGCTTTAATGAAGCGGCTCGCCTCGATAAGCGTATCGATGATATCTCTTTTGATGATTCAGCATTGCGCAAAGATGGCGTTCAAGCGCTAAACAGCATGGCAAAAGCTGGCTTTAATGAAGCTGCGCGTCTCGATAAACGCATCGATGATATCTCTTTTGATGATTCAGCATTGCGCAAAGATGGCACTCAAGCGCTAAATAGCATGGCAAAAGCTGGCTTTAATGAAGCGGCTCGTCTCGATAAGCGTATCGATGATATCTCTTTTGATGATTCAGTATTGCGCAAAGATGGCACTCAAGCGCTAAACAGCATGGCAAAAGCTGGCTTTAATGAAGCGGCTCGCCTCGATAAGCGTATCGATGATATCTCTTTTGATGATTCGGCATTGCGCAAAGATGGCGTTCAAGCGCTAAACAGCATGGCAAAAGCTGGCTTTAATGAAGCTGCTCGTCTCGATAAGCGTATCGATGATATCTCTTTTGATGATTCAGCATTACGTAGAGATGGNAAACAGCATGGCAAAAGCTGGCTTTAATGAAGCGGCTCGCCTCGATAAGCGTATCGATGATATCTCTTTTGATGATTCGGCATTGCGCAAAGATGGCGTTCAAGCGCTAAACAGCATGGCAAAAGCTGGCTTTAATGAAGCTGCTCGTCTCGATAAGCGTATCGATGATATCTCTTTTGATGATTCAGCATTACGTAGAGATGGCGTTCAAGCGCTAAACAGCATGGCAAAAGCTGGCTTTAATGAAGCGGCGCGCCTCGATAAGCGTATCGATGATATCTCTTTTGATGATTCAGCATTGCGCAAAGATGGCGCTCAAGCGCTAAACAGCATGGCAAAAGCTGGCTTTAATGAAGCGGCTCGCCTCGATAAGCGTATCGATGATATCTCTTTTGATGATTCGGCATTGCGCAAAGATGGCGTTCAAGCGCTAAACAGCATGGCAAAAGCTGGCTTTAATGAAGCTGCTCGTCTCGATAAGCGTATCGATGATATCTCTTTTGATGATTCAGCATTACGTAGAGATGGCGTTCAAGCGCTAAACAGCATGGCAAAAGCTGGCTTTAATGAAGCGGCTCGCCTCGATAAGCGTATCGATGATATCTCTTTTGATGATTCGGCATTGCGCAAAGATGGCGTTCAAGCGCTAAACAGCATGGCAAAAGCTGGCTTTAATGAAGCTGCTCGTCTCGATAAGCGTATCGATGATATCTCTTTTGATGATTCAGCATTACGTAGAGATGGCGTTCAAGCGCTAAACAGCATGGCAAAAGCTGGCTTTAATGAAGCTGCGCGTCTTGAGAAGCGCATCGACAGAATCAATCGCGATGGTTATGACGATACTCAATTAAGACAAGAAGCATCAGAGTATGCTGCTCATGTTGATAAAGATGTAGATAGTCTGTTTAAGGGGGTCAGTCAAAACTTCCATGCAATTACCGATCTTAAGCTAGAGCATGAGGTTTTAGTCGATAAAGGTGAAGTTGCTTATAACTCACTGCGTGCCGATGGTGCACGTGAAGTCGCTAAATTTGAATCGGTGGCTAATGGGTTACATAAGTCTGGTCAGATGGAAGTGGCGCGTTTAGATTCTGAAGTTGATCGTCTTGATAAGCTTATTGATGAAACTGCAAGCAAAGGTTATGACGACAGTGCGTTGCGTGCAGAAGGGGCGCGAGAAATTGCCAAACTTGAATCTGTGGCTAATGGGATTCAGCGTACAGGCGAGATTGAACGTGCCAAGATGAACGATTCTCTTCGTGCCGATGGCGCGCGTGAAGTTGCTAAGCTTGAGTCGGTTGCTAATGGCCTAGATCGTAAAGGGGAGTTAGCGTACAACTCTTTAGCAAAGCGTATCGACGAAGTTGCTGAAAAGGGTTACGACGATAGCCAGATCCGTGAAGATGGCCAAGCGGCTTACGAAGATGCTTTAGCAAAAGGTGAGCACGCCTATAAAGACTTGGCGGAAAAAGGTCAGGAGTATGTGGATGGCAAGTTTAATAAGCTGAACGGGGACTTTAAAGAAACCCAGCAGGCTATGGTCGTTGTTCAAAACCAAGCTCGCCAAAACCATGAGCATATCGGTGAGAATCGTCAACGCATTGCAGATAACGAAGCCGCTATCGAAGAAGCTAAAAATAGCGGTGGTGCAGCGATTACCGATGCCGATCTGAAAGCGGCTCGTGCTGAAGCCAAGCAAATTGCTAATAACGCAGCTAATAAGGCGATAGAAGATGCGGTGAGTAATGTTGAGATCGACGCTGACACTGCAAAAGCTGTTGAGGTAGAAGTCGCTAAGGTTGCCGAGAAGGCTATTGCGGATGTGGTATCAAAGGTGGATACCGATGCCGCATTGAAAGAATTCTTTGATACGCTTAATAAGCAGGACCGCGCTATTCGTGGTGATGGTGCAGCTCAAGTGGCGCGCTTAGATGGCCGTATCGATGCCAACACTAAGGCTATTGAGGAAAACACCAAGAAGATAGAAGCACTTGAAAATCGTATCGATGGTTTCCAAGATTACATGAATGAAAATGCCGCCATGACTAACGCATTATCTGGTCTGCCTCAGCCATATGGTGTCGGTAAAGTGCAAGTGGGTGTGGGTCTAGGTTTTGCCAGTGACAAGAAGGCGGTCGCCATTGGTATGGGCTACCGTGCAACTGACGCAGTCGTTATCCGCGCGGGTATCTCTAAGTCGGCATGTAGTCGCGGTGATGTTCAAGGTAATGTTGCTGTGGGTTATGAGTTCTAGAGTTGAAGAACCCTTGCCAAGGATGGCGAACCTAATGGATCTAGGTTTACATTAATTTGAGGAAAGATATACACAAAAAAGCCGCTAACTTAGCGGCTTTTTTGTGTCGGGAACACTTATGGCAAAAGCCCATGGATGGATAGCTTTTGGCTTTGTGCCTGGAACACTTATGGCAAAAGCCCACGGATGGGTCGCTTTTGGCTTTGTGTCTGCAACATTTGTGCTCGAATATGAGCCTGGTTACATACCAGCGTAATCTAACTGACGCCAAGCTTCGTAGCTGATAATGGCAACGGCATTCGACAGGTTCAGACTGCGGCTGGTGGACATCATAGGAATACGAAGACGCTGCTCAGTAGGAATAGAGTCGATGATATCAGCTGGTAGGCCGCGGCTTTCAGGGCCAAATAGCAACACATCGTCTTGCTTAAAGGTTAGCTCTGAGTGTGGGCGGCTCCCCTTCGTGGTACAGGCCATGATGCGTTTGCCAGCCATGGCTTCAAGGAAGGCCTCAAAGTTTTTATGGTGAGTCACATTGGCCAGATCGGCATAGTCTAATCCCGCGCGGCGTAGCTTTTTATCTTCCAAATCGAAGCCTAATGGCTCAATCAGATGCAGCTTGCAGCCGTTGTTAGCGATCAAGCGGATGATATTACCGGTATTTGGGGCGATTTCGGGTTCGTAAAGCGCGATATGGAACATGCTGGCCTGCCTAAAAATTGGTGAGCCGAGATTATACGGCAAAAATTCCAACACGGAAAATTCATGTTATTGATATCGTGTAGCAACAGTAAAGGCTACCAGCAGGCTACAGGCTGAAGAAGGAGCAGGGATATGCGATGGCGCTCGTGAATATCGGGCTTAGCAATATACCGCAAAGGGATTTGCGTCTATATTCCCGTTTATGACTATTACTCCCGTTTATGACTATTACTCCCGTTTACGAATAGACGGCTCTCTTAGGCAGACTTATGGATCTCGCTAAACTCTCTCGGATCAGCATGAAGCATCTGATCACCCTGCATGTGATGCTCGATACCTTGAGCGTGACAGTTAGTGCCGAACGTTTATGTTTAAGTCCCTCATCGGTGAGTAAAACCCTGAGTCAATTGAGGCTGAGTCTCGACGATGAGCTATTCTATCGTCACGGTAACAAGCTGGTGGCCACGCCATTAGCCCGCAGACTAGGCCCCAGTGTGCATCAAATTATCAATGATATGAATCAGTTGGTAACCCAAGAGGCATTTAACCCCGCAGACTACAAAGGGCGCTTTTCATTGGCGATGCGTGAGAGCACCTTCGAGTTATTAGCGGGCAAGTTAATGGCTCACGTACTGACACAAGCGCCCAATATCCGTTTAGATATTTTTGCTAAAGACAGCGTTGGCTTCGATGGGTTAGTTAAAGGCAGCTTGGACTTTATCTTGCTGCCCCATGATAGAAGTCAGCCACCTATCTCCCGACAAGAGTTGGTGTGGGAGACCTTGATCAATGATGAGATGGTGTGCCTGATGAACCCAGAGCATCCGTTGGCGGCTCATGCGCAGATCTCTATCGATGATTACTTGAGTTATAGCCATATCAGCATTAGCGACTCAGACCTAAATACCCCATTTTTTGAGATGCAGTTAGCCCAGCAGGCACGTAATCGCGCGGTACCAATATCGGTAGCAGACTTTGGTAGTGCGGCGCTTTTGTGCCATCACAGTGAGCTGCTGTTTACCTGTTCGCGGCGTTGGGCGGAAACTGCTTTTCAGGCAAAAGGGCTAGTGACTAAGGCGATGCCACTCGATTATGGCGAGGTGGCTTATAGCTTGGTGTGGCATAAGCAGAGTATGAATGATCCTGCTTTGAGGTGGTTGTATCAACAGTTGGTGGAGTTTACTCAAGCAGAGTTTAAATGAGCTTAAGAGTCGGTTTAGTGTTTGATAAAACTGAGCCGTTATTGGTTGTTTACGTTAAAGCAAACGACTGAAGCTGGAGTGTTCAATCTTGGCCGAGTCGATACAAAATTAGTGAATTATGTTGTATTTATTTGCTGGATTATTCGCCAGTAGAATTATTGGTTTTAGAGTAAATGTTAAACAGTATTTAAATTTATAAAATAAAAAATGTTGACGTGCGTCACATTTTTTTGCTAATTTGAATTCAGCGGTTTAGGTCGGAGAGTTCATTGATATAGCGAAGACTCAATCGACTGGGAGTTCGACATTAGCTAGTTTTGCTGGCTGGGCCGGATTCGACAGAGCTGAGGCATTGCTATTAGAAGCTTCGACCGGACTACTTTTCAATCCGACTCTTGCGTACATTATCGGATACCCATTGAGTTACCATCGGGTAACTTTGATAAGCCTAACAAGTCTGCATTCATGTTAGGCAGAAAAACAAAAAAGCATCCCACTGGGGTGCTTTTTTTTGCTTTGTGGTTTTGGCTGATGGTTAGACTTCGTCTAACAATTAAAGTCGTGGCTTTGCCACTTATCAGGCTTTGCCTGAACTTAAGCTATCAAACTTCGTTTGATAAAGGTCGTGGGATTCCATCCCACACCCGGGCAAGAAGGGGTCAACAGCAATCCCCTCTTGGCCATTTCTTTCATAAAGAGTCCCTGCCGCCCCCGACGAAGTTACATGCATTAGATACGGGCCTCGTACTTATTCGAAATAACCTAAGGCTTCCGATGGGGCATCTGATGTTAATGGATTCACAAATGCCGTGATGGCATGGTCAATGATGTTCCCTACATCATAATGACATTTCCAATATCCCTATAGGTCAGATGTCAAGGAACGGCCTGCCCCGCGAAAGCTATGCCCACATCCGTGTGGGCATCACGGACTTTGGTTTATAGTCAGTCTTCAACGCACTTCGGCAACTCCGATGGGGAATTGGTGTTTCCTGTGAGTCTTATGTGAATCTAAGTCTTTTGCTCTTTGTTGAGAACGCAATAGGTGAAATTTTTCTGCTTTCCAACCCAGTGTAGATGCGGCCGTGACCGTCCATGACATGGATGTCATGGCCGAGCTTCCATGGATGGACTTGTAGCGTGTCACGGCAGCGTCTGCGCATGCGCTGGCTGCAGGCCATTGGAACCACTGATGCTGGAAGATACATCAAATACCGCCTAAGCATCGATAAATCAAAGGTTCATCGCTTTAGATTGAAGCTAGCGCTCGTTTCACGCAAATGAAAACCTTAACCTCTGCACATAAGGACGTTCGTTCACATCCATGTGATCACGACATTCGGACATCCTGTCCATCACCGGCTGCAAGCCATTGGAACCGCAGCTGTTGGAAGCTACATCAAATGCTGCCTAAGCATTGATAAACCAAAGGTTCATCGCTTTAGATTTTACCCACTCGAAATATACGCAGTGAGCTAAAGGTTTCGCTTTTCTAACCCAGTGTAGATACAGCTTAGGCCTTTGATGGCATGGTGAGAGATAACGAAGTTATCAAGCTTTCGAACGAGAGGTAGGGATACCGAACTGGCTTTTAAACATGGATGTTGTTTGCCATCGCAGAGCTTACATGGACGTACTTGCAACGATATCCATATCTAAGGGCCAGTTCAGCATCCATGCTTCTCGTTCGTAGCTCAAAGCTTCGCTTTACTCACCGTGCCTAAGAAGCATCTGCACATACGCCGGCCGCAAGCCATTGGAACCACCAATGCTGGAAGTTGGTTTGAAGATTCAAGTTATGAAGAATTTAAAGGTTCACCGCTTTAGATTTTACACGCTCAAATATATACGCCGTAAGCTAAGAGTTTTGCTTTTCTAACCCCGTGTAGATGAGGCTTAGGCCTTTGATGGCATGGATGCCATCGTAGAGCTTACATGGACGTACTTGCAGCGTGCCTAAGAAGTATCTGCACATACGCCGGCTGCAAGCCATTGGAACCATAAATGTTGGAAGTTGGTTTGATGTTTCAAAAGAAACTGAGCTGCAAGGTTCTATCTTTGATTGCCCTCATGCGTTGACAGGAATCGCAGATCAAAACGCCGACAGCAAGCCATTGGAACCACTGAAGTCGAAAGCTGCTTTGATGTCTCAAATGAGTTTAGAGCCAAAGGTTCACCGCTTTAACGCAAAGCGCCAGTGTTAGGCTGGCAAGAAAGCCTACAAATACACACTTGGTAAAACTAAGTTGCCAACCCCACGTTCAGTTAGCCGTGCAGCTAACTCAAGCATCTGCGCTTCACTGCAAGTGCCCCAAAGACGGGCTTCGCCAGTCACTCCATGGTGTTGAAAGGCGTTGAGCTTCACCCTAACGCTAGCAGGAAGCTGGTTTAAATAGCCGGCTACGGCATTAACCTCACTGTCAAAATCACTCACTTTCGGAATATACAGTAGGCGTATTTCGTATAGCTTACCCTCTGCAGCGAGTAGCTTTAAACTACTAAATACTCGGTGGTTATCTCGATCAGTAATATAACGGTGGGTGTGTTCTTGCCATGATTTTAGGTCGATCATCGCACCGTCTAGGTAAGGTATCACTTGCTGCCAGCCACCTTCAGAAACATAACCGTTACTGTCGACCATGCAGCTTAGATGACTCAAATCTGGGCTAGATTTTATCGCTTGAAACAGCTCTATGATAAACGGCAGCTGCAGGGTGGCTTCACCGCCGCTGACGGTGATGCCGTTGATAAAGTGCACTTGCTTGCGGATAAGCTCCAGCATCTCAGGCACCCTGTATTGGCGGGTCTTAGGGCTAGACTGCTTAGGGCAGGTGGCTAAACAGGTATCGCACCGGGTGCATAGCTCGCTGTTCCAGACTACCTTAGATTTTTCTTGCTCAGTGGTTAAACTCAGGGCACCTACTGGGCAGGTGGCCACGCAGTCGCCGCAACTGTCACACATATCTATGGTGTACGGGTTGTGACAATTCTTGCAGTTAAAATTACACCCTTGCAGGAAGATGACCAGACGACTGCCTGGGCCATCGACACAAGAGAAGGGGATAATTTGGTTAACCGTGGCGACTCTGCCCATGATGTTTAGCCTTACCTACTTTAATTAAACTGCTCAGTCCGCGGCATAAGCGGGTGATTGTTCATGGGCGACGACCCGAGGTTGACGCTCTAAAATTTTAGTGTTTTGCGCTGCTTCTGCACCTAGCCATGTAGTATTGGTACGCGATCCTTTAGCTTTAAAGCTGGCGATGTCCGACAGCTTGATCATATAGCCAGTCACGCGAACTAGGTCATTTGAGGCAACGTTGGCGGTAAACTCGCGGAAACCTAAATTCAGTGCACCTTTACACAGTTGCATCATTGCCTGTGGGTTGGCTTTTACTGTCTCGTCTATGGTGAGAATGTCGCTAATGCCCGAGGTGTAATACTGGTGATGCTCGGCCAATGCTTGAATATGGGCAATCGGATTTGGCTCGGTGCCGTAGGGAATACGCACGCCCGGAGTGACATCTTTATCTATACTAATACCGCCTTGTGAGTGCAGTAGAGCTAGGCCGTTGTAGCCATATTTTACAGGCGTTGATTTTACGATGGCATCTAAGGCTTTGGAGATCTTATGTCCTAGCTCATTGGCCGCCGAATTATGGCCATAATGGCTGCTCGGTTTGTCGATGCTCTCTTCGTTGAATTCAGGTGATCCTTGCAAGATATTGACGGCCTCGGCCATGCCATAGATGCCGAACATAGGCGCAAAGCGTGACTCTTCAATCAGCCCCTCGTTAACTAGGAAGCTGTTGAAGAAGTTAGACTCTTGATGCAAAAACTTGGCGCGAGCCTCGATTAGCTCGTAGGTCAGCTGACAATAGTGTGGCAGCACTCGGCTAAAGAAGTCACCTAAACTGCTGGCTTTCAATGCGACCTCTTTCAGGTTTAGCCTGACTAAGGTATTCGCACCGCCCGCGAGTGGCAACGAGTTATAGCAACTGACGATACCAAAGCCTTTTTCATCGAAGCTATTGGCATGCAATGGGTAGTTGGCAATATGCGGCTTGCTGCACTCACAGATATTGCTGGCGGCAACTTGCAGTAGCTCGTCAGGGGTGATCTCTGGGTCGTACATAAAGGTCAGGTTAGGCGCTATCTGCTTAAGCTCCGCATCGACGCGTAAAATGGTGCGACAGACAATATTGTCTGTCGGGCCTATGTTCACATGCATAAAGGCATCTGGCAGGGTACGATCTAGCATGATCCAGAATAGCTTTAACTTACGGTAGATGGTCTCAGGTGCTAAGTCTTGGCAGAACGGCAGTAGAATATCGTCGAGTTGACCGAGATAGACGGGAATATTGGTGACCGATGGCACATGATGATAAATAATCGTCAGTGCATTGAGCGCTTCATCGAGATCTTGCGCCGGACTGAGCTCTAAATACTCTGAACCATTCTTTAGGAACTTGGCGTAATCGGGCAGCACATATCTTGGCTTAAATGGTGCGTTTCCTTCAAACATATCACAGATAACGCCTTGTGCCTTGGCCTCTGCAACGGCTTCAGACACCTCTACATAGGGCAGGCTCGCTTCTGCCTCTAAGGCTAAGAAGTTCGATTTTTGCTTTGGTGAAAGATGAGGGTCACGAGTGATTTGAGCGAATCTGTTTTCAACGGTCATGGTGCAATATCCACTATTATTTTATGGATATAGTGTAAGGGGTCGCGAGAGAATTCTTATAGTGAAAAGCTGGTAAATAGTGATTTCTAATTTGGAAATTCGATGCCAAAGATCTCAGCTTATTTGAAATTGAGTCGTGAGTGGGATTGATGGCGTAAAGTGGCAGACTGGCGATGGGTTACGCCAGCCTGCATAGCTTTAGCTATCCAGCGAAAACGGGTTAAAAGAAGCCCAGTGGATTAGCATCGTAGCTGATCAACAGGTTCTTAGTATTTTGATAGTGATCTAACATCATCTTGTGGGTTTCACGGCCAATGCCCGATTTCTTATAACCACCAAAGGCGGCGTGAGCAGGGTAGGCGTGATAGCAATTAATCCATACTCGTCCCGCTTGTATGCCGCGCCCCATGCGCTGAGCGGTGTTCATATCGCGAGTCCATACGCCAGCACCTAGACCGTATTCGGTATCGTTGGCAATGGCTAAGGCCTCAGCTTCATCCTTAAAGGTGGTAACTGAGATCACCGGGCCGAAGATCTCCTCTTGGAAGATGCGCATCTTGTTAGTGCCCTTTAAGATGGTCGGTGTAATGTAAAAGCCTTGGCTGTGCTCGCCCTCAAGCTTGCATATGTTGCCGCCAATTAGTACCTCTGCGCCCTCATCTTTACCTATGTCTAAGTAGCTTAAGATCTTGTCGAACTGCTCCTGAGAGGCCTGTGCACCCACCTGAGTATCGGTATCGAGTGGGTTGCCCTGTTTAATGGTTTTACAGCGCTCAATCACCTTAGCGATAAACTTGTCGTAGATAGACTCATGAATTAGGGCTCGGGATGGACAGGTACAGACCTCACCCTGGTTGAAGAAGGCCAGCAGCATGCCCTCTACCGCTTTATCTAGATATTCATCTTCGTGATCCATTACATCGGCAAAGTAAATATTGGGTGACTTGCCGCCAAGTTCGACGGTTGACGGAATTAACGACTCGGCCGCGCACTTTAAAATATGATGACCGATTTCGGTGGAGCCGGTAAAGGCTAGCTTAGCAATACGTTTGCTGGTGGCTAGGGCTTGACCGGCCTCGGTGCCAAAGCCATTAACCACGTTGAGAACGCCTTTTGGTAGTAGGTCTTCGATAAGTTCGAGTAGCACCAGAATTGAGGCCGGAGTCTGCTCGGCAGGCTTAAGCACGATGCAATTGCCTGCTGCCATCGCTGGAGCAATTTTCCAAGCAGCCATTAGCAGGGGAAAGTTCCATGGGATGATCTGGCCGACGACACCTAAGGGTTCAGGGAAATGGTAACTGACGGTATTGGCATCGATATCGGCGGCGCTGCCCTCCTGGGCGCGGATACAGCCGGCAAAATAGCGGAAGTGGTCGACAACTAGCGGTAGATCTGCGGCTAAGGTTTCCCTTACGGCTTTACCGTTATCCCAGCTCTCGGCAATCGCTAGCGGCTCGATATTTTGCTCGATGCGATCGGCGATCTTTAGCAGTATGTTGGCGCGCTCTGTTACCGAGGTTTTGCCCCAACTTTCTTTAGCTTCATGGGCGGCATCGAGTGCCAGTTCAATATCGACCGCGCCTGAACGCGGCACTTGGCAGAACACTTGACCATCTATGGGGGAAGCGTTGTCAAAGTAAAGCTCATTAACGGGTTTAGTCCATCTACCGCCAATGAAATTTTGGTACTGAGGTTTGAAGTTGATAATGGCGTCGGATGTTCCTGGTTTGTTGTAGATCATGCTCACAATTCCTTGTCTGTTTTTTATGCGACAATTCAGTGTAGTAGATAAATTTGCCATGGGGGTATAGGAAGAAGGTCGAGTAGCATATTGTTGAGGTGTTTGATTATTTTGGAGTAAAAGTCTGTATTGGTTGTGATGGAATTTTGATTATGAATGCTGCGCATTGTTTCTATGCAAAATATGCACTTCATTCATAGATGTTTATGGCCTATGCTTCTCTCATCAGTTTAAATAGGAACTTGTCATGTTTAACGCACTTGTTTTGACCCAAGAAGAAAAGAAAACGCTGGCGAATATTCGCCAAATCACCGAGGCGGATCTGCCTGAAGGTGAAGTCTTAGTAGATGTTTCATGTTCATCACTGAACTACAAAGATGGTTTAGCGGTTACCGGTGTCGGCAAAATTATTCGTAACTTCCCTATGGTGCCAGGCATCGATTTTGCGGGTACCGTGCTTGAGTCAAGCGATGAGCGTTATAAGGCGGGTGACAAGGTTATCCTTACCGGTTGGGGCGTTGGTGAGAATCACTGGGGTGGTCTTGCCGAAAGAGCCCGTGTTAAAGCCGACTGGTTAGTGCCAATGCCTGCCCACTGTGACGCGGCTAAGGCGATGCAGATTGGCACCGCAGGTTTAACGGCTATGTTGTGCGTACAAGCATTGCAAAATGCAGGGGTTAAGCCTGAAGACGGTGAGATTTTAGTGACTGGCGCCAGTGGTGGCGTAGGTAGTGTTGCGGTGACCTTGCTGGCACAGTTAGGTTATCGCGTAGTGGCAAGCTCGGGTCGTGTCGAACAAAATGGTTCCTTGCTGACTAAGCTTGGTGCTAGCGAAGTGATTGACCGTAGTGAGCTTGAAGTCGATGCTCGCCCGCTTGAAAAGCAGCGCTGGGCTGGTGTGGTGGATACCGTAGGTAACAAGGTATTGGCTACGGCTCTAGCACAGATGAATTATGGCGGCGCGGCTGCTATCTGTGGTTTGGCGGGGGGCTTTGCACTACCAACTACAGTGATGCCATTTATCTTACGTGGCGTGAACCTTCTCGGCGTTGATTCGGTTGCTTGCCCATTTGAGAAGCGTCAAGCGGCGTGGGATGCAGTACTTAACTTGTTACCTGCTAGCTACTTCGAAGATGCTTGCGAGACTATTTCGTTAGAGCAGGTGCCTGAATTTGCACAGCGTATTATCAAAGGCCAAGTGACAGGGCGCGTGCTAGTTCAGTTGTAAAAAGGTTCCCTAGGTCCAAGGAAAAGAAAGGTGCTAGGGAAAGCTAAGACGAACGGCCTGCGGCCTAGGGAGCGTGACTGCGTCACTTACGGAAAAGCTGGAAAGGCTAAGAAAGGTCATAGGAAAGGATAAGAGAGGTACTAGATCCTAGGAAAGGCTGAGACGGAAAAGCCGGAAAAGCTAAGAAGCGGCAAGGGTGGTGCTTTTGGTCTTTGCTGTTCCTAGCAGGGCGCAGTCCGTCCTCGCAGCGAAGCGTCCTAGGATCTAGGAAAAGCTGAGACGAACGGCCTGCGGCCTAGGGAGCGTGACTGCGTCACTTACGGAACGCTATGCTGACGGAAAAGTCTGTTCTCTCCTGTAGGTTGGGCTTTAGCCCATTAGGCTCTAGTTATTCATCCACGATTCCAATCTGCAGTACAATCCATATCTTATTGATACATATCGTATTGACGGCATAAATGCCGACCTACATAAAGCGGGAAAAGCTGGAAAGGCTAAGAAAGGTCCTAGGTTCTAGGAAAAGCAAAGCCGAAAAAGTCGGAAAGGCTAAGAAAGGTTCTAGGTTCTAGGAAAAGCAAAGACGAAAAAGTCGGAAAAGCTAAGAAGTGGCAAGGGTGGTGCTTTTGGTCTTTGCTGTTCCTAGCAGGGCGCAGCCCGTCCTCGCAGCGAAGCGTCCTAGGGCCTAGTACTTTGTTTATTGCATATTTTGTGGCGTCTGTGACAGCAGCTCTTTGATCGCGTTTGCCATCTCTTCACGCAGCCATCGCTGTGCCTTATCTTGATCGCAGCGAGAATGCCAGAACAGGTTGTAGTCTAAGCTTTGCAGCTTAAATGGCAGGGGTTTTACTTTTAGTTTATGTCGTTGGGCAGCCATTTCAGCCATGCCTTCGGGCAGGGTAATAATCAATGGATTCACCGATTGCAGTGCTAGTGCTGTATCTAAGTGCGGGGTTCTCAATAGCTCGGTGCGCGGTGGATACTGACTAATGGCATCATCGAGCAATGCCTTTACCCCATCACTAATTGCAATCGTTGCATGAGGGTAGTGCAGATAATCTTCTAGGGTGATATCGCTATTTGCCAGCGGATGATTCGGTGACAGCAAGCAGCTGACTCCCACCTTGCCGAGAAAGGTCTGCTGTAAATTTCCGGTTTGGCCAATGGCGCGGCAGATTGCCATATCCGCGCCTTTTACGCTGAGCTGCGCCTGTAACTCTTTCTGTTGTACGGGCACAACCTCAAGTCGGATCTGTGGTGCTTGTTGGTAAATACTAGGCAGAATAAAAGGGATTAACGCCTGCATAGCATAATCGGTCACGGCGATAGAAAATTGCTGCTGACACTCTTCGGGCACAAAGGCTTTAGGGGTGAGCAACTCAATCAGTTGGCCCGTGGGTTGGCGTAACTGTTGGTAGCACTCTAATGCGAACGAGGTCGGCACGAGTTGCTGACCAACACGAGAAAATAGCGGATCGTTGAGCATCTCCCTAAGGCGCGCGAGAATGCGACTGGTGGCAGATTGACTGAGGTGTAAACGCTTAGCCGCTTGGGTGACGCTACGCTCTTCGACCAAGATCTGTAGAGCGATCAACAGGCTTAGATCTTGGCGGTAGATCTCTTCTAATTCCATAAAATCCTTGGCTTAGCAACATTAGCGTTATTCGCTGTTTTAATGAGACTTATTTAAGCTTACTCACATAATGATGGCATAGAAGTTTGTAGGCCGAAAATATTATCTAAGAATATTTTAACAGGGGCGGTTAGTGGTGCGGTGGTTAAACAGTCTGTTTGTTACAATGGGTTAACTTTTGGGCTCTGTGCCGAAGAAGGGTCTTCTGTGTTGCCTCGTTTGTGCTATCTGGCTAATCGAGTAAATCAAATAAAACAGTGCTAAGTCAGATGTGTATTGTGATTGTTGCTTGATAGTTTGCTATCTGTCAGCGTTTGGAATCGGTTCCAAAATACTCCTAAAGTAGTAAAAAACTCAAACATTGGATCTAGCTTTGAGTTTGTAGATGTTATTTTATTGTTTCTTGGAAACCTTTGTTTAACTCCCGTTTTGGAACTCATTCCAGCCCTATGATTATTGCGTCTAATAAAACTAATAGGGTGATGACAGATGAGCAATAAAGATCTGCTAGGACGCCGTAATTTCATTAAAGGATTCGGAGCTGCAGCAGGTGTCGCGATGGCTGCACCAGCACTGGCCGTATCTGAGAAAGCGGATGGCGTTAAATGGGACAAAGAAGTTGAAGTCCTAATTATTGGTTCGGGTTTTGCGGGATTGGCGGCGGCGATTGAAGCCACGCGTAAAGGCGCAAAAGACGTACATATCTTTGAGAAGATGTCGTATTTTGGCGGAAACTCAGCCATCAATGGTGGCTTATTTGCAGCACCAGGTACGCCGATGCAGAAGCAAGAAGGCGTTAAAGATTCAGTTGATCGTATGGTTAACGATCAGCTTAAGTCTGGTCGCGGTATTGCCGATGAAGCACTGCTTCGCCATGTAGCCGAGCATGCGGTTGAAGCATTGCAGATGACATTAGATGCGGGTTCTGAATATCACCCTTATCTACAGCAGTTAGGTGGTCACTCAGTGGCGCGTACCTACCAAACCACAGTGAGCTGTGGTGCGGGTATCACTCAGCCTTTGTTACAAGAGTGCCGTAAGTTAGGCGTTCATACCCATAACCGTGCTAAGTTCGAAGGTTTCTTAGTGGGTGATAAAGGCGAAGTGGTTGGCGTGAAAATGCGTCAGAACTATCACTTCGGTGAAGAGCAGCCAGGCGATGTTATTAACATCCGCGCTAAGCGTGGCGTGATCATGGCTACAGGTGGTTTCGCGCAAAATGTTGATCTGCGCATGGCGCAAGATCCGACCCTGACATCTGAAGTCGGTTGTACTAACGCACCGGGTGCGACAGGTGAAGGTATGTACGAGATGTTCCGTCTCGGCGCTATTCCAGTGCATCTAGCACACATCCAGTCTGGTCCTTGGGCGTCGCCAGATGAAGGTGGTTTTGGCTATGTGTCTAATTACTCTATCTACAATTTCCCACATTCAATGGCTGTTAACCGTTTAACGGGTAAGCGTTTCATGAACGAAATTGCTGACCGTAAGACTCGTGCCGATGCAGAACTTGCTTGCCGCGACGAGAAAGGTAACGCATTGCCTCCTATCTTGATCACTAGCTACAAGGATTCTAAGAAGCATCCAAATACCAAGAAAGTGATCAAGTACAACGTGGGTTGGAAGTTCGACTCTGTTGAAGAGTTGGCTAAGCATTTTGATGTGCCATTAGCACCGCTTAAAGCACAAATTGCTGAGTACAACGAGTACGTTAAGACCGGTGATGATAAGCAGTTTGGCAAGAACATGACCAAGGCCAAAGACAAGTACATTCAAGCACCATTTACCGTGGTTCGCTTATGGCCAAAAGTGCACTATTGCCAAGGTGGTGTGCAGGTCAACACTAAAGCCGAAGTAAAAGACAGCTTTACAGGACAGTCAATTCCTGGGCTATACGCAGCCGGTGAAGTGTGTGGTGGTATTCATGGTGTGAGCCGTTTAGGTAGTTGCTCAATTCCTGAATGCATGGTGATGGGTATGACAGCTGCACGCAGTGTCATGAAAGCCTAAGTTTGCCAGATAATAAGAGGAATGAGCGATGAGTAAATTAAAAGCGGTATTAGCGCTAACCTTTGGTTGCCTACTAACCTTGTCTGCACAAGCTGTAGAAATACGTGACCACCATAAAGAAGTGATCGGAAAAGATTGTAAAACATGTCATGACAATGGCATTAAGCAATTCCCATCGGATCAGGCTTGTTTACAGTGTCATGATGTTGATGACTTAGCAGAGCAAACTGCACGTAGTGAAGAAGATAAGTGGCAGAATCCACATAACAACTTGCACTATGGCAAAGAGCTTCCTTGCCAAGAATGTCATAGCGAACATGGTACTAAGCAACCACTATGTAGCAACTGTCATACGTTTAAGTTTGATAAATTTAAGAAGTAAGATTAACTCAATTATATTTAGTGTGGTTTCATCTCAACCACACTAAATAATGAGTGCGGGCCATAATTAATTTATGGCCTTTTTTCCCTGCATTGTTTTATTTTTGACCCTCAATTCTTATTGAGGGTTTTTTTATGCGACCTTGTTAACGAAATTGATATATCTTCTGGTGCACGCTGTTAAGTGTGTGTTTCATTTGTTTTTGGAATTGGTTCCAACTGTATTATTTCTATGAAAGATTGGTTGTATTTATATTAATAATTACGGTGGTGAATGATGAATAAAAATATATTGGCTTTGTCTGTTTTAGTTATTTTAAGTAGTAGTGCAAATGCTAGTGATACTACTTTTAAATTTGGTGGATATGTAAAAGCTGACGTAATGTTTAGTGATTATAGTAATGGTGCACCTGATTCAGGTCATATTTCGAGACAGTTTTATGTGCCTGGGACTATATATGGTGTTTCTGATAATGGAGAGCAAGTTGTTGACTTTCAAGCTAGAGAGTCAAGATTTAACTTTAGTTCCCTCAGTAATATTAATGGGCATAAGTTAAAAGGGTTTATAGAGTTAGACTTTATGACGCATGCGGATGGTAATGAACGCGTGTCGAATAGTTACTCTCCTAGAATTCGTCATGCGCTAGTAAGCTTCGATAATTGGTTAGTTGGTCAAACTTGGACGACTTTTCAAAATCCAGCTGCATTGCCTGAAAACCTAGACTTTGTTGGTGCCGCAGAAGGTACACCATTCGTTCGTCAAACACAGGTTCGTTACACCAATGGTGGTTTTCAGTTTGCGATAGAAAACCCTGAAACAACATTGACTGCAAATGTTGATATGGGTGGAGGAAGACTTACTAGCGGTAGTGGCATGGTTCCTGATTTTATTGCTCGTTATAACATCAATACCCAAGGTGGATCTAAGTATTCTTTTGCAGCTTTAGTGCGCCAATTAAATATTGAAGATGCAAACTACGATTCACAGGAAATGGCATACGGCATGAGTATGACTGGTGTTGTTCCTGTTGGTAACGATGATCTTAAGTTCTCCGCTACAGCGGGATCGGGCTTAGGTCGTTATATGGCATTGAACTATGCCAATGCAGGTGTCATTGATAACAATGGTGATATTGAAACTATCGACTCTTACGGAGGCTTTGTATCTTATCGTCATTGGTGGAATGAAAAGTGGCGCTCTAGTATCACTCTATCAGGTTTCAAAGCTGATAATAATGAGTCTTTAACGGGTGGAAAAGTTAATAAAGAGTCCTATTCTGGCTATATCAACTTATTATATTCACCAATTAAGCCAATTACAGTGGGTGTTGAGTATATGTATGCTGAGAATACTAAGCAGAATAACGATTCAGCGGAATTAAATCGTGTGATGTTCTCTTTAAAGTACGTTATCTAATTAAAAATTTAATTCTTGCGATCTTTTTTAGCACAAATGGTGACAGGCTTTAGCTAGAAGATGCTCCCCATTACAGCTGCGCCACGGATGGCGTGTCTGTGACCATTTTTGCTATTTACTGTGTTTTATAAATAGCCTTTATTTTGATTTGTGTTTTTAGCCGTGATTGTGAGCTATACAACATTGCATGTTGTTTATGTTGAGCTTGCTAGTTTTTTGGAATTAATTCCATGTTTATTATTTCATTTAGAAAAGGGCTTACTTATTAAAAAAATATTAAAGGGTGATGTATGAGGTTTAATTTTTTGTTCGGGTCTTTGTTATTATCAAGTAGTGTTGTCGCTGCAGATATTCCTGATTTTCTCGATAAGAATGATATTGAGAATGCGCAATTTCAGTGTTTAGGTGACTCACCTCAATATAGTGCGAGAGATCAAAAGTATATCGATATCTTATGGGACGAGACTCTAAGCTACCTTGAGGCTTATGCCGTTGCATTGACTAACGATCAGGCTAGCGGCTGCTTAAATTCAGATACTGCCATGATAGATTCAACCGAGGGCGGTCAGCATATTTGCGTGATGGACAGGCGCGATATGAAGCTGATGGTAAAAAACATCTATCAAGTAATTAATAATGCAGACGAAGCAAAGAGATGCTTTGGCGCACGTGAAGATGTGAGTTGGATTTACAATCCCGGTGGTGAGCTAACCAAGAACTCCCCGGTTGCTCAGCATTTTAAGCGCACCACATTTGAAGAGTTTTTCGATGAGAAGGTGACAGATAAACAAGTGAAGAAGTATGGCGAAAGCTTTACTAAAAACTTTTATAAGATGGTGACTGGCGATGAAGTGAAAATGCCAGCCGTCTTCCCCTATGACATTAGCGCCAACTCTTTACCAAACCTATGGGCTGCAGCGGGTTGGTTCCCTATGTACGCCGAAGAGAGCAAGCGTAACGATAAGAACTTTAATAATATTCGTGGTGGTTATGCTTATGCCGAGATCTTCGGTCATTGGGGGTTACTGCGTATCGATGAGATTAACGGTGAAAAAGTCGGAGCCGAGGTGGGTATGACAGTACAGTCGGTAGATACCTTGTATCCGTTCCATAATCATGCGATCTCTGAGATGTACTACAATATGCGTATCCCCGCGTGTACTAATCAGTTTAAAACTATGGCTATACGCGAAGACTCGCCACTGGTTAAAACAGTTGAAGAGGATGACAAGATCCGTCGAGTACAGTTTGATGAGGGCCAGCATAATTCGCAAACTATGTGGCGTTCGGGTAGTAGTGAACAAGATCCATTGATCTATTTCCACCAGAATACGATACATGCGTTTGATATCGATGGTAGCTGTGAGGCTAACCCCGAAGAGCGTGCGATTGTGTCTGTATGGGCGAGAAGTAATGCCCATGATAAACGCAATGATTATGGCACCACCCTATTGTGTGAATCTGCCAAGAACCCCGGCACACCAGCTAAACGCGGTGAAGTGATCCAGTGTGATCTTACTAAGCTGAAGTGGTAATTGCGATAAAAGGCGGTTGGCAAAAGCTGCCGCCTATAAATATAAGAAGATATAAATTGAAGTTGGAAGGGATGTATCTGATGAAAAAAAAGAATTTAGTGTTACCGCTAGTGAGCATTATAGCTATGACAAGCCAATATGCCTTAGCCGATGATTTGGAGATTGGCGGTTCGGTAAGGGTAAACTATAGCTACAGTGACTATTCAGAATCTTCAAAAGATAAATTAGGTGATTTTGATTTTAATTTATTTTCTATTACTTTTTCTGATAAATGGAATGATATTGGCGTTAAAGCCGAATATCGATTTTATGATGGTTATGATCATTTAAAGTATGGTTATGCTTATTGGGATGCCAATGAAGACCTTACAATAAGCGGTGGTGCTATCAGTAAACCCTTTGGTAATAAGGGGTACGCGTCCCACAACTGGTGGTACAGTCTGAATTACTATATGGGGTTTGAGGATGATTATGGTCTAGGTGTGAGCGCTCAATATCAAAATGGTAGTTCATTAACCGAAGTCGCATTCATTAAAAATGCCATCTATGGCTCTACAGATCATCGGGATTTTGCCGGTACAGTCGCGAAAGGCACTGTAGGTGATACCACCTATAACAACGAAGAGACCAATACCCTTGCTGGTCGTCAAAGCTTTACCTTAAACAGTGGTGATTTGACTACGATTATCGGCGCTTCTATTGAATATGGTCAGCTGTATAACTCAGAATTTGGTGAGAATGGCGACACGCTTAATTACGCCGTGCATCTTGATCTGAATTATGACGGCTGGGGTTTGCAAGCTCAATATTTAGCGTTTGATTTTGATCAGTATGATGATGGTCAAATCGATCCCAATAAGATAGGTATGGGCATGCTCGATGGTTTTTACGAGGTCGCGAGCAAGGGAAATATCTATACCGCTAACCTGTCTAAGAGTGTTGGCACTTCATGGGGCAGTTTAACTCTTTATAATGATTTCAGTATGGTACAGCCAGATTTTGATGAGTTTGATGACTCATTATTGAATACTATGGGGATTTCAATGGCCTATGGTCCAGTCTTTGTGTATGTGGACTACTACATGGCGAAGAATGTGCTCTGGTTGGGTGGCAATAGCTTAGGCTTAGTCCAAAGCGATGATCACTGGAACCACCGCTTCAATATCAATTTTGCTTACTATTTCTAGTTATTGCCGTTTAGATAGCAGTCGATAGCAAAATGCCAACCACCGGGTTGGCATTTTTGTTTTTTAGCTCTAAACCACCTAGTCCAGAAGGTGGCTTCCTTACTTTTAGGCTAAATGCGGATTAGCCCTGTAGACTGGATTGTGGTACTTCACCCAACTCCTGCACGTTGGCTTTAATTAGATTAATAAGCTGATCAGTCGCTTCTGTTTGCGTGTCAGGGTTGAGATACAGTGACTCATTAAAGGGCGGAAGCGGCGGAATGTTATGCTCAATCGGGTCGATGATCTGCATCTTATCGCTGATACGAAATTCGGCAATCGGGGCGATAACGAGATCATTCTCCACCGCCATACACATGGCTGCAGGTGAAGGTGTCGATAGCAGAACGCTCATGGGACGCATGGAGATCTGGTGATTGGCAAAAACCTGGGCACGGATCGGACAGTTTTCAGGATACAGTGCCATAGGCACGGTTTCGCGTTTATGGGCACTGCCACCTTTTGCGGCAACCCAATGAAAACGGCGCTCAAATAGCAACTCGCCATGCCCTGCTGCTGGGGCCTGCCAATGGGTTGCGACAATCACATCGAACTCGCCATTATGCAGCCGCTTATAGAGATTGCCACTGACATCGGTATCTATGACTAACTCAATACAGGTAAATTCACGAATAAACTCTAGCAGGCAGCTGCCTAGGTAACGATTGATGTAGTCAGTCGGCACCCCGAGTCGTATGACTTCACGGTTTTGACAATCTTTTAGCTCGTCAATCGCTTGAGAACTGAGCTGCAACATCTTATAGGCGTAGTTGAGTAGCGTCTTGCCGGACTCGGTCATGGTGACCCCTTTGTTGTCTCTTAACAGCAAAGGTTGACCGACGCTCTCCTCTAACTTTTTGATTTGCAGGCTTAAAGTTGACTGGGTGCGACAAAGTTTTTCAGCAGCTTTAGATAAGTTGCCACACTCTACAACCGCAATGAAGCTCTCTAATAGTTCGATTTTTAACATAGGCTATTGAGTTTATTCATAGTGGTATCAGTATTACTCAATACCCCCAGTGCCGCTAGGCTGCTACTTTATGAATGTGACGTGAATTTCAATTGATTGTTAGATTTGTGAAGAGGTCGACATGAGTAACTGGCAGCAGCGAGAAAGCTACTTAACGGATATTGCCGAGCGTTGTTTACGGGGGCATAAGAGCTTCGACTTGCGGCGCTCTCACCTAGTTGAGGCGAGCCAGATCTCTAAGGGCACCATCTACAATCATTTTCCCTCAGAGGCAGATTTAGTGGTGGCCGTTGCAACGGCGCATTACAGAAAACGTCTTGAGAGAGCGGCCATCGATGATGCGCAATACAGTGATTATTTAACTCGATTCCTCATGCATCACTGTTGGGGACTAAGAGACGATCTTTTATATGATCGGTTTATCATCTCCCGCGTGATGCCGAACCCTGAACTGCTAGAGCTGGTGACTGATGATAACCGAGCCGCATTCGAGCAGATTTATGGTGAGTACATTCAATGGAATAATGAGCTGATTAAGTCAGTCGGCGTCGTAGAAGGGTTTAACCGCGCGGAGTTGGTGGCTAACTATCTGCGCGGCGCATTGATTAACTGTGACGATGCGGGTAAGGCGTATGATGATGCCTGCCTGTACTATCAATTTAGCTATGCACTCGCGCAGCTGATGGGGCATTCAAATAAGCGTATTCCTAAACAGCCTGAGTACGCTAGTTGGCTTGCTCAGCTAGAGCCAGCGGCAAATGCCGCTTAGCGCTAGGAATATTAGTGTAGCGGCAGGCTGATACTGATCTTTAAGCCATTAGGCTGCTGGTTTTCAGCTGTTATCTTGCCTTGATGGGCTTGAATTGCCGCTTTGGCAATTGCTAGGCCTAACCCCCAGCCACCGGATTCCCTTTCACGGGCAGACTGTGGACGGTAAAAAGGTTTAAAGATCGCTTCTAAGTCGGCCTCATCACTGATCCCCGGGCCATCATCGATAATCTCTATCTGAACACTGCTGGTTGTGGCAATCGCTTGAATCGAGACGCGAGTATCGGCATAGCGAATCGCATTTCGCAGCAGGTTTTCCACCGCGCGGCATAGTGGTCTTGGGTACAGTGGCAGAATAATCGATTCATCGATATCGATATACAGTTGTTTCTGCTGTTGCTGGGCCTCGAAATCGGCGTCATCTAACACTTGGCTTAAGCTTTCCGATAACTCTAAGTTGCGTTTTGTCTCATTGGCGTTGAGCTTTACTCGTGAGAGTTCTAGCAGCTCGGCAATCATCTGCTCGAGTTGGTCGGCTTCATATTCGATGCGTTCGGTTTCTGGTGTCGCTAAGCCTTTCTTGCGGCTTAATGCCAAAGAGAGCTTTAGCCTTGTCAGTGGGGTACGCAGCTCATGGGAGATATCGCTGATCAATCTTTGCTGACTCTTAACCATATCCTCTACCGAGTCGGCCATGCCATTAAAGGCTTGAGCCAGCTGGCCAATTTCATCGTTGCGCTGGGCGGTCGCCATATCGACACGGCTACTTAAATCGCCATCGGCAAGGGCATCGGCGCTGCGTTTGAGTGAGCGCAGTGGCTTACCAAGATGCCAGGCGAATAAACCACATAGCAAGCCTGATAGCAGGATCGCGATGCTGAGAGTTAAGATCTTATTGTCGATAAAGAAGAAGAACCAGGGTCTTGGGTGGTGCTCGGGTAAGCGGCCGTATAAGCTGTAGGGGTTACCTTCTACTTTGAAGTTGTAAGGCCCAAATATCAGCTCATCTCTAAATTGATGCTTAATTGGATGGCCAGCTTCATCGGCCATCAACATAAAGCGTCTCAAGGAGCGTGATTGTTTATGGCTGTTGAGTACCTTGCCATACTCATCGACAAGATAGATCCGCGCTGGGCGGCCTTTAAACTCTTTAAAGCGGCTCCAATGCTTCAGTTTTTCAGAGCCTAATATTTGCGGGTTGCTGGCGATGCGCTCGGCGCTACGTTCAAGCATGCGCTTCAGTGGTATCGGAAGTTCAGATTGATCGTGGTTTTGCTGCAACAGAGGTAGCAGCCCGATGAGTGCGATGATCAGCGAGCTGCAGAGCCAAAAGCCCAGTAGTAGCTTAACGAATATATTATTGGGATTTTTTGTCAGCTGCATTTAGGGTAACCAGATGTAGCCTTTACCGCGTATCGTTTTTACTCTTGGGCGACCATCGTCACGTTCAGGCATCTTCTTACGTAGATTAGAAAGGTGCATATCTAAGCTACGGTCGAAAGGCATCAGTTTTTTGCCGAGTACTTTTTCGCTTAAGACCTCTTTGCTTGCTAGCTCGCCTGCATTTTTTACTAGCTCACACAGTAAGCTGAACTCGGTGCCAGTGAGGATGATGAGCTGATCTTGGCAATGGACCTCCTGACGAGCAGGATCCAATTGAATATCGCCGTACTGGTAAGTCGATTGTGGCGTCTCACTCGGCTGAATATGGGTACGACGGATGATGGCGCGAATACGAGCCACCAGTTCTCTGTCGTTAAATGGCTTAGGTAGGTAGTCATCGGCACCGATCTCTAAGCCGACCACGCGATCGATTTCGTCACCGCGGGCCGTTAGCATCAATACCGGCGTCTGTTTCTTGCTACGCAGGGCGCGCAGTACTTCAAAACCATTAAGTTTGGGCAGCATGACATCGAGTAAGATTAGGTCGAACTGCTGCGCTAAAGCGAGATCGAGCCCTGCCTGCCCATCGTGGGCGAGTGTTAGCTCGAAACCTTCAAGTTCCAGCAGTTGTGCAAGCAACTCTGATAGACCTAAGTCATCATCTACCAACAATATACGGCTCATATTTACCCTTTTATCTACTCTTACTCTGCTGAGTATACCCTGTTTGATGTCAATTGCGGTTTAGGAGTGTAATTCAACGTAAAGATCTAAGTGTGGCCGGATATTTAAACTGCTTTACAGAGCTTTACGCTATATAAACCCAACATTACGTTAAGCCGACTAAACTGGTAAGCGTCAAATCAAGCTTAGCGGGTCTAAGCACAATTATTGAGGCTACCATGATGAAAAAGAATACGTTAAAAGCAGGTTTGCTTGCCATAGTGGCCAGCACAGCATTACTAACTGCGGGTGTAAATGCAGGCAATTATCAAGATGGTTCACGTGATGGACATGGTAAAAATGGTCATCACCAGATGCATGGTGAGCGTGCTGGTCATAATGACTTGCGTAAGATGTTTCGCGGTTTAGACCTAACCGATGAGCAGAAGACGGAGATGAAAGCGCTATTCAGTGCTCATCGTGAGCAGATGCAACAAAACCGTCCTTCTAAAGAGGCACGCGCCGCACAAAAACAGCAGATGTTAGATTTCATCACCACTACTAACTTCAACGAAGAGGCGGTTAAGCAAGCACTGGCGGCTAAACAAGAGGCACGTCAACAGAAGGCTGTCAGTATTATTAAGCTACAAAATCAAGCGTATCAGTTGCTGACTCCTGAGCAGCAAGAAAAGTTTAAGCAGCGTTTTGCTAAGCATCACAAAAGATAATTAGCCTGTGCTTTGAAGACCTTTCGAACTCATTCGAGTTTAATAGACTTTTTCTATTAGGCCGATTGCTAGTAACTTGAGGGAAATCATCAGTTTTTCCCTCTCGTTTGTTATAGACTTAGAATCTGTGCTTCCCTTACTTTAACAGTAAACAGATTTTATGAATGAAACTTCCCAATACGATTTCTGGGTTAAGCTGGCCAGCCGCGCTGCAGTTGCGACAGCTTTAACCCTTATCACCATCAAGCTTGCGGCATGGATGTACTCTGGCTCAGCCAGTATGTTGGCATCTTTGACTGACTCCTTTGCAGATGCGCTGGCATCGATCGTTAACTTTATTGCCATTCGCTACGCTATCGTACCTGCCGATCAAGACCATAGATACGGGCATGGTAAGGCCGAGCCTCTCGCTGCGCTGGCGCAATCAGCCTTTATTCTTGGCTCCGCTTTCTTACTACTCTTGCATGGCGGAGAGCGTCTGATTAATCCTGTTGAGGTGCAGCACGCGACCTTAGGTGTGATTGTATCGATTATCGCAATTGTGCTGACTCTTGCGCTAGTCATACTGCAGAAAAAGGCTTTAGCGGCGACCTCAAGCACAGTGGTTGAAGCCGATGCGCTACATTACAAGTCGGATCTATTCCTAAACGCCGCGGTATTGCTGGCGTTAGTTCTGTCTCAGTACGGCTGGTGGTGGGCCGATGGCTTATTTGCGCTGTTAATTGCATTGTTTATTGGTCAGCAAGCGATTGGTTTAGCCTATCGCTCGGTGCAATCGCTGCTCGATAGAGAGTTAGATGATGAAACCCGAGCAAAGATCACCGAAATAGCTATGCTCGATCCACAAGTTAAGGGGATCCATGATTTGCGAACCCGTGAGTCTGGCAAGACGATGTTTATTCAGTTCCATCTAGAACTGGATGGCGATTTGAGCCTGCATCAAGCTCATAAAATAGCGGTGAAAACTTCAGAACGGGTGCGGGAGGAGTTTGTCGAGTCCGAGGTGATTATTCACCAAGACCCAGTGTAGCGATTGCCTTACAACAAAAAAGGATATCCATTGGATATCCTTTTTTTGTTGTATGTCGTTATGAGCAGTTATACCAATTAGTATAAGAAGTTGATCTACTCAGAGCGATTTTGGCAAACTAATTCAAGGCGAATAACTGAAAGAATGGTTACTCCCTTGTGAAGTTATTCAACGCTGAAGTAGGCAGCCAAAAACGCTCCAGAATGGCGAGTTTTAGCGGCTCTGATACTGCGTTAACAAGCTTGAACGTAGAATAACTATGCTCTTCACTCGTTGCCTTGTCTCAGTGCCGCTAAACTCTCGCTGAGCGACCAAATCTTTATACTAATTGGTATTAATCCATCTCTAGTTCTTTAAGTTTACGGGTCAAGGTGTTGCGACCCCAACCTAGGCGCTTGGCTGCTTCCTGTTTGTGGCCATTGGTATGCTTAAGTGCCGTTTCCAGTAAGATGCGCTCGAACGCGGGTTGCACTTCGGTGAGTAGATCACTGTCGCCATCGGTGAGCCTCTGGTCGATAAACAGCTTTAGTGCGCCTTGCCAGTCGTCGCTATCGCTAGTTTGAACAGGGCTGAATTTAGGTTCTTGTAGCAGCTCTGGCGGTAGATCTAGTGGCAAGATCTCTTGCCCTGATGCCATCACGGTTAACCAGCGACAGGTGTTTTCAAGCTGGCGCACATTACCCGGCCAAGGCAGTTGCGATAACTTAGTGGCAGTTTCCTTGGTCAGCACCTTAGGCTCAACACCTATCTCCTTGGCGGCGATCATCAAGAAATGACGCGCAAGCTGGGGGATATCTTCACGGCGCTGAGACAATGGGGGCAGGTGTACGCGAATGACGTTTAAGCGGTGGAACAGATCTTCACGAAAATCCCCTTGGTGTACCAATTGCTCAAGGTTTTGATGGGTAGCGGCGATAATGCGCACATCCACCTGCACCGGCGAATGGCCACCTACACGATAGAACTGACCATCGGCCAGCACACGCAGTAATCGTGTCTGAACGTCTAGAGGCATATCGCCAATTTCATCTAGGAACAGGGTGCCGCCATTGGCTTGCTCGAAGCGACCTTGGCGTACGCTGCCCGCCCCCGTAAACGCTCCTTTCTCATGGCCAAATAGTTCAGATTCAATCAGATCTTTTGGAATAGCGGCCATGTTGATGGCAATAAAGGGCTTACCCTTACGTGGGCTGTGTTTGTGCAGCGCGCTGGCGACCAGCTCTTTACCCGTACCCGATTGACCGTTAATCAATACGCTAATGGAGGAGCGAGAAAGGCGACCGATGGCTCTAAAGACTTCCTGCATCGCAGGGGCTTCACCAATGATCTCCGGTGTGGCGACTAGCGGCTCCTCTGCGGTGATGGTGGAGGACTGTTCATTGGCGTGGGTGAGTGCGCGCTCGACCAGTGAGATCGCCTCATCGATGTCGAAAGGCTTGGGCAGATACTCAAAGGCGCCCGCCTGATAGGCGCTCACCGCGCTGTCGAGATCGGAATGCGCAGTCATGATGATAACGGGTATATGCGGATAGTGATTCTGTAATCGTTCTAGCAGTGTTAAACCATCGGTACCCGGCATACGTATGTCTGAGACGATCACCTGTGGCTGCGCCATCTCTAATGCTTCCCACAACGACTCGGCCGCTGCGAAACTAGCACAGCTAAATTTGGCACTTTGAAGTGCCTTTTCTAATACCCAACGTATCGAGCTATCGTCGTCGAGGATCCAAACTTGTTCAGTCATTGAGTGTTTTCCTCTTATTAACTATTGATGGGTAAGGTAATGGTAAATTCGGTGTGACCAGGCGTTGAGTCACAATCGATACGGCCGCCATGTAAACGGGCAAAGTTATGGGCGATAGAAAGGCCCAAGCCTGAGCCTTGCTCGCGGCTGGTGACCATAGGGTAAAATAGCGTATCCATAAGCTCGGGTTGGATCCCAGGGCCATCGTCAATAATCGACAGCATGAGTACTAGCTTGTGGCGCTTGGTGCCTATGGTGACCTGATGCTGAGTTCGAGTCTTGAGTCGAATATGACCGCCGCTCGGCTCTAGAGCCTGTATCGCGTTTTGCACGATATTTAGTATGGCCTGCTGTAGCTGGTCAGGATCCATTTCGATATCTGGGATCGAGGGGTCGTAATCTTGAGTCAGTTCAATATTGTTAGGCAGGGTGACGTTGACTAACTTGACGACTTTTTGGATCACTTCATGGATGTTGTACAGGCTATGTTGTGTCGGTTTCTGCGGACCGAGTAAACGATCGACTAAGCCGCGCAGTCTATCTGCCTGTTCAATAATCAGATCGGTAAATTCATTAAGCTCCGGCTCTTTTAGTTCTCGAGACAATAACTGCGCCGCTCCCCGCAGTCCGCCGAGGGGGTTCTTAATTTCATGGGCAAGATTACGCACCAAGAATTGCGCCGCTTGCTGCTGGGCATCTTGGGTCAATTGCTGGTGAATACGTCGCTGTTGATCAACTTGGCGTAACTCAATCAGGGCAAGATTTTGCTCCTGCTCCAGTGGTGTCAGGGTGACATCGACCGTGTGCTGCTGGCCATCTATGGTCACCAGTGGCACAGTATTAATGCTGAGCCCTTGGCCTTCGCAGATAGCCTGCTTAAGCACCTGAGGCTCGACTCCTAGCAGTTGATAGTGTTCTGGTAGAGGCTGCTCGGTGAGTCGATTGCTGCCAACGCCGAGCAGTTGCTCGGTGGCGGTATTGACATAGAGTAACTCTAGCTCCTCATTGATAACGAGCACTGCCGTTACTAAATGATTGAGCAATAAACTGGTATCCATCGGCTACTCCGAATTATGCTGATGCACCCGCTTGGGCATCTGAGTTGATTGCACCACTATGGTGCACCAAAGTGGTGCAAGCTGCAACCAGACGTCATCGGAATGTAGACTAAATCAAAATATTCCTAAGTAAGTCTATTCAAAGACTTTTATTCATTACCTCTAGGCTGAGGTCTAAAATGTGCAGGCCCATTAACAGTCGTCCGATGAAGAAATACTTTTCTCGCAGGAGTCGATGCAAGTTGTTTGCCGTCTTTACTCAATACCTTCACTACAAAGTTATGCTCACCACGATCGATATTGTTGAGCTTAAAGATGCCGTGCTGTTGTGTATTGCCAATCTGTTGTCCATCCATAAACAGAGCCAGTTCATGGGCGGAAGAGAGCTGTGGCTCAACATTGGCGATAATGGTGAGGTTGCCCTCGTTGTCACGAATACTCTCCTCTTCACTAGGGGAGATAATTTGGACGGCATATTTGATCTTTTCGCTGTCCTTATCCGTATCGGGTCGACTGCTAGGTAGAGCGGTGACTTCGGGGAGTTTGATATTGTTTTGGGTGTTCTCTTTTAACTCGACGACTTCGGCGTTTTTGACCGGTTTGTCAGAGAAGTGAACCTTGCCGTTCTCGTCGACCCATTTATAAACAGTCCCATGAGCCAAGGTTGCAACTAATAACAGCAGTAGAGCTAAGCCAACACGCATCGTGACGTCCTTTGTTACGGGGTTGTAATCATTGAAAGATTAGCTTTTTTTCCATAAAAAATCATCGACTTTATTATGGCAAAGATAACACTCCATTACGGAGATAAAAATTTGCTATCTTTAGCGCTAGAGTAGAACTTAGTCTATTGATATAAAATATTAGCGAGTAAATAAAGCGTCATGAATAGGGGCAGCATGAGATTTATCAAAGGGAAAGGTGGCTTCACCTTAATCGAATTAGTGGTGGTGATCATCGTGTTGGGGATCTTGGCCGTTATCGCCGTGCCTAAATTTATTAACTTGAGAACCGATGCCGATACCGCCGTGCTAAAAGGGATGCAGGCTAGCCTTAAGTCGGCTCGAGATCTGCTGGCGGCACAGATAGCCTTAAGGCCTGAAAATCTTAACTCTGCTCAAAATCGTTTTACCTTAGAGAATGGCCAGAACGTCCGAGTCAGAGGTCATTATCCCGATGGCCGCTGGAATAACACTTTCTCGCGTTTGGTGGAGTTTGATGGGGTGACTTTTATCACCTCTAATCAGTGCACCGAGGCAAATTCTGACACAGCCTGGTGTGCGCGTAATCGTGGTTTAGCTTGGTTTACTCAACGTGGCTATACCACGGCAACGGCCGGGCGGGGTTTTATTATTTTTCCGCGAGGCAATAACCTTAATAATGATCGCTGTTATCTGTATTATTTTAACCCCAACGATAACAATGTGACCGAAATGGGTCAGTTGCCCACCGTTAAGCTAGATCTCACTGACTGCGGTTAACCCTCTAAATAGCAAAGCTTAAAGGATAACAGATGCAAAAATACATTATGGCAAGTTGCCTAGTTTTAGTGACGGCCTGTAGCACAGTGGAACAACAAACGGTGCTCGAACAAGCCGTCACTACTAAGCAATCCCAAGCCACCGAGACGGCTCAGGCACCAGCAAAAACACAGACGCAAGAGCCTATGTCACCTAGCTTTGATTGCACCAAGGCTCAGGGGCAAGTTGAGACGCTTATCTGTCATGATGGCGAACTGGCGCAGCTCGATAGACAGATGGCGCAGGTTTATAAGGCGGCTGTGGTAAATATCCCAGCAGCTGAGCAGCCTAAGGCGATGCAAAGAGGTTGGATAAAGGGGCGTAATGACTGCTGGAAGGCGCAGGATGTACGTGAGTGTACACTGCAAAATTACAAGGGGCGGATCATCGAGTTGCAGATCCAAGGTGGATTGCTAGAGGTGCCGCCTGCCGTTGTATTCGACTGTGGTCAACATCCACAGATAACCGCTGTTTTTTATACGCAATTAAACCCAGTTACGGCTGTATTTACCTTTTCGAGTGAGAAAATGGGTGAGCAGCAACTGTTAGCCACCAATGTTCGCAGTGGCAGTGGCGCAAAGTATCAAGGACGTAACTTCGAGTTTTGGGAGCATCAAGGTGAGGCGAGTGTGCGTTTTTTCGATGACAGCTATCGGTGTCAGCTGCGTTAGTGAGACATACCGAACCAATTAACACACCTAGCCCAAGAAAAGCAGCCAATAGGCTGCTTTTCTTGTGATGTAAGTAGATTTTGGTTCTCGGGAAAGTACTGAGTCTGTATTGGCTTAGCTAAGCTGTTTGATCATCTCGTCGGCGACCACTTCAGAAGACGCCGGGTTTTGTCCGGTGATAAGGTTATCATCAACTGCGAGGTAGCTGCTCCAGTCATCGCCTTTACCGTATAGCGCACCGTTTTCTTGCAGCATATCTTCAACCAAGAAAGGCACGATATCGGTAAGTTGCACCGCTGCTTCTTCACTGTTGGTGAAGCCGGTTACTTTTTTACCTGCCACTAAAGGTGTGCCGTCAGCAGCTTTTACATTTTTCAGCGCGCCAGGAGCGTGGCACACCAAGCCTACAGGCTTGTTAGCTTGGTAGAAGGCTTCAATCAATGCAATGGAGTGAGCATCATTGGTGAGATCCCATAAAGGCCCGTGTCCACCGGGATAGAAGATGGCATCGTAATCGGCTTGGTCTATTTCAGCTAAGACTTTGGTCGTTGCCAGTTGCTGCTTGGCTTGCTGATCTTGATTGAATCGCTCTGTTGCTGCCGTTTGAAAATCAGCCTGTTCACTGCTTGGATCTAATGGCGGCTGCCCACCTGCAGGCGAGGCTAAGGTGACATTAAAGCCACTATCTTTAAAACGATAAAAAGGACTGGCAAACTCTTCGAGCCAAAAGCCAGTTTTTAAGCCTGTGTCGCCAAGTTTGTCGTGTGAAGTGAGTACCATTAATACGTTCATATTGTTGTCCTTTTTATCTGTTGATTTGCCAACTAACAAGCGAGATAACACCGGTTAGCTAGCTGAGGTCTCTTATATCGTTTTATCTTGGTTTACAGGTTACGCTCTAAAATCTTGCGGCTCATGGCTAGATCTACATCTTGCTTTTCACCCAGTGCCGTCATGCCGTGGGCTTCAAGCAGGTTAATGATCTCATCGATACTGCTGCTATCTAAATTGTAATCCGATAAGCGAGTCTTGATCCCCATAGTCTCAAAAAATTCACGGGTCTTACCGATAGCAGCATCGATGATCTCATCCTGGCTACCTTGGTTAATTCCCCAGACTCGATCGGCATATTGCAGCAGTTTCTCTTGCTTGCCTTCACGGCGTACATCGAGCATGCCTGGCAAGATCATTGCGATAGTACGCGCATGGTCTATGCCAAACAGAGCTGTGATCTCATGGCCTATCATATGAGTTGCCCAGTCGTGTGGTACGCCTTTACCAATCACACCGCTCAATGCCATGGTTGCCACCCACATAAGGTTGGCGCGCACATCGAAGTCTTTGGGCTCAGTTAATGCTTTAGGACCAAGTTCAATGAGGGTTTGTAGTAAGCCTTCGGCAAATCTGTCTTGGACAGGTGCATTAACCGGGTAGTTTAGATATTGCTCTGTGATGTGAATAAAGGCATCGACAACCCCATTAGCCACTTGGCGCTCGGGCAGGGTAAAGGTTTTACTCGGGTCTAATACTGAGAACTTCGGGAAAACATGGTTGCTCATGAAAGACAATTTAGCTTGAAACTCTTTGCGGGTGACCACGCTGGCGCTGTTCATCTCTGAACCTGTGGCAGGTAAAGTCAGAACGGTACCAAAAGGCATAGCTTGAGTGACCTTAGCCCCCCAACTTAAAAGAATATCCCAAGGCTCGCCTTCAAATAGTACAGCAGCGGCAACAAACTTAGTGCCATCGATAACCGAGCCACCGCCAACGGCGAGGAGGAAGTCGATCTCTTGCTGTTTCACCACGTCTACGGCCTGCATCAAGGTTTCGTAAGTGGGATTGGCTTCGATGCCGCCAAATTCAACCACATTACGTTGCTTAAGCGCCGCTTTTACCTCGTCGAGTGTGCCTGTGCTTCTGGCGCTGTTGCCGCCAAACAGAATTAATACTTTGGCATTTTGGGGGACTAAGTTATCGAGTTCGGCAATCTTACCTTCACCAAAGCTGATATGTGTTGGGTTGTAATAATCGAAGCTATACATAATTAATCCTATTCAGCGACCCTAGTGGTCGAATGATGCTGCTTAACTTTTAGTAGACCAGTCGTCTAGCAAATTCGTAAAAAATTCCCGCCTTAAGCTTAGGCGGGGAGATAAATTTGTCGGTCATTTAAAGATGGTTAACTCAATGGTTTATTTCAAAGAGGAAACAGGGTTGGCCAACAAGGCTTTGGTCATCAGCAATACGCGTTCGATGACATTTGGATCACGAGATAATTTATTTCTTAAACTGGCACCTAACCACATCTGGTATAGGGCTTCTGCGGTATGCGCTGCATTCAGACTCGGGATTGAACCATCTTCTATCCCAGATTCAATACAATCAGCAAGGCGAGCAATAACTGCTGATGAGCCTTTGTCTAAGGCTAGACGCATTGACTCGGAAAGATCGGCAACCTCGGCACTGAGCTTGACCACTAGGCATTTTTGGTCAACACAGGCATCACTTTGAGTTTGTTGCCAGCGCAGCCAATAACTCATGAGTCTCTCAAGGCCTGAGCTATTTTCTACGGCAAACAGCGTATCAATACTGTGTAAATAGTTTTTAAAATAGTCGGTAATGATCTCTTCACCAAACTGCTCCTTAGATTTGAAGTAGTGGTAAAAAGAGCCCTTAGGCACATCGGCAAATTTAAGGATTTGCGCTAGACCAACATTTGAAAAGCCTTTACTCGAAATCAGACTGTAGCCTGAATCGATAATATGCTGCCGTGTTTGTTGAGGAGTCGTTTTCATGTAAACCAGCTTAACACAATTAGACCGGTCGTCTAGTGATTTGTTGTTGGAATTTTTTTGAGCATTTTAAATGTCGTTATAACGGCAAAGTACTGCGTGAGAAGTTTTGCTTTAACACCACGGTGGATTCGATACCTGCGATACAGTTTAGGCTGCCTAGGGACTTTTTGACGAAACTTTCGTAGCTGAGCAGGTCGCTGGCGACGATTTTGAGTAGGTAATCATGGGCACCGGTTACCACGGAGCATTCCATAACTTGTTCCAAGTTTTCCATGCTCTCTTCAAACAGTATTGCGTGCTGATCTGAGTTTTCTTTTAATCGCACAAAAGCATACACCACCACATTAAGACCCACCTCTTTAGGATCAATTTGTGCGGCATAGCCACTGATCACCCCGGTTTGCTCGAGTTTTCTAACACGGCGAAGGCAAGGCGTATCAGACATGTTCAGTCTGGCTGCGAGCTCTGAGATCGCAATACGACCGTGACGCTGTAATATGGCGAGTATATTGCGATCTTTGTTATCCATCTTGGCAACCTTTCGTTTCTTATGGTGAATATCAATATTAACTAGACTTTTTATAGGGGATTTCGATCTTAATTGGAAGTAATTTGGCTTAGTTTAATGATTTACACCGTACGTATGCTGCTAGGCTAATTTAGTTCACTCATGGTTAGAGCCCAGAAAAATAAGGATAGGCAATGACGCAAAATACTCAGGCGTTCGATCACTGGATCCGTACTCGATTTGTAGCACTGAATAATGAGCTAGAGCATCTTTATCGTTTACAGGCAGATCGCGCGAATGTGGAAGGTGTCGGTGACGATTTAAAAGCCCAGTTAGAGTCTGAAGGCCGAGAGCTTATCGTGAGCTTGCTGGCGGAGGGAAATACCGACGAAGGCTTTGATCATGCATTTGATCTGCTGGGTAACGTGGGTTTGTATATGGCCGCCTGTCGCCGCCATGAGATCACCGAACCCTCACGGGAGAGAGTATCGCCGCTGACTGAGGCATCGGCCTTAGCCATGCATATCGGTGCCTCTATTGGTGTAACGCCAAGATTTGCTACTGCGCATCTCACGACTCATAACCGTGCACAGGGAGGCTTGTATAAACGCTTTACCGATCTAGATGCCGAGAAGCTGTTTGTCGATTACAACACCAAAGGCATTTTGGCCTATAAACGTGCCGCCGATGCGCTGTTAAAGATCCAGCCTTTAGGCATAGATCATCCCATCGCCTATGATCTGCTCCAAGTTGCTAAACAGGCACTCAGAGATGTGATTGACTCGAATCGGGTACTGTTTCAAGAGCTTGATGCCGATGACTTTTTCTATTGTGTGCGCCCTTACTACAAGCCTTACCGTGTGGGGAGTCAGGTTTATCGTGGCGCCAATGCTGGCGATTTTGCTGGGATTAATGTGATCGATATGCTGCTTGGACTTTGTAATGCCAACGAGCCGGGATATTCGCAGATGTTGGTGGACAAATTCCTCTATATGATGCCAGAAGACCAGGCTATCTTACGTGATTGTATGCGCCGAAATAGCTTTATGGATGAGTTGCTTAACATGATGCATTTGCGTCATGAGCCCTGGTATCAAAACAATGTAAAGCTGTTTCTTGAGGTGTGCGCATTACACGGAGAAACGGCCATTCAACACCATAATGAATTGGTGACTAAGTACATTGCCGAGCCTTCGAAAACCATGGAGCTGCAACATATGTCTAAGGTGACCGCAAGTGGTCCTCCTTTACCCGTTTTACTCAATTCATTAGAGAAGCTGCGTGATCGGCGTGCCGCAGTGCAGCGCAGTGACATTAAAACTCGGTTTGACGATGTACGAGCGCTAACAGCGAGTTTGGAGGCTAAGTAATATGCAATCATTTAAAGAGGATTTTAGCTTAGCGGCGGGAAGCTACCTGCTTAACCATTCTGTTGGTCGACCGCTGAAAGATGCTGAGCAAGCATTTAGCCAGCAATTTTTTGCCCCTTGGAAAGCTTCGGGAGTTGAGCCGTGGCAAGAGTGGCTAACGGTGATCGACCAATTTACCATGAGTCTAGCAAAGCTGTTTAATGGCTCGGCTGAAGAGTTCTGCCCTCAGGTTAACCTTTCTAGTGCACTAACCAAATTAGTGATGTCGTTACCGCAGCTCGCGCATGATAAGGCGGTTGTGCTGATGAGTGAGCTTGACTTTCCAAGCATGGGCTTTGCCCTGCAAAAAGCACTTCCGCTTTCCTGTGAGTTACGTTTTATTCCAAAAGAACTGGATATCACAGAAGCGAACGTCTGGCAGTCGTATATTAACGCGGATATTGATTTAGTGTTTGTTAGCCACGTTTATTCTAATATTGGGCAGCAAGCTCCGTTAGCTGACATAGTGGACATTGCCAAGTCTAAGAATGTGCTGACACTTATCGATGTGGCTCAATCGGCCGGTATCGTGCCGCTCGATCTTGCCGCTTTGCAACCTGACTTTATGATTGGCTCTAGCGTTAAGTGGTTATGCGGTGGTCCGGGAGCAGCCTATTTGTGGGTGAGCTCGCAGCATATTGAGGGCTGTCAGCCCAAAGACGTGGGCTGGTTTAGCCATGAAAATCCCTTCGAGTTCGATATTCATAATTTTCGTTATCATCCGACTGCACTAAAGTTTTGGGGCGGAACACCATCGATAGCCCCCTATGCAATTGCTGCGCACAGCATAGGCTACTTTGCGGAATTGGGCTCCCATAAGCTTCGCGAACATAACCAATGGTTAATCGATGTGATTGCTGAGCAATTTGAGACAGAGCTTGTATCGCCTCGGCTTGAGGCTAAGCGCAGCGGTACCCTCATTTTAGATTTTGGTGGGAAACAGCAGCAGGTGCTAGCGGCATTGCTGAGGGCCGATGTGAGTGTGGATTTGCGTAGTGAAGGGATCCGAGTATCACCGCATATTTATAATGACATGGCCGATGTTGAGCGCCTTCTGTCTGTAATAAAGGGATGCCGATAGTGAAAGGCTAATCGTGATAACGAGCTGTAGAATGGTGAAAAAACAGGCCTAAGGCCTGTCATATCACTTTAAGCTTAAGGCTTTACCGCCCTTAAATGCACTTTGCGGTGATTGAATTCTTGGTTGAGATGATTTAATTCACCCACTGATAGCTTAGTCAGTAATGCGGCACCCTTGTCGTCAGTGACAAATTTCTGTGCGGTGCGATTAACAAAATCAACCACATAAACGCTATCGCTTTGCTGTGCTTTTGCCGCCGACAATGCAGCTTGGCTTGAGCAATCATTACATTCCGTAATAGGACTCATAGCGGCAAGACTTGCCGTTGAAAGTAGTAGTCCTGCACTCAACAGTGCTACTCGAGTTGCTGTTTTTCTCATAGTAGGTTCCTTATTACTCAGATGGTGATCTGTGTCACACTTTTAATTTAGTTCATAGTTTAGGCAGTGTCCAGAACTTTTTGTTGCTAACTTGTTGTTTAAATGTGTTTTATTTAGCGTGCACTAATTAATCTATCGATGTTGTATCGCGAGTGTGTGAGTTCATTCTGTCTAGTTTCTAAGCTTGCCTATCGGTGTCGATTGGCCGATAGTGATAGTCATGGGGTATTTTTCAAGGGATTTTATGAAGACATTCATGCTGTTACTCAGCCTGTGTTGTTTTAGCACATCTGCCATGGATTGGAGTATTCAGAAGCTGGCACCCAGTACTGCTTTTAGAGGTAGTGCGATACTCGATGGCGTGGCTTGGGTAACGGGGAGCGATAATAGTGTCTATATTTCCAAAGACGGTGGTAACAACTGGTTAGATATATCGGTTAAAGGCTTCCCTTTGACTGACTTACGCGATATTGAAGTGTTCGATACCAACACGGCGATAGTGATGGGCGCTGGTCAAGGTGGTTTATCTAAACTCTATATCACCGAAAACCAAGGTTTAAGTTGGCAGTTACTGTTTGATAATCCCGATGAGTTAGGTTTTTTCAACTCTATCGCTTTTTGGGATCGCAATAATGGACTGTTACTCGGCGACCCTGTTGGTGGTGGTTACGTGATTTTACGTACGGCGGATGGTGGTAAAACTTGGCAGCGGATTGCTAAAGATGCTCTGCCTAACCTGCTCGATAAAGAGGTCGCCTTTGCCGCTAGCGGCAACACCTTAATTGTTGATAAGCGCGGTAGGGCTTGGTTTACCTCTGGTGGCTATAGCAGCTCAGTCTATAGTAGCGCCGATTGGGGCCAACATTGGCGTAGACGCCCTGTGGCGCTTTATGATGATACCCAAACAGCTGGAGGGTATGCCCTAGCATTTAATGCGTTAGGTGATCTATTTGTGCTGGGTGGTGATTATCAGCAGCGGGATAAGCATGATGCTAACTTGGTCTATAGAAGAGGCTATGTTTGGCATAAAGCCCCAGGTACTACCCCAGGGCTACGCACCGCAATGGCGTGTTATGAGGAAACTTGTATTACATCGGGTAAATTGTCGACAGATATCTCATATGATCATGGTTATAGTTGGCAGCCGCTGCTAATTAATGGCGAAACTCAGGGATTTTTCACCCTAGCGATTGACGGCAATACTCTGGTGGCTGGGGGGCATGGTGGTCGAGTCGCTGTGTACACCTTTAGCGACTAGTTGTTTTCTCAAGAAGAAATGAACGCAATAAAAAAGCCCCAAACATCGCTGTTTAGGGCTCTAATGCTAACCCATTATTCGGGTTAGCGAGTCAACTCAGAAGGATTACAAGCTGTAGTAAAGCTCGAATTCTACTGGGTGAGTTGTTTGGTTGATACGTTCAACGTCTGCAGACTTTAGTTTGATGTAAGAATCGATAAAGTCATTACAGAATACATCACCACGAGTCAGGAACTCACGGTCAGCATCTAGGCACTCAAGTGCATTTTCTAGTGAAGTTGCAACTGTTGGGATTTCAGCGGCTTCTTCAGCTGGAAGATCGTATAGATCTTTATCCATTGCTTCACCTGGGTGGATCTTGTTTTGGATACCGTCAAGACCTGCCATCAACATTGCAGAGAATGCTAAGTATGGGTTAGCCACTGGGTCACCGAAGCGTAGCTCGATACGACGTGCCTTTGCACTCGGTACCACTGGGATACGGATAGAAGCAGAGCGGTTAGCTGCAGAATATGCAAGCATTACTGGCGCTTCGAAGTGTGGAACTAAACGCTTGTATGAGTTTGTAGATGGGTTAGAGAATGCGTTGACTGCGCGAGCATGCTTAATCACACCACCGATGAAGAACAGGGCCGATTCGCTTAATCCGCCGTACTTATCACCAGCAAATAGGTTAGTACCATCTTTAGCTAGTGACATGTGTACGTGCATACCGCTACCGTTGTCACCAACGATTGGCTTAGGCATAAATGTCGCTGTCTTACCGTATGCGTGAGCAACGTTATGAACAACATACTTAAGTACCTGAACTTCGTCGGCCTTCAATGTTAGGGTGTTAAAGCGAGTTGCGATTTCGTTCTGACCCGCAGTTGCCACTTCGTGGTGATGCGCTTCAACAACTTGGCCCATCTCTTCAAGGACTAAACACATTGCACTACGAATATCTTGTGAAGAGTCAACTGGTGCTACTGGGAAGTAACCACCTTTAACGCCTGGACGGTGACCTGTGTTGCCATCATCGTAGTGAGTACCTGAGTTCCAAGAAGCTTCTTCAGCATCAACCTTGTAGAAACAACCTGACATGTCCGCGCCGTATTTCACATCGTCAAATAGGAAGAACTCTGGCTCTGGACCGACTAATACTGTGTCAGCAATACCGGTAGAGCGTAGGTAGTTTTCAGCTTTCTTTGCGATTGAGCGTGGGTCACGGTTGTAACCTGTCATTGTGCCAGGGTTTAGGATGTCACAGCGGATGTTCGCTGTTGTTTCAGCGGTGAAAGGGTCAAGTACGAAACTTGCTGGATCAGGCATCAATACCATGTCTGATTCGTTAATCCCTTTCCAACCAGAGATTGAAGAGCCGTCAAACATTTTACCGTCTTCAAAGAAGTCAGCATCAACTTGGTGAGTTGGAATTGTAACGTGCTGCTCTTTACCGCGAGTATCGGTAAAGCGCAAATCAACGAACTTAACTTCTAATTCTACTAGTTGTTTTAAAACTGATTCTGCTGACATTCTAGAGTCTCCGAGTAGGGTAAAGGATAATCCCTTGGTTTTATCTTTAATATTTAACGCTGAACGCGATTCTGGTATTCATATAGCGAGACTCGTGCCAATAATTTAACTTATTGAAAATAATAGATTAGTTATTTGCCTTCCAGGCTAAAGTTATCATGGTTGCACTGTTTTGGTGCGCTCGATGGATCTATGTGGTGCACGCGCTATTGTTGTGCAGTACCATTCTGACTCTAGCGGATTTATGTTCGTCCCACTTACAACTGCTACACATTAACTAAGCTGGTTGGTTTTTTATAGGAGCTAACTCAAGGAATTAGTATCCCATCTTCGATAAGTGTTATTCAGATTTAAGACAGTGAGATTTTTGAGTGATTAAAGAGGAAAAAGCAGCGTAATTTAGCGAGGAGAGGCTCAAATATCCAATAAAAGACATTGTTTATTATTTAATCTGACGTCAATGGCATCACATCGCAAAACTATAAAAAAGTGTATAAAAAGCGGACGTTAAGACGAAAAAAATCAATGCGAAAGAGTTATTTTTAACGATTGGTTAAAAATAATCCTGTGAGATAGCGCCGAGCTAGAGTAGAATGTCACGCTTTTTATTGCAACTACTATACTAAACTGGCTTTAGTGAGTTGCAAATCCCCCCTATTTATATACCGATGGTAAGAGGTTTAGCCGTGTTAGAGAATTTACGTAACATCGCCATTATTGCACACGTTGACCATGGTAAGACTACCTTGGTTGATAAGATGCTGGCGCAGTCAGGAACCCTTGAGTCTCGAGGAGAAGCCACTGAGCGGGTGATGGATTCAAATGATCTTGAAAAGGAACGTGGTATCACGATTCTGGCCAAGAACACTGCCATCAAGTGGAACGATTACCGTATCAACATCGTTGATACTCCTGGTCACGCCGATTTCGGTGGTGAGGTAGAGCGTGTTCTATCTATGGTTGACTCAGTATTACTACTAGTTGACGCAGTAGATGGCCCAATGCCACAGACTCGCTTCGTGACTAAGAAAGCTTTCGCTCAAGGCCTAAAGCCAATCGTTGTGATTAACAAGATTGACCGTCCAGGCGCGCGTCCAGATTGGGTTATCGATCAAGTATTCGATCTATTCGACAACCTAGGCGCTACCGATGAGCAGCTAGACTTCCCAATCGTTTATGCTTCTGCACTAAACGGTTTTGCTTCATTAGATCCAGACGAAGTTAGCGCAGACATGACGCCGCTATTCGAAACGATCATTGAAAAAGTTTCTTCACCAGATGCTGATGCTGAAGGTGATTTCCAGATGCAGATTTCGCAGCTGGACTACAACTCATACGTAGGTGTTATCGGTGTTGGTCGTATCAAGCGTGGTAGCGTTAAGACTAACCAGCAAGTAACTATCATCGATGCTGAAGGTAACAAGCGTAACGGTAAAGTAGGCCAAGTATTAGGTTACATGGGTCTAGAGCGTCACGAAGTGTCTGAAGCTAACGCTGGCGACATCGTAGCGATTACTGGTCTTGGTCAGCTTAAGATTTCTGACACTATCTGTGCCACGACAACTGTTGAAGCATTACCTCCATTGTCTGTTGATGAACCAACACTAACAATGACTTTCCAGGTAAACACTTCTCCGTTCGCGGGTAAAGAAGGTAAGTACGTAACTTCACGTAACATCCTTGAGCGTCTAGAGCAGGAACTCGTTCATAACGTGGCACTTCGCGTTGAAGAGACTGACAGCCCAGATCGTTTCCGCGTATCAGGCCGTGGTGAACTTCACCTATCTATCTTGATTGAAAACATGCGTCGTGAAGGTTACGAGCTAGCCGTTTCTCGTCCAGAAGTTATCATGAAAGAGATCGATGGCGAGATGTGTGAGCCGTTCGAAACACTAACTGTTGACGTTCAAGAAGAACATCAAGGTGCAGTGATCGAGAAGCTTGGTACTCGTAAGGGTGACATGAAGGACATGCAGTTAGACGGTAAGGGTCGTGTACGTATCGACTTCGTTATCCCTAGCCGTGGTCTAATCGGTTTCCAAACTGAATTCATGACAGCCACTTCTGGTACAGGTCTTATCTACCATTCATTCGACCATTACGGTCCAGTGAAGGGTGGCGATATCGGTCAACGTGCACGTGGTGTATTGATCTCTAACGCTACTGGTAAAGCACTAACGTTCGCACTATTCGGTCTGCAAGAGCGTGGTCGTCTATTCATTGGTCACGCTGCAGAAGTATACGAAGGTCAGGTAGTTGGTCTTCACGCACGTGCTAACGATCTAACAGTTAACTGTTTGAAAGGTAAGCAGCTAACTAACATGCGTGCATCTGGTACTGACGAAGCTCAGGTACTAACTCCGCATATCGAAATGACACTTGAGCAAGCTCTTGAGTTCATCGATGATGACGAATTAGTAGAAGTAACACCACTGAACATCCGTGTTCGTAAGCGTTACTTGACTGAAAACGAGCGTAAGCGTCATAACCGTAAGTAATGACCGCGTTTAGCTTCAACCTGTAACCAGGTTAAGAATTTAAAAAGCCCTGGACATGAAAGTGTTCAGGGCTTTTTTAATGAGTTAATTGACCTCATATAGGCTACCAAGGCTGACTATTGCTTAGCTGTTCTGCAAATATCAGTGTAATAGCTCACAGGCTGATTAAGTTTGGCAATACTAATTTAGACGAATAGGTATAATTCGGAAAAATACCTCAAATAGTTGTAATCATATAGCTATTGAGTGCCCTCTATTAAATCGCTAACAGAATTAAAGGTTGTAACCATGAAGCGGATCTTATCCATTCAATCCCATGTGGTCTTCGGCTGCGCAGGAAACAGTAGCGCCGTATTCCCAATGCGTCGTCTAGGTATGGAGGTGTGGCCAATCAATACGGTTCAGTTCTCCAACCATACTCAGTATGTGCAAGGATGGACGGGAACGATTATGCCTGCAGGGCAGATCACCGAGTTGGTACAAGGGTTAGACAATATCGGTAAACTGCAAAGCTGTGACGCTATTCTCAGTGGCTACCTAGGTAGTGCCGAGCAGGGTGGTGAAATTGTCGCGGCAGTGAAAAAGATGAAAGCCCTCAATCCTCAGGCGATCTACTTCTGTGACCCTGTGATGGGCCACCCAGAGAAAGGCTGCATCGTTGCGCCGGGCGTGCAGGAGTTTCTAAAGACTCAGGCCTTGGCCGAAGCCGATATTATCGCGCCTAATCTATTGGAGCTGGAAACGCTGACCGATAGAGAGCTGCATAATCTGGATGAAGTGATAAATGCGTGTGAGTGCCTGTTAGAGAAAGGGCTTGAGGTTGTGGTAGTGAAACACCTTGCTAAGGCTGCCACGAGCCAAGAACAGTTTGAGATGTTGTTGGTGACCAAGACCGGCAGTTACTTAATCTCTCGCCCTCTATATGAGTTTGATAAGCAACCTGTGGGCGTAGGTGATTTGATCAGTGGCTTGATGCTAGCGAACCTGCAAGCAGGCTTTAACTCAGTAGAAGCTTTTGAGCGCACTAATGCTTCGGTTGATGCCGTACTACTAGAGACCTTTAATCAAGGCGCTTATGAGCTGCAATTAATTGGCGCGCAGGATGCCATTGCATCACCAACAATCAAGACGCACGCCAAACGAGTAAACTAACTCAAGCTTATTCGTATCCAAATCAATAGGCGGAATTTAATGAGCCTGCTCCTTTCATGGAGCAGGCTCTTTTCTTAGCTTTAAAAGAAGTTCCTAGCTCCTAGGACGCTTCGCTGCGAGGACGGGCTAAAGCCCTACTAGTAAAAGTAAAAGCAAACACCAGCAGCTTTGCCCTTTCTTAGCTTTTCCATCTCTTCCGTAAGCGCAGCGTGCCGTAAGTGACCTAGTCACGTTCGTAAGGCCGAAGGCCGTTCGACTATTACCATCCTGGCCTTTCCCTGCTTTCCTAGAACCTAGAACCTAGAACCTTCCGTTAATGGCCAATCCTATCCAGATGTTGAATTAAGTACATCCGTGCCTCGACAGGCGTTTCGCTGTGCCAGAAGCCGCCTAGGTAAGCGAGCAGTGGTAGCAGGAACATGATGATTAGCAGCATGATACTGAGTCCGCGTGCAGAGAGTTTCCAACCGTTACGAGCACTAAAATGCAGCGCCTCCTTCTTAGGGCAGGCGGACACGCAGCGCATACAGGCTTGGCACTCGTCTGAACGGATGTTGATTTGGTTATGTACCTGGATATTAGCCGGGCAGGCGCGGCTGCACTTATCGCAGCTCATCCCTTTTGATTCGATTAAACAATGTTGAGTACTGCGGCGGATCTTAAATGGACTTAAGAAGCTTACTAGTCCAAGCAACGCACCATAAGGGCAGATATAGCGGCAGAAACCTTGGCGGCGCCATGCGGCAAGCCCAAGAATGAAGCCGAAACAGATTAAGGTCACAAGCCCCGGAGTGATAAAGAACAGTGCCATCTTAAGATCGGCAATCTTGTGGTAATTACTGTTTAAGTAGCCGGGAATGCTCTGACTCGGCATGCCAACAATGATGTACAGCAAGGCCAGTAACAGCAGGTATTTGACCATACGTAGTGGCCAGTCTATCCAAGCGGGTGGCAATAGCTCCTGCTTGATGAAGCGCTTTCTGAGTTTATACAGGTATTCACCAGCCAAGCCTAACGGGCAGGCCCAGCCGCAGAAGGCGCGTTTACATAGTAAACCTGTCAGTAACACCACAGTTAACATGACCGCAGCTGCAGGGTGGTTTTGATCCCAGATCCCCAAGCTGAGAATCGCCTTGATCTCGATGCCGCCAGCAATGGGCAAAAAGGCATCGCCAACATCGGGGCTCATCAGCCAAGGTGTGATGCCAGCTTTAAGTAACGCGGCATTAACCGCAAATTGCACACCAACCAATAGCATCGACAGTGCCAAAAGATGTTGTACCCCGTCTCGTAGGTTATTGGCCCTCAGAGCGCCTTGAGCGACTTCAGGCTGAAACTTAGTCACTAGGCCGATAATGATAACGGCAAGGCCTAGAGCTGCGATAAGAGGCCAATATAGGCTAGAAATGATGGCAGCGGTTATTAGGAGGCCGGTAGTTAGTGCGCCCCATTTCTTACCACTCCAATACAGTAGGCTGGTGCTATAGGTCAGCGCTAAGGCAAGAGTTAAAGATTCGATAAAGCTCATAGATAGCGTCAGTTAAAATAGGATTGATACTATTGTGAAACTTTGTTTGAGAATTAGTTCTTGTTGAACGCTTAGCTTGTGCGGGAGATCGAAAAATGAGGATTATAGCGTTGAAAACGATGTGTTAGCTCACAAGTTAGGTTCCTAAGTTATGCTGCTTAGGAACCTCACTTTAGGGGGTGTTTATTTACCTTCTAATGAGGCAATAAACTTGTTCGATTCATCGATCGATTTGTTCATCTCTTTAATTAACCCTGAGATATCGGTCTGCAGGCTAGCAAATTCCCCTTTAATCGCGCCAATGGCTTGGGCGTTAAGGTTATGCTTTAGGTACAGCATATTGTCTTTCATCGCGGTGAGAACTGGTTCCATCTTGCTCTCGGCGCGGCGCATGCTTTTTACTAGTTGGTTATATGAACGGCGAGTCTCTTTGAGCTTAGACTCACTGTTACGGCGTAGGCTGGCCTTGCTGATCTCACCAATCTCTGTTTGCCATTCGTCAAATAGTGCCTCGGCCACATCTTCAACTTTGTCGATACGATTGGTGACATCATCGGCTGCATCTTGTGCCGATTCGTATTCGTCTTTGGCCTTGTTATAGGCACTTTCTAAGTCGCCACCATCATGGTTAAGGAGTGCTTGCATCTCTTCTAGCGCCGAGCTGAATTGCTCTTGGGCATCCTCTTGAGATTCTCTAGCGTCTTCGACCCGATCGACCATAATGTCGCGCTTGTGATAACCCACTTTTTCCATCGCGCCATAATAGGCACTCTGGCAGCCACCCAGTAGTAAACTAGTGCTAATAACAGCGGTGGTAATTAGTTTTTTCATTTTCTTTTATCCCTGAAAATTTAAAGGCTACTCTGAGCGAAACTTAGCTGCATCGATAATACTCCATAGGTGGGCAATACCGCCTATGATAGCCGGAACAATAAGCCACCACAGGGCATAACCGACAACGGCAATAACGCAGAAAAGTAGAGCCGCTAAAATACGCCCTTGAACAAGCTGTCCAAGGCCTGGGAAGAAAAAGCTCGCGATGGCGGCAATAACATTGCCCGCTGATCCTTGTTGAGACATCAATTCAATCCTTATGCTTGTAAAGAGAAGGTTATAAGCTTTATTGTACCAAGATAATGATTATTATCGTCTAATAGATTAAGACTAACTTTAACAGAATCAAGAGTAACAAGTGAAAAATAAGATTGTGATAAAACAGGTTCGTTCTTTCTTACTGAGTATTTGGGCATTTTTCTTACACCTACTCAGTCGCTTTCAAGAAGACCAAGTCAATATTAAGGCTGGACACTTAGCCTATGTCACCCTGTTGTCACTGGTGCCAATTGTGGCGGTGATGTTTTCCATGTTGTCGGCGTTCCCGGTTTTTTCCGGCATTCGTGAAAAGTTAGAGGCGTTTGTTTATGACAATTTTCTGCCTGCCGCCGGTGATACGGTGCAGATCTATATTAATGAGTTTGTTGCCAATGCCTCTAAGGGGACTAGCGTAGGTATCGCTGCCTTAGTGGTGGTGGCACTGCTGCTGATCTCGGCTATCGATAAGGCACTAAACAGTATCTGGCGCACCAAAGAGAAGCGCCAGGCGGCGGTCTCTTTTTCTATGTATTGGATGGTGCTGACCTTAGGACCAGTGTTGGTGGGGGCTAGTTTAGTCGCAACCTCTTACATAGTGTCGTTAAAGGTGTTCAATACCGAAGAGCTTTCCGGGGTGGTTCCCATATTGATTGAGCGCCTGCCTATGTTCTTTTCGGTGGCGGCCTTTCTACTGCTATATATGGTTGTGCCCGTTAAGAAGGTTAAGTTTCTGCATGCGTTACTCGGTGCATTGGTCGCAGCCATGTTGTTTGAGCTGGGCAAGAAGGGCTTCGCATACTATGTGACTCAGTTCCCGAGTTACGAGGCCATCTACGGTGCCCTGGCGATAATACCCATTTTATTTGTGTGGGTTTATGTTTCTTGGGTGATAGTACTCGTTGGTGCAGAGATCACCGCAGGACTGCCTGAGTATCTACACGAATGCCAGCTGATCCGAGAAAGAGTATCGGCTGAGGCTGAGGCCGAAGAGTTGGAGCTTGAGTCAAAACAGAGTGCTAGCCAATTCGAAGAAACGAATGAGCAAGCTAGCGAGAAAACGAGCACGCAAACGAGTGAGCCTAGCCTTGATAAGCAGGGCAAGTCTGTCGATAGGGATAAGCAGGACTAATGCCTATCGCGCAGCCCAAAGCCTTCCATCGAACCTGGATCGATGTTGGCGGTGGTCATCAACTGCACGTGGCACTGTATGGTAATCCCAAGGGGATCCCCTTGCTATATCTGCACGGTGGCCCAGGTGCGGGTTGTAGCGTCGAAGAGCTGAAGCTTTTCGACCTGTCTATCTATCAGGTGATTTTTGTCGATCAGCGTGGTGCGGGGCGTTCACGCCCTCGGGGGGAGCTTAAGCATAATAACCTCTCCAATTTACTGGCCGATATCGAGCGAGTTCGCTGCTGGCTTAATGTTCCTCAATGGATGCTGGCGGGGGGCTCATTTGGTGCCACCTTAGCCTTGTTATATTCCGCCTACTACCCAAACCGGGTGATCTCACAGGTATTATGGGGGCTGTTTGTTCCCAGCCCCGCGGGTATCGAGTGGCTCTACGGTAATCGCGGCGCGGCTCGCTTGTTCAAAGAGGAATATCGAGCCTTTGCTTATGGTGTACAGCCACAAGAGTTAACGGCTTTACTCACTAGTTATCGTTCCAGATTGGAAGATGAGTGCCAAGACGTTCGCTATTCTGCGACAGAGCGCTGGATTAGCTGGGAGATGGCCTTGGCCTATCCTGGCTGTATGTTAGGTGAGATTAATTCGCCCTTCAGTCAGTCTCTAGCAAGCATTGAGCTTTATTATGTTGCTAATGATTACTTTGGTGCATTTGAAAAACTCATCGTTCAATTGCCTTTGATCCAATGTCAAACGCGTGTACTGCAAGGTGAGATGGACTGGGTCTGCCCATTTAAAGTACTGCAAAACTTCTTTAAAGGTAGGGCGAGCCAGTTGATCGAGGTGACAGAGATTAAAGGTGGGTATCATGCTTTGGCCGATGTTAAGATGGCCAGAGCGGTAATGGATGCCATACGGGAAATGGCCAAACAATAAACAAGGAAACATAGACGCTATGAAAAAACTGATTGTTGCAGGCTTAACTATCGGCTTAACTATCGGCCTAACGGCTTGCGCTTCAACCGAAAAAGCAGCAGAGGCAGAAGTTGCTGTCAAAGCGCTTGACAGTGTGGATTTAGGTGGTCTGTCTAACGAAGAAGCCACGACTAAATTGCTCGAAGCACTGTTAAATAAGAGTTATTTGGCATCGCGTGCAGGGCCTAATGGTGTGGCGGTCAATTTTGATAACAGCCAGTTTATTCTGCAGCCGAGCATCAACCCTGATGGTATCGATCGCATCATGATGAATCGCTTCTATGCCATTCACCCTAAGTATGTGGGTAGTAAAGAGATGCTACTGATGATCGGAACCTTGAACCAAAAGCTTAATTTCGCCAAGTTTGTTATCCGCGATCAAGGTGCGGTGATCCAGGTGCAAGGGGCGGCAACATTTGTCGACACCATCACCATGGAGGAGATCCGTCGATTTATCCTATGGATAGATGAAGGTTTACGCCAGATCGGCGAGTCGCTCCCCGAAGGTTCTGAAGACGTGATTAAGCCAATACCTGTGATGCAGAATATTCAGTCGATATAAAGAAGGTTCTAGGAAAAGCAGGCCCTAGGAAAGGCAAAGAAAGGTTCTAGGTGCTAGGAACAGCTAAGACGGAAAAGCGGGAAAAGCTAAGACGAACGGCCTGCGGCCTTGCGGACGTGACTACGTCACTTACGGAACGCTGCGCTTACGGAAAATATGGGAAAAGCTAAGAAAGGTCCTAGGCCCTAGGTGCTAGGAAAAGCTAAGAAAGAGCTAGGTTCTAGGAAAGGCAAAGCCGATAAAGCATACTCTCTTCTGTAGGTTGGGCTTTAGCCCATCAATTTTGCTGTTCCTAGCAGGGCGTAGCCCGTCCTAGAAGCGAAGCGTCCTAGAACCTAGTACCTTGTGTTAAAGCGCAGCGCCCTAGGGTCTAGGTCCTTTTTTTAAGTATTTATTGTTTTAATCGGAGAGTGTTGTACGTGATTGCCCTAATTCAACGTGTGAGTGAAGCAAAAGTTGTCGTTGATGGCACGACTATCGGTGAGATAGATAAAGGCCTGTTGGTATTACTCGGTGTCGAGCGCGAGGATAACATTGAGAAGATGCAAAAACTGGCCACCAAGGTGATGAGCTACCGTGTGTTTTCCGATGAAAATGGCAAGATGAACCTTAACCTTGAACAGGCGGGTGGCAGTCTATTAGTGGTATCGCAGTTTACCTTAGCTGCCGATACTGGCCGAGGATTGCGTCCAAGTTTCTCCGGTGCGGGTACGCCAGATCAAGCGCGTGAACTCTATGAGGCATTTGTCGATTTCTGTAAATCAAAAGGGGTGAACACTCAAACTGGTCAATTTGCCGCAGACATGAAAGTGTCTTTAGTGAATGATGGTCCGGTAACCTTTAACCTGCAAGTCTAGAGCTTTACTGCGTGCTCAGGGGTTGTAAAGGCTAGTATTAGGAAAGCAGATGTCTGATTTAAACTATCAAAACTTGCTAAAGCAGCTGCAACAGACTTGGCATCAAACTATACCTGTAAGTGAGTTTATGCAGATAGCGCCCTTGGCATTTGATGGGGATACTTTCGAAGTCTCTGCGCCAATTGAGCCCAATATCAACCTGCACAACACCATGTTTGCAGGCAGTATCTATACGCTAATGACCTTAACTGGCTGGGGCATGTTGTGGTTGCAGCAGAAACTGGCAGAGCAAGAGGGCGATATCGTATTAGCTGATGCCAATGTGCGTTATATCGCCCCAATTGACTGTCGCCCAGTCGCTAGGGTTAATTGGCCTGATTGCGATTTATCAAAATTGGCCTTAGGCCGTCGAGTCAAAGTGCGCTTAGATGTGGAACTCTATTGCAATGATTTGCTATGTGCCAGCTTTTCTGGGCTTTATGTCAGCAAGGGCAAGTCTTCAAATAGGAAAGACGCTTAGATAGCAGTTAACTACCTAAGCGTTGTTTGAGTAGGGGGTTAGGTCTATTTAGACCTCAAACTCATTGACCAGTTGCCCTTCAGAAGAACCTGAAGATTTTGAGTTTTTATTTTCTATTATCAGCAGATTTGGCTGGGTGATATCACTTGAAGGCAGAGGAGCTACATTGGCGATTTTTGCCATTGGATACTTCTGCTTGAGCTCACTGATTTCACCGAACTGCAATGCTCGCATCGTACATGATTCCACGCATATTGGTTGTTTACCTTCGGCGACACGATCAATACAGCCATCACATTTGATCATATAGCCACGCTGCTGATCAAATTGAGGGGCGTCATAAGGGCATGCTCTTGCACAGCTTTTACAACCAACACATAAGCTAGATTCAATTTTTACAATGCCAGTAGCCCTTTCTTTATGGCACGCCCCCGTTGGACAGGCTTTTACACACACTGGATGCGAGCAGTGATTACATCCAATTGAGGTGTAGTAAGAAAAAACATCGTTACTATGTACAACTTTACCGTCTAAATCGAAGTTACCACCGGCATATTCATACACGCGACGTGGCTTGATTGTGTCGATTACATTGAACTTGTCTTGGCAGGCGATATGGCATGCTTTACAGCCACTGCACTTAGAGGCATCAAATAGGAATCCATATTGTTTATTTGTCATTTTTTACTCTCTCTATGCTGCAGTGAGCTTTACACGTAAGGTTGCTGATGTGCAGCCTTTGGCAATTAAACTTGGGCGAGTGGAAGTGAGCACGTTAATACTTCCGCCATAATCCACTTCATTGACTTCAGTGGCGGTTCGCCATGCTCCTTGAGATAGCGCAATGACTTTAGGCCTAACACGTGAAGTGATTCTGACTGGTAATACGATTTCACCGCGTGGACTCGCAATTTTTGCCAGTTGCTTATTGCTTAGCTGAAGCTCTCTAGCATCGATAGGGTTTAACCAAACACAGTCTTGTACTGCATGGCGCAGCATAGAATGGCTATGGAAACTAGAGTGCACTCGTCCTTTGGTGTGGTATGAAGCCACTTGGAATGGGTAATCAGTATTATCTTCAGTGGCGCCTTCCCAGTGATTTGCAAATTTAGGAATAGCACTGATTTCCTCACCTTCAGGCAAGATCCAGTTTTTGGTTTTATTTACAAGAGACTCTGAGTAGATCTCTATTTTACCCGATGGAGTATTCAGCTTATTTGCAATAGGATCTTGCCTAAACGCTTGTAAGCCTGGAGGTGTAGAGCCGTTGTAATGCTTGAAAATACCTTGAGTCTTGGCGGTGTCATAGTCAGGAAGGCCAAGCGCATTCATCGGTGTCGCCCATAAATGCTTCAACCATTCCTCTTTGGTTCGTCCTTCAGTAAATTGTTCTCCTTTACCAAAACGCTCCGCAATCATTGTGCAAATATCATAAGTTGTTTTTGCTTCATACATAGGCTCAATGGCTTTCTGTGTGATTAAGATATTGGCAAGATCGCCAGAATGCCAGCCATCACAAACGATATCATTGGTTTCAAATTGAGTGACTTCAGGTAGGATGATGTCCGCCATCTTTGCCGATGGTGTCATATAAATTTCAGAGACTAAGACAAACTTAACGCTGCTATTTGGATCGGCTAAAAGTTGTTGAGTACGGTTAATATCCGCATGTTGGGAGCCTGGCATATTACTGCCAGCAACAATAATTGCTCGCAAGTTTTTATCAAGCTTAACTTGCTCAGGATCCGCCGCGCTTGAATCAATCACATCATGTGTTAATGCTGTCATCGGCTCTTTGCTGAGATCATTGGCAATCGCATCTGTCCAAGTAAATGCTGGGATAGACTTAGTGACAGGGTTTTTTAAGCTTGGTATTCCTGGTGTCACAAAAGCATGGGTGTGGTTTTTAGCTCCGACTCCACTAGAGGTTCCTGGTAGGCCAAATTTGCCCAATACCGCGATTAAGGTATAAATGGCTCGGGCGTTGTTTTCGCCATTAGCTTGTCTTTGTAAGCCCCAGCCCATTTGAATAAATGGGGCACTGGCATTGGCAAGTTTAGAGGCTAGATCTTTGATCTGTTGCTGTGAAATCCCAGTGATCGCTTCAGCATACTGGGCATCTTTTACCGTGTTATCGCTACTATTACCTAATATGTAGTCTTTATAGCTTAGCTGCTGTCCTTTTGCTGAGTCAGGTAAAGTATCTTCCGTCCAACCAACAACGTAGCCTTTTAAGAATGCATCATCTACGGCATTGAGCTGAATGAGCTCATAGATTAGCGCCTCAACGAGGGCGGCATCGGTTCCCGGTAGAATAGGCAGCCAAGTATTTTCTTTACCACCGGCAGATTCTGTATAGCGAGGATCAATCATGATCACTTCAGCTTGGGTTTGGCTTAATGCTTCACTCCATTCATAAGCCACACCACCGCCACTCATGAAGGTTTCTTGTGGGTTATAACCAAAACATACCACTAAGTCTGAATTGCGTATCTCTTGTGTAGAGCTTTCTAATCCATTGAGGATTACGCTGCCAACACCATAGGTATACAGGGTTGCAGTATCAATTTGGTGGGTACTATATGAACCATGAATATTTAAGTAGCCACCTAGAAGATGGAATAGGCGTTTCCAAATATGGGTGCCACTGGTTTTCATTCCTGAGGTGCCACTTGATACCGGAAATAGAATCGACTCAGGACCCGCTTCAGGATCTGAATAGATCTCTGAAAGGTTTTCATAGATCTCTGCAATGGCTTGCTGCCAAGATATCTGAATGTACTCACCGCTACCACGTGGTCCTACGCGTTTCATTGGGTATTTAATACGGTTATCAGCATAAATTCGCTGACGCAGTGATCGACCGCGAGGACAGGCGCGAATTTGGCGATTTTCGTAACTGTCTATATCGACGTTATCGGTTTCTAATTGGGTGACTACGCCATCAACAACGGTAAATTTTACCGGACAATTTGAGCCGCAGTTAACAAAACAGGCCTGCCAGCCAGTAGTGACCGCCGGGACTGGTGGCTCTGGTGGATTCACATTGGCATCATCAGAGCTGGTTTTACAGCCAGTTATTGTTGCTGCACAACCCAGTGCCGCACTCGATTTCAAAAAACTTCTACGTTCCATACCTCTATCCTCGTAGTTCACTGCTTGCGATTAACGCAATTTGTAGCTAAACGACAACATCACTTGGTGTGCGTTATAGTTATGATTGATGTCACCCAAGGTCACTAAACCTGGAATATTGTTGATATGCGTTACCGCCGCGTCTGTGTCGTAGTAACGTTCGTACCGATAGCTCAACTTCAACGCCATCTGCTCATTCAGCGCATAGTCCGCATACACACTCGCGCTGTGGTTATAGCTGTAGTAATCGCCGTAAGGTCTAGTGCCTTCAGTCGTCACGTACGTGTCGCTTACTGAGTTGCTAAACAAATAGTCCAGTCCTAATGTCAGCTGCTCTTGCATCAAGCCGCCATAACTTAGTCCTACACCTATGTTGGTAAACTCATCTTCGATGTCGTTGTACCAATCAGCCTGAGCAAAGAATTGACTGCTCGCTTGTGCGGAATTAATCCACTGCTGTCCCACAAAGCCATAGGCGTTTGCATGCTTACTCAGTTGCAAGCTCAAGTTCATGTCATAGCCGTAGTCTTCCGACTCTGTTAAGCCGATTTGTGTTTCGTTGTAATCATCTTTGGCATAGCGAGTGCTCATATCGACACTTAGCCAGTTAAGCGGAGAGTGAGACACTCTCAACTCCAGCGCATTACGAGTGCGGTTGGCTAAGTAGTATTTGCGCATTAAGGCGTTTTGCTCTGATGAAGTCAGTGCATCTGTTTCATACTTTGAGCCACCACGTTCGGCATGCTCCGCCTTTAAATTGATGTTGAAGTTATCTAGTGCGCGTATATTAAACTCCATCCATAAGCTGTCATCATGGGTCTGTTCACGCTCACTGAAACTGCGATCCACTTCCTTACGGTTGTAACCAGCTAGTAAACGGTAACCACTAGCAATGCGGTAACTGGCATTCACCTTGTAATTGTTATGCTCATAATCCCGCGGCGTGTTTTGCCTAAACGCACCCGTCACACTGTTAAACTTGTATTGGGCAAACTCAGCTACTGAGCTCTTGTTGTCGCGCTTGCTGTAGTCAACACTCGCTCCAAGTCGTAAACGGTTAATCAGCATTGAGGTCACAGCCAAGCGCCCATCTAAGGTGTCGACTTGCCCATCCCAGTTTTGCAACGGGTTACCGCTCATCTGAATCAAATCGTCGTCTTGTATCATCCGCCCTGACACTAAACGGCCACTCATCACTGTACGATTAAGTTGGTATTGACCCGACAGTGACACTTGGTGCGCTTGATTATCTGGACTTGCTGAGTACACATCTTTAAGGTGCGGTAAGCTTAGGTGGTTGATGTTGTTCTCATAGAAACTGCCCATGTAGCTGAGCTCTGTTATCCAGTTATCACCATTTAGCGCTAATCCGGCATCCCACTGTTTGGTGGTGGCATCAACGGGTAAACCAAAGTTCACTGGGCTGGGTGTTAGGATACTGCTCGACAGATGACCGGTTTTGTCTTCTTGGCTGTAATGCGCAAAGGCATTGTAAAAATCACGGCCATAATCAAACCCAAGGCCAATCTTTTCGCGCTCAAGGGCTAAATCAAACTGATGGACACTCATACTCGGCGTCAGCATGCCGTTGTTGTGCCATAACTGGCTTTCAACATCACCCGCTTGGTAGGTTTTGATCGTGCTGTAGTCAAACGCCAGCTCATACAGACCCGTTTTACCGGTTTGCAGACTTAAAAAGCCGTTGTCCATGCCTAACTGATGCGCTTGCAATTGACCGCGATACCCTGACTCATCTTGATAACGGACATTACCACTGACGGCAGCTATGACGCCGTCTTCTGCCGTACCAAATGCATTGCCCGCATGAATATCGTTGATATCGTTGTAGCCGACCGACACACTGACACTACCTTGATACCCATTGCTATCACTACAACGTTTACACTCATACTTGCTCTGGTTCACCGACGAGGTGTTGGCATTACCCACACCAAAATCCGCCGCCACTGCTGAGCTAGACACCGCGATTACCGACAGCGTGATCACATTCATTTTGAATAACTTCATCTTGCTCTCCGTTAGCGTTGCAGCAAGCTGCCTGAAGGATGGTTAGAGCCATGAATTTGGCCGTGACAGTTCAAACAGCTCTTACCGCCACCAAATGCATCCATACCTGGCTCTGGTACTACGCGACTAGCATGACCATCGTTGGCATGGCACTGCTGACATAGCTGTGGTGCGCGCTGGTTTAACAAATCATCATTGACGCTGCCGTGAGGGTTATGACAGGTAATGCAGTCTTCAGTTACCGGTGAGTGCTCCCACAGGAACGGCCCGCGTTTTTCTGCGTGACAGCTGTAACAACTGTCGTTAATGGTGGGTTTGGTTAGCGCAGCTTCATTCATAGAACCGTGGGGAGCGTGACAATCGATACAGGTCATCTGGTCCCACTTCAGTGGGTGCGATGAGCGCTTGTTCATGTCGGCTTTTTCTTGGCTGTGGCATGAAATGCAGGTGTCGTTAACCTTCAGCTTGTCCATCACGGGGTCGTTCGCGCTGTGCACTTGGTGACAATCGCTACAGGCGATTTCTTCGAGGTTGTGGGTAGAACTATGCCAGGCCATCTGCTGAGCATCGTTATGACAACCTTGGCACACGGTGTTTTGCGCATTGGCCGACAACTTGCTGTCTGAAGCAAAGCTAATCATCGGCTCTTTACCACCTTTGTTGTGATTGCCTTGTGGACCATGGCAGGCTTCACATTGCAGCCCCGCCATCGGCGATTGGTTGTTGCTACGCAGTCCGTGTACGCCATCGAAGATAGCCATCACTTTCTCGCTTTTTCGGTGACACATCAGGCAAGAGTCGGCACCCTTCGGTGAGTATTTTCCGGCTGCAAACTTCTTAACTAGTGTGGCTTCTAAAGCTTCACTGCTTAAATCTTTCCAAGGGGTGGCCTGTGCTACGCTTGTAAAGAGCACGCTTAACAAGACGATAGAAAGGGGGATTGAGTAATAATAGTTTTTCATTTATTTTATTTTCATCACTTCCGCTTTTTAATTGCACGTCATGATATTTAAATGAGATTTTTGTTTTTTTCATTTTTAGTATCAGAAAAAGACAAGTGTGATATTTATCACTGTAAGGGTTCAAGTAATGGGAAAGATAAGAGTAACTAAAGTAGCTAACTTGAATTTTGCTTTAGATATCTCTGATTCAGATGAAGTAAAGAAGAAGTTGTTAAGTATAGGGTTAAACAGAACGGACTGGATTCTAACCAGTTACGTTAGAAGTTTTCTAAAGAAGCAAAATCTGTTTTTTTGCAATAAGTTAGTCGATGTTATAAGGGCTAATATATCTAGTCATTATTATGCATCTTTTAATCAAGAGTTAAGTGTTTTAGATAACTTAGTTAGGCTTATTGAATTTAATAATATGTCTTCTGCCACTCACTGGGAGGTAGAGGTTAAAGATGGACGTTGTTATATATTTATTGCGGATACGCTCAATGTTAATGGTTATTCTGTATTTGATGAAATTATTTTTTTAACATTTATTTCTGACTACTTGCCTTATTATTTAGGTTTGGAGTGTGATGATCTTGTTGTGCATCTTTGTGGTGAAAGCGATTACTATTCTGATTCATGTAGACATTTTAAAAACATTGAATTCGCTAACCGTTTCACAGGAGTATCGTTTTTAATTGATAATTTCGAAAGATTACCTAAGGCGAAAAATGAGGAGTCATTATCACTGCCTTTTTCTGATCTTGTTGTGGCGGCTATTAATACTTGCTTAGTCATGGAGTTGAAAGTCACTGTCGCTAATGTCGCGTTTTTACTAGGGATGTCTTCTAAGTCTGTGCAACGAGAGTTAAATAAGAATGGTTTAAAGTTTATGCAGATTGTTAAAGGTGTTAAGTTTGCACTAGTAGAAAGGAAGCTCGATGATGTTGTTTTAAAAAATATTTCTTTAGAGATTAGTCCAAACAGTATTAATAATTTTTATCGAGACTATAAAAAATATAGAACTAGAGGTTGATTTTGAATAGTTTCAACCTCTGAATAGAGAGTTATTAAAATTGTTGTAACGAACTCATCGCTAGCGCTTTGGCTGACAGCAGAGTAGATCTTTTAATGCGCCGCCGTTGATTACGCATTCCAAGCCATTGGCCTTTAATATATCGCAGCCTTTTTGGGCGCGAATACCTGCGCCACAATAGAGTACGAATACTTGTTGGCGGTTTTCAACCTTGTGTAACCAAGCATCTAAGTTATCTAGTGGCACGTTTATGGCTTGTGGCAGATGCTCGCTGGCAAACTCTTGCGGTGAGCGCACATCAATCACGGTCGCGCCGTCCTCTATCAGTTGCCAGCATTGATCGCCTGCAGGCTTAGTCGATAATTTTGAAATCTGAGTGTTTAACATATCCACCTCTATTTATTATGATCTTTGATTAAGCGAGTACTGACGGAGCTTATGCTGCTCAAAATCGTACTGGCTAAAGTTTAGACACACATTTAAACCTTTAATTAGATTAATTTCAATAAGTTTTAACTAATACTGCTTTTTGATGGTTAACGGCTTATGACTAGAACACAAAATTAACAAAGAAAATCAGTTATAAAAAAGGATTTTGGTTCTAGGGCGTTGCACTTCAAGGACAGGCTAAAGCCCTGCTAGGAAAAGCTAAAAGCATCACCAGTGCTCTTTCTTAGCTTTTCCTGCTTTTCCCATCTTTTCCGTAAGCCCAGCGCTCCGTAAGGCAGTATGCCGTTCGTCTTAGCCTTTCCTAGAACCTGCTTTTCCTAAAACCTAGAATCTAGAATCTAGAATTGTATTTATACAGAGCCCCCTCTAATTGCCTAAAGCTGCATGTTTGCGTCATGTCACAAGGTTGCTGGTCATGGCTTTGATATGGTTAACAGTAAACTGAGCGTGAGGTGTGTAAGGTTAATGTATTGTGATAATTGATTGTTGGTTTATTTAGCCAGTAAAAGTTTGGTGGTCATTTAATGGTAGAGCAAATAGCTAAAGTTCCGGTAATTGAATTTCGAGCACCACCTAGTCATAAAGAAGGTTTAGAAGTTTTAGATTTAGATAACTTTTATAAGAAGTTGTCACAGTGTAGCTTTGATCCTGCCAAACCACACCGCCTTAAATATTACTGCTTTATTTATATAACTGAAGGTGAGGGGCGGCATTTTATCGATTTTAAATATCACTCTTTCAAGCAAGGGAGTTTTATTTTTATCAGTAAAAATCAGGTTCATGCATTTGATATTGCGAGTCAGGCAAAAGGAAAAATGATCAATGTGACTGAAGAGTTTTTTGATACTATTTTGACTAATGTTCGATTACCATTTTTTGTGCCTACTTATTTTTTAAGCTCATATACACCAGTATTTGATTTGTCACCAGCACTGGCTGACACTTGTGGTTCACTTCTGTATGAAATTGAAAAAACACAATTGAGGCAAAGTTGTGATTCACTGTTTTCTCAACTGGTTTTTTCATCTTTATTGGTCGCGCTTGGCGAAGAGCGTAAAAGTAGCATGGAGCACTTAAGCGAAGCTCAAGCTGTACGTTTTAATCATTTTCTTATATTGATTACTCAAAAGTACACTGAAACGAGGCACGCTCAAGACTATGCTAAAATATTAGGGGTTACATATAAGTCTTTGAATCAATTGTGTAAACTTGCTTGTGGTAAAACAGCTAAACAGTTAATTGATACACACATTATACTTGAAATTAAACGACGTTTAGCGATAGGTAGTTCGCAGGTGCAGGAGGTTGCATATCAGCTTGGTTTTGATGATGTAACCTATTTTATGAGATTTTTTAAACGACATACACAATTGACGCCTTCGAAATTTAAGGCTTGTAGCTATTCTTAATTGTTTGCATTTTAGTGTTCAGACAGAGACTCCGACGAGCCTAGCATTCACTTAACTTTTAGTGTTTTTTTGCGTGATCTCATTATTCGGAAAAATGTGAACTTGTATTTGTCGTCAAGTTCACACTTTGTACCTTAGGTTCGAAAATGACCACTTTAAAAGACAATAAGTCCATATTTATCCCTCCTTGCTTTGATCTATTTTGGTTTCGTTAAGCTTTAATTGCTTAGTTGTGCCTCATTAAGTTGGAGACTTGTGAATTAACGGCTGCAGCGAGTGATTAAGTTTAATTGTGACTAACATTGCGTAGAGAGTTTAGGTTTAAAAAGTCAGTCGGATACATTGCTATATTCACTGTTACTTTCTTAAATGCTTAAGCATGTGTAAGTCAAATAAGAAAAAACAAATTATAAAATTCCTTAAAGGGTGAATGATGATGGATATTTTTGACTTAAATTTTCCGTGTAAAAAGCTGTTACTTGCCAGCATGGTTTCTTTGCTGGTGGCGTGTGGAAGTGATAATGATGACCCTGTTCAACCGCCGGTTGAAAATACGCCACCAGTTGCTAATCCAACAGAGGGAGCAACCACGTTAGGTAATAGTGTCTTAATTGACGCACTTGCAAATGACACAGATGCTGATGGTGATTCATTGGTCATCACTGATGTGAAAGTCAAAGAGGGTACGGGGCAAGCGACAATTAGTGATAACCAAATTCTATTTGAGCCTGCAGAAGTTGGCACAACGATAATCGAGTATTCTATCGAAGATGGTAATGGTGGTTCAGCTCAATCAATCATCACCATAATCGTGTCTGAAAATAATTTAGTTTATGTTGGATCTAATAAGTGTGTTTCTTGCCATATTGATAAAAAAAGCTTTTTTGAAACAGGGCATAACTTTAAGTTTACTAAAATTGAAAATGGTGAGGAGCCTATTTATCCCTTTACATCTATTTCTGGAATTTTAGACTTTATAGAGGGAGTTGATAACACCTTAGGTAAGCCAACTGGTTGGGGGGATATCAGTTATGTGATCGGTGGCTATAAGAGTAGTGCCATGTTTGTTGATATGAATGGCTACATCTTTAGTGGGGATAAAGTCGGGGGAGCTGTCGTGCCAAAAGGCCATCAAGTGACAGCTGAAATGATGTATGCATATGCTCCTAATGATGCCCCTGATGCACATCCTTACGATTACTGTGGACGATGCCATACAACTGGCTGGAAAGATTACACTGAAGCGACAGGTGATTATCGTAACTTGAACAGACAAGATGACATGCCAGGAATGGGCGGTACTTTCGCGTTAACAGGTGTGCAATGTGAGAGTTGTCATGGTGCGGGTGGAGAGCATATTCAAGAGCCATCTAAGCAAAATATTGTTAAGCGTGCAACTGCACGTACTACAGAAGATTATCTTCGTGATGACATGGGTTACGGCAAGGCTGTAGCTTGTAGTGAATGCCATACTGTTGATGATTCAATAAAACGCTATCCTGACTATATTTCGCCGCAAAACGCAGTATTTGGTGGAGATACACAAGGAGGTCGTATTGCCAAGAACGGCGGTGGCCTTAATGGCCGAGGCGGCAGGCATGCAGCAACCACTATGATTGGTACCGATCCAGACTCTGGAGAAGCTATGGGTAAGAAGAAAGATTTTACTTGCTCAACTTGTCACAACCCTCATAAATCTGAGCATTACCAAACGCAACCAGGGCATGAAAACGCGATCGTTAGAGAATGTACAGATTGTCATTCTAAGAAGTTTAATCCGGGTAACGGTGGTGGAGTCGCACATGCGACTATTGCCAAATGTACCGATTGTCATATGCCAAGTGAATCACATATGTTTAAGATTGATATTTCACGGGCGTCTGATGACGCAAGTAATTTCTCTTTAGACGGCAAATATAATAAACCTTGGTTAAGAGCATCTGATAGCTGTAAGACTTGTCATGAGCAGGATTATGATGAAAGAGCTATTGCAATAGGCAATATCCATTAACAGCGATACCTTAATGAGATATTAAATCAACGCCAAGGAGGTTTATGCTCCTTGGCGTTGTTATTTCTTCAGGCTAAATACAATATTAAAGCGATCTGAAAAGGCAATTTAGTGCCATTTTTTAAAGATAAGTGAGGTATTGATGCCGCCAAAGGCGAAGTTATTACTCATCACATAGTCGGTTTCAAGCAAGCGGATCTCATCTTTGATGTAGTCCAGCTCGCCGCACTCAGGGTCGATATCGGTCAGATTCAGTGTCGGTGCAAACCAGCCCTCGTTCATCATCTCTATGCTCACCCAAGCTTCTAGCGCACCGCAGGCGCCGAGGGTATGGCCAGTGTAGCTTTTGAGTGAAGAGATAGGCTGCTCAGCACCAAATACCGCATGGGTCGCCTGTGTCTCAGCGATATCGCCGCGATCGGTGGCGGTGCCGTGGGCATTCACATAGCCAATCTTGTCTGCATCTATGTTGGCATCTTTCAGGGCCAGGCGAATCGCCGTTTCCATGGTGCTGCTGTTTGGCTGCGTTACATGCAGGCCATCGGCATTGGTACCAAAGCCAACAATCTCCGCGTAGATCTTAGCGCCGCGAGCCTTGGCATGCTCAAGTTCCTCTAGCACTAGCGTGCAGGCGCCTTCACCAATCACTAGACCGTCGCGCCCCTTGTCGAACGGGCGTGGCGTCTCCGCTGGCGTATCATTCTTAGTGCTGGTGGCAAATAGGGTATCGAAGACTACCGCCTCGGTTGGACACAGTTCTTCGCCGCCGCCAGCAAGCATAAGATCTTGTTGGCCATACTTGATCGCCTCATAGGCGTAACCGATCCCTTGGCTACCTGAGGTACAGGCGCTGCTGGTGGTGTGCACTCGGCCCTTGAGGCCAAAGAAAACTCCCACGTTTACCGCCGTGGTGTGTGCCATCATACGGATATAGCTGGTGGCAGTAACACCCGACATATCGCCATCTTTAAGCATGTCACCGAATGCCACAATTGGATCGGTACTGCCCGTCGATGAGCCGTAAGCTATGCCCATGGCGCCCGATGTCACCACGGGATCATCGAGTAGGTTGGCATCTATCAGTGCCAGTTCACTAGCACGGGTGGCCATGATCGACACCCGTCCCATGGAACGGATCTTCTTACGCTTGTAGTGGCTTGGTACTTCGAAGTCAGTAATAGGCGCTGCTAAGCGGGTATGCAGATCGGCAAACCTGTCCCATTCGTCCATGCGTACCACGCAGTTCTTCTGCGTCTTTAAGCTCTCAGCAATGCTTGGCCAATCATGGCCTAGGGCTGAAATGCCACCAACGCCAGTGATCACTACGCGGCGAGGAAAAGCTGCTTGGCTCATATCATGCCTCCGTTTACCGAGATCACTTGGCGGGTGATATAGGCGGCGTCTTCTGACATTAAGTAATTGGCTAGGCCTGCAATCTCAGACGGCTTACCCATGCGGCGCATCGGCACAATATCGTTGACCATCTCTTTTGGTATATCGCTAACCATATCGGTCTCGATAAGGCCTGGGGCGATGCAGTTTACGGTGATTTTACGTTTAGCGAGCTCTAAGGAGAGCGCCTTAGTCGCGCCAATAATCCCCGCCTTAGATGCGCTGTAGTTGACCTGACCACGATTGCCAGCAATGCCCGATACCGATGCAAGGGTAATGATGCGTCCACCTTGGCGGCTTTGTACCATAGGCATCACAGTCGGATGAATAACGTTATAGAAACCATCTAGGTTGGTGTGGACTACGCTGTCCCATTCTGACTCTGTCATCGCAGGGAAGGCGGTATCGGCATTGATACCGGCATTGAGCACCACGCCATAATAGGCACCATGCTGCTCAATGTCTTGCTCTATGGCTTGTTTGACCGCGGCTCTGTCGGCGATATCAAACTGCAGACAGCTGACCTTAATCCCGAGCTGCTCAAGCTCCGTCTTGGTGGCATCGGCGGCGGTTTGATTGCTATGAAAATGCATCGCAATATCATGGCCTGAAGCGGCAAGTTTTAGGGCGATGGCTTTGCCTATTCCGCGGCTTGAACCGGTAATTAATACTCTTTTCGTCATCTTGTTGCTCCCTGCGTAGCGCCCATTAGTCTGATATTTGTGGTTGCCTCAGTGAGGCTAGTTATGACTGAGTAGGTACGCTGCACCTTGGTATTTTTATCGATAAATTACTGAGTAGACTCGGCAATGTAGGCTAAGGCATCTTGTGGCTGGAACACATTCACATTGGCTTCGGCCACTACCTCTTGGTTATGCAATATTTGGCAGTCAAATACCGCTAAGCCCGATTCCTCTTGGTAGAGGCGAGTCACTCGAGTTTGATAGCTTTGTCCAAGCTTAAATATTGGGATATGCATCTTCAGCTTGCGGCTTCCCAGCAAGAATCCCACTCTAATAATGTCGGCCCGCAGATGGGCTTCTACACCTGCCAGTGCCGCGATGCTTTGTGCCATATATTCGATGCCTACATAGTTGGGCACGCCATTGAGAGTGGCATCGAAATAAGGACTTGAGGCCGATATCTCCGTCTGGGTCAGCAAGCTATCAGGGCTATAGTGCAGTAGCTGGCTGATTAAGATCATCGGCTGACGGTGAGGGATAAACTTTTCCACCTCTTGTTCGGCAAGCTTAGTGACATCACACGGAGTTGCATCAAGCATCTTGGTTGGTCTCAATTGAGTCATTGTTTATATTCTTTGGCGCTTCTTTGCTTGAGCAGTTACGGCTCAAGATCAGGCTAGCATTACTGCCACCAAAGGCAAAAGAGTTACTCATTACGTGATTAATATTGGCCTGTTGCCCTTTGGTGACTAGCGGAAGGCTTGGGTCGTTAGGATCTTGCTCGCCATCCCACACCTGCGGTGGCAATTGCTGGTGAGTATTGTAATCACTGAGCAGTAGATAGCAAAATGCCGCTTCTATCGCACCTGCGGCGCCCAAAGTATGGCCGGTTAGTGACTTGGTTGAGCTGCATGCTGGCAAGTTATTGCTAAACACTTGGTGTACGGCGCGGCTCTCCATGGCATCATTCTTGGGCGTCGCAGTGCCATGTAGGTTGAGGTAATCGATCTGTTCCGGCTTAAGCTTGGCCATATCAAGGGCGGCTTGCATAGCATTGACTGCGCCTCTGCCTTCGGGGTGCGGCGCCGAGATATGGTGGGCATCGCTAGATTCACCTATGCCACTGAGAATTATTGCTTGCGCCTTATTTTGTCCTGTTGATCTCTCTAGGGTAAAGAGCGCGCCGCCTTCTCCGATATTGATACCATCACGATTGACGCTAAAGGGTTGGCAATGACCGCTAGATATCGATTCGAGGGAGTAAAACCCATTAAGGGTAAGCTTACACAGGGTATCGATACCACCGACAATCACCATGTCGCAAACATCGGCATCGATAAGACGCTTGGCGCTGGCAAAGACTTTGGCGCTAGAGGAGCAAGCGGTTGAAACGGTATAGCAAGGACCAGTTAACTCAAAGTAGGCCTGCAAAAATTGGCTGGTATCGCCAAGTTCTTGCTTGGCATAGTCATACTCTTTTGGAAACTCACCATGAGCTTCAAGCTCGCTTAGCGCGGTTTCGCCAGTGGCAATACCCGAGGTGCTGGTGCCGATAACGATGCCGATCCGTCCACAACCATAGCGTGCCTTCGCTTGCTCAACGGCTTGTTCAATTTGCTGGGCAATCAATAGCGTAAGTTGGTTATTACGGGTATCAAATCGCTTTAAGGCGGATGGGAGTTCGGGCAACTTGGCATTGACTTGGCCAACCAGTACTGAACGTTCAAATAGCAGGTCGTCACGCCACTGCATGCCAGTGGTACTGGCTTGGAGTAGATTATCGAGCACGACTTGCTGGGACTGACCTAGAGGGCAGCATAAACCTAGATGGGTTATCGCGATTTGTGTTGTTGAGTTCACTAAAATGTCCACTAAATCAGGTTTATAACGGGCTGATGGTCAGCTTAAAGTTGGCAGCATCAATATTTAGGTTAACATCGGTCTGCCACTTGTCTAACTCACTCTTATTTGAGCCATTCTTATTTAAGCCGTTTTCACTTATATTGCTATAGCGTATGGCTATTATCGGCTGCTTGCCAGCAGCCGAGTTAATAGTGCCATTTTTAGCAAAAAAGAGCCCGCGACACAAAGTGGCATCGCAGTCATAGCTCTGCATCTTCGCGCCTCGTAAATGCTGGTTGACGCTGGCATCGGGCCAATAGATGAGTTGCATAATAGCTAACAGATACTCCGCCTTGAATTGATCGCCGAGTAGTTGGCTCTGCTCGCTGATTAAGATGTTGCCATCATAGGTGAGGGTAAACAGTGCCTGCCCAAGTGGCGCAAGGCCAACTAGGGTGAGCCGCTGTGGCTCAAGCTCTAACTGACTAAGCAGCTCGTGTTGGCTATCTTGAGTCTGGATGCTGACCTTTTGAGTTGCACTTATCGTGTGCTGCTCCCCTAAGACTTGCTGGGAGACAGGTGCTAAGCAATAGCTCACATCGGCCGCCAGTTCGACACAGGTTTGACGCTGCAGTATCTGGCTACAGGCACTAATGACTAGGCATAGAGTTGCAAAGGCTAATCTTCTGCTTAACTTCGACATAGTTCTACAACCATATTGAGTCGGCGTTTCGATTCGCTAACGAATGGATTGTTCTCATCCCAAGCGTAGCCCGCGAGAATAGAGCTGATCATCTGCTTGATTTTAGGGTCGGGCCTGTCGAAGAAGATCGCCTCTTGGAAGCTGCAATTGTACCAAGCCTCGACATAGGTTCTGAAGGTGTCGACCCCTTTCATTAGAGGTTGGGCATAGTCTTGCTGCCAATCGACCTGCTCGCCATCGAGCTGTTTTAGCAAGGTGTTAGCCGCTATGGATGCAGACTGCATCGCTATGGTCACACCCGATGAAAAGACCGGATCGAGAAACTCGCCGGCATTCCCCAGCAGGGCGAACTTATCGGTTGCTAGTGTCTTTACATTTGCCGAGTAGCCTTTGAGTAGCGCAGACTCATTAATCAGCTCGGCATCGGCGAGTAACTTTTGCAGTCCCGGCTCTTGGTTAATCATGGTCTTGAGAATCGAATCTAAGTCGCTATTGCCGATCTCATCGCTGAAGCCATTATTACCGTAACCGCTTAGAGAGGTGAGTTGCTCTGGCTCACCGACAACGCCGACCGAGCAACGGCCATCGCTGAAAGGAATAAGCCAATACCAGATATCTTGGTTATCTGGATGCACACTGATCAGGATCTTATTTCGATCAAAGTTAGGATCTGTGATCTTGTCTCGAATATGGTTAAATACGGCGCTCCGCGTCGGCAGTGTCGAGGGCTTTTCTAAGTCGAGTAGTCTAGGTAACACACGGCCAAAGCCGCTGGCATCGAGCACAAACTTGGCTTTAACAGTCTGCTTTTGGCCTTTGTCGTTGCTCACTTCAAGGCTTGGTTCAGGGCTTAAATCGATCGAGTCGACCCTGTGACCGTAACGGATCTGGACTCCTTGTTTTACCGCTTCATCGGCTAGCAGTTTATCGAAATTGGCGCGCTCGACTTGAAAGGTTGTGCCGGGACCTTGGCTAAACTTGTCGGTAAAATCGAAGGTGGTGTACTTATCTTGGTAACGAAAAGCGGCACCATTCTTAAATTGAAACCCTGCTTGATTGACCGCTTCAAGCATATTGGCTTCATCGATAACTTGCATGCAGCAGGGCAGTAGACTCTCACCGATAGAGAAGCGCGGAAAATGTTGTTTCTCTAACACCAATACTTTCTTACCTTGAGCGTGTAATAAGCTAGCGGCAATGCTACCCGATGGCCCCGCGCCAATAATGGCCACATCAACCGATTCGGTTACACCAGATTCACTCTCATACTGAACAGCTTGATCAGTCGACATCAGTAGACTTCCTTGTAAAATTTTGGATAAAAGGGGAGAGCAAGAAGGTAAAGTCAATCCCCAGTAATAGGGTTAGGCCGAACGCATTAATTGCCGGTGTTTGGCTAAAGGCAAGCAAGCCAAAGGCAAGCAGGGTCGACATGGCTGACATAAATACCGCCATCATCACCCCGCGAGTCTGTTGTTTCGACTCGGCAAAAAATAGACTGTAATCGATGCCTATGCCGAAGACTAAGATCAGTGCCAGTGCATGAAATAGGGTTAACGGGTTATGACTGACCCCTAAGCAGGCTAAGGTTAGCAGAGCCGACAGGGCTGGCACCGCGACGACGACGGCAGCGAGCCTCAGGCCAAATCTAAAGGTGAAGATGATGCCTGCGATCAGCAGCGCGAGTGCTAACAAGCCCAAGGTGAGCTGGCGATAGTGACCCATGACCGTCGATATATCGCCGACTTTATCGACTAGCTGAACATGAGGGAGAGCTTCGAAGCGTTGCGCCAGCGTCTCTAACTGGGTGATCCCACCAAGCAGCACGATAGCGCCATAACCTGTCTCACCCTCTGGTGGCGACAGCCATAGCGGCTTTAAGCTTGCGCCCGCTGCATGGTTTAATAAGCTATCGGCAGTGATGAAATCTTCTTTTGCCGCTTGGTATTGCTCTACGAGTGCGCTCTTAATGCTGGGATCTAAGCCTAAGCTGGCAAGGATCTCATCGAGGTGTTCTAGGTAGATCAGCCCCTGTAGTTGGTAGTGGTCTTGTTGCTCCGATTGACTTGGCAGGAAGCGGCTTAGGCTGAGGTGATTACCGATTAAGTTATCTTGCTCAGCTTGTTTGAGGAGCGGCTCCAACTGAGCCAGCTCATTGGTAACCTGCTGCTCGCTATCTCCACTCACCAGTAGAAACTGGTTGTCGGTGCCGCCACTGAGCAGGGTGCGTAGCTCATCTTCCTCGGCTTGAATGTCGGTAGGTGTATGCTGCAGCTGGCGGATATCGTCATTAGCCTCTATCTGGGTAAAGCCTATGGTGATAAAGATGCATGTCCCAATCGCGAGCAATAGCCGTTTAGTCAAACCTGTCGGCATCAGGTTAAGCATAAAGCCTTGGTAGCGACTGGCGTAATCGAGTGCTCGGCTAGCATCACGCACAGGACGAGCGGCAAGTATTGGGTAGGCCAGTAGTAAGGTTAAGTAGGCACCGGCTAAGCCTGAGGCGCAGAATATCGCGACCTGTTGCATCCCTGGGAAGGGGGCGAGGCCTATGGCACTGTAGGCGATAACACTGGTCAGCAGCGCCAGTGATATGGCGATGAAAATCTGTTGGATAACCCGATCACTACTATAGCTTGGGTGATTTAAGCGCTCACAGTAGTAATGAAAGCAGTAGTCGATGGAGATCCCGATAAGGCTAGTACCAAAGACCAGCGTCAGTAGGTGTAGCTCACCAAATACCGCTGTTGTGGCAACCACTGCAAATAGAAAACTGCTACTGACGGTGACTAAGGCGATTGTCAGCGGCATAAAGGATCGAAACGCAAACCAGACCAAAGCAATAACACCTAGCAGGGAGATCACGCCGATAGTCGAGACCTCTTTCTTGGCATTATCGGTAGCGGCTATAGCATGAAATAGTGCTCCCGCCTTGGCGATCTCAATATTGCTGTCTTGCTGCATGACGGCATCGAATGCCGATGTCAGTGCCGAGAGTTGCAGCTGTTGTGCGTTAGGGTTAAAGGCACTATCACGGCCTTTAGCCATGACGATGGCGGCAAATTTAGGGCTCTGGTTTGGAGCTTTAGCGGAGATAGTCTTGAGCAGCACTCCTTGCTTAACGTTGAGTTGCTGTGATGGCGCCAGCGCGAGCAGGTTATCAGGGTAAAGCAGCAGTGGGTCATGGCTCAGCAAGTCGCTGTTAGCATAGCTAAAGGCGTTATAGAGCTTTTCGAGCGCGGTTTGCGTGAGCGGCTGCCATTGCCCCCGTTCAAGAAGTTGTTGCTGCTTATCTGTGAGTAGTTGAAATCTATGTTTAAAGTAATAACTGTTTAGTGCCTCGGCCTGCGCCATATCCGCGCTGCTAACATCGGTAAAGGCACTTTCTTGATTATTTACTCGAGTCCCGTCTTTCGAGGGCTGGTTAAGCTTAGCCATTGCTGTCTTGGCTGCATCGATTGCCGACTGCTCGTTATCACTAATGAAGCCTAAGTAAATGCGGTTCGCCAGCTGCTGTTCGACCTGCGCCATCGCTCGCTGGGTCATTGGGCTCTCACTCACCTTGGGTAGCATGGCGAGAATATCGCTTTGTACTCGAGCGCCGCTTTGCCATAAAACAAGGCCTGTCGCAAAAGTAATGCTGATTAGGGTTAGCCAAATGAGCAGTCTCAACTTGGCTGTCTTGTGGCTTAGAAATCGATTAAAGCTCGGCTTCATTATGGCTGTTTGCCCTCGTTCTGAGGGACGGTATTTGGCGATAGTTCAGGTAACGGAGCGGGGCTAAAGCGTTGCTTATCTGCTGCCGTTAATGGGCTTTCATCGATGGCTGAAAATTCGATACGGCTGCGATCGCCGTTACGGCTAAACAGCACCAGAGTTTGGATCTGCTCGTTACCAGCCAACACCATCTGTGGCATCGCTTTCTCTAGCAATGGGTCGGTGGGGATTAACCCTAGTTGCCATTGTTGTGTCGCTTGTCCTTCAGTATTGGGGGCTAGCTGTAGGCTGAGGGAAAAATGCTGCTCTAACTGTTTAATGTCACCGCTTAATAGGGCGTTTAACAGCTTTGGCATCAACTCACTCATCTGATTGACACTGCCTGCTTGCTCGGCGTTATTGATGTTGATATTGCCTTGGCTATCTATCTGGATAAGTTGCTTATCCTTTAAGATCAGAGTGCTGGCAAACGGGGTATTCTGTTGCCAAATCACGCCCAGATCTTTAGCAAAGACAAACTCCCCCTGACTCACTAGCGGCTTCTTAAGCACCTTGAGGTAGCGATATTGGCTGAAATCCCCTTTCGCCTGCGGGCTTGGCGATAGCTGGGCCGTTAGTCTCGTCAGCTCGGCACTGCTTGCCTCATGCTGAAATAGCTCCGAGTAATCGGTGTGTGTATCAGCCTGCGCGTAACTGCTGCTGAGCAGCAGCGTCGGCACGAAAGCAAATGCTAGGACGAGTGCTAGAGCTTGTGTTAGGGGAATGAGACGTTTCATTCGCTTTGCTCGGCAGTGGGGGACTGAGGCAGTAGATGAGCAATCTTCTGTTGGAAAACATCAGGCGTGACAAAGCACAGCTCCTGAGTTTGCATATCTACCGCAGCCTGAATGGTGTGCCCCTTAGTGATTCGCTTACCGGTTTGGGCATCGACCACCTGATAGTTTATCTTGAGTCGGTTTTCCCATTCGACCAGTGCCGCCTTGATGATAATCCTCTGCTCGAAGGTACTCGACTGTACGTATTTTATCTGCACATCGACAATCGGCCAGACGTAGCCCGAGTCCTGCATGGCGCGGTAGCCGTAGCCGATTTTATCTAGCAGTTTACAGCGTACCAGCTCAAAGTAGCGTAGGTAGTTGCCATGCCAAGTGATCCCCATAGAATCGACGTCATGGAATGGGATCTCTACTTCTAGTTCTGCGAATAAGATACCTTTCATTAGCAAGCTCCCGTCATTAGCCGCACACTTCCCAGTAACCATTTTGAATCTTATCCACGGTTGAGCGCAGGGTCTGCTCTAATGGTCTGTCTTCGGTCAGTAGCTCAAAGTCTGCTTCAACCTGAGCTAAGGTCTTACCCAGTGAGAGCGTAATCGAGCTGGGCTGCAGCTCCTCTTGGGCGATGCGCAGGCGAATACCTTGAGACATGGCCAGTAGCGCCGCCGCTGCCACTTGTTCGGTAAGCTGTAATACCCGCATACAGTCGCGAGCCGAGATGGTGCCCATGCTCACTTTATCTTGGTTATGGCACTCGGTTGAGCGGGAAAATACGCTAGCAGGCATGGTGTTTTTCAGCGCCTCAGCCGTCCAAGCCGACACGCCAATCTGCACCGCTTTAAAGCCGTGGTTAATCGCCTTACGCTTGCCTTGGGCACCCGACAGGTTGGCGGGTAAACCGTTATTGAATTTTTGATCCATCACTAACGCCATCTGACGATCGATCAGATCGGCAATATTCGCCACCGCGTTTTTCATCGCATCCATGGTAAAGGCGATGTGACCACCATAGAAGTGACCACCGTGCAGGATATGCTCGCCTTCACCGTCGACAATCGGGTTATCGTTGGCGCTGTTCAACTCGGTCTCGATAAACTGGCGCATAAAGGGTAGCGCATCTTGCAGTACGCCAATCACATGGGGGGCGCAGCGGATAGAGTATCTGTCTTGCAGCCTGTCAGAGTTACGTGGATGGATATGATGATTGAGGTCTTCACGGATCCATGCGGCGATCTGGTTTTGCCCCGGGTGAGGTTTTGCGGCAAACAAGATGTCATCGAAGTGGTTCGAGTTGCCTTTTAATGTTAGCGAAGCCATGGCAGTAATACGGCTAGCAAGGCGAGCCATATATTGTGCACGATCATAAGCTAAGCAGGCAAGGGCGGTCATAACCGCAGTGCCGTTCATTAGCGCTAAACCTTCTTTTGGACGAAGTTTTAGCGGCACGATATTTAATTCTTGGTAGACGTCACTGGTAGCGCGTCGCTCACCTTGATAAATCACATCACGCTCACCCACTAACACTGCTGCTAGGTAAGAAAGCGGCGTTAAGTCGCCACTGGCACCGACCGAGCCTTCTTCAGGGATCACTGGGATGATGTTGAGGTTGAGTAGGGTTTCGATACGCGCGAGTAGCTCATAACTCACGCCTGATTTACCAATTGCCAGTGAGCTGAGTCGGCATGCCATCACGGCACGGGCTTGCATGGGGGACAGTATCTCTCCCATACCGCAGCCATGAAAACGGGTCAGGTGCAGCGGCAGTTCATGGACTAAGTCTAAACCAACGGTAACAGTGCAAGAATCACCATAACCTGTGGTGACGCCGTAAACCACACCCTCTTCTTTTAGCAGGCTATCGATGAACAGGGCACCCTTTTGGATATAGGTGCGATACTCGGCCGTCTGATTTAGCTTGGCTGTCGCGCCCTTGGCGATAGCCACCACATCTTCAAGCGATAGGCTGTTATAGCCAAATTCAACGGTTTGCTGGCTAAGGTTATGGGTATTGTGTTGGGTCATTTGCTTGCTTGTCCTTTACTGCTACGACTACTGCTGCGACTGCTTTGTGCATCGGCACGCTGGAACTCTTCATCCTTGCGCCAGAAATCATAAAAATTAAACCATTGCAGTGGCTCACTCAGAGCAAAACGCTCCAAGCGACTGCTAAATTCATTTACGGCTTGCTCGAGCCTTTCGGCGCGCCCCGCTCTTGGGCCTTTTAAGGTATCGGCGAAGTGCTCAAGGTGAACATGATAGCGACCATTTTGGCGCAGACAGAACATGGTATAAACCGGACAGTCCAGCAGCCCCGCCAGAATGAATGGCCCCTGTGGGAATGCGGCCTGCTCACCCAGAAATTCTTGGTAGATTACTCGTCCAGCCGTTTGAGACGAGGTTCTGTCTCCTGCAATTACTACTAGTTCACCGGCTTCAATCTTTTGCTGTAGTAGCATCGAGGTACTCGGGCCGAGCTCGGTCACCTGAATAAGATTCAGTGAGCTGTCGGGATTAAGCTGCTTGAGCACCCGATTAAAGTTCTCGGCGTTTTGCGTCAGCACCATGACGTTAACCTTGACTTGGCGCTGGTGGATTGAGATCGCGCGGCACAGCTCTAAATTACCTAGGTGTGAGACCAGTAACACGGCGCCATTGCCGGCAGCAAGTTGGCTGGCGAGCATTTCGCGGTTGGGAAAGTCCACCTCTGAGAGCTTGATACGATCGCACCAGGCATCGATTCTATCGAGGGCGGCATTACCGAAGGCGAAAAAGTGCTTCAGACTATCGCGCCAGCTGAGTGGCTCCCCCAACTGTGGGTGGTTAGGGCGCTGGTGCTTCACATGGGTTAAAAACTGCTTCGATGCGGTGCGCGCCGTGGTGCCTGTGATAAAGAAGTAGCAGATCACCGGATACATGATGGCGCGGCACAGCCAGTGCCCACCTAAGCGGTAGCTTTGGGCTAGCAGCTTAATTCCCCAGTAGCTGCCGCGTTCCCCCATGCTGGACCAGTGTTTGTTCTGGCTCGGCCTAGTCAGCTTGTGCAACAGCTTCTTGGGCTGGCGCAACAACATGCCAAAGAAGAGTTTGCTGTGCATCAGTGAGATGCGCACATTGTCTTTGAGGCCTTGGAAATGGCTGACACCATCTTCGGGGTAGATCACCCGTGTTGGCAGATGGATAACGGGGACGCCTTGCCAATAGAGCCGCACCAGCACTTCGATATCGAAATCCATGCGCTCGCCCAAGGCGTGGCTTAAAAATAGCTTCTCTGTTGCCGCCAGTGGGTAAACTCGAAAGCCACACATGGAGTCTTGAATATCGAAGCTTAAGGTCTCAATCCACACCCAGAAGTGGGTGATATAGCGGCCATACAAGCGACCCTTAGGCACGGACTCGTCGTACTGTGGCAGGCCGGAAATCAGTGCCTCTGGCGCTGACTCTGCACGGGCGATCATCGCCGGAATATCATCTAAATCGTGCTGACCGTCGGCATCGACCTGTAGCGCGTGGGTGAAACCATCGGCGTAGGCTCTGCGCAGGCCAGTCATCACCGCCGCACCTTTGCCGCGATTAAATGGGTGGTGAATGAGCGTCACCCAATCATATTTCTCAGCCAGCTCGATGAGCAGAAAGCGAGTGTCATCGTCACTGCCATCGTTAATCAGATAGCAGGGGAGTTCAAAGGCCGCGAGGCGCGCCAAGGTCTTCTCGATTGCGCCGCGATGATTGTAGTTTGGAATAACCAGAGCTAGACGCATTAGTTTGCATCCGTTGTGTTAGAGGCACCATTGAGTGCAATGCGTCCCGATGCAAAGCGCTTATCGCCATCGCTGTAGGCAAAGGTAAGCTTAGCCTTGGCCGCATTGTGGCTGACGTTGAGCTCCACCTGAGTGCCGGGCAACATGAGCTGTTGAAACTTTAGAACCTCTAAGGTTGCGACATCGATGGCATACCCGAAATGCTCACAGCCGAGCTTTATCGCCCAATCGAGCTGGGTCACACCCGGCAGTACCGGTTGCTCTGGAAAGTGGCCATTAAAATAGTCGAGTTCGGCAGCAATATCGAGCCGCCAAGTCACTGAGTCTTGGTCCTTGCTGCAACTGATGATGGTGGGCAATTTAGATCTAATCATTTGCTCTTAAACTTATCGATATCGAATAGGGCTAACATGCTAGATTGAACGCGCTTCCCCTGCTGATCCAGTGGCAGCTGGGCTACATAGCGCCAGCGTCTTGGTAAGGTGACTCGTTCAAACTGTGACAACAGGTGATTTTTCAGTTGGTTATTGAGCGCCAACTTGCCGTTTGCTTCGAGTTGTTCTATCCCTTGGGGTGAAAGCTCTATGGCTGCGCCAAGCTGCACTCTAGGCTGTTCGAGCATCACCAGTGCGGCTTTAGCCACATAGGGGTGACTCTCTAACAGTGACTCCATCTGCACCAGCGACAAGCGCTTCTCTTCCACCTTGATAATTCGGTCTAAGCGGCCTTGAAGGGTAAATTTACCATCGGCGTGCAGGGCAATCTTATCATCGCACTTTAGCCATTCACTATCTGGCAGGTAGGGCGATTTGAGCACTAGTGCACCATCGCTTGGATCTTGCTGGATTTCAATTGGCGCGAAAGCTTGCCAGTCGGCGTTAGGCTGGTGTTGACGACGATAAGCGATACCGCCAGTTTCGGTGCTGCCAAACACCTCTATCGGTGCTTGCCCATAGCAATGTGCCACGGCTTTAGATGCATCAAAACTTAACGGCCCGCCAGAGCTGAAGACTAAACTCGGTGCACGCAGTTGACGCTCGTTATCGAGCGCATCGGGCAATCGAGACAGTTGGGCCGGACTACTGATCAAACACAAGTTTGGAAATAGGTTGGCGTAGTAGTTTAAGGTCTCAGGGTATTCGACCAGATCGCTTAAGAATGGGCGACTCGCCGCCAGAGGCCAGAGGATCTTAAACAGTAGACCGTAAATATGCTGATGAGAGACGGTGGAGATGACACTGCAGTGAGGCAGGTGCTCAGCAAAAGTCTGCTCTAGTACACTGACTTCGGCATCGAGCTGCTCGATAGATTTTACGACTCGCTTAGGCTTTCCGCTGCTACCTGAGGTGAATAGAACTAGCTCACCCAAGTTATCGGTTTTCGGCCAGTCACTCGTGGGTGGGTTGAGATCTTTATCGAGACGCAAGAATGCTTTGCCTTCACAGATGGGCATATCGGAGAGTACGCCATCGAACTCGTGGGTCAGTTGGCTCAAGGTTCCCGCTTGCCTGTTTGCGGGGAGTACAACCTGTTTCCCCGCGAGTAATCCTGCGCACAGTCCAACGGCAAACAGATCGCTGCTATCGCAACATAGCAACCAACGCTGGGAGCTGGAGTCAATGAGTTGCTGTTGCAGCTGGGCGACTTGGGCGGTAAATGCAGAGCCCGTCACAATATCGTGATGATTGAAGCTAATTAGCTGCTGGGCTGCAGGGCCTTGGCAGAGCCAAGATTTAAGGAGATCCGTCATGACTTTTTCAACCAAAATGTTCTGTATAACCATTCGCCACCAAATAGCGACCCGATAAGCAGATAGGCGATCAGCCCGTTATAAAGCGTCCATGTTTCAAGGCTGGCATAGAGTGCGGTATAAAGCGCCATTGCGCCATTAAAGATAAACAAACCGCACCAAACTAAGGTGACGGTCTTGAGGTAGCCGATTGCCTCATCGGGCAGCTCTGGCTCCTTTAATCTCGCCAGCCTCTCTATCATGCTGGGCCCACGCCTTAGTGAATAGCCAAAAAGCGCCAACATGGTGAGGTTTATTACCACAGGATAAAACAGTAACCAGTGATTTTCTTTGGCTACAAAACTGCCAGCGGTTAAACCTATACCCACAAGGAGCGGCAGCACAAGCGCCTTTACTTGCTGCTGTTGCAGCACCAGTCGTAGGATTAAGACTGCGCACAAGGCGAGCGCGATGCTGCCAGCCGGCAAATAGTGCAGACCAAAATAGACCGCCAGCGGGTAGCCTATTACCACGAGGGTCGTCACTATTTGCAGGAGCAATCGCATTACTCTTTAACTAAGCCTTCGATGGCCGACACAACGTCATCTACGGTTCTCACCGCTTTAAACTCTTCAGGCTTAATCTTCTTGCCTGTCATCTGTTGTAGCTTAATCACCAAATCGACGGCATCGATGCTGTCTAGATCTAGCTCTTCATACAGAGAAGCTTCTAGGGTGATATCTTCCGCATCAATCTCGAACTCTTCGACGAGGATCTCAGTCAGCATTTCAAGGATCTGTTCACGACTTTGCATACTTCCCCCTAGACTCGCTGTGACTCAATGAAACTGACTAAGCTGGCAACACTATAGAAATGCTGTTTTGTTGCATCTGAGTTTGCTTCAATCTTCACATCAAATTGCTTTTTGATGGCAAGGCCAAGCTCCAATGCATCGATAGAGTCGAGTCCAAGCCCTTCACCAAATAGCGGTGCCTGTGAGTCGATATCTTCAATGCTGACGTCTTCAAGGTCGAGACAGTCAATGATTAGTTGTTTTACTTCGTTATCTAGGCTCATAAGTATCTATCTAATTGTTGTTTATAATAGTTTTCTAGGTCACGAGTCATCTGCCGTGCCATTTTTGCATCGCCGCCTGCACAGGCATCATAACGTAAATAGGGCAGTGTTTCGCCTATTTCGATATGCATGCCTATGGTTCGTCTCGGCAGCTGATACCAAGCCTGCTGCTTACTGAGTCCAACAGTATTGGTTTTCAAAAATACAGGCAATAGGTCGCTTCGTGTTCTAAGGGTGATATTGGCGGCCCCACGTGCAAAGGGGTTCACTTTTTCACCTATGACTGTGCGGGTTCCCTCTGGGAAAATAATTAAATTAGTGCCACGCTCAAGTACCGATTTACAGTCCTCCAATAGCAGCTCTGCGCCGCGGTTGGGAATGTAACCTGCACAAGAGACTACGCCTCGCAAAAAGGGGTTGCGCCATAGTCCTTGCTTAACGATGCAGCCTGCATTTGGCATCAAACTGATAAGCACGACCACATCGACTAAGGTGGGATGATTTGCCGTGACAATGACGCCTTTTGCATCGCGAAGACGACCCAAGTCTCCATGACTGACATTAATCACGCCAGCCCAGGTGAGCATCTTTACGAATCCCTTAAACATAATATGTACGGCGCGCTGTACCCGCTCGATACGCTGCTGGGGCGTACCAGGCCAAAATCGCAGGATGGGCAGGATAGTAAGCGAACTTAAAAGGCCACCAAGGCCGAAGGCGATATAGCAGGCGGTGCCGCCGAGCCAGCGTGGCACATAGGCCAAGCCAGTTAACTTAGGGGCGAGAGGTTGCGCTCTCTGTGATGGTTTACTTGCTAAAGACTTAGTCACAGCAGATTAGCTCCCAATGCCAACCCGCCAAATAACCTGAGATACTCTGCTTAGCCGCAAGGCTTGCGAGTAACTGGCCGAAACAGAGTTGCTCACGTTCATCTCTATGTTCGCGCTTGTCGGCAGTTAAGTTCAAAGTCGCGATAGCACCTTGCTGGCAGTTTGCTGGAGCCAGCATAAAGGCGATGGCGATAGGCCATTCTGGTTCAGAGGAGAACTGCTGATAAACTTGCGGCACGGGCTCGTCTGCATAGGCTAACAGTAGCGGCTCAGGATCAGCATGCAGCTGTCCAAAGGCTTCGATGAAAGCCTGAGAAAAACTATTCTTGCCCGCCGCAATGGAGGTCGATGCAGCTTGATTCCCCGTTAAAATGCTGAAAATGCCACTGGCGGTGTTGTGTACCGACTGACTAAAACCTGTAGGTGACAGAGGTGATTCGGCAACAATATCCTTGAGTAAACCTACAGTGCGGTTAATTTCGCCGTGTTGCGAGGAAAATATGCTGCGGCATTGCTCAGGCGGATCACACTGAGATACCGCTTCAAGGATGATTTTGGTGAGTTTGCTGAGTCTTCTACGCTGCATAGCTGGCACATGAGCCAGTTTTGGCACAGCAGAGTGCTGTACAGAGTCGTCTTGGGCTATGCTTGGCCAATTTAACCATTCATTGGCTTGTTGGTACTGCGGCGACCAGGCGCCCCATGAAAGAATGCTAAACTTCAAATGCATCGCCTTAGATCCGAATATCCTTTCGTATCACCTTGACTGGTAAAAAGATAGTGCTGACCGACGACAGCAATTATGTCTGTAAGTGGTCAAATATAATGTTATTTAGAGCCGCTATTCTACATCATAAATGCAGAGCTTAATAAGCTCTTTTATGATACAGGTGTCGCTTAAAGGTGAGAGGGAGGTGAATAAATGTTGGCTTTGGATGAGAGCCCTGTTAATCCAGGGCTCTTGAAGAAATGATTTAACGGCTGTGATGGCCTAATTTAGATGCTGCTGTAACCGACGTAGTGCAGATTTTACTTTGCGTGAGTTTTCAGGTCCCATACGGATCATTAACTTCTGCGCATTTGGCAGTGCTTCAAGTTTTGGGTCGACAAACTGGTAGTTCACACTCACACCATCTAGCTCGATGGGCTGTTCGATTATCGGTGCATCTAACATCACCTCAATCGCCTGCTGCATACGTTCATCGAATGAGATGTCGTTATAGCCGAGCTCGACAAATGCTTCGCTCAATAATGGCGTTAGCTCCTTGTAGGTCTTCGCTAACTCCTCATCATTTAGGCTAGCTAGAAAATCGGCGTAGAGATCGTATCTATGGTAACTATCAGGGTTGATGTAGGTCTTGTTGGCGATCTCCGATACGGTAAAGCTATTATTTGGTGCCTTGAGCGGACTCACTTTGCGGGCCAGTTCGCCCTGAGCTAGGTTATCGACAAACACCACAAATTGACGCACTAGATTATCTTCAATCAGTAGCGGCTCAATCGCCATACCATCGGCAACGTCAGTGACTTTGCTGTGAACGAATTCGTCGCTCTCCGCGAGTGTTGGCAGAGGCTCGACTTGTGGAGTCGGATCGACTTCCGGTAGCTGTACAGGTTCAGCTTCTATCACCACTTCTGGCTCTGGAACCGCTTCAGTTTCAAGTGGCTGTTCAGGTACAGGATCTGGAATAACCACAGGGGCAATCACTTGAGGCTCTTCGACTTTTTCATTGCCACTGAGGTAGTAGTAGCCGCCAGCAGATAGTGCCACCACAGCAACTATAGCCAAAATTGCCAGACCATTGGTGCCAGAACTTTTTTCCTGAGGGGAAATTCTATCTTCTTGACTGAGTTGCATTTTAACTCCTCTGCTACCGCGCAGTGAAAGGACTAATAATATAAAGTATAGCTTCAATCCATTCTGCAAAAATCCAACAGATTGTCTATAGGTTGAAGCTCTATTAAGGATATTTAATTTCGAAAGCAGACCAAATGAGTCGTTTACGCTTGTACGAATTGCTCACGGTCACCTAGCCAGCGTTCGATGATGGCGTCGACGCAGTCGGGCGCTTGTTGCATAACGTGGGCGGCGAGCTTCTGTACATGGGGGATAAGGGCTTGATCACGCATCAGATCGGCAATCTTCATATCGGCGATACCCGTCTGTTTGGTGCCTAATACCTCACCCGGCCCGCGGATCTCTAAGTCTTGCTGAGCAATCACAAAGCCATCGTTACTCTGTCTGAGCACACCGAGCCTCTTGGTGGCCGTTGCCGATAGTGGCGCCTTGTATAGCAGCACACAGTGACTGGCGACGGCACCACGGCCGACTCGCCCCCTAAGCTGATGCAGTTGAGCTAGCCCTAGACGCTCGGGGTTTTCGATTATCATTAAACTGGCGTTGGGTACGTCCACGCCAACTTCGATCACAGTCGTTGCCACCAGTAAGTTGAGTTCTCCGGCTTTAAAGCTCGCCATGATCTGCTGTTTCTCGGCAGGTTTCATCCGGCCATGGACTAGGCCTATCTTTAGTTCGGGTAGCGCTCGCTTCAGCTCTTCGGCAGTATCTTCGGCGGCTTGGCACTCAAGCGCTTCCGATTCTTCAATCAAGGTGCAGACCCAGTAGGCTTGACGCTGATCGGTGAGGGCTGCCTTGCGGACGCGGTCGATCACCTCTTCGCGGCGCTGATCGGAAACTGCAACCGTAGTCACAGGTGTTCTACCTGGTGGCAACTCATCGATAATCGAAGTGTCGAGATCGGCATAGGCGGTCATAGCGAGCGTTCGTGGAATCGGCGTGGCCGTCATAATTAACTGGTGTGGGTGAAAGCCCTGACTGATGCCTTTCTCTCGTAGCCCTAAGCGTTGATGCACGCCAAATCTATGTTGCTCATCGATAATAATCAACGCCAACTTATTGAATACCACCTGCTCTTGGAAGATAGCATGGGTACCAATCACAATATGAGCGTCACCCGATTCGATATCCGCCAGCGATTGGGCTCTGGCTTTACCCTTAAGCTTACCTGCAAGCCAGCCGACCTTAAGCCCGAGAGGCTCGAACCAAGCGGAAAAGTTAATGGCATGCTGCTCTGCCAGTAGCTCCGTTGGCGCCATCATGGCGACCTGATAGCCGCTCTCAATCGCCTGCAGTGCTGCTAAGGCGGCGACTAAGGTTTTACCTGAGCCAACGTCACCTTGCACTAGGCGCATCATCGGTTCGTGTTTAGCCAAGTCTTGAGTGATGTCGGCTACGACTCGTTGTTGCGCGCCAGTAGGCTTAAAGGGTAAGGAGGCTAAAAATGGATTAAGTAGCTGACCTGTAGCATGCATGCTGACCGCACTGTCACGGTTGCTGCGCTGACGCAGTCGAAGCATACTTAAGTTATGGGCCAATAATTCTTCCTGAATCAGGCGTTGCTGCGCTGGATGTGTGCCTTGCTCCAGCTCAAATAATGACACCTGATTATTGGGTCTATGCAGGATCTGCAGTGCCTGCTTTAAATCTAAGTTGTTTGGTTGCAGGTGTGGCGGCAGCAGCTCATGTAGGCCGCCATTGTCTAACAATGCCAGTGCCTGCTCGGTGAGTTTGATCCAGCTAGCCTGCTTCAACCCTTCTGTGGTTGGGTAAACCGGTGTAAGTGTATCGCTTAGCTGTAGATCTTCGCCCGGGGATATCAGCTTATATTCTGGGTGGATAATTTCGGCAAAGTGCTTACCACGGCGAATTTCACCATAGGCACGAATAGTCATACCGATCTCTAAGCCGTTGCGCTGGGCCACCGAGAAGTTAAAAAAGCGTAGGGTTAAGCTGCCGGTATCATCGCGCACCGTGCAGGTCAGCATGCGCTTACGCCCTTGAATAATTTGGCTGGACTGAATGACGGCTTCTATGGTGCCGTAACTGCCAGGATAAAGCGAGGCAATAGGGTAGACTTGAGTGCGATCCTCATAACGCAGCGGCAGATGAAACAACAGGTCTTGCACTGTTGTAATCCCTAGCTTTGCTAATCTCTCGGCCATTTTACTGGCAACGCCCTTGAGATCGGTTATTGGAACAAGATCGAGTCTTTGCAAACTGTTAGCGCTCAAACACTGTAAATTTATACATATATTATCAGAGTTATTGGTTTACGCAAATTTGATAGTTTCTTATTATAACCAACCCTTCTGTTTGGCAATTCTTGCGGCATCAATGCGGTTAGTGGCATGTAACTTACTCATAGCCTCACTAAGATAATTTCTTACAGTCCCTTCGGCAATAAACAGTGTGTTTGCTATGTCTGCTGTACTTTTGCCTTCTGCGGCTAACCTTAGTGCACGGCGCTCTTTGTCATTGAGTGGATCTTGCTCGCCTATCGCCATAATCGCAAGTTCGGGGTCAATTACCCGCTTGCCTGTCATGACTTGGTTGATCGCGGCAATCAATGTGTCTGATGGAGCATCTTTTAGTAAGAATCCACCCACCCCAGATTCTATTGCTCGCTTAATGTAACCAGCGCGGCCAAAAGTAGTGATGATGACGATTTTTAATTCAGGCTTATTGGTTTGGCACCAAGTTGCTAGTTCTAGCCCTGTGAGACCAGGCATCTCAATATCTGTGAGTAACAGGTCAAATTCGTGCTGTTTTAGTAAGGATAATGCAGCGTCTCCATCGGGAGCTTGTACAACATCAAATTCGCCACTTAAGCTCAGCAGTGCACTTAAAGCTCCCCTTACCATGGCTTGATCTTCGGCTAATAGTATTTTCATTATTGCTGCAATCCTTGCTGTGGCAGGGTGATGGTAAATTGGCACTGTTGGTTTAGGTCCCAAGTGAGCGAGCCTTGAAACTGCTGCAAACGCTCACGAATACCACTTAATCCATTACCTTGGTTAACACTGTCTGGTTGACCATTGTCAGTGATTTGAACAATGGTTTGTTGTTGGTTTTGGCTAAACCGCAAACTGCATTCTTGAGCTTGGCTATGGCGAATAATGTTATTACACAGCTCGGTTAAACTGAGAATTAAATGGGTTTCAAGCTCAGGGCTTAGGCTTGGTATTTCGCCCTCTAACGTTACGCTTAAGCCTTTATCACGTAAAGTTTGGCATAAGCCGGTTACGCTGGCTGCAAGGCCTTTATGTTTATAGCCGGATACGGTTTGACGAATTTGGCTTAGGCTATCGCGGGCTATGCTATTGAGTTCGGCTAGTTGTAGTTTGGCTTGTTCAATATCGTCTTTAGCAAGTAGCTTTTCTGCAAGCTCTGCTTTGAGTGAAATAGACGATAAGCTATGGCCCATTATGTCGTGCAGATCGCGGGCGATCCTCTCTCGCTCTAACATAGTGGCTAATTGGTGGATTTCATCTTGGCTCTTTTGCTGCTTACATATATTTTCAATGCGGGTACGTTCCACTACCCCAAAAAGGCTGACACCTGCGAGCAGCGCTGCGCCATAAATAGCCCAATAGTAATGATCAAAGTTAAGACTCACATTGAGCAAAAATAGGGTAGCAATAAGCGCTGCGATACAGAGTACTGCTTTCCGTAACGGGTAAAAGAAACCAATAAAAAATCCGGCAAAAGTAAACAGAGATAGCGAGCCGGTATTTATCGGCGTCACTGCAATAGCAATGGTTATTATCGCTAATATGGGCAGATGTGCTTGGCTGCTAGTGCTACGGTAAGCCCTGTAGTAGCAATAAACAAAAGGGATTAAAGCGGCTAAGCTAAGCAGAATTTGCCACAGTGGCATATCGATAATGAAGTAGGGAATAAAGTAGAAAACCAAATTGATTAAATAGACCCATGCATACTTGTCTTCTGTTTTGCTTGCAGGGTTTGGTATGTCTTGCGTCATAATTAATTCCTTTTAGCTGGAGAGCGCTGTGCTCGCGGCGCTCTCCATTTACGATTTGTCATCTTTTGACTCAAATATACGGTTATCTTTTAGCGTTTTGTTGAGTGTTTTGCTGTAAAAGAAATTGAGCCCAAGCGTAGTCAGATTCAACCGTTAATGCTGCATTCCAATCCGTGATAGCGCCTTCTAAATCACCTAGATTTTGCTTTGCTAGGCCGCGCCAAGTATAAGCCTCTGCATGTCCCCAACAGATGTTATCGCAAGGATTGGCATAAAGTTCAATAGCTTGACTAGCTAAGTCTGCCGCACGCTGCATGCTACCGCCGTACATTGTGGGTGTGTTAAAGGCCGAAATGGCTTCTACTAGCGTAATCCTTGGATTATTAGGCTCAAGTTGTTTGGCTTGAGCTATTGCTTGGCCTGCTTTAGGACCATAGGTAGCGGCTTTACCGTTATCGAACGCGATAAGCATGCCATACACTGATGATAGTAATGCAAGGCTATCGGCGTTGCTGCTGGTGCTAGTAAGATTTTCTAAGGTTGTTTTGGCATCTTCTAATGCGCTTAGAGTTAGCGTTGGTTGGCCTACAATATTGGCTGTAATGGCTAAGCGATAGTTTGCATAAGCTTGTTGGTAATCATCACCTTGTAGGCTATAGCTTTTGAGTGTGTTTACATCCATTTGATTGGCAGCGGCATCAATATTTTCGATACTGCTGGCATTAGCAAGTTGGCTACTAAGAGCAGATGAAAGAGCAAGTGATGCTGTAAGTAGTAAAGTTTTCATATCAATCTCCATTTGAGTGTCATGCCTACCTTTGTTGCGGTAGGTATTGTTGGGTACGGCTCTAGTATTGGAGATTGTGGCTAACAAATGCAGACACAAACGTCATGACTTGAAGGTGACATTTGTCATTTTTAGCTAAAATGTTGCTGGTAATTAGGGATAAAAAAATGGCCTAAAGCGTATTCGCTTTAGGCCATTTCTATTTAAATTATTGTGTATAGCTTAATGTTTAAGCTTGAGCTACTAGGTAGCCAATATAAACGAGGTAACCTAGTACTAGTAGTCCTGCTTCACGGCGACCAATGCGCAATCCTGTGTAGGCAAACGGCAATAAGATCACTGCAAAGGCAATCATCGCGCTCCAGTCTAAGGTGCTGATATCACCACCAATAATTGGATGGATTAGCGCTGTTACACCTAAAATACCTAAAATATTGAATAGGTTTGAGCCAACAACGTTACCAATTGCAATGTCGCTTTCGCCTTTTAACGCGGCAACAATCGAGGTAACGAGTTCAGGCATACTGGTACCGATAGCCACAATGGTTAGGCCGATAATCACTTCGCTAATGCCGAATGATTTAGCTAAGGCGACTGCGCCATCAACAAATAGAATACCGCCGCCAACCAGCATGCTAATACCGATCACGATAAACAGTACCGATAACAGAGGATTTTGCTTGGTATCGGTTACATCATCATCGCTCTGTTTCTCAGCCGTGAAGTAGCTAAAGGTCAAGTAAGCCACAAGCAGCGCAGAAAGAATCGCACCATCCCAGAAGCTTAAGCCGCCATCGAGTAGCAGACTCCAGAACAGTAGCGATGCCGCGATCATGATTGGAATGTCACGGCGTACCATCTGAGACTCAATCTTGATTGGGCGGATAAGCGCTGTGATACCTAAGATCAGACCGATGTTGGCAATGTTTGAGCCGATCACGTTACCTAGTGCAATACCGCTATTGCCTGCAATGGCAGATTTTACGCTCACTGCAAGTTCAGGCGCGCTGGTACCAAAGGCAACGATGGTTAAGCCAATAATTAGAGGAGTAAGCCCTAATCTAAGTGCAATTTGGCTCGCGCCTCTTACTAAGGCTTCAGCCCCTAAAGTAAGGATTAAAAAACCGCCGAGTATCGACAATAAAATAAACATGGTTAACTCTATAAATTGGATTTTCTTGAAAGGAGGGCAAGAATAGTTTCTTTCAAAAATTGCGCAATCAAAAACTGTCCATCCATCATTAAATTTAGTTAATTGAAATACACTGTTTATAGAAGAAAAACGGCACACGTAAAAGTGTGCCGTTTTAGAAAATATATCTTTAGCAATTACTAGATTTCATCTTCCCAACAGACTTTACCACCACGAATGCCATCAACCTTGTCGCTAAACTTCTTCTCGAGAATATGGCGCTTGATCTTCAATGTTGGTGTTAGCACGTCATTTTCTACATCCCATGGCTCGCTGACGATGACGATAGCGTCGACCGTCTCATGGGACTCTAAGTGTGGGTTTACTGCATCTATGGTGTTTTTCAGCGATACCCTCACTTCTTCCCTTGGCTGTACCGTCGCCCCTTCTGACAACTGAACTAGGGCGATAGGGTGAGGTAGACCCGAGCCGATAACACAGATCATCTCCACATGGGGGTCTTGTGCAAGTTTGCGCTCGATCGGTACCGGTGCAACATACTTACCCTTAGCCGTTTTAAAGTTGTCCTTAACACGGCCGGTGATGCTGACGTTGCCCTCATCATCGATAGAGCAGAGATCCCCTGTATGGAAGAAACCATCTGCATCGAAGCACTTAGCGCTCTCTTCTTCTTGCTTATAGTAGCCCTGCATCAGGCCAGGGCTCTTAACCAAGAGCTCGCCCTCATCGGATTGCTTGGCTTCACAGCCTTCTACGGCGCGACCAACTGAGCCAATTTTTCTGGGATCGAATGGGTGGTTGATAATCGAGTAGGCACAGTTTTCTGTCATGCCCCAAGCTTCTGAAATATCCAATCCAATCTTGTGATACCACTCAACCAGCGATGGCGGGATTGGCGCCGAGCCAGAGCCTAATAGGTGGCAGTGCTCTAAGCCTAAACCTTGGTGGATCTTACGCTTCACTATGCTGCTAATGATCGGCACTTTTAATAGGAAGTTAAGCTTCTTGTAGCCGATCTTGTCGATAATATTTTTCTGGAATAGGCTCCAAAGACGGGGCACAGAGAAAAATACCGTCGGTCTTGCGCGCTGCACGTCGGCAACGAAGCTGTCTAGACTTTCAACAAAGGCGACACTGCTACCTGAATAGAAAGAGGAGCCTTGAATCGCCACGCGCTCGGTAATATGCGCCAGCGGCAAGTATGAAAGCAGCCTGTCTTGGACATCGGTTTTCAGGTCGCGCACAACCGCGGTACAGGTCCAGGCGTAACTGGCAAAGTTCTGAATTGCTCCCTTAGGCCGACCCGTTGAACCTGAGGTATAGATGATGGTCATGATCTGCTCAGGAGTTGGCAGCGGCGCATCGATTAATGGCTGCCCTAAGGTCAGCATCTTATCCCAGTGATATTGAGATGGCATGGTGTCGTAGGGCATGGCAATACGTAAAATGTCACCACCGACGCCAGCCTCTTGATCGGCCCAATAATCTAGCTTACCGATGAAAATGGCCTTGGACTCACTGTGTTCTAAGGTGTAGCGAATGGTATCGGCATTGGCGGTAGGGTAGATAGGTACGCTGATATAGCCACCGTGCATAAGGGCCAAGTCAGTAATAAACCACTCGGCGCAGTTTTTAGAAAGTACGGCAACCTTGTCTCCAGGATTGAGGCCTAGGTGTCTCAATGCGCCGGCAATCTGCTGCATCTTGGTTTGCACATCGCGCCAAGTAAAGGTCTTATATTTGCCGTCAATAGGCTGCTTTAGATAAACTTGATCGCCTTGTTTTTCAACCCAATGTTCGAGCATCTCAATCGGGGTTTTCATAGAGGATTCCATTGCAATTCCATATTGATAGTTGTTAATTTCAGTTCAGCCTAGTTATTTCTTTTTTGTTTTAATCGTTCGTTTAACAGGCTACTTTAAACTTGAGTATGGCGAAAAATGTGATCTAAGACAAACTTTTTCAAACGGTCGTTACAATTTCTACAAAAATGCGTTGAGGGACTGATTGGTATGAGTCGATAAAAAAATACCAGCAGGGATGCTGGTATTGTGCGGGGAGCTGGTTTAAATATGCAAAAGGAAGCGCTATATCAGAGCTACTTGATTTGTCGTACCAAGGTTACTCTTCGTCTGAAGGGGCGCGCATCTTCTGCCACCATGCTTCATCGGCAACAATTTGCCCGGTTTCATCTATGGCAGGATAAGGCAATTTTTTACGGCGACAGGCCTTGGCATAAATTGGATGGCCTTGCTCGAAGAGTTTCACTTGGCAGTAAGCTTCATCGAGTTTGCGTGTGCCATACATACCGGCTTCGGTACGCTGACGCTGGGCTTCATACATAATTAGCGCCGCGGCAACAGAGACATTAAGTGATTGCACCATACCTATCATTGGGATGATGATATGTTGATCGGCGCTCGCGATGCCTTCTGGGCTAACGCCATCGCGCTCATTACCTAAGATAATAGCGGTCGGGCGAGTGTAATCAATTTCACGAAAATCGACGGCAGTATCGGAGAAGGTGGTGGCTAAGATCTGCATATCCTTACCACGAAAATCACTGATCGCATCTTTCATGCTGTGATGCACGCAGGTCTTGACCCATTGCTGGCTACCCGAGGCTGTGTTACCTGACACACGCATCTCGATATCAGACCAAACAGCGTGTACTTCGTGCAGACCTGCTGCATCGGCCGTTCTTAGTACGGCGGCGATATTATTTCCCTTGTGCACGGTATCTAGGCACACGGTAAGATCGGGTTGACGGTTGTCTAGCATCTGGTTGATACGGGCGAAACGTTCAGGACTCATGGCAGGCTTCTAATTAGTGGGATAGCTGGTTTTAAATAATAAAATGGGCGCCGTAGCGCCCGTTTGATCGAGATATGGAAATGATTAGATCTCCATGACTCCATCCATCTCAACGAGCGAATCTTTCGGTAGTTGCTTCACACCGATAGCTGCACGTGCTGGATAAGGCTGCTCAAAGTAGCGACCCATGATCTCATTGACAGTGGCAAAGTTGCTAAGATCTGTCATAAAGATATTTAGCTTAACGATATCGCTAAGAGAACCGCCGGCCGCTTGGCAAACTGCGGTCAGGTTTTCAAATACTTGAACCACCTGAGCTTCAAATTCGTCGCTGACGATCTGCATTGATTCAGGATCGAGTGGGATCTGACCAGATAAATACACAGTGCTACCGACTTTAACAGCTTGAGAGTATGTGCCTATCGCTTGTGGTGCTTTATTGGTTGCGATGATGATCTTTTCTGCCATGCTCTTTCCTTGTTTATTTGAAGTAAATTAACGGTTTCTCGATGTACGCAATACTTCCGGAAGTACCCTGATCCGACGCATCACGTTAGCTAAATGAATGCGATCTCTCACTGAAATGCGTAGGTTGATGAGGAAAACTCGCCCATCACGCTCTTCAGTGGTTAAGTTATGAATGTTGGAACCTGCAGCGGCCACAATCGAGGTGATTTTAGCCAGCGCACCCTGATGATTGACTATCTCGACTCTCAGATTAGCTTGGTATTCAACGCCTTCTGCGCTATCCCACTGTACAGGAATGTACTTATCAGGCTCACCTTGATAACCACGAATATTGGCGCAGCTTTCCATGTGAACCACTAGGCCTTTGCCTGGGCTTACATGGGCAATAACCGCATCCCCTGGAATTGGACGACAGCAGTTTGCAAAGGTGACTAGCATGCCTTCGGCGCCGCGGATCGACATGGTCGGCACTTCTTTTTGCTCTTCAGGAGCGATCTGATCACCAAGTAGTCGTTGTGCGATAACGATGCTCATGGCATTGCCTAGGCCAATGTCGGCGAGCAAAGAGTTGAGCGAGTCATGTTTGGTATCCTGAACAACTTTATCTATCTGCTCTTGAGATAGACCGTCTAGCTTAGTCTCACCTAGCGCGTGATTAAGTAGACGCTTGCCCAGTAACACGGCATCGTCTTCTTTCAGGCTCTTTAGAAGCTGACGGATTTTGGCGCGAGCCTTACCTGTCACCACAAAGTTAAGCCAGGCCGCGTTTGGTCGTGCGCCATTGGCTGTAATAATCTCAACGGTCTGGCCGGAGATCAGTGGCTGACTCAGTGGATAGGCTTGGCGATTAACCTTGGCACCAACGCAGGTATTACCCACATCGGTATGGACTTCATAGGCGAAGTCGACTGGAGTGGCGCCCACTGGTAGCTCTAAAATACGGCCTTCAGGGGTAAACACGTAGATCTCTTCAGGGAAGAGTTCGGTCTTAAAGTTTTCAACAAATTCAAAAGAGGTGCTAGCGCTTTGCTGAAGTTCCAGCAAGCTCTGCATCCACTTACGAGCACGCACTTGGGTGGTGGTGCCTTGCTCTGCTGCGCTGCCTTTCTTGTACAGCCAGTGAGCCGCGACCCCTTTATCAGCCATCTGGTCCATATCTTCGGTACGAATTTGGATCTCAACTGGTACGCCGTGAGGACCAAAAAGTGAAGTATGCAGTGACTGATAGCCGTTAGCTTTAGGGATAGCGATATAATCTTTGAAGCGACCAGGATGCGGCTTATAGAGGCCGTGCATGGCGCCCATGACGCGATAGCAGGTGTCGATAGAGTCAACGATGACCCTAAAGGCATAGATATCCATCACTTCTTGGAATTGCAGCTCTTTATTGCGCATCTTGTTGTAGATGGAATAAAGGTTCTTCTCACGTCCTTTTACTGTGCCTTCTAGGCCAGTATCTTCAAGGCGAGTATTGATTGCCGCTTCGATGCTTTGGATAAGCTCTTTACGATTGCCACGAGCGGCTTTCACCACCTCTTTCAGTACGCGATGTCGCATTGGATAGTAGGCTTGAAAACCTAACTCCTCTAACTCGCTCTTAATATTATGAATACCAAGACGGTTGGCGATCGGTGCGTAAATTTCTAGGGTTTCTCGGGCGATGCGACGGCGCTTATCGGGCCGTAGTGCACCTAAGGTGCGCATGTTATGGGTTCTATCGGCAAGCTTGATCAGGATGACTCGGATATCTTGGGTCATCGCCATCATCATTTTGCGGAAGTTTTCGGCTTGGGCTTCTTTCTTATCGCGGAATTTGAGCTTATCGAGCTTGGAGACGCCTTCAACCAATTCAGCAATAGAGTCGCTGAATATTTCAGCTAGTTCTTCTTTGGTGACTGGGGTGTCTTCGATAGTGTCGTGCAAGAGTGCGGCCATAAGCGTCTCATGATCGAGACGCATATCGGCCAGGATGCGGGCAACCGCAACCGGATGGGTAATATAAGGTTCGCCACTCGTGCGCATCTGACCTTCATGGGCATCACGCGCCACCTGATAGGCCTGCTTGAGTAATTCTACCTGTTCAGGTTCTAAATAACCTGAAGCAGACTCCTTGAGACCTTCAAACAGATACAAGTGACTCCACTCCTTATATAGCGTTGCGGCCTTCAGCGATGGCAGCAACAGCAGCGATTTCAGCTGCTTCACGTTCACGAACTGTTTGGCGCTCATCGGCATCCAAAGTATCAGCTGTGACTAAACCTAGTTCGATTTCGCGCAGGGCGATAACCGTTGGCTTGTCGTTCTCTTCTTCAACCATAGGGTCTTTACCCTGCACAGCGATTTGGCGAGCACGACGCGCTGCAACCAGAATCATATCAAAACGGTTGCCGATTTGGTTTACGGCATCTTCTACAGTTACGCGAGCCATGTTTGGAAACTCCAGTGTTTTATCGATTGAAAAAATGACGAAAAATTGTACATGAAGACAGTTAGCCTGCCAACAGATCTTTAATCATATCATTTTGCGTATGAATTTGGCTAGCAGAGGTTAATCTTTGACTGCGAATGATCGCTAAAAGATCGGCCAGTGCTTTGTCGAAATCATCGTTGACGATAACGAAGTCATATTCATTGTAGTGTGACATCTCTGAAACCGCTTGTGCCATGCGGCCTGCAATCACTTCTTCGCTATCTTGTCCACGGCCGGTAAGGCGACGTTCTAGTTCGGTTTTTGATGGTGGCAAAATAAAAACGCCAATAGATTCAGGCATTAGCTTTTTAACTTGCTGCGCCCCTTGCCAGTCGATATCGAGAAATACATCAATACCCTTCTCTAGAGTTTGCTCGATCGTGACACGAGAGGTGCCGTAGTAGTTACCAAATACCTCAGCCCATTCAAAAAAAGCGCCATCGGCAATTAAGCTCTTAAACTCATCTTGATTAACGAAGTGGTAGTGTTGACCGTTCTCTTCACCTGGGCGTGGTTGCCTTGTGGTGTGCGAAACTGAAACTTGCATATCTACAGGCTGGTCTCGTAACAGAGCCGAAATAAGCGATGATTTACCTGCGCCACTTGGCGCTGAGACGATAAATAGGTTTCCGCGAGCGGTCATTAGCTGCATATCCGATGTTTGTACCAACTCGATCTAGACTCAAATTGGGCGATAAAAAGGTTAAGCGAGCCATTATACAGCCTAGGGTGATATTTGCGCTAGTCGCAGTTAGGGGAATTCCAGTCGTTGTGAGCAATTATTGTGGTGGGAACTCCTGCCTGTATCAATTATCTTTAATGATAAAATTGCCCGAAAACACTGACATTGAGAGGCAAATTCGGTAGGCTAGCTCTTTACTTTTTATGCTTTCGCCTGAGCATGGAAATGGGGTGCTGTTACAACATCAAGTTGGGGGAACAGCCGAGTCATAGATTATTATTTAAGGTCGGAAGAGTATGCAGCTTAAGTCGCTTTTGTGTGTTAATGGTTTAGATAATGGACAGCGCTTCGCTGCTATCAGTGGATTGATTTATTTCGTTTTATTGTTAGGTGTTGTGCTTTTTAGTCCCTCTGCTGCCTTGTATGGTGTCGCGCTATTTATCACACCAGTTTTAGCCTTAACCACGATGCGTCGATTGCGTGATAGCGGTAAATCACCGAAGTTTATTCTGTTAACGCTGTTGCCATTCTTATTGGTGCTGATCACCTTAGTGCATATTCAAAGCATGATGTTGTTGCTGACTTTGCTGGTGATTGCGGGTTTGGGTATAGGCTATATGGCTATACTACCTTCGACATCTGGCGCTAATTATGTGCAGGGTTATTCTGGGCCTGTGGATATGACAGCAAGTAACGCTACTGCCCGCTCTGCAGGTCAGCGTGTCAGAGTTGAGCCGACCCTAGGCGGTAGTGAATCGAGCGCGAGTTTTGAGGCAGAAGGTACTAGCGAGTTTGTAGAAACGGATGCCGATGCTTCAATTCAACAGCAATACGCTGATGCATACACAGGAGCTGAGACTCATAGGCAGTCATCATCTCTGCGGGGGGGTAAGACGCCATCAGCAATTAACCTAGCTCAGTTACGGCAGGCGCTGCAGGTTAATCAAAAGTGGCTGTTTGTCATCTCAGGTGTGTTAGTCAGCGTCATGTTGATTGCCAGCATCTGGTCACTTATTCCAACTTCCGAGCCAGAAGTCGAAACTGCGGCGCTGCCTGAAAATACCATTGAGAGTGCGCCTCAAACCGATCGGATCTCGACCGCTATGCCTGACGGGTTTAGCTTGGTGCTTGAAGATGATGTGTTGATCATGCGCTGGCTCGGAGAAACCGGAACGCCCACTAATATCTGGTCTTTAGCCACGGCGAAAGGCGATAAGACCTGCTCGCTTATGCGTTTTAATAACGGCACCGAATACCGTCCGCTTGTGGTTGACTTACTTGCGGATACTGGCACTGAAGCACGATTTTCTCCACTCGATACCGAAGCCATTATTGTCGATATGGCGAGGCGCGGTAACGTTAGCCTCTGCGGTTATAACTTTAGCTTGAAGGGCAGCCAAGCCGCACTTGGCAAGGTCGCCGCTTTCCGTACTTATTTATAACCCTGATTCCAAGCGTGGAATTGTAGAGCTGATTAGCATCGATTAGCGCTGGAAATTAGCCTATAGACTCATTAAACTGCTTCGCCTTATCGCGCGGTAGCACTTTAATCGTTTGAGGGCGCCATTGTTTGAGAGAGAGTCATGAGTAACAACAAGCAGGATTTAACCTTAGTGATCCTCGCGGCAGGTTTAGGTAGCCGATTTGGCGGCGATAAACAGCTGGCGCAGCTAGGGCCAAATGATGAGACCATGTTGGAGCTATCGCTAAAAAGTGCCTATCGCGCAGGGTTTAATCGTGCGGTACTGGTTATCCGTCCGGAGTTGGCTCCGCTGCTCGATGAGGTGTTAGCGGATAAGCTTGCCAGTGACTTTAGCTGCGAGTATTGCATTCAAGCACTCGATGATCTTCCTGTCGCTGGGCGCGAATTTGCCGATGTGGCTCAACGTCAAAAGCCTTGGGGCACAGCCCATGCACTTTGGAGTGCAAGAAATCATGTTCATGGCCCTATGGCTGTGATTAATGCCGATGACTTCTATGGCGACAGCGCCTTTAGCTTGCTCGCCGAAGGGTTATCGACAGCCGATGAGGATTGGATGATGGTGGCCTATCCAATCGGTTTGACCCTGTCTGAAAATGGTGGCGTGAATCGCGGTTTATGTCAGGTTGAGGCGGGGAAACTGGTGGATGTTGCCGAATGGCTCGATATTCGCTGTGAAGCATCGGGTTTAACTGGTACGTTAGACGAGCAGCGTTTTGCTATTGCCGATGATGCTGTGGTGTCGATGACTTGTTGGGGCTTTAAGCCAGATATTTTCGAGGTGGTAGAGCAGCAGTTTAATCAGTTCCTTGAGTACAATGGTCGCCATCCAAAGGCCGAGTGTTACCTGCCTACTGTGGTGCAAGCTCGACTCGATGCTCCGTCAGCTCCTCAGGCTAACAAGGTGGTCAATGTCAGCGTTGCTCAAGAGTCATGGTACGGCGTGACCTACCCAGAAGATGTTGCTTGGGTAAGAGACAAATTGCAGCAAACCCTGAGCAAATAATAGCGGTAAGCTAATTCCTTTTTTAAGAATCAACTGCAAGGAAAGTCTGGAGAAATAAGCCCGGATAGCAGAGATATATAGAGATAACTGGAGTGTTGGGTGATTGATTTTATAAGACAAAATGTTTTGTCGCATTTTGGTGTAAATGCAGATAGCGCCAAGGTGTCACCATTGGGTAATGGCCATATTAACCATACCTTTTTGGTGCTTAGTGTTGAGCGAGAATTTGTTCTGCAAAAAATCAATACAGAAGTATTTAAAACACCGATAGCTTTGGTTAACAATGCCTATAAGATCAGCCAGCACTTACAAGGCAAAGTGGCGGCCGATGAGTATCGTTTGCAGGTGGTTTCCCCTGAGTTAACCCTTGATGGTGAGCTTTTTGTCGATCTTGGGGAGCATGGGTTTTGGCGTGCGATAAATTATCTGCCTCACAGTCATAGTATCGATGTGGTTGGTAGTGAAGCCGATGCCGAGATGGCGGCTAAGGCATTTGGCCATTTTTCATCGGCCCTGTCGGGACTGGACGCCGAATTATTAGAGGATGTGATCCCTAATTTCCACCATCTGCCTGGACGTATCGAGCTCCTTACTCAAGCCGTCGAAGTCGATAGTCATGCTCGTTTGGCTGAATGTCAGCAGTGGGTCGATTTTGTGATGTCGCAAACCGAACTTTTACAGGAGTTGGCCGAGTTCGAGGGTAAGCTACCACGCCGAATCTGTCATAACGACACCAAAATTAATAACATGCTATTTGATAAGCGTGACATGACCAGCCTTGCGATTATCGACTTAGATACCTGTATGAAAGGTTATCTGATGTATGACTTTGGCGATATGGTGCGTACCTTCTGTAGCCCTGAGGCGGAAGACTCGACCGCATTGGATAAGGTGCAGGTCAGAGAGTCTATCTTTGCTGCCATCTGTAAAGGTTACCTGAGTGAGCTAGGTGATGTGCTGTCTGATGCTGAGCGCGAGAGCCTGTGGCTAGGTGCGCGAGTGATTTGTTTAATGATTGGTGTGAGATTCTTAACCGATCATCTCAATGGTGATGTGTACTTTCAAATTCACCATGCAGGCCATAACCTTGAGCGTGCAGCCAACCAGTTTACCCTGTATCAAAGTTTATTGGGCCAACAACACGTGCTCAGCAAGTTTTTACAGTCTTAAATAATCAGGGGAGTTCTTCCCCTTTTTTTATCCCATCAGTATTAAGAAAGTGATCGACTCAGGCTGCTTTTTGGCAACCGAATTCAACTTTTATCTTGTTTAAGATCAAACTCATGTTAACTGAGTGTTTGAACGCTGTTAAAGCAAGGCGTAACCTCATACACTGCGAACAGATTAATTCTATTAGGTATCATTTATGGCGCCAATTATCTGTGGCAGTGCTCTAGAGGCAGTATCTTTCATTGAGAGTGGTGAGACGTTATGGACTCACTCAATGGGAGCGACGCCAACCCTATTACTCAATGCCCTCGCTGAACATGCTTTAACCAAAAAAGACCTCACTCTATTACAGTTACATACCGAATGCGCTGAGTCTTTAAGTGATGAAAAGCTTAAGGGGCACCTACGACATAGGTGTTTCTTTGGCGGTTTGCCAACACGTTTGCTATTGCAGCAGGGGGATGCCGATTATGTGCCTATTTTTCTCTCTGAAGTGCCTAAGCTATTTCGTTCGGGCGAGCAGCCAATCGACACCGCCATTATTCAAGTCTCTCCCCCCGATAAGCATGGGATCTGTTCATTAGGTATTTCGGTTGAAGCGACCTTAGCAGCCTGTCAGGTAGCGGGAAAGATTATTGCTCATATCAACCCACAGATGCCGAGAACCCACGGCGATGGCTTTATCCATTACAGTAAATTTACAGCTGTTTATGAGCAGAGTATGCCACTGCCACAACACCCCTTAGCAGCCAGCGATGAAGTTAGCCTTGCGGTGGGTAGAAACGTCGCGCAGTTAGTACGCGATGGTGATTGCCTGCAAATGGGAATTGGCGCTATTCCTGATGCGGTTCTTTCCTGTTTAACTGATCACAAAGAGCTAGGAGTGCATACTGAGCTGTTTTCTGATGGGGTACTTAACTTAGTCGAACTCGGGGTGATCACTAATCGCTGTAAACAAGTGCATCCTGGCAAAATTGTTACCGGGTTTGCTCTCGGTAGCCAGCGGCTTTATGACTATGTTGATGATAATCCTTCGGTGATTTTCATGGATATAGAACAGGTTAATGACACCGCCATCATTCGTAAAAATCCTAATATGATGGCCATCAACTCGGCGCTGCAGGTGGATATTTCAGGGCAAATCTGTGCAGATTCTCTGGGCACGCGTATTTACTCCGGAGTAGGAGGGCAGATGGACTTTATTCGTGGAGCAGGGCTGTCTGAAGGTGGTCGCTCAGTGATTGCACTCCCCAGCACTGCTGCGAGGGGCTCTGTATCGCGAATAGCCACCGTATTGTCCCCAGGCGCTGGAGTCGTGACCACTCGTGCCCATGTGCACTATATCGTGACGGAGTTTGGTATTGCCAATCTGCGAGGCAAGTCCCTGCGTGAGCGAGCGCGGGCATTGATCGATATCGCTCATCCAGACTTTAGAGAGCAGCTCTGTCGAGAGACTTTTGATATGTGGGGCTTAACGGTTTAATCACTTATCTTAACTAGGCGTTCAGTTAACGCCTATACCAGATAATCGTTAGGAATAAGCCGAGTAGTCTGACCAATGGGTTGATGCTGACTCGGTTTATTTATTTGCTGCACTAGAAAATCATGCCTAAGAGCAGGCTTGAGTAAGTCATCAAACATCTCAACTTGTTGGTTAGCTGGGTTTAGCCAAGCATCGAGCACTTCATCATTTTGCGGCAAGATCATCGGGCTGGCTTTGCTGTGAAACGGCATAAGATCGGGGTGAGGTGGATTAGTGATGATGGAGCAGGATGTGGTCACTTCGCCGGTTTTCGGATGTTGCCAGTCTCGAAATAACCCGCCAAAAGCTATCGCCGAGTTCTCGGCGATAAAGTCGTGATAATAGCTATCTTTACCTTTCTTCTCAGTTTCACCAAAACCGCTGGCAATCACTAAGCAGCGACTCTCTCTAAATGGCTGAAAACCTGCGCTATTGGGAGTGTTTAGCTTGTCGAATCGAGTGTTAAATGAGGTGTAACGGCTGGGTTTAAAGCCTTCATAGCAAGTTTCAAGCAGTAACCACCAAGTGGCGGTTTGCAAGCGGCGCTCACCATCAATCTCACGCACGATGCTGATGTCATTAGTTGGCATTTTAAAGCGTCCAAACAACATCTCTTGCTGATTGCTAACCCGCAAGTCTTCCATCAGTGCTTGTACAAACATGTCATCAATAATATTGAGTCGACCACACATAGCGCTTTACCGTAAACAGATCTCGTATTGAGTATATGAGTGATTAGTTACGGAGTATAGCTAAGCATGGGTCATTCAAATTTATTCCAACTCTATTATATAGGGGCTCTATTCTTTGTTTCGATCTCTGTATATGCGTTTCTATTCACATGATGAGTAAGTTTCTCGTTGTCACCTAAAGGCAATTAATAGGCCTACCTATCGGGTATTTTTAAAGTCATAAATGTAGGTATTAACCATCAATTCGTGTTGTTCTGTTTAACAAGAGGTGGCCTACGGAATGTTTAGTACAGGGCTTTGGGGGAAACGATATGGCAGAGGGCGCAGCGGAGGAAGCAAAGGAGTTGGCTAAAAAGAAAGGCAAAAAAATAAGGAATATAACCAACTCAATCTTAGCATTGACTATAGTCTCGTTGGCGATATCGATTATTAGCGATCGAATTATTCCTACCACTGACAATGTTCGTGTTGAAGGCAGTATCGTCTCTTTGAATCCTCAGGTATCGGGTACGGTTTCCGATATAAAAGTGCAAGCAAATCGTGTTGTCGAGAAAGGGGATGTGTTGGTTCAGATCACGCCTACCGACTACCAAATCGCGGTAAAAAAGGCTGAGACCGAACTTAAATTAGCGGGGCAGAAGGTTGGCGCACAGATGGCGGATGTACTGTCTGCACAAGCTCAGCTAACCAACTCATTGATATCGCAAGAAAATGCAAGGCGTCAAGGTCAGCGAATTTTTGCGATGGTGGAAAAAGGCGTGGTTTCACAGTCCGATGCTGACAAAACCCACGCGATTCTAGATAAAGCCGATGCTGAGGTATTGAATGCGAAAGCTAACCTTGAAAGAGTGCAAACCCAGCTTGGCGCGACAGGTAATGATAACGCGCAAATTCAAGTGGCATTATTAGCGCTTCAGCAGGCGCAGCTAGATCTAGAGCGAACCAGTATTAGAGCCCCTTCTCGTGGTGCGGTCACAAATTTTACTTTGTCAGAAGGCGCTTATGCTTCAGCTGGTGCCCCATTGATGACCTTTGTTGCCAAGGATGGGTTATGGCTAGAAGCTTATTTTCGCGAGAACAGTCTTGGGAAGATCCGCCCCGGCGACAAAGTCGAGCTGACGCTAGACTATAACCCCGGCAAAGTTTATGAGGGGACGGTTAGCTCCATTGACTTAGGGGTGTCATGGAGAGCGAATAATCAACCGGGCTCCTTGGCTACCGTTAAGAATCAAACTGGCTGGCTGCGTGATTCACAGCGTATGCCTGTGTCTATTCGTATTGAAAATGAAGAGGCAATGCAGGCGATGCGCATTGGTGGACAGGCTGATGTGATTGTTTATACGGGAGACAATCCCCTATTTAACTTGCTAGGTGAGTTCTGGATCCGCTTAGTGAGTGGCTTCTCATATGTTCGATAACTTAAATAGCATAGCTGATATAGATAAGGCGCAAGAGAGGCGGATCCTTCGCTATATATCGGCAGTGGGTAGCGCAACTTTTCTCGCGGTGCTGTTTAATTGGCCTTTGGCATTTTGCGCCCCCTTATTAACCGCTAAATTCATCGTTGATAAGCCTCAGTTCCATATCTTGCATGTTAAGCAGCTTGGTTTTGCTTTGGTGTCGACGGCGGGGATCGGCTTTTTATTGTCGACCGGTTTGCCTGAATATAAATTTGCCTTTTTAACGCTTTTTGCGGGTCTTTTGTTGTGGGGATATTACCTTTTCACCGATCCTAAGTGGGTCATGTTTGCGACGTTTTTAATTATTGAACTGATCCTTTTACCCTCAGTGACCATCATCGATCAGCAAGCGGCTGTGGATGTCGGTATGGGGTTTGCTTTTTCAGGTATTGTGGCGGTTTCTCTGTATGCGATCTCGCATGTCTATTTTCCGGAAGAGGCTGACGATGAGTTTAAAGGCTTCCCCCCTTCACCGCTCCCTAAGCACGTCAGGTGGGCGGCAGCGGTTAGAGCCTTGATGATTTCATTTCCCTTGGTTTGCGTTTATTTTTACTTCCAGTTGTCACAAGTCTTACTCTCGGTTGCTTTCATCTTGTTGCTTTCGTTTATGACGACGAGCGAAAAAGCGGGTAAGACATCCATTTTCTATATTTTGAGTAACCTGCTGGGGGGCGCAGTGGCCTTTGTCGCTTTTTTGGTTATGTCATTTTCGCCGAATATCTATATCTACCTCCTGGTGATGTTATTGGTGGTGACGCTATTTGGCAGGGTGATCTACCTTAACCCTCAGAAAGCCCCTATTTTTGCAACGGCATTTACTGGCTTTTCAGTGTTGATGGGAACATCGATGAGTACAGGGGCTCTCGATGACAAGTTTTTTGTGCGCATCTTTCAACTGCTTCTTGTCACCATTTATTTGGTTTTTATGGCTTATTTTATTGAAGGGCGAGAAGCCAAATAGACACATCATTAAGTCGTTTTAGCATTATCACAAGCAAGGGCTGTAACAGGTTCTTGCTTTTTTTTGGACAATATTTCCTCAAGTAGGTTGGTTTTTGGTGTGTCACTAAATGGCCATTTATTTGAGGGCGCTGTTGTTAAGATTTGTTCATCAGTTAGATGAAACCATTTTAGTGAAGCAATGCTACCGAGGAATCAACGATGAAAAAACTCATTATCAACGCTAATGTTTTTAACGGCACAGACAACCAACTCTTAGAGAATGTTGCAGTGCTGATTGAAGATAACTTGATCAGTAAAATTAGTCGCCAAGATGACATTGATTTGTCGATTGCCGATGAGGTGATTGACGCTAAAGGCGGCACCGTGATGCCAGGTTTAATGGATGCACACGTACATATTACCTTGTCGGCTCCTTTCAATGTCATCGACACCATGACCCGTGAAGAGGTGGCGATTCGTTCTGCGCGTATTTCTGAAGAGATGTTGATGCGCGGCTTTACTACCATTCGCGATGTCGCCGGTAACACCCTCGGCCTTAAAAACAGCATCGACAAAGGTTACGCCAAGGGGCCACGCATTCTGCCATCGATGGCAGCGGTTTCTCAAACCAGTGGTCACTCGGACTATCGTCAAAATCAAGCGCAGGAGCGGATCGGTCAGCATGAAGACTCGCCTATGATGAAGCTTGGCGCAATGAAGGTCGCAGACGGCAGATCAGAAGTATTAAAAGCTGTGCGTGAGCAGCTGTTTATGGGCGCATCGCAAATTAAGATCATGGCCGGCGGCGGAGCATCATCCACCTTTGACCCACTCGATACGCTGCAATTTACGCTTGATGAGATGAAAGCGGCCGTCGAGGCGGCAACGGATTATGGCACTTATGTTGCGGCGCATATCCATACCGCAGATGCAATGCGCCGAGCCGCAGAGGCGGGAGTGATGTCGTTTGAACATGCCACCATTATGGATGACGACATTGCCCAAACCATTAAAGATAAAGGTATTTGGGTGATACCATCCTACTTTACCTCATCACTGATTGCAGAGCGTAAGATCCCGCTACCTAACGAAGAGACCTATCGTAAAACTGAGCGCGTAGGTAAGGCGATGCTCAAATCTGCCGAACTGATTAAGAAATATCAGATCGACAATATCGCATTTGGTACCGACTGCGTCGGCGAAGCCAGCGTACACGCCACTCAGCTTAATGAACTAGGTGCGATTGAGCAGACCTTTGACACGATAACGGCTTTGCGTATGGTGACCTCAAACTGTGGACGCTTATTCGAGATGTCGACCTATCAGCATCCGTACCAACAAGGAGTGTTAGGTCGAGTTATTGAAGGCGCCTATGCTGACCTACTGATCATCGAGGGCAACCCGCTTGAAGGTGTCGCCTGCGTTGCCGATACCAACAAGCAAAAGGTGATTATGAAAGACGGCATCATCTACAAAAACACCCTGTAATCGCGACTGCAATTGCAGCATAACGGCCTAATAACGGCGCTTAGTTGATATAACTAGGCGCCGTTTTGCTATCTGCGATATGGCAGCTTGTCGTAAGCGCTGGGCTTTTGTTTTTCCTGTCACCAAATGGCCATTTTTGAAAAATATCGCTGGTATATTAGACGGACATTCCTACTTGAAGAGTATTAAATATGTCACATCATTTTAAAGATTACCGCGGTTCACTAGAGCGTTCTTTAGATCACGCAGTCTCGTATCTTGAGTCGCTAGATGAACGCCCTGTTGCCCAAGAGATCACATCGCAACAGTTGCGACAATTGATTGCTGGTGAAATGCCACAGCAAGCCACAGCGCCAGAGCAGGTGATCGATGAAATGGCATATGCGCTCGATGCGGGTTTGGTCGCGTCGGGTGGGCCACGATTCTTCGGTTATGCCATCGGCGGTACTTTCCCTGCGGCATTAGCAGCAGACTGGCTAGTTAGCGCATGGGATCAAAATGTGCCGTACTACGTGTCTAGCCCTGCAATGGCGGTAGCGGAAGAAACAGCAGCCGAATGGATGGTTGAACTGCTGGGCTTAACCAAGGGTTCTGCGGTTGGCTTTACCTCAGGCGCTCAAGAAGCGATTTATACCTCGCTAATCACCGCGCGTAATTCGCTGCTAGAAAATGCTGGCTGGGATGTGGCGACTAAAGGTCTATATGGTGCGCCGCAGGTGAATGTGGTCGTGAGTGACCAAATTCACTCAACCATCAAACGCGCGCTTTCGATGATAGGTCTGGGAATTGAAACCATAGTAAAAGTGCCGACGGACGATAATCTTCGTCTTATTCCAGAGGAGCTTGCGCGGGTGTTAGCCGATATAAGCGGGCCAACATTGGTTTGTGCTCAAGCGGGTTGTATCGACTCGGGGGCATTCGACCCATTCGACGAGATAGCTGATGCGGTGGCAGCGCATGGTAACGCTTGGCTACATGTGGATGGCGCAATCGGCTTGTGGGCGGCAGCGAGTGATAAGCAAAAGCATCTGTTGAAAGGTATTGAGCGAGCCGACTCCATCGATACCGATGGCCATAAGTGGTTCAACATGCCTTATGACTGCGGCATGGTGATAGTGAAAGACCCAGCCAAAATCACCTCCGCAATGGGCGGCGGCAATATGGGCGATTACCTAAATGATGCCATGGAGAAGCCGGATCGTAATGCAATTAACTTCGGCATTGCCGCATCGAGGCGTGCCCGTGGTCTGCCTGTCTACGCCGCGTTTAAGTCGCTTGGCAAGCAAGGCATTGTTGACCATTTAGATAACTGCTGCGCATTAGCCAAACGCATGGCTGATATTTTGCGGGAAGTGGACGGCATTACCATTCTTAATGATGTGGTGTCGAATCGATTCTCAGCGCAATTTGGTTCAGGTGATGTGGAATATCGCAACGAGCTTACCGCGCGCGTGGTACATAGGCTGCAGCAAGAGGGATACCTTTATCCTTCAACATCAGGCTACAAAGGCCTTAAGACCATGCTGTTTTCAGTGCTGAATTATCATACATCGATAGAGGATATCGATATTTCAGCAAACAAGATCATTGAAGCGTTTAACATCGAAAAAGCGTTACTGCCTCAGCCGGTTTAACGTAATGAATTCAAAGAGCAAAGAGAGTGGAGGAAGTATGACTCAGCAACGATTTGTAGGTTATAGCCTAGCCGTATTGGTTTATTTAACTGTACTCAATTTCTTTAATGAGTATTGGCACTGGGTTTCTATCGAGTCCTTTAGCATTTCACTAGTTGCAGCACTGCTTTTGCTGACGCTACTTAAGCTGTCGATTAAAACCGAGCATAAAGTAGCCGCCTTTTTTAAGGCTAAACCCGGCAGGGCTGCAAAAGTATATCGAGGCATTAGCACCTACATAATCTTGGTGGGTAGCAAGTTTATGATCCTTGAAGCGATAAATGTGATGTTTGGCGAAAAGGTCTCATTTAGCGGGCCGTTCAATGGTGTCGTCGCTTTCTTTGCCGTTGTGTTTACTATTCTCATTGCAGAGTTTGTAGTAGGTAAAATATATACAGGCTTGAATGACACCAATAAGCTGCAAGTCGCATGCTGATCGGTTAATTTATCAATAGCAAACCGCCTCAATAGGCGGTTTTGTGTTATCTGTAATCGAGCCACTTTCAACATAGAGGGGTTATCGCAAGTTGAGAACACTGGTCCGAAGTTATATGCCTGTTGTTTTTAGTTTGATAAGTCACTCTGCCGTAGCTTTCGCTTCCGTATCTTGGGTAACTATTGAGCGGGTATTTGTTGATATAGAAGATCCTGGTCACTATTTACATCCACTAAACAGTTAGACAGAGTATGTTTTGATAGATTAGTAAGATTGAAAACTAAGGGCAATACAGTTGATGATAAGACAGGCTAGAGAGGCAAAACTGCTCGATATTGCAAGAGAGCTGATTCTTGAGCACGGCATGGTATCGTTTAAGTTCACCGATATCACTAAACGAGCGGAAGTATCTCGAGCCACGCTGTATAAGTATTTCTCAGGCAAAGAAGATGTATTGGTGAGTCTGTTTGTTCATGATGCCGGTATTACTAAGCAAATGTTATTGGATATTCAGCTTGATTCTACGCTCAATAACCGAGAGAAAATTTTACTCAGTTTGCTGGCTCCTGTTGCAAGCTCAATGGAAACGTTAAATCGTTCCGGCACCTTATTGTTAAGTGCCAATCCCGGGATTTTTATGTATGCGAGCGATAAACAGCAGGCTCGGCTAGAGCAGATCGTCTCCGAAATAAGGAAAATCACCCTCGAGTTCTGGCTAGCTCCCTTTAAACTGGGGCAAATGGGCGTTGCGCAAGAGCAGTTAGAGGAGGTGATGGCATTGACCTTCCCTTATCAAAGGGGATGCATTGTCATCCCTCAAAGTGTGATGACCGTTGGTAAGCATATTCATTATCCTTTAAGAAAAGTATTTGAGAATTTGTTGAAATCGACAGAGGCATTGAATTGGTGTGAGGAACACGCAAATGTTGATTATGAGAAAGTCTTAATTGGCATTGGTCGACATAAGAAAGAGGGCATGATTGCCTGTTAGGTAGTAGGCCTTGCCCTGAGTGGGCGGCCTGTTTTGCTTCATTACACAGAGCCGTCCTGGTTAGGCGCTATGTTGTCATATCATGCTGGTACTTTTACTTTGCGGGATTGATTCAATCAGTGGCTGCAGCAAAGGGCACCTTGCACTAGCTTGCTTAACAACATAAACCACAATGTTTTGTACATCGTTTCTTTCACTGTTTAAGGTGCACATCGCGCTGCCCATGCAGACATGGATAAAAGGCTCGATTTCGACATCCGCACGATAGGCCTCATCGATATAGTCTCGAGCAGATGAGGCGATGTAATTGCTTACGGTTTCGCTAGATACTTGAGCAAATACTCTTGGGTGTATATCAAGAGAAGCGTTTATGTAGGTCTCAATCCAACTGGCAACCTTGGCAATTTTATATTGTAGCTTTAAGGAACCGATTACCCCCATAGCGTACGCTCTTGCACTATGACGCCATTAGACTCAACTAATACATCTAGGTAATCTTTAAGTAATAATCCCCACCCTAAGTAGAAGTTAGTTTTAGCGTGCTCAATCGTTAGCTCTGCCACTCGATATGCCCATGGTGCTAAGTGCTCAGCAACGACGGCTTGCAACTCAAAAGTCTTGTTTTGTTTAATGGTATATTCCACTAGTTGTAGAACCAGTGATAAGTGGTCGATAGGTTGGTTATCACCGTCTACGGTATTGATTTTTATGCCTAAGCTATCGATAAGTTGTTGTAGTTTTTGCGTACTCGGCCCACACAGCAGGTTATCTTCACTCAAGTAGTATGAGCCCCATAATGGCACCTTCATTTTCCCAGGGCCGATAAAAAGCTGATTAAAATCGAGTCGTAGTTCAGGTAACTGCTCACTGCTATATTGCTTCATGTAGTTGCTTATAAGTGCAACACCTTCGCTACGGGTTTTACTTTCAGTCAGTAATGGATAGCACAGGTTGAAGTCATGTTCTTGATACATCTCCAGCATCTTATCGCTAGGATCATGATACATGTTGGCCGCTAAGATTGGGGTTATTTCAGCTAATGCGTTATTCATATTTACTCCAGGATAAAAGGCGGCCAAGTGGCCGCCTTGAAGAGATATCTACTTATCTAAGCTAGGCTCGTATTGGTAGAACTCAAGACCAGAAGTAGGGCCCACGTTACACCAAGTTGATGTACCAAAGTACAGCTTATCGTCGATATCGACGACGTTACGGACACCGTTAGAGCACTGGTTACCGAAACCGTTAGTGGTTAGCTTACGTGCTTTACCGTCAGCTTCGATGATTGCTAGATCGCCACCTGGAATAAACTCATCGGCTAGACCGTTCGCTTCCATCTCATTTTTTGTGTAATCGTACATCCACATGGCTGGGTTGTTAGCCATTTGGTTCTTCCACTCACGGTTCTGGAATACGATACCGTCGAATAACATGTACTCACCTGCATAGGCATTGAACAGTAGATCATGAAGACCTGAGAATGCATCGAAGAAGCCCCAGAATAACTTGCCGTCTTTGGCTATCGAGGTCCAAGAGTAAACGTTCCCCGGGTTGCCCATGCCAGCCTCGCCATGGGTAGGCTTCTTACCGAGCAAGTTTGGTGTCGCTTTCCAGCCGTTACCATCGTTAACCTGCATGGTCTCGTAACCGTATAGCAGCTCTACCTTAGAGGTGTCACCATCGCTTACCGCATCGATATTGTTAAGATTAATACGGAAGATCGAAGTCGCGCGCCATTCGTTGATCATAAACTCTTTGTGATTGATCTCTTTATTGGCATCAATGACTGAGTAATCATGTGGATCAAGACCTGTTAACTCGGTAAATAGCTCCGGATCGGCCTTAGCAAAGTGCTTATAAGCCGCATCAGTGCCTTGATGGTAAGTACCGAAGTACATGTAGCCATCGTTTATCGCACTGGTTCCCCATTTGGCACCCCAGCGACCTTTAGTATCTGGGTCGTATTGATCCATACCGAAGACTTCGCGGAATGTTAATTGGTTCTCTACCGTGTAACCTGCTGTAGGGATAGGATCAGAGATTAGAATGACAGACTCTTTGTACTTATCGTTACGTACACCCTCTTTGTAGACAAAAGGATGCGCAGAAGCCGACATGATCAGACGCTCAGTACCATCGCTGTGGGTGAATTGACGCCAGTCACCAACCATACCGTACTGGACGCCATCGGCTGTCTCTTCATTATCAAGTTGAGTCGAGACCTTACTCCAGCCTGTGGTAGTGAGTGGGTCTGTACCTTCGATATTACCACCGGCAAACGGATCATCTTGTGTACCTACCCAGCGAAGTAGTTGAGTTGGACCGTCACCCGCTTGAGTCATCCCCGTCTCAGCACCAACAAGAGTGTAAAAGCCAGTCGTGCCGTCAGGATGCTCTAAGGTGCGGAAGCGACGCGTAGTGTCACCGACAATATCACGGTAGCCGATGAATGAGCGCTCCTTAGCATTGAATACGAATAGACGTAGACGCCCCTGATCGCTAGTCGTCTTCCAATGTCCGGCAACAAATACTAGGTCGCCAACAGTACCTGCGGCACGGAAACCATAGGTATTATTGATTGGCTTGAATGCTTCGGTGAACTGAGGGCCGCCAGATGTCAGCATGCTCTCATGAATTACCTCTTTTTCGCCAGTGCGGAAGTTGTAGATGAAGATCTGTGATGGTGTGCCAGTCGTACCCGGTACTGAGCAACCAGTCGTCTCACTTTCAAAAGTGGTCAGCTCAATTGGCATTGCGATATTTTGGTATGGCCACACACACCAACCGTTAGAGATGGTGCCCATCCATAACTCTTCACCATTTTCAGCGCTGTCATAGACAGTCGTGCCCCATGGGTAAGAAGCGTTACGCATCTCTTTGTATCCCGCAGGCATAGTATTTTCCCAGTCACGCAGAGGGTCGTACTCGTTAGTCGGGCTGGTGGCGCTGTAGAATGCACCGTCTACAATAGTGCGACCTGCATGTACAAATGGGCCATCTACTGCTGGTGGATCAGCTGGGTCGGTTGGATCTGTCGGATCGCCCGGCTCTGTTACTGGGCATTCATCAGGGCTTGAGACCTCAGAGCCGTTTTCGCAGACATATATTGTTTCTGAGTCGTCATCAGAACAGCCAGTAACCATAGCACCTGCAAGCAGGATAGCGACAAGAGAAAGTTTAGTATTCATGTTATACCTCGTTTGGATTTACTACAGAACCGGCACCTGAACCTACAGGTTGGCCGTCTGGATGAACTCTAATAATTAGGTTTGGTTTGGTAATGCTTGCTGCCGGTAGCGGGGCTATTTCGGCCGTTTCACCGTATTTGGCGCGCAAATCATCGATGGGACCAAAGTCCAGTGCACGATGGATGCAGCTATCGACACACATGGGTCGCTTACCAGCGTTGAGACGGTCGATACAGCCGTCACATTTGGTCATCTTGCCTCGCTCTGTATCAAGCTGCGGTGCATCATAAGGGCAGGCCTGAGCGCAAGATGAGCAGCCGATACAGATGTCGTCATGCACTAACACCAAGCCGTCTTCGATGCGCTTATGCATGGCACCCGTCGGGCAAGCTTTAGTACAAGCCGGAGTATCACAGTGGTTACACGATATTGACGTGTAGTAGGCAAAGACGGATTGGGAGAACACGCCATTACCATTGTCGGTGCAGCTTCCGCCTGCATACTCATATACGCGGCGAAAGTTACGTCCTACATTCAGGTCATTCTTATCTTTACAGGAAACCATACAGGCCTTGCAGCCTGAGCAGATTGCTGTATCAACATAGAATCCTAATTGCATATTTTGCTCCTATGCCGAGTAGACTTTGACTCGGTTAGTATTAGAACGGAATGATTTAGCAACCGGGCTTGGCTTACTATCGGTTAAGGTATTTGCACAGCCACCCACATCGATATCACCCTTCATTCGGCGCCACTGCCCCTGAGGCATTGCCACTACGCCAGGCACAATGCGAGGGGTCACGCGGACGGTGATTTCAAGCTTGCCTCTGCGGCTCTCAACGATGACCTTTTGACCGTTGAGAACGCCAATGGAGCCTGCGTCTACGGGGTTTAGCCATAGGTGATGCTCTAGAACCTCATTGAGCCATGGGGTACTGGCATGAATACTGTGGGCACTGTGTTTACCGTGATAGTTAATGCACTGCAGTGGATACTCAGAAGCGGTTGCATCTTCGTATGACTCATCACAGGCAAAGTACACGGGGAGTGGATTGATCTCGTCGCTGCCTTCGGCTTGGGATTGTTTACTCTCAAAATATTGCGAGTAGATCTCGACCTTGCCGCTGGGTGTACCTAGTGGGTTGGTCGCCGGGTCGCTGATGAAGTCACGAATTTTCCCCACGTTTGGGTGTTCAGGCGCTTGTTGGCGCTGTGGGCCGAAACTGACAAACTCCTCAAAGGTGTCGCCTTGGATCCAAGGGTTACTCTTCTTAAATTCCGAGTAAACTTTGCGTACTTGATCTAAATAGGTCATGCCGCCATTGGTGAACTTACTGCCTATACCGAGTTTATCGGCGATCATATGACAGATATCGTAGGCCGGTTTGCATTCAAACATCGGCTCGATTGAAGGTGTGATGCCGTATGCATACATTAAAGAGCCACAATCCATCTTGTTGTAGCTTTGGATGACATCGTACATCTCAAGCCAGCTGACTTCTGGCAGGATGATATCGGCGTACTTAGCCGATGCAGTCATATGCTGTTCAACCACAACCACGTAATCGACTAAGCTTTCGTCGTTAAGTAGACGGTCGGCTCGGTTAATATCGCCGTTCTGGTTTGCCAGCATATTAGAAGATGCTAACCACAAGAAGCGCACGTTAGTATCTAGTGGCTTATCGGCTGCCATAAGTTCAGGATCTGAGTAGCGAACGTCATGGGTGCTTGGCTTCATCTGAGTACCAAACTCGATGGCATCGAGGTGCGATGCTGCAGGAATCGTCACGTCCATGATTTTCATGTTCATCAGATCTTTCAGCGTATCTGCTGGCATCATGGCGTAATGAGACAAGCCACCATTGCCTGGCGTACCGCCGTGGTTCATGCCAGCGCCGGAGATCTTACCGACCAGCAGTGGCAACATCATCACTGCGCGCGCATTATTCTCGCCGTTACCCTGGCGTTGAGGACCAAAACCTTGGGTGACAAATGGTGCTGCAGCCGTACCAATCGCCTGTGCTATTTCACGGATCTTCTCTGCCGGAATACCACAGATGGCTTCGGCGCGTTCGGGCGTTTTAGCAATGCCATCGGTGATACCAGTGATGTATTCCACGTACTTATCGTGGCCATAGGTGTACGTCTCAAGGAAGGGGATATCAGCGTATCCATCTTCTATTAGTACGTTTGCGATTGCCTCACACAATGCTGCATCAGTACCGGGGCGGATAGGTACCCACTCGTCAGTCGCTGTTACTGCTGTATCGGTGAATCTTGGATCGATATAGTAGGTCTTGAAGTTGTTTTTCTGCTTAACATTTAGATACTCATAACCAGAGCCTGCGCCGCCAAGGCGAGCCTCCATAGGGTTATAGCCAAAACAGACCATCAGATCGCTGCTTTCTAGGCTGCGCAAGCTAGAGCCAGTATTCCAAAAGCCAACGGTATCGCCAGCGTTAGAGGCAAGGTAGCCATACATGCCTGCAGACCCTTCACGATACTGTGATGCCGAGTAATCGTTATGGAAGAACAGGCATCCACCCGCTATATTCAGCAGACGTACACTCGATTGGGTTACGCCTGTGTTTAGGTCGTGAGAGCCACCACCAAGCGGCATGAAGATGGCATTTTTACCATATTGTGCGTAAGTCTTTTGTAGCGCCTCGGCAACACTGGTTACGGCCTCTTCCCAGCTGATGCGAACGAACTCATCAGAGCCACGGCGTCCTACACGTTTCATTGGATACTTGAGGCGATCATGGTTGTAGACTTTCTGACGCATAGAGCGTCCGCGCGGACAAGGACGGATCTCATGATCGAAGCTGTTCCAATCATCAGTTCTTTTGCCTTCGGTTTCGATGCGTGTGATCACGCCATCTTTACTGTGCACCTTTAAAGGACATGCTTGCCAGCAGTTGCTGGCGCATGTTCCCCATGTTGTACCTTCTCCAGCGGGAGGCAGCACGGGATCATTAGGGGGCAGCAGAGGATCGCTAGCACTGCTGCTGTCACAGCCGGTAACAGTGGCTACCGCAGTTGCAGCTGCGGTGAATTTAAGAAACGTACGACGTTCCATAATGATTACCTCAAAGCTTTATTGTGAAAAATGCACCGATCTTGTGGTCGGTGTAATTTTGATTGAGGTCAGCAATAGAGTTGATGGCTTCAATCGGTTGGTTGGCGTAATTCGTGTCGTAGTGGCGTTCGTAGGTGTAAGCCAAGCGAGTCGAGAAACGCGCATTGATGCGGTAATCCATATGGACTTCAGCAAGGTGTTGGTACTGGTAGTAATCACCCATTTCGGTGCTATCGACCGAAGTATCACTGCCAGAAAACGAGAAGGTGTAAGAGCTGCCGATTGAGATATCGTCGTTAATTTGGTATTGCTCTAGGCCAAAACCAAAGTAGCTAAATTCATCTGCAATCTCGGTGTTATGCAGTTCTAGGCTATCGATAGTTTGAATACCTGCGTAAGCATTCAACACTAACTGCTCTGTGAATCGATAGAAGCCATCGATATTGAGCGAGACTTCGTCAGACTCTTTTAGTGCCGAACTGTTACTGTATTCGTCACTGGCTAAGGTCACTTTGAGGTTGGCGCCATAGTTGTTGTGGCTATAGCCGACGCCAAACTCAGTGCTGAGGCGGTCGCGATCGGCTAAGTAGTATTTTTCAAAAATATCCTCGCCAATGCGGTAATCTGAGCCATTGCGTTCGCCGCTGCTGAGCTTAACGTGAGAGTTAAGCGCGCCTAAGCGGTAGTCGATACGAGCAAATAGTTCACTCTCTTGGGTCTCTTCACGGTCACTGTCTGAGCGAGTACGGTCATTTTGCTCGAAACCGGCGCTAAACTTAGCATTGCCTAAACGGTAGCTAGCATCGACGCCGTAACGAGTCTTGCTGGTATCGATTGGGGTGTTAATCGCTTCAAAAAATTCATAAGAGCCGCTGACATTATCGCGGTCACTGTAGCTGTAGAAACCTGCTAGCTTAATGCCTGCAAAGCGAGAGCTGATGCGAGCGTTATAGTCGAGGGTTTCCACTTCACCGTCGAAGTTTAAGATAGGTACTAATGAGTTTTCTTGCTCAATCGCCTCGTCCTGAATCATCTTGCCAGAGGCTGCGCTCATGCTGAGGCGGGTAGTGCCGAAGTTAAGGCTGCCTTTTACGCTAGCTTGTTGTGCACGGTTATCGGCATCGATACCAGCATTATCGGTAAAGTCTGAGTTAAAGGCGGCAACGCCTAGATTCCAGAAATCACCGTGCAGCTGCACACCCGCATTCATCACTTGAGTCGTATGGTCGATGGTCTCTAAGTAATTGGTTGGCTTAGGATCAACCACAGAGCTAATGCGCTGGCCCTGTTTGTCCTCGCTGCTCGCTTTTACAAAGGCGGTGAGCAACTGGTTTTGGTATTGGGCGCCAGCGATTAACTGTTTGCGTTCAGCACCAATATCGTTGTCATCTAAGTTCCAACGGTCAACATAGGCCAGCTCCAAGGCAAAGTTGCCGTAGTAAGCCGCTGCTTTTAGACGGCCGTTGTCAGCCCCCGCATTGTTAGCATCGACGCTGTAGTGCTGGCTTTGGATATCGGCACTGACACCATATTGATTATCTAAGTGAGTGCTTTGCTCAGTCATCACGCCAACCGTGTTGTGTTGCTCTGGTGCAACACAACGCTTGCAGGCGTAGTCTGTTTCAATATCTTGCGGTACAGCAAAGTTAGCTGCACTGGCGTTGGCTGAGAGAACAGCGAGCGCCACTAACGTAAGTTTAGCTTTCATCATCAGTTCCTATTTCTCAAACAAGTGGCCAGAAGGGTGGTTTGAACCATGAATTTTGCTGTGGCAATTCATGCAGGATTGACCCTGAGTGAAACCATCTAAGCTGCTGTGTACGTCACCTGGGTGACCAGCTTGGTTATGACAGCTCTGGCATAGCTGCGGTGCACGGCTGTTAAGTAAGTTGTCGTTAACTGAGCCGTGTGGGTTATGGCAGAGGGTGCAATCCTCAACAACGGGAGAGTGTTCCCACAGGGCGGGGCCTCGTTTTTCTGCATGGCAGCTATAACAGGTGTCATTTACTGCTAGAGGCGCTTCTTCATGTGGATTGTGGCAATCGCTGCAAACGAGGTTGTCTAAGTGAGTTGAGCGCTTAAACTGAGCAGACTCTTGCTGCATATGGCAATTTGCACACTGAGCCTGAGGTTGCTCAACTGCTAACTGTGCCTGATGAATGTTGTGGCAATCAGTGCAGGCTTGGTCATGGAATGGTGTGTGCTCTTGGCTATGGCATGATTCACAAACGCTATTGCGACCTTCAACGGATAACTCATCACCAAAAGTGAGCATGGGCTCGTTTTTGCCTTTGTGCTTACCTTGTGGGCCATGGCAGGCTTCACACTGAAGACCAGCCATAGGGCCTTTATTGGTATCACCGTGTGGCGTATTGAAAATTGCCATAACGGATTGAGACTTCTTGTGACACATAAGACAGGTGTCAGCACCTTTTTTAGAGTAGTTAGCCTCGGTGAATTTATTAACCAGTTGCTGCTCTAAAGGAGTAGTGTTCTCCTTAGCTTGTACACTATGCACAGTCAGTGCGGTTGTTAGCATTAAGCCTAGTAACACCCCGGTTTTAATTAAGATATTCATCATCTATCCCACACTTATTATTTCGAAAGTAAATGGTTTTTATGTCTTAGTACCTAGTTTGAGATAATTGTAGAGACAGGTGTCTACATTTTCGGTGATGAATGTCACATCAAAATAAACAGGTGTATATTGCGGTGTGTTATTTTGAGGTTGTTCAAAAAAAATGCTGCGCTGTGACGGTGATCTGCTGTTTTGTTAACTGATAAACTCGGTTTTTAGGGCTTTGGTGTGATGCTTGTTGGCTTTGTGGTCTTGTTGTGATCAAGCTTGTGTTTGCGGAGCTTGGATTTCCTCTTGAGTTGACAGTTGTCTACCTTGGTTCGTATGGTCTACTTGTTTTGTTTGCAATCAATACCTGCATACACCTTGAGTAAAGGTGCTTGGAACCATGAGTGCTGTTAATTTAAAAGCACTCATGGTTCATTTTTTCAGACTATTTAGATAGTAGGGTTAGGGGGAGGCGTACTGGATTTATACATTGCTATAAACCGGCGACAAGCTTGAAAAGCAGACATAAAAAAAGCCAGTAAGCTTAGCTTACTGGCATTGTTGTTTAGCGGGTAAATCAGTCGCTTTTAGTTGAAGCGGACTGATTCACTCTATGCTAGTTAACGCGATACTAATTTACACGGTGCTAGTTTACACGGTACTTTGCAATCAAGTCTTCGTCTAGCTCGATGCCTAAACCAGGTTTGTCACATACAGCTACATAGCCGTTGTCGAACTGCAGTTGGTTTTTCACTAAGCTAGTGAACAGTGGGCTGCTGCTTTGTGAGAACTCCATTAGCGTGCCGTGTTCACAAGCTGCTAAGAAGTGCACTGACGCATGCAACAAAATACCTGTGCTGAAACCGTGTGGGATCAGCTGAGTCCCGTTCATTTGCGCGATATCGTAGATCTTCTTCATTTCAGAAATACCACCACAACGGGTGATGTCTGGCTGCACAATATCGGCATTCGACTTAGTGATGAACTCTTGGAACTCGTAACGAGTTGTTAAAGATTCACCGCCAGCGATCTTTTGCGATACTTGGCGTGATAGCTTTTCATAGCTGATCAAGCTGTCTGCCAATACCGGCTCTTCAATCCAGTTGAGGTTAAACGCTTCTAGACGTTTTGCCATCATGGCTGAATGACCGCAAGTGTGCCATTTAGAGGCTAGGTCGATCTGCACTTCCATCTCTGGACCTGCCGCTTCACGTACCGCTTTAACAATGGCGTAGTCAGTATCAGGATCATCGCCCATCACGCCGCCGCCAAACTTAATGCTAGTAAAACCTTGGTCTTTTAAGCCTTGTACAATCGCCACGTTATCTTCAGGCTTATCTGCCGGAATGAAGGTACCGTAACAACGGATCTTTTCACGGTACTTACCGCCTAGTAACGTGTGTACAGGCACGCCGTAGAACTGACCTGCGATATCCCACAGAGCGATGTCGATGGCGCTAATGGCGTGAATGCCAGCACCGCGACGACCCATGTAGTTAGAACCCCAGTACATCTTGTTCCACAGGCGCTCAATTTCCAGCGCGTTTTCACCAATCAACAGACGCTTTAGGCCATTGCAGTAAAAGTTAGTTTGTGGCGCTTCGATACAAGCTTGAACCGCTAGCGGGCTAGAGTCGGCTTCGCCAACACCCACAATACCTTTATCAGTGTGCACCTTAACGATGACGGCATCTTCGCCCCACTCACAATCGGCATCCATTGCTGGAACGCGTAGGTGGATCACTTCAATATCGGTAATTTTCAACATGATTTATTTCTCAGACACGTCGTCAAACTTGTGGTTTGACAGGAATTTCTTTAAGCCGAACATACATAGCATTAGTACGATAACAAATGGTGCTGCAGTTAGAGTTACCGCTGTTTTCAAGGTGTCTAAAGACGCATTGATATATAGCATAGCTAGCGGAAGTAGGCTTAGCATTACACACCAGAACACACGTAGTTCACGGCTTGGATCTTGACCTTGCTTTAGGTTCTTAGTACTTACTGCCGCTACGGTGAACGCAGTTGCATCTAAGTGAGAAGCAAGGAACAACATCATCAGTACGAAGTAAAATACTGACAAGATGGTACCAAATGGCAGGTTAGCAATTAGCTGAGCGACAGCTATGTCACCAGTTGCAGTGTTTAACAATGCTGGAGCGTTCACTACACCATCAACCATAGCGTCAACTGAGTAACCTGTTAGGGCACCGAAGAAGAACCAACAACCTGCACAACCACCGGCAATCAGACCTAATACCACTTGGCGAATCGTACGACCCTTAGAGATACGAGTAACAAAAATCGCTACTGCTGGTGTGTAAGTGAACCAGTACAACCAGTAAAACACAGTCCAGTCTTTGTTGAAGGTGCCGCCATTAGTCGCGTCGGTGAATAGGCTCATTTCAACGAAGTTACTCAAGGTTAGACCTAGAGAGTTAACGAAGAAGTCAACGATAAAGCCTGTATCGCCTAGTACCAGTACAACCACTGCAAACACAAAACACATACCGCAAGCAGCGTGAGCAATCTTTTGTAGACCTTCAGCAATACCAATGTAAGAGCTTAGGGTAAAGGTTAGGGTGATCAGTGCTAGCAGGATGGTCTTCATCGCGAAGGTATTTTCCATGCCAAACAGCTCAGCAAAACCAGTCGATACCGTGTTGACGGTAACAGTTGTGGTTAAGATAAGACCGCCAAACGTTGCGAATAAGAAGATAAGATCTAACGTGCGACCTAAAACACGGCTAGCAGCGCTGCCTTCTTTCATGCCAAGGATAGACACCATTAACGAGGATAGGTTAAGACCTTTAGCACGGTTAACATGGAAGTGGTACGCCATTGCGATAGACGCCAAACCATAGATAGCCCAAGGTGTAATGCCCCAGTGGAACATCACGTACGACAAGCTAGTGCGTAGCGCTTCGTTACTTTGTGCTTCGATGTTTAGACCAATACCATTGTAGTAGTAAGCCCATTCCATAAACGCCCAGTACATGGTCGCTGAACCTAGACCAGCACAGATAAACATGAACAACCAGCTCATGTTGCTGTATTCAGGTGCGCCAGCACCAAGTTTGATAGTGCCGTAACGGCTTGCAGCTATGTACAACATGGTACATACAGAAGCAAAAGCAAATAGCTGGATGAATGAACCAAAGGTATTGGTTAGTGCAGCAAAGGCTGTTTTGCCTGCAGCTTGTACTTGATCAGGGTTAAACACCAACATCAATACAACAGCAAATACAACGGCCAAACTGACCGAGATCAGCAGTTTGTCGTTTTGAACTTTTTCATTTTGCCCTTTATTGTTTTGAGCTGGGGATTGCTGGGGCGCAGTTGGTTCTGCTGCCGGTGCCGCTGTTATATCTGTCACGACTACATCCTTACAAAGGTAGAAGTGCGGCTCACGTATTATTGGGTAAACCACACAGGGAATTTAATTCGGGCGGATTTTGAGCGAGGTTGGCGCGCAGTGACAACAATAAAAGCTTATTTAGCTATTACCAAATGTAATAGTAAGAGCCAGGTCACATGGTGGCTTTTGCCACTGTGATTGCTGAATCAATATCCAAAATGTGGCTTTTTTATAGGCCAAGTTAAGGTTCGTGTTAGTGCTGTTACTGACTTGTTTTGTTTGCTAGTTACTTGTGTGGCTAGCTTTGCCTATTTAGTGGCAGAAACTCTGAAAGCGGCCGAAAGCAGAGGGCTAATATCGACGCATGAGCGCAGTCATTAACTTTTGTTATTAGCAAAAGAGATAGCGCTCAAAGTGGATGTTGCATCACATTTCATATAAACCGCCTCTATTTGAGCGCGCAAGATGGCAATTTATGGATTGAAAAATAGCAAAAAACAATTAAATTGTAGGATTGTCTGACAATCCCGCTCTAATTAAGTATGAAAAAAGCTATTCAGCTCGACCCTAACGACAACGTAGCAACCCTACTTGTCGATGCCGTTAAAGGCGATGAGATAGAAATTATCTCAAGCAATAACCAAGTCATTGATATGGTGACCTGCCTGCAAGCTATTACTTTTGGTAATAAAGTGGCGTTAACAGATATCGCCGAGCAGCAGCTTATTACTAAAGCGGCTTACCCCGTTGGCATCGCCATTAAGGCAATTCCGCGCGGTGAATTGGCTCATGTGCAAAATGTGCGTAGTCAACGACTCGATATTCCCGACAACATTATTGAAGAAATTATTAAACAGATGGGCATTGAGCAAGCATGATGAACACTTTTATGGGATTTGGTCGCGCCGACGGCAGCGTAGGTATCCGTAATCACGTATTGATTATGGCTGTGGATGAATGTTGTGACGGCATTGCTCGCGCCATTGCCGACAGTATCGATAACGGCATTGTGGTCACCAATTACAACACTTGTATGTATGGCGGCAACGAAGAGATGATCAACACCATGATCCACACGGGTAACAACCCTAATGTGGCGGGTGTGTTGGTGCTCGCTATGGGCTGTGGCAGTATCGATCCAGAAATCGTTGCAGCATCTATCCGTGCAACAGGTCGCCCAGCATTTTCATTAGTGTGTATGAAGCAGCAAGGCACGCGAGCGACCATTAACCAAGGTAAAGCAATAGCGCAAGAACTGCAGCAAGCTGCCAATGCCGCACCACGTGTGGAAACGCCAATCTCTAAGCTAGTGGTTGGGGTTAAATGTGGCGGCTCAGATACTAGCTCTGGTATCGCCTCTAACCCAAGTGTTGGCCGCGCGGTCGATACGCTAGTGGATTTAGGCGCTACCGCCATTGCCGGTGAGTTGATTGAGCTGGTGGGCTGCGAAGCGATTTTACGTCAGCGTGCGGTAACACCTGAGGTGGCCGATAAACTAGAACGCTTAATTCATGAAGAAGAAGCCCGCTGGCATGTCGATGGCGCTGAAGTGGAAACCATGAGTATTGGTAACAGTGTTGGCGGTTTAACCACATTAGAAGAGAAGTCGTTTGGTGCATTGAGCAAAACCGGGACTCGTCCAATCCAAGGTGTGCTGCAGATAAATCACCTCGTCCACGAAAAACCAACCACGGCGGGTTTCTATCTGTCGGAAGCGACTCACCTATGTGGTAGCGCAGGTATGCACTTTGCTGCTTTGGGCGCGCATCTGATTTTATGGACAACCGGTGGCGCAGGCTTCAATAACCCAATCGTGCCAGTGATCCGTGTGAGCGGTAACCAATATTTACTAAATGAAGATATAGATATTGACGCTTCTGGTATCATGCGCGCCGAAGAAGGTGTAGAAAGTGTGGCTGAGCGCATCGTCGCTAAAGTTGGTTGTGTTGCTCAAGGGCAACAGACCAATATTGAAGAGGTTGGTTATAGCTATTGTAGCTTGTACCAAAAAGATCAGCGCTTAGAAACGGTATTACGTTTTAAGCCAGGCTGTTAAGCTTTTTCAACCTCTAGCCGCTACGCACTAGTAGCTAGTTAAGCATCGCCCTTATCCTTAATATAGGTTTAAGGGCTTACCATCGCAGGATGTTATGAATACAACTCAAGTTAGTTCAACAGGTGCCCGCTTACCGCAGTTATCTTGGTTTATGGCATTCAAAGCGGTGGCAGACAAGCAAAGCTTTACCGAGGCAAGCCGAGAGCTGTGTTTGACTCAATCAGCCATTAGCCAGCAAGTGGCTAAGCTTGAAGCTGTGCTACGCACTAAGCTGTTTTACCGTGGCGGCAGGCAAATTCAATTAACTGAAGATGGTAAGCGACTATTGTTGCAGATCAATCAGCCGATCCAAGAACTGATGGGCGTGGTTGACGGTTTCCACAATGATGCAGAGCACTACACCTTGCATATTGAAATGGAGCCTGTGTTTAGCCGTCAGGTGATCAGTAAATTACTGCCTAAGTTTTTAGCCAAGTACCCTAAGTTATTGGTTGGCCAGATGCTGACCACTAATCACTTTGACTTTTTACCGCAAACCGAGCTGGCCATTAAGTGGGGCGATGGTGAATGGGAAGGATTTGACTCGCAGTTTTTGTGTAGCCTAGATTACGTACCAGTGTGTTCACCAGAGTACCTAAAGCGTAAACCGCTCACTAAGCCTGCAGACTTAGCCGATGCCAGTATTATTCATGACCGAGACAACTTCGACTGGCGCTATTGGTTAAATTATTATCCAGTGGCAAAGTTAGAGCTACAAAAGTGTCATTACGCTAGTGAAAGCCAAGTGGTGATGTCGCTCGCCATGAGTGGTTTAGGTGTGGCTGTGTGTGCCTATCAGCAGATCCAAGAAGAGCTGGCCGATGGTCGTTTGGTTATGCCGTTTCCAGAGCTAAAAGTGCGCCATCAACGGGCTTATTATATTTTAACCCGTAAAAATAAGCCGCTGTCACCACAAGCCCATAGCTTTATCCAGTTTGTTCATGAAGCCATGCTAGAGTAAAGTTTGCGTGCTTTATTTCGCTGGTTCAGCTACTTAACATTATACCTACTCACTATTGAAGCCATCAGTAAACGATATGAAAATCATCAAAGAAAGTTTGGAGTCGCAAGCCATCCGTTATTTGCGTACGCATATATTAGAAGGCCATATCAAGCTAGGTGAAAAGCTGGTGGAAAGCACGTTAGCCAAGCAATTAGAGTTATCACGCAGCACGGTACGCATGGCGTTAAACTCGCTGGTGAATGAAGGCTTAGTCATCCAAAAGCCTTATTCTGGCTGGCAAGTGGTGGAGATAAACCAGCAAGACTTGTGGGAGCTATACCACATGCGTTTAGCACTAGAAGGTGAGGCCGCAGCTATGGCCGCTAAGTGGGCCAGTAGTGATGATAAGCGCCGTTTAGCTGACTTTTTTCAAGAGTACCAACTGCTGTGTTTGCAGCACAGTGACGACACCCGCCGTATTAGTGAGATGGACTGGCAGTTACATCTGCTGATAGTTGAGATCTGCGGCAGTGCGCGCATGCTCAACCAATATAAGCAAATTCTTTACCCATTGCAGGCTTATATTGCGTTAACTCACCAAGATTATGACTTATCTGATAGCGCCTCTAGTCATCAAGCACTGGTGCAAGCAATTTGCGCTGGTAATGCTGAGGTGGCAGCAGAGCAAGCAAGGGATAATATTACCCCAATGTTCCGCAGCGCTGCAGTGCAAACCAATTAACATAGAATATTAGCCATCTTTGAGCTGGCTTATCGCTAAAGTTAAGCGCTACAAAAACAAACAGGCCCATTTGGCGAATTGCCAAATGGGCCTGTTTTTTAGTTAGCGTATGTTATGAGCGGATTAAACAAAGCTCATAAACAAGCCCGCAATCGTTGCCGCCATTAGGTTAGACAAGATACCAGCGAACAGTGCTTTTAAGCCAAGTGATGCAATTTCAGAGCGACGCTCAGGCACCAAACCACCAATACCGGCAATCGCAATTGCTACCGTACCTAAGTTAGCAAAGCCACACAGTGCGAATGATAAAATCACTTGGGTGCGCTCAGACATCGGCAAGCCAGTAGATTCAACAATCATGTCACCAGTTAGATAAGGTGCTAGATTGATATAAGCAAAGAACTCGTTGATGACAATCTTTTGGCCGATGAACGAACCTGCAAGTAGCGCTTCATCCCACGCCACACCCATTAACCAAGCAATAGGCGCAAACAGATAACCTAAAATCAGTTGTAGGCTTAGGCCGTCAAAACCAAACCAGTTACCAATGCCACCTAACATACCGTTCATTAATGCCACTAAGCTGACAAAGGCAAACAGCATAGCGCCTACAGCCATGGCGAGTGATAAACCGTTCATGGTACCGGTTGTTGCCGCATCAATAATGTTAGCTGGTGGATTTTCTTCAACAACTGCTAAGCTTTCATCCTCTACTTTTTCAGTTTGTGGGATCAACAGTTTAGCGAACAGTAGACCACCCGGCGCCGCCATAAACGAGGCAGCTAACAGGTACTCCATCTTAATGCCGAGCTGAGCGTAACCCGCTAGCATAGTGCCGGCAATTGACGCTAAACCACCACACATTACCGCAAACAATTCTGCACGGGTCATTTTTGGCATATAAGGCTTAATTAACAGCGGCGCTTCAGTCACACCTAAGAAGATGTTAGCGCTAGCAGACATAGACTCTGCCTTGCTGGTATTAAGGATTTTTTGCAGAGCACCACCCACAATACGCACTACCCATTGCATAATGCCTAGGTAATACAGCACCGCCGAAATGGCCGAGAAAAACACAATAATTGGCAGTACTTTAAATGCAAGTACAAAGCCGCCAGCACCAAATAGTTCATACATTTTGTCGCTAACCAGGCCGCCGAACATAAACGACATACCTTGGTTGCTGTAACCAATCACGGTTGAAACCGCTTCCGCCATATTAAAAATAACCGCTTGGCCAAACGATGAGTAGATGACGAACGCACCCATGATTAACTGCAGTAAAAATGCCATACCCACAGTGCGGTAGTTAATGGCTTTACGGTTTTCAGAGGCCAAAAACGCCACGGCAAGAATGGCGATGATGCCAACAATACTGATTAAAATTTGCATTGAATTTGTCTATTACTATCTAAGTTGATGAAAGGAGAAAGCGAGTTTTCTCCCCCAATGGATAAAACAACCTATAAACACAGTTTAATGTGATGCTTAGCGCGCTGCTTAAAGCGAAAAAAACATCAAATTAGCGTTTTTAAAGCGAGCGAAAGCGGGCGGGAATAGCATTGTTATTCCCGTCACTCATTCGTTTTTACTGGCTTTAAAAGGTTTTAATTAATGCCTTGATGACATCAAGCACATAAACCTGACAATCAATCGCCGTTTGCGGCTCAAAGTCTTGCTTATGTTGGTCGGTATTAGACAGTACGCGAATACTCACAAAAGGTAGCTTGTAAGCTTCGGTAACTTGCGCGGCTGCAGAGGTTTCCATCTCTTCAACTGAAGTGCCCATGGTTTCGTGGAACCAGTTAATGCGGTCAACTTCGCGGTTCCATTCATCACAGCTACCAATTCTTCCCACAACTACTTTGCCATGGCTGTAACTGCTGGCTTGCGACAGGGCAACTTCAACAAGCTTAGGGTCAGCTTTGAAGTGATTGTGCTCAACCACAACACCGTTTTCACGCAGGTACATTGGCATATCGAAGTTCTGCCAAGTAGTAGGGTGGATGCCTTGGCCTTTTTCCACGAACTCGATTTTGTAAGCGCCCATGTTAAAGCTGGTTTCACCAATGACGATATCAGAGCGGTAAAGCTTAGGATCGTGGCCACCAGAGGTACCCTGATTGATGATAGCTCTTGGCTGGAAGTGCGCAATACCAAGGGTGGTTGATGCGGCGGCGTTAGCCAAACCAATTTCGGTACGCGACACCACAACTGGGTAGCCATCTAATAGGCCTTGCCAGAATGTCCACGAACCGAATGTTTGTTGTTGTACATCGTCTAGGGCGGCAACGAGGGTCTCGACTTCAACGTCCATCGCGCCTTGAACTAAGATAGGTTTTAGCATTTTTGAGGGTAACTTTTCATTATGTGACTGTGTAGAGTTTACGTGTTCAGGGTCTAACTTTTCAGCTTTTGGCTGCTCGCAAGTTGGCATGACAAATAACTTCAAATGGAAAGTGCGCGGATGGTAGCAACGAGATTTAGGCTAAACAACGAAATGAAAAGTAAAATACTTGTTGCGGTTTCGGTGGCCTGAAAAATGCACAATTCTTGACGGTTATCGCTAAATCCATGATGTTGTTACTACTTGTTTTGTAAGGATATTTCAAGTTGTGTGTATTAATTGAGCGTGTAGGGTAAGGCAGTGATTTTAAATTAGAAAAACAGTGTTTAAGAAAACAGGCTAGTGGGTGGGGCGGATTGGAGTTGGTTAGGGGGAAAGTGGCGCACTTCTACTTTGAGAAAGAGCCACTCGCATTATTGTTGGAATAGGCTTGTGGTGTGTTTAGCAAAGCAACCTATCAGCCAACAGCTAGCTTAGCTGTGTCATGCCACATATATGCAGGCATAGCTTGTTTTAGCTTCCATGTAATGCTCATTGGTTGAGAGCCTTCATACTTAACAAAGTCTACGGGCCCAAAATTAACAAACCCCATAGTTTTACCATATTCATCTTTAGCTTGTTCTCTAACAAATAAGATGAATGTCTTGTTGTTTTCCCTCTGCGTTATATAGCCTAGCCCCCTGCCGGAGGTTGGCTTAGCGCTGTTTTGGGTTTGCCAATGAAATAGCGATGGGCTAATTGCGTAGTCGTGGTACATGGTCGTTGCAGAAAACTGCTTTTCGCATTTATCTAAGGTAACAAAAAGCAGTTCAGTATTGGAACCTGCAATATTAAGCACACCTTCTCTACTGGATGATTTCTTATCAAATGTACTATCACCAAACGCGACCAATATGTGTTCTTTGGGATAACGTGCATGCATCTTTAACGGAGAGCTATCCACCATAATATTGCCTACGGTAGGCATCTTAAATTCTTGCGTGGCCAAGCGTTCAATAAGCAGTGAAATAACGTCACTAAGTTCGTCTTGTAGTTTGCTATGTTTTAGTGCGAGCAAGCTTTGCTCAATTGTACCAAATCCGGCTTGTTTACCCGTTTTGTCCCAAAAGTCATAATGACACATGGTCGAGAAAACTGGATGGTGTTGTTCTGCATAAGACCCTACAGCAGCTTGAGTGGTCACTGATAAGTTGTTTCCACATAATGCTTTGATGAAGCGCAAATAAGAGATAGAAGTGCAGCTTAATAATCGATTATTGATTGCACGATAGTAAGCGGCATAAATGTCTAGTTCGTTCTGCTGTATTTCTTCACCGCGGCTTGTTTCTACAAGTGCTCGCCAACCACCAAACTTACCTACTTTTACTTTATAGATATCCTCTAATGACAAGTCAGGATAAATATGCAGAAAGTTTGCTAGCGTGAGAGGTAAATCAGTCACGTTAGGGTAGTTTGAAATTAAGCCAAGCAGTCTGTTTTTGTTTAAGGTTGCTAGCGATATGTTCTTTAAGATCATTTGCTGCGTTTTTTCTTGCAGTTCTATTCGGCAGCCTAAAGGTAAATGTGGAAACCCTTGTTTGATCTCTTTTGAAATAGATTGGTTGGTTTTGCCGATAAGCGCTCTAAACTTATGCGAAAAGTCATACTCAGGACGAGAGTTTCCAACGAAGTCAATGACGGTGCAGCATTCTTTATCTTTAGTCAGTCTTAAGCCTCGACCTAACTGCTGAAGAAAGATTGTCAGGCTTTCTGTCGGTCTTAAAAATAGCAATGTATCTAGCTCTGGAATATCGACACCTTCGTTGAATATATCAACCACAAACAGAACGTTAATTTCTTTCGATTTTAAACGTTGCAGCTGAATGTCACGTTCGTTTGTATTGTCACTTGTGAGTACACCGCAAGGAATCTTGCTTAAAGTGAACTTTTGCGCCATGAAGTTAGCGTGATCTTTACTTACGCAAAACGCCAATGCGCGCATCTGCGATATGTCAGTGACTATTTCTTCTAAGCTTTGCTGTATTCGCAAGACCCTTTGATCATTGTATGTGTAGAGTCTAGTTAACTCGGCGATATCATAACGGCCTTTTGCCCATGAAATCTTTGTCAGATCGGTATCATCATTAACTGCAAAGTATTGGAACGGTGATAAATGACGCTGATTAATCGCTTCTGGTAATCTGATTTCTGCCGCAATTACATTACAAAAGTCTTTTAGAATATCAGCTCCATCATGGCGTTCAGGTGTGGCAGTTAAACCGAGTAAAACTTGTGGTGTAAAGTGTTTTAGAATAGCTCGATAGCTGTTTGCTGCTATGTGATGAACTTCATCGATAACAACGTAATCAAAGTAATCTTCAGTTAATTGAATTGTCGCAAGTTGATTGTTTAAGCTTTGGATTGACGCGAATAACTGATTGAACTTTTGTGGTTTGTTTTGTCCTACGAGTAACTCACCAAACTGATTACTTTTTAAAACGCCGCGATATGCACTTCTCGCTTGTTTTAAAATTTCCTCCCTATGAGCTAAAAACAAAAACTTAGCTTCAGGATTTGCTGTATAAAACTCAGCGAAATCAAATGCTGAGATAATCGTTTTGCCTGTGCCTGTCGCTGCAACAACAAGGTTACGATACCTATCGTGCAGCTCTCGTTCTACTTTTAGTTTGTCTAAAATAGCTCGCTGATGTGAGTGAGGTTTGATATCAAAATAAAAGTTTTGTTTGGATGTATCATAGGTACCTCTGGCCTCCTGCAAGGCGTTAACTAAGCGCTGCTTGCTTTGGGTATTACCATCAAAATATTCAAAATCAGGGGACTCCCAATAGGTTTCAAATGTACTGAGAGATTTTTCAATGATATGTGGGATCTCTTGCGAGGTGATCTTTAAGTTCCACTCTAGGCCACTGGTTAAAGCTGAATGCGACAGATTGGATGAACCTATGTATCCAGTGTGAAAGCTGGAATTACGCATAAATAGATAAGACTTTGCGTGTAAGCGTTCTCTGTTGGTGTTATAGCTCAGCTTCACTTCTGTATTTGGCAAAGACGCCAAGAACTCAATGGCTTTAGCATCTGTAGCTCCCATATAGGAGGTGGTGATAACCTTTAGTTGTTTACCGCTACGAGTAAATTCCTCTAGTTCTTTTTTAAAGATTCGGATCCCTGCCCATTTAATGAATGAGACCAGCCAATAGATTTTATCGGAGGATTGGATTTCGCGTTTAATTTCAGTTTCAAGAGATACGCCTGCGTTGCTCCCACAAAACAACTCGCTCTGAGTGAGTCCTGTTAGCGGCATTATGTCTTCAATATACTTTGGCAAATCTGAGGATATTGGGTTTTGCTTGTCGAGCAATGCAGTCAGGATCTTACCTTGGCTATCAATCAGATTTTCGGTGATGAGCTCATTATCACCAATGTTAGCACTAAGCCATTCAATGACTTTATTGGCTAAACTTATTTGCTCAAAAACACGGTCATTACCATTAGGAACAGAGTCTATCGCTATTTCGATTATTCTTGTCAAAAAGCGAGAGAGCCAAGAAGCGGCTTCGCCATTTTCTAATGAACGTTCGCCAACATAGAAAGCTTTTCTATCTAATTTCTGCTCGACTAACTGAGTTATCAGTTGCTCATATATGCCGGTTTGGTTCATTAAAAGTGCTTTTATTATTTGAAGTTAGCTAAGAATAACTGAATTGATTAATAGAAATAAGTAGTGATGTTCAAACTTATCATCTGAACTTGTAATACTGATTTTCAGCCAACAAAAAGCCCAGCATTTGCTGGGCTCTACTAATATTTTACTGCTTGTCTTTTACTGCGACTTATCTAAACGCAAAAAGCTTACTCCACGTTCTGGATCTGTTTGTGCTTTATGTTTTATTCCTGTTAATATTCAGCGTGTTATTGGTTGCGTTGTAGGTGTGGTGATTTTGATGTCACCATTTATGTCACCGTTGTGTAAAGAAGATATCTAAGGAGTTAATGGTTTTCCAGAGGTTGTAGGAATTGAAAATTTCTATTTTCTCACATTGAACCTTTTTTTTAATTAAATCATCCCCATATAAATATTACCCTTTCTGCAATGGCTTTGATTTTGGAATGCTAAAAAAAATAGAACAGTACATAAACGAATTTCCTGGTCAAAAAGCTAGAGTTATTGCAAGAAAACTTGGTTTAGATAGAGCTAAGGTTAGTAGACACCTTCATGGGAGTGACAACTACTATCAAGATGAAGATAGCGCTTGGCATTTGGTTGATAGTAGAACATTAGTATTGGAGCTGCCCAATACATGGATTACGTCGGTTAATTTTGAAAGATTTCTCTCACATTCAGAGAACTTGTTTGACTGTAACGCCGCAAACATCACTTTCTCTTTTCATGAAAAAAGTGCAATAAAACTGGATGCCGGTATAAGACTTCTCTTTTTGATCAATTCGCTATCTATAACTGGAAAAGGCGTTAATTTGGATTTCTCTAGATGCCCTAAGGCTAGAAGTTATCTTAACAGAGCTGGCTTCTTTGATGCGCTGGATGAAAATGTAGTAGTTCTACCCAGTCGGCCTAAGAGGTCAAAAGCTAAGATGTATCGAGGAACTTCGAGTAAATTAGTTGAGTTTGCAAAAATTCATGCCGACATAGACAAATATGACAATGCCATTCCAGGTGTTTTAACAAACACATTTATCAAGCATTCATCTATCGAATACGAAGGAGCTGCATTTAATCTCTTTTCTGAGCTATGTGAAAATATAGTTGAGCATAGCAATTCGCCAGTTCCAGGTGCGGCGGCAATGCAGGTATACAGCAATGCCGCTAAACCACACATTCAGGTTGTTGTTTCGGATGCTGGGGAAGGTATCTGTAATACTCTTAGGCCAGTACTTAGAGAGAATAATACTCTAGGGGATGATTTTGATATCGATAGCATGAGTGATGGTGAGCTACTTGCAATAGCTTACACTCAAGGAGGACTAAGCCGGAAAAATGTACAGTCATCAGATTGTGGTGGTTTAGGTCTTTTTACTAGCGGATTAGGAATTAAGAAGCATGACGCCAACCTTTTGATCAGGCTAAGTAATTATCAAGTTAGCTTGAAGTACGAAAACAATAAGTTTGTTATTGATAAAGAGGATTTTGATTTACCAAAACTACCGGGAACTCATATTTATTTTCAGTTTTTTATTGATAAATCAGAGTAGTTCTGATTAACTTAAAGTTATGAACCAGAATATAATACAACTTAAACTTAGAGACTATACAGCTAGAGATGATGTTCACGGCAACCAAGAAGGGAAAATGGTTTATCGTTCTCTTTTGGACGCAGTCGAAAGTTATCCTGATGTGAAATTATTTGAAATTTCATTAGCTGGTATATCTCGAACAGATGCGTCTTTTCCAAGAGAGAGTGTTGTTGCGCTCGCAAAGCAATTCCGAGGAGAAAAGGGGTTCTTTCTAACAGGCATTTCTATTGAGGATCGAGATTTTATCGATAATTGGCACTATGCAGCCTTAATAAAAAAACAACCTCTTACGGTTTGGTTTAAAGAAGGTTTTAGAACCTTAGGGCCGGAGCTCAGTTCTGCAATGGCTGAGATTCTCTCTAGTATATTAGCTAAAAGTGAGACAACAACATCGGAAGTAGCAAAGCTATTTAATTTGACTGCTCCTAATGCTAGCTCAAAGCTTAAAAAGTTAGCTAATGATGGTTATATACTTAGAGTTGAGCGAATTGCACCATCTGGTGGTATGGAATTTGTGTATTGCCCAATAAAATAAGTGTTTATTAAGCCTACGCCACACATCAACGTGTGGCGTTTTTATATTTATCAATAAACTCAATTCGACAATGGTTCTTTTGTCAGATACTGCAGTATATCTATCTAACCCTTCTGTTCTAGTAACTCTCCTATAGTTTTTAGCTTACCTATTGATAATATAAAGTTTTATTGCTCAGAACAGTGGAAATATAACCCCAACCAAAATCTTTAATCAAACGAAAATCAAAAAATCTGCTTAAAACTCGTTGACACAAGCAGATTTTTGGGGGTATGCTTTATGTATCGGGTTAACCGGCTTAAGTTAAGCAGAATTATCTCGAGGAAATAAAAAGCAAACATAACGCTTACCTTTTATTTTTTGGTATTAGATACCTTGCTTCGCACCCAAATTATCTAGCTACCGTGAGTATCAGTCAAGCAGTTTGTATCTAAGTACTGAATATGAAGGTAGCAAATATGATCTATGTAAATGGTAAAAAAATAAATTTGAAAGCTGGAGTATATCGAGGCTCTCAGTTAGTGAAGCATACGAGTATTTCTGATGGTGAACGACTCTATCTAGACCTGAAGGGGGATGTGGATGTCCCTGTACTTGAAGATGATCTGATTCAGATTCAAGGAGAGGAGGTCTTCTCAGTTGGTAACTCTAATATACCTGAATGTCCTAACCTAGTTAATAGTCATTCAATCAATATAAATGGCTCTGAAATTATCGAAATGTCGAAGTCTAAGCTTTGTGGTTCTTCGTTAAAGCAGCTGTTACACGATGACATTTCGAATAAAGTGCTTTATTTGGAACTTGAAGGTGCTCCTGATTACCTACTCAGTGATGATGATTGCTTGATAATCAGTAAATCTAGTAAGTTCCTTCTTGTTAATCAGTCTAATTCTGATGCAGATATTCCTGATTTAGAAGATTGTGCTTGTGGGAATCATCAGCCAGACAAGCATCAAAAGTATAAAATTAAGATCGATAAAACCAAGTATAAGGTGGAGTGCCCAAGGCTTACAGGGCGCGAAATTCTTGCTCTTGCTGGCTATGACGAATCGAGGTATTTATATCAAAAGTTTGCTGGCGGTGAGAGAAGGCAGATTGAACTAAATGAAAAAGTAGACTTTACTGAGCCTGGTATTGAGCGTTTTCACACAATGAGATGTGAACATCAAGAAGGTCTTCAGCAATCTAGGAAGCACTTCTCTCTACCTGAGGAAGATGTTGAATTCTTGAATTCACTTAACTTAGATTGGGAATGTGTGACTGAGAATGGTATTAAAAGAGTTGTGATCCGTAGCTTTCCATTGCCTGACGGATATAATTTGAGCTGTGTTGATGTCAACATGCAAATTTCAAATAGTTATCCAACTACGCAAATTGACATGGCCTACTTTTATCCCGCTATATCTAGAGCCGACAATAAGCCAATACGAGCATTAGCTCAGGATGTTTTCGATGGAAAAAGTTGGCAGCGTTGGTCTAGGCATAGAACCGCTTCAAATCCTTGGCAGCCAGGTGTAGATAATGTAGCGACTCATGTTGCATACATTCAAAGCTGGTTTACTCAAGAACTGCTGAAGTAGAGGTGTGCTATGTCGATAAAATTTAAGATAACAGACTCTGCTATGGTCGAATTAAATGAACATCTGTTTCCTGGAGATGGAAAAGAAGCTGTAGCTTTTGTTCTTTGTGGTCACGTTGTTGGTGACAAAGAGACGATATTGTTAGCTCATAAGGTAGTTCCTCTTAGTTATGCTTCTTGTTCAGTTAGGGAGCATGATTATGTGCAGTGGTTTACCCAGGAGCTTGTTCCTATACTCAATGAAGCTGAAAAAGAGAACTTAGCCGTTGTTAAAGTACATTCTCATCCTAAAGGGTATCCTCAGTTTTCTGACGTAGATAATGAATCTGATAGAGTGCTATACCCGAGCATTTATAGTTGGTCTAAAAATATTTTGCCCAGCTTGTCCGCTATCCTGCTACCTAGTAATGAACTAATCGTCAGGCATGTTTCTGAGTCTGGAGTATTTACGCCTGTTTCAGTCACTATCATTGGTGATGAAGTTCACCACACACCTGCTGAATTGTCATTATGTCGCGAAGTTTTAGACTTTGAGGAAAGAAACCTTCAAGTTTTTGGCTCTAAAACTCGTGACACACTTAGTCGGATGAAAATTGCTGTTATAGGTTGCTCTGGCACCGGTGCGCCGGTCATTGAACAGCTAAATAGGTTAGGAGTAGGTGAATTAAAACTATTCGATCCCGATGTTGTAGAGCACAAAAACCTAAACAGGATCACTAACACAAAAACTGCGGATGCGGACGCTAAGAAATTTAAAGTCTCATCCATAAAGGATACGTTGGATGAGATCGGGCTAAGCACTGTCGTGTCAGCATTTCCTGAAAGTATCTTCGATGCCGAAATTGTCAAAGAAATAGCTGTTTGTGATTTTATATTTGGATGTGTAGATTCTGCTGAAGCCCGATGTCTTTTGAATAGGATTTCAACCTATTACCTGGTGCCTTATGTTGATATTGGAATTTCTTTAGATGCCGACGGCAAAGGGGGAGTCAACAATATCAGTGGTAAAGTGGCTTACTTTCAGCCTGGGAAATCTGATCACATCACCAGACGATCGGTCTTTCCTGCCACACTGGAAGCTGAAGCACTGAAAAGAAGTTCGCCTAAGACATATCAAGACAGGCTGGACGAAGGCTATATCAAGGGGGTAGTTGAAAATAGTCCTGCAATTATCCCTGTTAATACCTACGCTTCGTCGTTAGCTGTTATGGAGTTTCTAGCGAGAGTTCATGATTACAGAAATGAACCCAATGGCGACTTTGCAGAGCAAGTCTTCTGTTTGGTAAATAACTTCTATGAAACCAAAAGTGAAAGCAGTTTTAGAGTTCCTTTAGGCTTACACAAGTGTCTGGGGAGAGGGGATAAAGCTCTGCTATTAGATATGCCTGAATTTTCTGAAGAAGAGAGGGTCGCATGATCTTTACATTTATAAAGAAGGCTAGGGCATATTTCAAAAGGCTATTCACTAAATGTTACAAAGTTGAGCTTGTAGATGATGAACCAGATTTTGTGGATGATAAAATCATCTACATAATCGGAGAAGCAGATTTTCATGCTATTGCTGTTATGTTGTGCCCGTGTGGCTGCAAAAGCAAAATCCATCTAAATCTGCTGCCAGGCAATAAGCCTACATGGTCGATAACGTCTCAGGATAAAGTACCAACCATTAAACCATCTGTATGGAGGAAAGTTGGTTGTAAAAGCCATTTTTTTGTTCGCTCAGGACAAATTGTTTGGGCTGAAAGTTGGGGTACTTTTTGAACTTTTCCTAACAAGCAAGCAATTTTGAGCTGCCCTCGCAACTCAAAATTGCTAGTTTATTACTTGGTATTAAGGCGCTCATCTAGCACGAAAGTGTAGCCATTTCCGCCAAGGATATCGGAGATTTTGGTCATAGCGTTTTTAAGAAATATATCTTTTTCAGGGGTGTCAGCAAAATTCTTTGAGTAACGACCAGAAAAGCAATTAACGTAAATGGTATTAGGAGCTTCTGGCTTCTGAATAAATTCGCCCCCAATCCTAGCTGGTCTGGCACCCGTCAATGTTGGGTGTCCCGTTTCGGCGCTATCTTCACCGATGAACAAAGCACCATACTCAGAAATTACCCATATCAACCACCTAGTTTGAATTTCTTCCTTGGGTTCTGACTTTTTCCATTCGTACGTCCTAACCTCCTGCTTGTCGAGTAAAGCTTTAAATCGGTCACTCGTAGTTTCATCACGGTTATCGAAAGAGTGTTGAAGGACTAGTTTACTATTCTGCTCATTGAGTTGCCTATTAGCAATCTCCGTATTTTTGATTAGCTGTGGCATCCAAGCTCGACCAAACACTTCATCTAAATAATTAAAAAATCGATTCGGCTTAGTCTTTGCTTTTATAGTTTTGAGAACTTGGTTTATGAAATCAGGATCATGAGCAGTGTATAGACTTCTGTTCGCTAAGGTTTCATTATACTCTTTTGAAAGGAAGTCTAATGTCTCTGTTGCTGTTTCATCATAGAGAGCTGAGCATAAATAAGCTTCTCCTTGAGGCAAATTAGTTGAGTCAAAAATTAGGTCGAAATGTGGTTGACCATCAAGTGATACCTCGCTAATCCACAAAAACTTAGGGAAACTCCGCGTTAGAATCTCTGTTTTATTAATCACGCCGCTATTTTTAACAATCTGTTTGTACTCTGTGCTTTTTAAAAGCTTTAGTCTTGTTGACACCTTAGAAGCACTCTCACTACTAGAATCTGCCAACACTTTAAACACAGAATTCAAAAATGAGCGTATACGAACAGTTGTTAGAGCTATTGGATCAAAACCAATTCTAACTCTTGGATCTGTAGCAATAATCAGGTTGTTATAGACCATTACTTCAGGGCATTCGTGAGCTTCAACATTTTCACTATTAGCGTAAAATTCCTCAGAGATAAGAACGGTAACTTTTTCTCCTGCGTTTTTTACTGTGTAATCTGAAACAAATTTTAAAATTGAAAATGGACCGTTCCTATCATCATGAACAATGAGCTTATCCATCTCGCCGCTTTCATTTTTCCCGTAACCAATAATTGTAACGGCATGTTCACCAGCGGTTTCATACGGCTTACTTAGTTGTTTTGTTTGACACTCAAGACCTAAAATCAGAGGAATATTACTATCTATATATGTTTGCACAACTTCTTTGAGTAAAGGTAGATTTTCTTTAGATGAACCTTTGGGACTTATTTGATGCTGCCTTAAATCAAAATATTCGAGGGCTCGCTCTATCTCTTCAGCATTGAGTCCGGTGCTCGGAAAAGTATTAATGATCTTACTGCTTTCTGTTGCTGCCAGAGTGATTTGTGCAGGAGACTTAATCCGTCTTAATTTCAGTGCATGCATCAAACACCATATAGAGGAACTACTGCAGGCAGCTACGACTCTATCTTGTTCTTGAAATGCTAAAGACGAAACGGTTAATTTAAGCCCGAATAGGTCTGCAGTATATTCTCTAGTGATTACAGTGCTCTCTGGAGCAGTAAAGCTTTCAGGTAACTTCAAGCATGTTCGACCAATAAAAGTCATTGGGATTGGCTTAACAACCATAAAACCTAAGTAACCACCCAAGCTTTGAGGGTCTTGGGAGGGAGATGCGACTACTCTCTCAAACGTATCATAGTCAAAGTCCTGATCGAAGAAGTGAATTCGACTGCAGTTCTTTGGGTAGTTTTCATGACATCCTACATAGTAATTTAAGTAGTCATCTAGATAACCATTATCGGTATACTGATTTTCGCAAACCATAGTTTTAGCGTTAAGATCACAAAGAATCTTTTTAATACTGTCTAGTTGCTTTTTTAAAGTGACATCTTCAAGTTGGACGTTGACAGTTTGCTTAATTAAATTGCTAAAGGCGAAGTTATCTTGCTGTTTATCAAAAGTTGATACGAAGAAAGGTGCTTTCATGTGCGTCCTAGTACAAAAAAAGCGACCCCTAGAGTCGCTTTTCTCAAATTCCGTTTTATATTACATATTGTAACGACGTTGGCGGTCAGCTTCTGTTGGCTTAACGCTTGCTGCTTGTTTACTACGTGCTGCAGCACTTGCTACAACATCATCAGCAATAGATGCTTTTTCATCTGCAGTGAATTCATGGTTTCGTAATGCATCAATTAACCATGGGGGCATAGCGAACTCCTTATTATTTAACGCAAACTGAAAACAGTTCACGGATTTCCGTTGATTCTATCCTGTTGTTGACAGCCCAGTCAATAAAACTTGCGAATCGCATGTCAACCTAAAGAGGGTTTTCATTAGTATTGTGATGTAAATATAGCTCAAAATGCAGTTTTACAGCTTAGTTTTCACCCAGTAAAGACTTCTGCCGTTACATCAGCTACTAAACTTTTTTACTTACCGACTTTTAAGTTAGCAGCGTAGCTGCAAGTTGACAACATTGCTGTAGCAAAATAGTTGTTCCCTGTTTTGTGCTGTACTCAAAGGTTTAACTCCTTTTCACATGATTCTTTTGTGAGATTTTCAGTCTGTGTATGGAGAACATTTGCTAGTATCGCTTGATTATGATGGCCCATGCATTTAGATGCTTGGTTAAGGAAATATTTTCTGGTTAGAAATTTATGATCTATTCCTTTGTTTGGATCCAGCTCCTTAGTACTAAAGAACCAATGGCTATTGTCCTTATGCCTACTCCCTGCTACATAGCTGTTGGCTCTATCCATTCCTGATGTGTAGTAGATGAAGGTGTCCCCATCTATTGTTAGGCCTTGACTTGAGTACACTGTCATTGCATAAGCTTGAGCTATGTGGCAGTTCCCCTCAGGACAGCAATAACTAGATGTGTTTATGCTCACCTGTTTACCAGAATCGAGTAAAATATCGAGCACTATTTCTTCATTTAGGTTTGTGGCGATGTCTGTTACTGTCCCCAAATCCCCGTTAGTTAGCCCCATTTTATAGTTGTTTTTGGTTAGCCTTATTCTTTCCCCAACCGCAAACTGCTGAGTGAATACCTTATTGCCGATAGCACACTTAATTTCAACTTGTTTGGTTGGGAGTGTACCTTCAGCTTGCAAGGCTTCTCTTGCCTTTGCATTTAAATCCATAACATCAGCCCATCTATGGGCTAACAATAAAGATTGTTTATTTGGTTGAGATTTTCGATAGTTGTTCCACTTTTTTACTAATGCATTTTTAGCAGATTCGGCATCTTCCGAGAAATTAAGAAGCTCTCGATTGTCTAACTCATTAAGAGCTTGCATGGTTCGACCGTCTCGAAGATCTGCAACGACTTGCTTTGACCATTGGTCTCGTTGCCTTCTTATGGTCTCAATTCTTGTTGTACCTATTACCTTAGGTTGAGAAAGGTATCTAAGTGCTCCAGCATGTTCAATGGCATCAAGTTGCTTGTCCTCACCAACAAGGAGTATCTTACAATCGTGTTGTGTAGATAGTTCGATGAGTTTCAAAAGATCTTTAGTGCTAACCTGGCCCGCTTCGTCTATCAATATCAGTTTATTAGTAAGAGCCATACGTTTACTTTCTGCATCTTTTATTAGTTTGGCTATGGTATGAGTTTCGATGTTTGCTTCTAGTGCTAAGTTATTTGCCGCAGATTTAGCAATGGATGCGCCTATGACGTGATAACCATTTTTCTGATATATTTTTCGTACAGCATCCATAGATGCAGATTTTCCAGCACCTGCGGAGCCTTGCAAAATTGAAAAACAGTTAGGCTGACAAGCTTGGTGTACAGCTTCTCGCTGTTCTTCACTAAGTTGAAAGTGATGCTGTTCTATATTTGATTTAATAACATTTTCGGTTAAGTGAAATGATTCTTTTAAGGCTAAGTCTTTAGCTAAGGAAATCAGTTTTTGTTCCATTTCAAGAATTGAGGTGGTTGTGAATAGTTGCCGCCCTTTCGAGTCCAAACCTACCTCTATCGTCTTCTCGTTATCAATAAAGCTTCTGGCTACCAACTCTGCAATATCAGCTCCTTCAGTGCTGCATTGAGCGAGCTCATTAGCTTGCCTATATATTTCTTGCTGAGTAAATGATGATTTTGACTCTCCCAATTTTTCAGCGAGTAATTGAGTAGATAGTTCTAGGTTTCCTTGCTCTACTTGAATGTTTTCCGATTCGTTTTCATTAACCATGTTTGTGAGCAAGTTTTCTGTACTTAATTTGAGCAAATCTAGCTCTTTATGCCATTGTTGGTATAGAGCGTTTCTTGCTATGTTTTTTTTCTTATTTCTTGTTGCTAATACAGCTATATCCCCAATTTTACTTGAGCTTGATCTAGCACCATATTTTGATAGTTCTGCTTCGATTTCCTTTGAACGTTTTGAGTAAAGTTCACATATGTTTTGAGGAATACAGGGAAGTTTAAATGACTCGTTATCACTTTCGATTTCGAAACCTAAGCTATGTAACTGGTAAGCTAGTTCAGCACGATATGAAGCTCCAATAGCCTTTTGCCATAGATAAAAGTGGCGGCTGTCTATAGTCCCCCAAGAACCATCATTTCGTGGGGCGACATTGGCAATAAGACAGTGTGTATGGAGTTGGGGGTCTTGCTCTCGACTCGTTGCATGTTCAAATAGGCCCGCTGTAAGGCCTAAAGTTCGTTCTTGCAGCGTTCCATTTTTACCTATGCGAGTGTAAGAAGCATGTAGCTCTAGTTTTTCAACTGCTTTGATTACGGCTTGCTTATGGGCGGCCTGTATTCCTAATTTCAGTGCTTTATCGGCTCTTGCCCACGCAATAGATACTGATTTAGGAGCACTAAAGGTTAGATCCCAGCCAGCTCTTTGTTTTAGGCTGTTTTGTTGCCTTAGGGCATACTTGCCATCCGGTGTAAGTCCCTTCATGATATTAAGGTACTCTTCTGTCTCAACAGTGCCTGAAAGCCCAATTAACCTTGCACCTACACCTGCCCATTCACCATTTGGCTCACCGCCATCTAGGTAATAATCTTCTTTGGCTAGATCGGTGTAGTAGCTAATATTGCGTATCGGAGAAATAGTTAGCATGACTTTTCTCTCCCTCTTGAACCTCTTCTATTATTTACTTTCATTGTGGATTCAGCTGGAGTGTTTTTCGGAATAAAACCCTTAGCGATTACTTCAAGTTTTGAATAAGGCCAGAGCAGCCAATATGCGGCATTCCAGCCTGAAATGTTCAGAATTCCTGTTACTCCTTCATTATCAGCCAAGGGGAGCTGCATTATCTGTTCTGTTCTGACGACAGGCTCTTCAGATTGTTGGAGAGTCCTACTTTTATTGCCCTCATGATCAAATGATTCTGTGTATCTTTTCACTACTCGATTACCAATATTTTTTGATAACCGACTTGCTGAGTCTGCTGAGTTTGTTCTCAGTGTTATGGAATTAGAAAATAGACTAATTAATGTTTCGGCATCTTTATCGCCATATGTTGAATATATTTGGCTGATATTTTGTGTGCCAGCGATTGTTCTAGCTCCCTTGCTTCTGCCTAATGATAGCCATTTGACGATACTTATAGTTTTAGGAAGATCGGCTAATTCGTCTATAACTAACCAAATAGGTTTTTCCGTGTCCTCCTTGCTAAGCAGCTCATCTGTTAAGAGGCTGATTGCGGCAGCACATAGAGGGGATGATATGTGGGAATACTGAGCAATGTTAGGGAAAATAATTTGGCGATTTCCATAGTCGCCTACCAGCCATTTTTTTATTGAAAACTTAAATTTTGACTCATTAGCCCAGTGTTGGGCTACTGTTCTAATCCAGCTTAATTGTGTTGTGAGTACAGTCATGAATCCTTGTGTTGTTTTACTATCCCTCTCAATAAATTTGTCGGCTTCAGGATAATGTTTAAAGAGGTTTGTTTTTAAGTGACTTGTTTCTTGTGCTAATTGGAGTTGTATATCTGTCCAGCCCCAGCTTTTTTCTGTCTTCATTAGGGTTACTAATATGCCAACAAAAATAATCCTGGCTCCATCTGTCCAGTATTTGTCACCACTAGTCTCATGTATAAAAGCCTCTGCGACTCTTTGAGCTGCTTCGATGGTGCCAATGTCCGCACTAATATCCCAGTAGATAGAGCGCTGATCCAACGGATTAATTAGCACAGCACTGCTTTCAAAGAAGAGTTGTGTATATTCTTGTTTGGCATCATAAATAAGAGCATTAGTATTTTTAGATTTGAGCTGTTGAACTAATGGCTTAATTATCGTGCTTTTACCTGAACCTTGAGCACCGACGACAAAAATATTTCCGCTTTCTAACTGCTCTGGGAGTTTTATGTGGTTGTGAATCTTTAAGGGGGAGTTTGACTTTCCTTTCATGCGTCGAAAGCATTTTTTAGCATGTTTATATGCCTCATAACCGACATAAAGTTGAGGGCCTTCTACATGATTAGCACGGTCAACCCCACCATCAACATAGAATAGAGATATTGTTAGCTCTTTAGTTAAGTAGGCACTAACGATGAGAGGCGCTAGCAGGTGATAAATAAAATCATCAAGCCAGTTATTTTTTTTGAGGTAATGGATATAGGCTGTTAATGTGGTTGAATCTTGGCTGAAAGTATCATAAAAAATATTTACTAGTACTCTTCTGTGAGCCTCGAAGCTAGGCCATGGCGTTACAAACTGCCATGTATACATAGTAAAATAATATGAAAGCAACAGAGTGACAATAATTGTTAAAAATACAATTAAGCCCCATCTTTGATATCGGCCAGGTAAAGTCATTGTACACCTCCATTCAAGCGTGTGGTTAGTTCATCGAGCGCTTCTTTTCGCTCTATAGGATTCAAGCCCTGGACAGCACAGCAAACCTCAAAGGACTGCCTTAATAGATTACTTTCTAGCTGCTTTAGATCGCTTTTTAATTGGTTTGAATTGTTATAGGCTGACCAAGACTCTCGTAGCACATTTGCTAAATTTGAGCCGATTCTTTCAGCTTCCTGTTCGATTTTTAGATAATCTGAAATTGAGAACCTGACTGTGATAGCTTTTTGTTGTTGATTTTGAAATCGTTTCATTTTTACCTCTTGTGATTTCATTGAAATCATATGTAAAAGAAGGGGGTGGAGTTATTTCCTCTGTTTGCTGCAACAGTATTGAAATCACTTCAAAGCATTCGTACTTTTGGGTCTCAAGGCTATTGCTAGGCAGACCTGCACCATCGAAGATGCGTGGGGTCTGAATGTCACCCCTGATTTTGGTTAGTTAGCCATTCCTCGATCGTTTTTCTTCTCCAGCCCACTAATCTCGGACCTAACTGCATTGGTTGAGGGATTTTCCCCTGTTGTCGCCAGCGCCATAATGTACAGAGGCTAACTCCAAGCTCTTGTGCTAATTGATTCGGCCTAACTATCTGATTACTATTCATTTGGTGTTCCTTCATGAAATTTCAGTTAATGTTCATGAAGGAGTATATTGAGATCGATTTTTCAGCACATAACCAAACTGGGACACTTTTTATGATTAATGAAAAATTAGATACTTTAAGTGGAATTCATTATCCCGAAGATTATAAGAATGCGTTGATGATGCTGAGAAAAGCCGCGAGGAATAATGATATAGCCTGTACAGAAAAGGAGGTTGTTGCAGGGAGGAAAGGATTCTGGACATTTCTTAGACCAATAAAGTTCGTTCTTCCCAATGTGATAAAAACAGATACTGGATTCACTGTTGAGTATGATATTTCTTTTGCGGATAACTTAGGTGTTTATATCTCAGACTGTTGTTCTGGTGATGTAGAAGTAGCTATAAATAGAATCGATCAGATCACTAGAAGTGTTTCTAATGAGGTTGTCTCTACAGGGAAATATGAATTGCTGCTTGATTTACAACAAATGGGAAAATTTTTAAGAGATGTAAGTATTGTTGTAACCAAGTATAAAATAAGAGCCGATAGAGACGAATGCCAAGACTCTCAATCCAGTACACGCTTTTCATATAGAGTTGCCTGTATGCTTTGTGCTCAACCAATAGTCTCGCCTGGGCATAATCGTTGCTTACAACATACGAGGTCTAGACCTGTTGAGAAGTTGGACAAAGCGGAAGCGGATAATCGTGATAATTCAATTAGGAGAATGCAAAGGATAGTAATCAACTCATATATCAACCTTAAGTTATATACTAAGTACATCCCTAGTATTAATGACTTAGAAATTGAGGGGATGTCTAACGAAGAGCTGATGAAGGAACTTGCTCCTCTTATAAAAAAACAAAGTATTTCTCGTAACAAAGCCTCTGATGAAAGATGTGAATTATTGGAAGGTTGGTCGAGACGCCAAAGTATCCAGCAATGCTTTAGGCGGGAGGTTAAGCTCATTGAGGAGTGTCTCGAGATAGTAATTTCTGCGGGAGAACTAACTCTTGCCGATTTGGAGCTTTATTTCGGTTCTATTATCAAGACTGTTAGGAGTTTTGAACATACTAGAGCATTGTTAACCGAAGATAAAAACTCATCTTTTTATTTTGATTTATCTCTAACTAGCATTGAAAACGCTGCACGTATCGTTCAAGGTCGTGTGAAAATTGATTGCAATCTGTCGAAAAAAGAGTTGCAGTTGGTGACATACACTTTAATTAGAGAGGCTCAATTTTGCTTGATTAGAAAAGCATCCACAGTGAAGAATTTACCAGTAATTGAGAGTTGGCATACAAAGTATTTGGCTATGAGTTTAAAATTTGATTACTAAATAATATTGCGGTCATGGTTTAAAGATTCTATGATTTTTTTTGCAAGTATATCTAGAGCCTCTTTTCTCTCGTCAAAGTAATCATAGCGATCATAAATTCCTTCAACACCACGAAGTTTGTGGTTTAAGCACCTTTCTGCAATGTGTGAGGGGACTGAGAGCTCCGCTAGTAAGCTTCTACAAGTCCTTCGTAAGTCGTGTATAACAAAGTGCTCTACGCCAGCTTGCTGTAGCTTGTTTGTAAGTGGGCTTTTATTTGAATCGACTTTCATTCCAAACAGTTTAGCTAAAGCGTGGTTTAAAGTGTCATGCGAAATGTAAGCTCTTTTTTTACTTGCTCTTCGTGCAGGGAACAGATAGTCAGATTCACAAGAGCGTACTTTTAACTCTTCGAAATAGGGGAGGAGCTTTACTGGAATAGGAATTTTTATCTCTACACCCGTTTTTGTTCTGTTTTTATCCAAGGTCCAAATGAGGTTGTCAAAATCAAACTCTTTCCACTGGGCAGCTATTAGCTCACCTTTTCTAACTCCTAAGCATATTAGTAACAAGCAGGCTATATAATTTTCTCGTGTAAATTGTTGGCTGTTTTCTGAGAAAACGTTAAAAACGGATCTTACTTCGTTGAATGATAAGGCGCGAACACGTGACTTTTCAGTTCCACCTGCATCTTTGTTTGTGAATGCTAAAGCTACATTGAAATCAATAAGCCCTAGTTTTATTGCGTGGTTAAAAATTTGTTTGCAGTAGACAAGCGCATCGTTGGCGATTGATGGTCGCCCACTATTATCGATGTCTCGTATTATGCCCAATATGTCTCTTGGGTTAACTCTCCCTACTGGCAAGTCACCAATCTTTGGAGAGATATCTTTTCTGTAGACTCTTTCTGGGATCTGCGGGTTCTCTAGCCTCTTATTGCAACCTTCTAACCAATCTAGAGCAATATCGTTAACCGTGTTTAGATTTACTAATGAGGAGCGTTTCTTTTCTGCTATTGGATCTAAACCTTCATTCACTTGTGCTCTAACAATAGCAGCTTCAAGTTTTGCATTTGCTAGGCTTAAGCCTTCAGGAGGCTTACCGTAGCGACCGATTGTAATTTCACGTCTTTTATTATTGATCGTATAACGGACAATCCAGAAACCTGTCCCTTCTGGAGTGACTCGAAAATACAGCCCCCTATCAACGTTGAACTTGCCAACAGTGCCTTCTCTAAGTTTGGATTTTAGTTGAGCGTCATTCATAAGGAAGATACAAAAAAGGTGACAGATTTCTATATCCTACATGATTATAGAAAATCTGCCACCTTATCTGTCACCATTAAAATGCACTTGAAGAAGATGTTGTGAAATTTTACTATATTTCACCTCTGCTTATCTGGTTGTTTCTAATGGTTTTTAATGCTTTGCCTTATCTCGATAAACATTACTCTACGTTCTGGATCTGCTCGCGCATTTGCTCAATCAATACTTTAAGCTCTACCGCTGCGGCAGTCACTTCGGCGCTGATTGACTTAGACGCTAGGGTGTTGGACTCACGGTTAAACTCTTGCATCATAAAGTCTAGACGGCGGCCTTGTGCGCCACCTTTCTTTAGAATGCGGCGGGTTTCTGCTACGTGAGCGTCAAGTCGGTCCATCTCTTCGGCAACATCCATCTTCTGCGCTAGCAGTACCATTTCTTGCTCCATACGAGCAGGGTCAAGTTCACCGGTGATTTCAGCTAAACGGTTAGTTAGCTTGTCACGTTGCCATTGCATCACTTGTGGCATGTGCTCACGCACGATAGCAACTTGCTCAACGATTTGGTCAAGACGGGTTTGCAGCATGGTGTTGATTGCATCACCTTCACGGCCACGGGCTTCGATAAATTGATCGATTGCTGAATCAAAAGCGACTAACAACTCTTTGCCTAATGCGTCCATGTCTTGCTCTGAGCCTGACATCACACCTGGCCAGCGTAGTACGTCAACCACGTTAAGCTCGCCTTGGCCGGCTTCATTTTTAACCCAGTTAGCCGCATTGATAATTTGCTTAGCTAGATCTTGGTTTAGTTGCAGTTCGCTGTCGTTCTTTTCGTTTAGGTCGTAACGAAGGTTTACTTCGATTTTACCGCGGTTTAAGCGTTTACGTAGACGATCTCTAAGAACAGGCTCCAAGCTGCGGAAATGTTCTGGTAGGCGCAGGTAGGTTTCTAGGTAGCGCTGGTTTACTGAACGGATTTCCCAAGAGGCGGTGCCCCAATCTGCTTTGTGCTCAATACGAGCGTAGGCTGTCATGCTTTGGATCATTGATGATTTCCAGTGTGATTCGTCTAAGTGAATTGTGATTATATACCCAAACAAAATGAAGGTGCAGGCTTTAGTGGTAATTTTGCTCAAGCGGCGGTGATTACAAGGTGCTGTTTTAGGCTTTTAGTTATTGATTGTTGTTATTGCGAGCTTATGGACAAAATCAGAAGGCTGTTTTCTACTGAGTTTACGGATTCAGATAGCATAGTGGCGCACATATCCCTATAATATGCAGCCAAATTACCCCATGCCCTTAAATACAGGAATTCATCATGCGCCCAAGCAACAGAACTCCAGCACAGTCTCGCCCTGTGACTATTACTCGCCAGTTTACTGCTCATGCCGAAGGTTCGGTTTTAGTAGAATTTGGTGACACCAAAGTACTGTGTACCGCTAGTTTTGAAGAAGGCGTACCGCGTTTCCTTAAAGGCCAAGGCCAAGGTTGGGTAACAGCTGAATATGGCATGTTGCCACGTTCTACTCATAGCCGTATGCAGCGTGAAGCCGCTCGCGGTAAGCAGTCTGGTCGTACTCAAGAAATCCAACGTCTAATCGGCCGTTCACTGCGCGCTGCGGTAGATATGAAGCTACTAGGCGAAAATACCATTGTTATCGATTGTGACGTGATCCAAGCTGATGGTGGTACTCGTACCGCTGCGATTACTGGCGCATGTGTTGCGTTAGTTGACGCGCTAAACTGGGCTCGTGGTAAAGGTATTTTAAAGACTAACCCACTTAAGTTCCTAATTGCTGCGGTAAGTGTTGGTATTTATAAAGGCGAGCCAATCTGCGATTTAGAGTACATCGAAGACAGTGCTGCTGAAACCGATATGAACGTGGTAATGACTGAAACCGGTAAGATCATTGAGATCCAAGGTACTGCAGAAGGTGAGCCATTTAGCCATGAAGAGCTAATGAGCTTACTTGAGTTAGCTAAGCACGGTATTCGTGAAATCGTCGATACACAGAAAGCGGCGTTAAGCTAATTATTGTTTTTGTTATTAGGGCCCTACGGGGTCCTTTTTGTAAGTGAAGTAAAATTAAAAAATACCAATAATACTAAATAGTAGATTGAGTATTACCCCTACATTTTTAAGGAGAGATTGTGAAAGCCTATCAACGTGAGTTTATTGAATTTGCCCTAGAGCGTCAGGTACTTCGATTTGGCGAATTTACGTTAAAGTCAGGCCGCACTAGCCCTTATTTCTTTAACGCTGGCCTGTTTAACACTGGCCGTGATTTAGCGCGTCTAGGTCGTTTCTATGCTGCGGCGCTAGTTGACTCGGGTATTGAGTATGACTTGCTATTCGGCCCTGCATACAAGGGTATTCCAATTGCAACCACGACTGCGGTAGCACTGTGCGATCATCACGATATCGACATGCCTTACTGCTTTAACCGTAAAGAGAAGAAAGACCACGGTGAAGGTGGCAGCCTAGTAGGTAGCGAGCTACAAGGCCGTGTAATGCTAGTTGACGATGTGATCACTGCAGGTACCGCGATTCGTGAATCAATGGAAATCATTGAAGCGCACAAGGCTGCATTGGCGGGCGTATTGATTGCTTTAGACCGTCAAGAGAAGGGCAAGGGCGAGTTGTCTGCAATTCAAGAAGTTGAGCGTGACTTTGGTTGTGACATCGTGTCTATCATCAAGCTTGAAGACTTGATCAACTACCTATCTGACAAGCCGGGTATGGAAGCGCAACTAGCATCTGTTAGTGCTTACCGCGATCACTACGGGATCTAGAGCTTACGGATAACGGAACGCTGCGCTTACGGAAAAGATAAATGCCGCGGCTACAGTTAAATGTAATCGCGGCATTTTTTATGATTTTTAGCTTAATACCAATCAGTACAAGAATTTGATCAACTCAGAGCGGTTTTTGGCAAACTAATTCAAGGCGAATAGCTGCAATAATGGTTATTCCCTTATAAAGCTAATCAACGCAGAAGTAGGCAGCCAAAAACGCTCCAGAATGGCGAGTTTTAGCGATTCTGATGCTGTGTTAACGATCTTGAACGTAGAACAACTATGCTCTTCGCTCGTTGCCTTGCCTCAAAACCGCTAAACTCTCGCTGAGTGACTAAATATTTATACTGATTGGTATAAGGCCGAAGGCCATTCCGTTATCTGTTAACGAGCCTGCGAGTGTTCCGTTTTCGGTTTTTTACTTTAGTTACTAAGAAATTCCGCTCTGGTCGCTGGATTAGACTTAAAGATGCCGCCGAGTGCCGTGGTGGTGGTGGTACTGGTCGAGTCCATCACGCCACGGGATTTTACGCAGTAATGCACCGCATCCATTTTAACGGCTACGTCTTTAGTGCCTAGCAGGGCTTGTAGCGCTACCAGTACCTGTTGAGTCAGACGCTCTTGCACCTGTGGGCGCTGGGCAAAGAAACGCACGATACGGTTAATCTTAGACAGGCCGATAATATTCTTGCGTGGTAAGTAGGCCACAGTTGCCAGCCCGTCGATTGTGACTAAGTGATGCTCGCAGGTACTGGTTAGGCTGATGCCATTAACCTTTACCATCTCATCGAAGCCCATCTTATTTTCGATAACGGTGATCTTGGGGAAGTTGCTGTAGTCTAGGCCTGAGAATATTTCGTCGACATACATCTTGGCGATACGGCGCGGCGTATCGGCTAGGCTATCATCGCTCAAATCCAGTGACATTAAGGTCAAGATCTCTCGCATATGATGCTCAATCTTGTCTTTACGTTCTTCAGCAGTTAGCTCACTCGGCAGCATCGGCGTTTCGAGGCCACGCTCAATTAATGCAGATTGTACTATCTGAGCTGATTCACTGAGGATTGCGTGTTTTGATGTCATAAGTTCCTCCACCATAACAATGAGTGGTGATATTCGTATCCTTGGTACTAGGGTTGCCAGTCTTAATGCGAGACAGGCTTATCTCATAAAAAATGAAAAGCTATTTGCATTGTATTAAGAGAGGACGGGAGGATACCGCTATTTGCTGTAAATATACACCGAAAACCGCATTGAAGATAAGAAAAACCGACTAATTTAGTCGGTTTTTCTGTTGAGAATATTACAATTTCAGATTGGTTTTTAAGAAACTAAGCATTTCACTGTAATACTTGGCCCTATGAGCATCGTCATAGAATCCGTGGCCTTCATCGTCCATTACCAGCTTTTTAAAGGGGTATTTCTGTTCTTTGAGGGCATCTTCAAGCGCTTCGAACTGCTCGATAGGGGCGCGCTCATCTTCTCCGCCGTGGACTAGCATGATGTTGGTTTTAAGCTTATCGACATTGTGGGTTGGAGACATAGCCTTGAGCACGGCTTCATCTTCACCTAGTACCTCTTTTAGGTAGCGTTTACCTGCGCGGCGTCCTTGTACATCTCCTTCATCAAACATCAGCTGAAGATCGTAGACACCTGCAAAGCCGATAGCACATTTAAATAGATCTGGTTCTATCGCTGAGCTTTGAATGGCCGAGTAACCGCCAAAGCTACCGCCAACGATACAGATCCGGTCTTTATCGACGATGCCTTGGTCGATTACATATTTGGTTGCGTCAATGATGTCATATTGGATCTCTGTGCCCCACTTTTGATGACCAGCAGTTTCAAACCCTGAACCGTAACCACCAGAACCACGGAAGTTAACTTGCAGGACTGCGGCCCCTTGGCTAGCGATCATCTGGTTCTGCGAGTCAAAGCCCCACCAATCTCGTGGACCATGGGGGCCACCATGGGGGTTAACCACTAAAGGCAGGTTTTTCGCCTCTTTACCGTGGGGTAGGGTGAGGTAGCCATGGATCTCGACCCCATCTCGACTGGTGAAATGGATAGGCTTAATTTCTGCCATCAGATCCGGGTCTAGCCAGTTCTTTTGTGACACGAGATATTCGAGTTTGACGGCTTTAGAGTCAAACAGGTAGTAGTCGCCAGGGTTACGGTCATTGAAGGCTTTAATGATGAGTTTGTCTGCATCAGTTGTTTGACTCACTAAGTGAATTTGATGACCCGGCAGAGATGCTAAAAGTTGTTTGATATACTTTGCCGAAGGATCTTTGGAGTCAACAAACTCGTAGGTTGGATAACCGTTTTCGTATTCGACTGCGTAGAGCTTCTTGGTCGTTGCATTGATCCATACGTTACTTGGGTTAACCACTTTATCTTGGCTAACAAGTTTTTTGTCGCCGGTTTTAATGTTGATCAAATAAACGCCAGCAGGCTTGCCTGACTCACTTGCCGTGACATAAACACTGTCCTTGTTATCGCTAAAGGCAATGGGTTTTATATCGTCCAAACCAAGGTTAAGTTTTTCGGTATCTATCCAGCTGCCATCGTCTCGGTAATAGAGCTTAGTGTTCACGTAGTCCCGAGTACCGCTAACAAAGCGCACATCACCATCATGGTCGGTTAAGAAATTGGCATAGGGAATAGGGGAGCTCGCAACTTTTTTACGTCTGCCCTTATAGACATCGACGCGATACACTTTTTGCGTATTCTCAGCCATATTACTGCCACCTCCTCCCCAAGGAAGAGCCTGAACTAACATATAGCGATCATCTTCAGGCATAGGATCTAAGATATATGCCGTGGCGCGAATGGGAGTGTTTTTCCTAAGGTTTGAGCCTGTTTGTTGTTCACCCCCTTGATAACCAAATAGGTAAGTCGCTCGTGAACCATCGGCGTTGACTGCCATTAATTCGCCATAATAGAGAGGATGATCGCTCCAGCCCTTGAGGTATTCCTTTTGCATCACTAGGCGTTCATCGTTGACCCACTCGTAATGACCCACTTGAGCATTGCTTTCAAAAAACACCGCGTGAACTGGTTTTTTGTCCGAGGCGTTTAAGATGATTAGCATGTTTTTGCCATCTTTCTTGGTGATGGCACTGAGGTAATCACCGCCTGGAGAGATTTTTACCTGTGAGAATTGAGCCGAACGACTGAACAGGCTTGCTGCGTCATCTGTTTTTGCTGATGCGTTACAACTTAGCCAAGCAAAGCATGCAAGGCCAATAGCTTTGATGAGTTTCATACAACTTCCTTGTGGAAACAAATGTCAATTTTTGTAGTGATTTCAGTGTGAAAAATAAACTAAAAGCAGGGGCGAAACAATAGAGATTGGAGGAAATGGCAGCATGTGTGGCTTGCTGCCATTTTTGTAGATTAATAAACTAATTTGATACTTATTGGTATTAGCTTTGAAGCAGTTGTTGCTGGATAAAAGTCCATTGCTCATTGAAGTGTTTTGTTGGCTTTAGCTTGAACTCGCTACGGACAAACTGAGCGATTCGGCCTTCGGCAACGGCTAGCAGTAGGTTGGCTAGCACGGCTTCGTCAAGGTTAAAAGCCTTACCTTCACGTAGGCTTTTTTCACGCAGAATCTGCTTTAAGTGCGTCTCGATTTTCGAAAACAGCTGGCTAATACGGCTGCGTAGTCGCTCGTTCTCACCTAGCAGCGCATCACCGTTTAATACTCGAGAGATCCCTGGATTGCGTTCGGCAAATACTAGCAGTAACTGCAGCAGTTGCTGACAACGCTTCATGGTGTCTTTTTCTTCATCCATGATCAGGTTGATACGTGATAGTAAGGACTCTTCGATAAACTCGATAAGTCCTTCAAACATGCGCGCCTTACTTGGAAAGTGGCGGTAGAGTGCCGCTTCTGAAACGCCGACTTCAGCTGCTAGTTTAGCTGTGGTGATCCTTTGTCCGGGGCTTGTTTCTAACATAGTCGCTAGGCATTGGAGGATATGCTCACGACGATTTATTTTCGGGCTTGCAGCCATTTATCTGTCCTTCACTCGATTACTACTGAGCGAGACGGCAAGGAAACATTGCTCCATGCTATCCATTAAAAATGATTGGGTGAAAAACACCCAAACAGTTATTTGGTTCCTGAGTGGCCAAATCCACCTGCGCCGCGATCCGACTGATCAAACTCGTCGACAAGTTTAAATTCAGCCTGAACAACCGGTACAAATACCAGCTGCGCGAGTCTATCACCGATTTCGATTGTAAAAGGCTCACTGCCACGGTTCCAGCAAGAGACCATTAATGGTCCTTGATAGTCTGAATCGATAAGTCCAACTAAGTTACCGAGAACGATGCCGTGCTTATGGCCTAAACCTGAGCGCGGTAAAATCACCGCCGCTAGACTTGGGTCTGCCACATGAATGGCGATTCCTGTAGGAATAAGCACAGTTTCACCCGGCTGAATAACCAGTTGAGTATCTGTGATGGCGCGAAGATCCATGCCTGCACTGCCTGGTGTAGCATAAGCTGGTAGTGGGAATTCGGTGCCGATGCGTGAGTCTAAAATCTTTAATTCGATTGGTGTTTTCATCAGTTTTTTATTTTGTTCGCTATTAGAGTAAGCAATTGCTTGGCTAAAGTGTCCTTATCGACAGCGGGTAAATCGATGCTGCCATCATTCCAAAATACACTGAGTGCGTTAGCGTCACTGTTAAAGCCAATGGCGCTATTTGATACGTCATTAGCGGCAATCATATCGAGCTTCTTGCGAGTCAGTTTTCCGCGTGCATATTGCTCTACATCATTGGTTTCAGCTGCAAATCCGACGGTAAAAGGTCGTTTAGCATGACTGGCAACGCTGGCTAAGATATCAGGATTTCGCACTAGCGCAAGTTGCATCTGTTCGGCAGATTTCTTAATTTTACTGTCGGCAACTTCTGCAAGGCGGTAATCGGCAACGGCGGCGCAGCCAATAAATATCTGGTGCTTCTCAACCTGTGGCATCACCGCATCTAGCATCTCTTGGGCCGACTCAACATTGACTCTATTAACGCCGTTAGGGGTCGCGAGGTTGACGGGACCGGCAACGAGTGTGACTTCTGCGCCCATCTCTGCTGCCGCTTTGGCGAGCGCAAAGCCCATCTTGCCAGAGCTATGGTTGGAGATATAACGCACAGGGTCGATAGCTTCGCGAGTTGGGCCTGCTGTGAGTAGTAGCGACATACCTTGCAGCAGTTTAGGGCCAAAGAAATTCACCGCTTTGTCTGCAATCGCCACAGGCTCAAGCATTCTACCTGGGCCGACTTCACCACAGGCCTGTGAGCCTGAATCAGGGCCCCAGATGTGAATACCACGTTCGGCCACTTGCTTTAAATTGGCTTGCGTCGCGGCATTGCGATACATCTGTTGGTTCATGGCTGGGCAAATAACAACAGGGGCTTCGGTAGCTAAACAGGTCGTGGTGATCAGCTCATCGGCCATCCCCGCATTAACGCGGGCGATAAGGTTAGCCGTTGCTGGTGCAATGATGACTAAGTCTGCCCAGCGTGCTAATTCGATATGCCCCATCGAAGCTTCGGCAGTAGGATCAAGCAGATCGGTTGCCACCGGATGGCCAGAAAGTGCCTGCAAAGTTAGCGGGGTGATAAATTCCTGCGCACTTTGACTCATAACAACACGGACGTCGGCGCCGCGTTCTTTTAACTTGCGTACTAGGTCGGCCGATTTATATGCGGCAATGCCGCCGCCAATTCCCAGTAGTACCTTTTTGTTATTGAGACCCATACTTAACTCTTTTTCATAATCATGTTGGCGATGATGTTTTTCATCATGCCGCAGAGGTTGGGCTAAGATATCACAAACTGCAAAATGGTGATGCACAAGTTCCAAAAATCTAGACCATACTCATACCTGAGAACAACAAGGAGGTTGTGATGGCAATAAAGGACTGGCCAGAAGGTGAGGCGCCGCGAGAAAAATTATTGACCCAAGGGGTAAAACAGTTATCTGATGCAGAATTATTAGCGGTTTTGCTTAGAGTGGGGTTAAAAGGCTTAACAGCAGTAGAGCTGGCGAGAAGCATGATAAATGAGTTTGGCGGCCTTAGAGGCTTGCTTAGCGCGTCTCAGACACAAGTTTGTCGGCTAGACGGAATAGGTCCGGTGAAGTTCGCTCAAATGCAGGCAGCAGTAGAGTTAGGCACGCGAATTTCGCAAGAAAAACTACAAAGAGGAAAAATTTTATCTGATCCTGATTTAACTCGGGACTATTTAATGAGACAATTGTCTGATCGTGCCTACGAAGTGTTCGCTATTTTACTGTTAGATAGTCAGCATAGAGTGATTCAATTCGTTGAATTATTTAGGGGGACCATCAATTCGGCCTCGGTTTATCCACGTGATGTGGTGAGCTTGGTGCTTGAAAGAAAGGCAGCGGCGGTGATCGTGTGTCACAACCACCCCTCTGGAATTGCAGAGCCTAGTACCGCCGATAGACGAATTACTGAGCGATTGAAACAAGCCTTACAAACTATCGATGTTTCCTTGTTGGACCATATGGTTGTAGGCGATCGAGAGATAGTTTCTTTTGCTGAACGGGGATGGATAGATTAACTATCCCTTGATCTTTGATTTTAGATCCTGTATAAAATGCGCCCTCTGTTGTGTGCCTCAGGCGACGGCCGTGTTCGAGGTGCATTAATGCTCGAGCGTTAAATATTGTTTTGGAGAGATTGACATGTCAAGAGTATGCCAAGTAACTGGCAAGCGACCAATGGTTGGTAACAACCGTTCGCACGCGAAGAATGCTACGCGTCGTCGTTTTTTACCTAACCTACAGAACCACCGTTTCTGGTTAGAAGACGAGAAGCGTTTCGTACAGCTACGTGTATCTACTAAAGGTATGCGTATCATCGATAAGAAAGGTATTGAAGTTGTTGTTGCAGAACTTCGTGCCCGCGGCGAGAAGGTGTAATAAACCATGGCTAAAGCTAAAGGTAACCGTGAGAAGATCAAGCTAGTTTCTAGCGCTAACACTGGTCATTTCTACACGACTGAAAAAAACAAGCGTAACATGCCTGAAAAAATGGAAATCAAGAAATTTGATCCAGTTGTACGTCAGCACGTTATGTACAAAGAAGCTAAAATCAAGTAATTACTTGTTTAAGCATCTGGAAAAAGCCTCTATTTATAGAGGCTTTTTTTTGCCTGCAATTTAGTGTTTCCCACTTTTCAGCATGATCTTTACGCGCGCTTATCATGAACGCGATGATGACAATTCCAGTCGCTTCCCCGATAGCACAAGTGTCTGCAACTTCTTCGCTAACCCTCGGTAGCTCATCAGTAGATCAAGTGTAAACGCCTGATTGATCTCCCATCTGACGATAAAATACCCATCAAATGAAAATAAATGCTTTTTAAGTGAATTTAAATGCAATAGTATTGCTTTAAGTTGCTGACTAAGTCAGTAAAGATTAGTTGTTCGGTGAATATCTATTTATTTTAAGGTGATTTTAGCGTGCGTACCACAGAACTTGTTGATGGATTTCGTCATTCCGCTTCCTATGTGAATGCCCATAGGGGCAAAACCTTCGTCGTGATGTTGGCTGGCGAGGCCATCGCACAGCAACAGTTCCGAGCTATCATCAATGATATTGCGCTATTGCACAGCCTTGGGATCAAAATAGTCCTTGTTCACGGCGCTAGACCGCAAATTGATGAAGCGCTGGCCGAGCGCAGTTTAGCTGCCGAATATTACAACGGTGTAAGGGTGACTGAAGAAGATGCCCTTAAAGTGATTAAACAAGTGGTTGGGGCCTTGCATCTGGATATCACGGCGCGGCTGTCGATGAGCCTAAGCAACACGCCTATGCAGGGGGCGCAGATCAACGTGGTCAGCGGTAATTTTGTGATTGCTCAGCCTTTAGGGGTCGAGGATGGTGTCGATTACTGTCTTAGCGGAAAGGTGCGTCGTATTGATAGCCAGGGGCTGAAGCGCCAGCTCGACAGTGGTGGTATCGTATTACTGGGTCCTGTAGCGGCCTCAGTAACGGGTGAGAGCTTTAATCTTACTGCTGAAGAGGTTGCCACCCAGATTGCAATAAAACTCAAAGCAGACAAGATGATAGGCTTTAGCGCTCAGAAAGGTATTTTGGAGAGTGATGGCCAGGTTATCGCGGAGTTGATGCCCACCGAAGCGCAAAAAATCTTAAATGAGTTCCCCGAAGTCTCTCCCTTATGTGTTGGTACTAAGGCTTTCTTGGAGGCGAGTATCGATGCCTGCCGCAATGGCGTCAGTCGCTGCCATTTTGTCAGCTATCTCGATGATGGCGCACTACTGCAAGAGCTCTTCTCTCGCGATGGTATCGGTACCCAGATTGTGACTGAAAGTGCCGAGCGACTGCGCAGAGCAACGATTGGCGATATCGGCGGCATATTAGATCTTATTCGTCCGCTAGAGCAGAAAGGGATCTTAGTGCGGCGTTCACGTGAGCAGCTAGAGATGGAGATAGAGCAATTCATGCTGATCGAGCGTGATAGCTTGGTCATTGGCTGTGCGGCATTCTACCCATTTGAAGAGGATAACGCGGGCGAATTTGCCTGCCTTGTGGTGCATCCTGACTACCGAGATGCCGATAGAGGCAGCTTGCTACTGCAAAATATTATTGGTCAGGCACGAGTAAGGGGCTATTCCCGCCTGTTTGCACTCACGACTCGCAGTATTCATTGGTTCTTAGAGCATGGGTTTAATATGGTCGAGGTTGAAGCGCTGCCAGAAAAGAAAAAGCAGCTGTATAACTATCAACGTAAGTCGAAGATTTTAGCGCTGGATCTATAATTTTGGCGGTCATTTTGTAAGTTGACATATTATGTCGCTGTGAAACAATAGGGGTCACTTAGACGATAAGGAACTTCTATGTCTCAGGTTTATTCATTAGCGCCACTTACTACGACTGGTCACTGGAGTTTTGTCGCCTTGCTGGCCATTTTGATCGGCCTAGCTGTGTTCATCTACTTCAAGAAGATGCCTAAAGTCAGTAAGGCGGTGAGCATAGGTGTATTGCTGCCTATGGTGCTGGCTTTTAGTTGGATGTTTTATAAGGTTAATGATTCTAAACTGATTGTTAGTTCAGACACCTTAACACTTGAGGTGCCTTTTTACGGCTTTAGCCTGCCGCTTAGTGAAGTCGATAGAGCGGGGATTAAACGTCTAGATCTCAATAGTGAGCCTGATTTTAAACCTAATTTTCGTGCAAATGGCATGGGAATGCCGGGATTTCAGTTAGGTTGGTTTCGACTCGCCAATGAGCAAAAAGCGTTTGTTGCCACTACCGATACCGACAAGATGGTTTTAATCCCTACTTTGCTCGATTACCCGTTGATTTTGAGTCTCGATGAGCCCGATGAATTACTCAATCGATAGAGTTAAGTTATCGGTTTGATAACAACAAAAAAGCGAACTTAAAGGTTCGCTTTTTTGTTGGCTAGACTCGTTATACCTAGCAGTACTATTTGGCTTTTCGCTTATACAGCATGTCCAGCGTAAATAGGAACAATGCAGCCCAGATGAACGCAAAGGTAATGCCTTTTTCTGCATCGAAAGGCTCGTTGAACAAGGCGATAGCGAGGATAAACATGATGCTTGGGCCGATATATTGGAAGAAGCCCAACATCGAAAACGGGATCCTAACTGCCGCAGAGGCAAAACAGATCAGCGGCACCGTAGTTACAATCCCGGCAGCCATCAGTAATAGGTTAAGCTGTAGATCATTGTTCATTAAGTGGGTGAGTGAATCGCCAACGTTAGCAAACAGATAGACGAGTGCAATCGGTAATAAGATAGCGGTCTCAACCAATAGGCCTGTCTTGGCGTCAACGTTCACTTTTTTACGCAATAAACCGTAGAAGGCAAATGAGCAGGCAAGGCCGAGTGACACGAGAGGAATGGATCCAAAAGAGATCAGCTGGATCATTACGCCTGTTGCGGCAAGTGCGACTGCAGCCCATTGCAGCTTACGTAGGCGTTCCCCGAGGAAGATCATCGCTAAGCTAACGTTAACTAAAGGGTTGATGAAGTAGCCTAAACTGGCATCAAGCATATGGTCGTTGTTGACCGCCCAGATGAATAGTAGCCAGTTGCCCGCGATCAGCAGTGACGTTACGCACAGTACGGCAAGTTGCTTGGGCTGTTTAAGCAGGTGGCGCAGGCGAGCAAAACCACCAAATAGTGCAATTAAAATAGTGACAAAGAAAAATGACCAGATCACTCGGTGCAGCAAGATCTCGGCAGCAGAGACGCTATCAAGCAATTTAAAATAAATAGGGGCAAATCCCCAAAGGGTATAGGCGCAAATCGCATAGACTATGCCTTTACGGTATTCAATTTCTTGCATTGGAATGTGCTAAATAGGGAAGTAACCGCAGATTGTAGTCCCCCAGAGCAACAGACTCAAGCTGGCCAAGCGCTTTATTCTGGCGAGTTGCTGTTATTTGAAAGTGACAGAGAGGAAACTTTCGCTGCCACTATGGTTATTATGAGTATCAGCTAGAGAGTCGATGGTTAGCCCACCATGTAAGTACCTGTACCAAAAGCAATATGGTCTCCCTTTTCGTTGTGGAGCTCCATCCGTGATACCGATACTCGGTTCCCCGCTCTTATCACAGTACCAGTGCCTGTAAAAATTTCGCCACGACCCGGGCGCAAATAGTCCACTCGTAGATCTATGGTGCCTAGTGTTTTAATGCGGTGTTCCAACTCTTCAATCGTCCAATCATCGCGGCTGGCCACTAAGCCTGAAAATGCGGTGAGGCCGCCAACAACATCTAGTACCGTTGCCGTGACTCCACCATGGAGGATCTGTTGGTGGATATTACCAATCAGCTCAGGTTTCATGGTCACTTGAATTTCGACACCATCCATATCGTAGCGTTTGATATCCATGCCCAGTAGGTTATGAAACGGGACGTGCTGGTCAAAAATCTCGGCGACTCTACGCAGTGTTTCTTGCTGAATAAGCTGACTCATCTCGCTTCCTTTTCTTCGATAGGTAATCTTACTAGCCACTTTAGAGTATTTAATCTATCTCTAATGGATAGGATGATGCAAGCTCAAAATTTATTCAGTAACGACAATCTAGAGAGACAATAGCCTCACGCTCAATTAGAATAGTCGACCCTATTTTTTACACAGGTTCACTATGGATCAGGCCGTACTCGATAATTCAGTCGATCAGTTAGCTTCCACCCTTCAGTCGGTATTTGGTTACCGTACTTTTAGAGAGGGTCAGAGGGAGGTGATTGAGCAGATCTGTGCGGGACAAGACTGTCTGGTGATCATGCCGACCGGTGGCGGTAAGAGCCTGTGTTATCAACTGCCCGCTATAGTCTTACCTGGCTTGACTGTGGTGGTCTCTCCCTTGATCTCCTTGATGAAAGATCAGGTGGACAGCCTTATTCAGACTGGCGTATCGGCCGCTTACCTGAACTCATCTCAACCAAGAGAAGAGAGCCTGCAGGTGCTGCAAAAGATGCGTTATGGCGAGCTTAAGTTGCTTTACGTATCGCCAGAGCGTTTGTTGCAGGCAAGTTTTATCGACCGCCTGCATGAACTCAATGTGTCGTTATTTGCCATTGATGAAGCGCACTGTATCTCACAATGGGGTCATGATTTTAGGCCTGAATATGCTGCGTTAGGGCGTTTACGTCAGCAGTTCCCTCAGGTGCCGATCATGGCGCTCACCGCGACCGCTGATAAGGCGACACGAACCGATATTTGTGAACGTTTAACCATTACGCCACACTCTTTACTAACGAGTTTCGACCGCCCCAATATCCGTTATACCGTGGCTGAAAAGCTCAATGCGGCTAATCAGTTGCGCCAGTTTATCGCTGCGCAAAATGGCAGTAGTGGCATCGTATATTGCAGTAGTCGCCGCAGAGTGGATGAGGTCGCCGAGCGTCTTCGTCTACAGGGCTATCAAGCCGAGGCCTATCATGCGGGCAAGACTCAGGAAGAGCGTGCAGAAGTACAAGATAAATTCCTAAAAGATCAGCTCGATATTGTTGTGGCTACCGTTGCCTTTGGTATGGGGATTAACAAGTCTAACGTGCGCTATGTGGTGCATTACGACATCCCTAAGAGCGTTGAGGCTTACTATCAGGAAACCGGTCGTGCAGGCCGAGACGGCTTAGACTCTGAGGCATTAATGTTGTTCGATCCTGCCGATATCGGCCGAGTGAGACACCTGATTGAGCAGGCTGAGCCGGGACCGCAGCAACAGGTGGAGTTTCACAAGCTCAATACCATGGCCGCCTTTGCCGAGGCGCAGACCTGTCGCCGCCAAGTGTTACTGCACTACTTCGACGAGAGTGCGCAAAAGGCCTGTGGTAACTGTGATATCTGCCTAGATCCGCCGAAGAAATACAACGGTATTCAAGATGCACAAAAGGTGTTGTCCTGTATCTACCGTATGGGTCAGCGTTTTGGCATTAATCATCTAATCGAGGTGCTACGAGGCTCTAAATCTGCCAGTGTGATTGAGCGTGGTCATGACAAGTTATCGACTTGGGGGATTGGCAAGGAGAAGAGTCACGAGCATTGGCTTAGCGTTATTCGTCAGCTGATCCATTTAGGCCTAGCTAATCAGGATATTACCCGTGGCTCCTCGGTGACACTAAACCCATCGGCCAGAGCGGTACTAAAAGGTGAAGTTGAGTTGCTGCTTGCGGAGCCAAGAATCGTGATTCAAACCACTAAGCGCAGAAGTGCCAATCCTCGTGCTCCACTCAATTATGATCGTAAGCTATTTGCAAGGCTTAAGTTGTTACGCCGTACGCTGGCAGAGGAGCTAGATGTGCCACCTTACTTAGTCTTTAACGATGCGACGTTAGCGGAAATGGCTGCCATATTGCCAACCAGCCCAGGTGAAATGCTTGCGGTAAACGGTGTGGGTGAGCGTAAGCTTGAGCGATTTGGTGGAGAGTTTTTAGATGAAATCGCCGATTACCTTGCCGAAGGTTAGTTCGTTATTAATTAAGGCTAACTGGCTTTTTCCTTCTTAATTGGCTAACTCTGGCGCGCTTAATCATCGACTGCAAGCTGTCAAATTGCTGCATGCTGGCAAGGCCAATATTAACTTTGCTTTCACTTTCCCATAGTTCAATTGTTCCAGTTAACTGCTGGATGACATTGTTAGCCCTCACTTCTGACGTGTGAGGCAACATGATGAGCAGTTGTTCTTCAGCCCCTAACAGCGTTAGATCTTGCTCCCTAAGTTTTGTCTTTAACTGCTCAATCATTGCCGGCAGCTCGCGGCTTAACATTCCGCTGGTATCGAGAACCAGTAATGACAGGGGATAGCCCGCCTGCTTACTGATATTGAGCATATCTTCGAGCTTCTGCACGCCTGTCGCATTAGGCTTAATTGAAATCGGCCTATCGATCACTTTAGCGGTTTTAGGTGAGCGCTTACGACTCCAGAATATAAAGATAGCAAAGCTACACAGAATCAATAGCGCGGGGAGTACTGAGGCGGGTAAAACCGAGGTGGGGATTACTGCCGCAGTGGCATTTTTTTGTTCGTAGGAGAGCTGCTTTTGACGGCTTAGATCTGATTTTAAATAGGAGAGCCAAATTCTTTGAATAAAGAGGGTTTCATTTTCAGCAGCTTGGAACTGTTTCAACTGATAATCATAGGCCAGCTCATAGTTCTGCTTAGAGGCGAAGTATTTTGCCAGTACGGCATAACAAAGCTTAAGATCTGTATATAGTTTTTTTTGTTTCGCTATCCCAATTGCTTCGTTCATTTGTTCAAGACCGAGCCGCTCCTCATCTTGAGCTAGGTTTACTTGCGCCAGTATATGCAACGCTCCTATGGTTGCATTGGTATTAGCCTCTTTCTTGAAGGTGTTGATGCTGAGGCGTAATAACTGTTCTGCGCTGCTGTATTTGCCACTGCTAAAATCGATAAAGGCGATCTGTTTATAGGCATTGGCCAGCTCAAATGAACTACCTAATTCGGCTAGCTTGCCACGGGCAGCTTGAATGTACTCTTCTCGCAGCTCATCTTGCTGGTTGAGCTGGGCGATCTTAGCGGCATCGATCGACAAGTTTAGGGCGATTTTTCCTCCCGAGAGTGGATCGGTAAGTGCCTTATCTAAGAAGAGCCGTGCCTGTTTAGGTTCTCCCTCCTTTATCATCAATTTCGCCATGGCAATATTTAAATAGGCAATAGGGGTTAGCAACCAGTGCTCATTTTGCTTGCTAACTTGCGGGTAGAGATCCAGCGCTAGACGCAGATCTTCTATTGCGGTGTCATTGTGTTGTACCTGTGCGTCAAGCTGGCTTCTGATCCATAACCCATTAATGAGTGCTTGCGGTTGCTCTAAGCGGCGTGACATAGCAATCGCCGAGTGAATTAGCGGTAATGCTTGTTGGTAGTTGCCATAGTTAAGATAGGCTTGAGCCATACAGTTGAGAAAGTAGGGGCGGGCTTCATCGAGTCTTAACTGCTTCGCTTTTGCTTGATTGAGTCGAGCTAAGTTTAATGCTGCCGCATTCTCGCCAAGTTGTAGATAGGCCTCGCACTTAAATGCATTTATGCGTAACGCTATGGCGTTCGGGTTTAAATTAGCATGGAGGTTTTGTTCAATATCATTAATGCTAGTTAACGCTTCGCTGGGATATTGAAATACTGAGATATTAAGTTGGTCTAGCTGCTCTAGTGTTAAGGAATACGCAGGCGAAAGCCACAGCATAAAGCTGAGGATTATGAGGCGAAAATCCATTTTGAAACGCTTCAGTAGGGAATCCTTATCCGCTTTCTCCAACTTAAGCCGCATTATAACGAATCTAAATAAAAGATGCATAAAAAGCTTGAGGCGCGAGAATATTGCGACATACCTGCATAATGCATGCTCTGTTGATAATAAAAGGCGTGTAAGTTTGTTTTTGCGCTATTATCCATCTTTTTTGTGGTTTTTGTGAGCAATAATAAGCTTGAAAATAACTTTAGTAAGCGAATTTATGGTTGACACCGATGTCTATGCAAGTTAAAAATTAACCGACTCAACAGCGGTGTTGAGCATATTTATTTAATTAGGTTGAATAAAAGTGAAGAAGTATACCAATGCACTACTAGGACTCCTTATTCTCATTCTCGCAGACCCTGCGCGGAGGACTTAGTGCTATACGCTTTAAAATAAGCCTGCATTAATAAACCCCGCATATAGAGCGGGGTTTTTTGTATTTTAATCGTAACAAGCAGAGTGAACACATAACGGAACAGTGATGTTCAATGGAGAGATAGATGTCTAACCGAGTGATTATATTTGATACCACCCTACGTGATGGTGAACAAGCATTAGCGGCAAGCTTAACGGTTAAGGAAAAACTTCAGATTGCACTCGCGTTAGAGCGTCTTGGTGTCGATGTGATGGAAGTGGGCTTTCCAGTTTCCTCTCCAGGGGACTTCGAATCGGTACAAACCATTGCTAAGACAGTTAAAAATAGCCGCGTTTGTGCGCTATCGCGGGCGTTAGAGAAAGACATTGATGCTGCGGCGCAGGCGTTATCGGTGGCAGAGCAGTTCCGTATTCATACCTTTATTTCAACTTCGACGATTCATGTTGAGAGTAAGTTGAAGCGCTCATTCGATCAGGTGCTTGATATGGCGGTTGGGGCAGTGAAGTATGCTCGCCGCTTTACCGATGATGTTGAGTTCTCCTGTGAAGATGCTGGGCGTACGCCTATCGATAACTTGTGTCGTATGGTGGAGGAAGCCATTAAGGCGGGCGCGCGGACCATTAATATCCCTGACACCGTCGGTTATACGGTACCGAGCGAATTTGGCGGCATCATTCAGACGCTGTTTAATCGCGTTCCCAATATCGATCAGGCGGTGATCTCGGTGCATTGCCATGACGACTTAGGCCTGTCGGTTGCTAACTCTATTACTGCCGTACAGCATGGTGCTCGCCAAATCGAGTGTACCGTAAATGGCATTGGTGAACGTGCGGGTAACTGCTCGCTAGAAGAGATCGCCATGATCCTATCGACCCGTAAGGGGGAGTTAGGACTAGAGACAGGCATTAACGCCAAAGAGATCCACCGCACATCAAGCCTAGTCAGCCAACTATGCAATATGCCGGTGCAGGCGAATAAGGCCATAGTTGGCGCTAATGCATTCACCCACTCTTCGGGCATTCATCAAGATGGCATGCTAAAAGCGCAAAACACCTACGAGATCATGACGCCTGAAAGCATTGGCTTAAATCGTAATAACTTGAATATGACTTCACGCTCAGGGCGCCATGTGATTAAACATCGTATGACAGAGCTTGGTTACGGTGAGCAAGACTATGATATGGATGTTTTGTATGAAGAGTTTTTGGCACTAGCAGATAAGAAGGGCCAAGTGTTTGATTACGATCTTGAGGCATTGGCCTTTATGGAGGCACAGGCTGAAGCGGATGATCACTTTAAGTTGCAGCAGTTAGTGGTGCATTCCGACTCTACAGAGGGCAGTGCGACGGCAACGGTAAAGGTTGCTATTGACGGCGAAATCATTACCGAAGCCGCGACAGGCAATGGCCCTGTCGATGCGGCCTATAAGGCCGTTGCCCGTGCCAGTGGCTGTGAAATCAATATTACCAGTTATCAGTTAAGCGCAAAGGGCGAGGGGCAAAATGCCTTAGGTCAGGTGGATATCACCGCTAACTATCAGCAGCAAAACTTCCACGGTGTCGGCCTTGCGACCGATGTGGTTGAGGCATCGGCTAAGGCGTTAATTCATGTGATGAACCTAACTTGGCGCGCCGACAAAGTCGCCGATTGTAAGCAGCGCATTAAACAGAATCAGCAAGAGTTCGGCGGTGTGTAAGCTGACGAATTGCCCCTAATAGCTATGAGCGCAAGAATAAGTCTAAAGAATAAAATTGAAGAATAAACCACAGGAGTGAGCCGAAGTATGAGTTATCAGATTGCAGTACTGGCCGGAGATGGCATTGGGCCAGAGGTGATGGCTGAAGCACGTAAGGTGTTAAAAGCGGTAGAGGAGCGTTTTACACTTTCTATCGAATATTCAGAGTACGATGTAGGCGGCGCCGCTATCGATAATCATGGCTGTCCACTTCCTGAGGCAACCCTGAAGGGCTGTGAAGCGGCAGATGCAATCTTATTTGGCTCAGTCGGTGGTCCGAAGTGGGAACACTTGGCGCCAAACGATCAACCAGAGCGTGGTGCGCTGTTACCTCTTCGCGGCCACTTTGAGCTTTTCTGTAATATGCGTCCTGCCAAGTTACATACAGGCTTAGAGCATATGTCCCCGCTGCGTAGCGATATTTCTTCTCGCGGTTTTGATGTGGTGTGCGTTCGTGAGCTAACCAGTGGTATTTATTTTGGTAAGCCTAAAGGACGCCAAGGTGAAGGCGAGAATGAAGAAGCCTTCGACACCATGCGCTACAGCCGTAAAGAGATCACTCGAATCGCAAAAATTGCTTTTGAAACGGCTCAGGGGCGCCGTAAGAAAGTCACGTCAGTCGATAAAGCCAACGTACTTGCTTGTTCAGTACTTTGGCGTGAAGTCGTGGAAGAGGTCGCTAAGGACTACCCTGATGTCGAGCTAGAACACATCTATATCGATAATGCGACCATGCAGCTATTACGTCGTCCTGACGAGTTCGATGTGATGCTGTGCTCAAACCTTTTCGGTGACATCATCTCCGATGAAATCGCCATGTTGACCGGTTCTATGGGGTTATTGTCTTCAATCAGCATGAACAGTTCAGGCTTTGGTCTTTATGAACCTGCGGGTGGCAGCGCCCCAGATATTGCAGGCCAAGGTATCGCCAACCCTGTGGCGCAGATCCTCTCAGCAGCCTTGTTGTTGCGTCATAGCCTGAAGTTGGAAGAGGCGGCTACAGCCATTGAAAATGCCGTAGGACAAGCCTTGAGTGACGGCTATCTAACAGGCGAACTGCTGCCAAGCGATGAGCGCCATAATGCCAAATCGACCAGTGAGATGGGTGATTACATCTCTAAGTTAGTAACAGAGGGAGCGTAATCATGGCTAAGACACTTTATGAGAAAGTATGGGACAGTCATGTGGTCGTTGCCGCTCAAGGTGAGGCGCCGATCATCTATGTCGATAGGCACTTAGTGCATGAGGTGACCTCGCCGCAGGCTTTTAGTGGATTAAAAGTAGCTGGCCGTCAGTTACGTGCGCCAGAGAAAACCTTCGCCACCATGGATCACAATACATCAACCATCAGCGCCAGTTTAGATGCGCTAAGCCCGATGGCCCGTACTCAGGTTGAAACTCTAGAGCGAAACTGTAAAGAGTTTGGTGTACGTCTTTATGATATCCACCATAAAAATCAAGGTATTGTGCATGTGATGGGCCCCGAGCTTGGCATTACTCTGCCGGGCACTGTCATCGTGTGTGGCGATTCGCATACCGCCACTCATGGCGCCTTTGGTGCGTTAGCATTTGGTATTGGTACCTCGGAAGTTGAGCATGTGATGGCGACGCAGACACTGCGTCAGCTAAAAGCCAAGACGATGAAGATTGAGGTTCGTGGCCATGTGGCTCCGGGGATCACTGCTAAAGATATCGTGCTTGCCATCATAGGTAAGATAGGTATGGACGGCGGTACAGGCTATGTGGTCGAGTTCTGTGGTGAGGCGATAGAAGCCTTGTCGATGGAAGGGCGTATGACGGTCTGTAACATGGCCATCGAGATGGGCGCAAAGGCGGGCATGATAGCCCCTGATGCGACAACAGCCGAATACCTCGAAGGGCGAGAGTTTGCACCTAAAGGTGAAAGCTGGAGCCAAGCCATTGCCGCTTGGGAACAGCTAAAAACTGACGAGGGGGCAGTATTTGATGCCACTGTAGTGCTGGATGCTAAAGACATCGCGCCGCAACTGACTTGGGGAACCAATCCGGGGCAAGTCGTTGCGATCGATCAGCTAGTACCTAACCCCGCTGATGCGACCAATGCCACTGTGCGTAACAGTATCGAGAAGGCGCTAGAGTACGTTGACTTAACCGCGGGCACCTTGATGACAGATGTCAGCATCAATAAGGTCTTTATTGGTTCCTGCACTAATTCCCGTATTGAAGATCTGCGTGCCGCAGCCGTGCATGCCAAAGGCCGTAAGGTTGCCGATGGCGTTAAGGCCATTGTGGTGCCGGGCTCAGGGCTAGTTAAAGAGCAAGCGGAAGCTGAAGGCTTAGATAAGATCTTCTTAGAAGCCGGCTTTGAATGGCGCCTACCTGGATGCTCCATGTGTTTGGCGATGAACGATGATAAGTTGGAAGCGGGCGATCGCTGCGCGTCGACCAGTAATCGTAATTTTGAAGGTAGGCAGGGGCGTGGTAGCCGCACTCATTTGGTGAGCCCCGCTATGGCGGCAGCAGCTGCGGTCGCTGGTCACTTTGTAGATATTCGCAAACCGTATTAGGAGCAAGTCATGCAACCATTTATCACACACACAGGGCTTGCGGTTATCATTGATAGTGCAAACGTGGATACCGACCAGATCATCCCTAAGCAATTTCTCTCTAAGGTGACTCGTGACGGTTTTGGTGTACACCTTTTTCACGACTGGCGCTATCTAGATGACGCAGGTGATAAGCCAAACCCAGACTTTAATCTGAACAAGCCACGCTATCAGGGCGCTTCTATTTTAGTGTCACAAGAAAACTTTGGTTGTGGCTCGAGTCGAGAGCATGCGCCTTGGGCCTTAGCTGACTTTGGCTTGAAAGTGATTATTGCGCCGAGCTTTGCCGATATCTTCTATGGAAACTCCATTAACAACGGCTTGCTGCCTGTTAAGTTGGCGGATGCTGAGGTGCAGCAGCTAATGGCAGAGGTTGATGCCAAAGAGGGGGCTGAAATCAATGTCGATTTACAGGCGCTGACTGTGACATCACCTTCTGGTAGCGTGTTTAGTTTCGAGATTGCTGAGTCGGCAAGGCATAACCTGCTGAACGGGCTTGATGCGATTGGTTTGACACTGTCACATGCCGATACAATTGAAAATTATGAAGCAAACATTCCCGCATGGAGAGCATAATAGCACTAAAATTTAGTGTACACGTGTACCGAGCATAAGTTTTATCGAAGCCATTTAGATATTTGTCTAAATGGCTTTTGTTTTTTTACTGAGGCAATGTTTTGTTGTTGATTGTATTTATTCGGTTTTTTTTTAATTGATGGTAATGAAAGAAGCTTGTTGAAAGTGGGTAGTGAATTGTGCTGTAAAACACCATTTAAATAGGTGTACACGTGTTTTTGGGTTTCAGCGCTTATATCTTGTTGTTTTTGTTTTGCTTAGTGTCTTGAGGTGTGTGTCCGATTTATCGCGTTCAGCGACGCTTTTGCTGGCTTTGTACCTCTAATTTCCATGCTTAAATGTGACCTTTCCCTTCTTTTCTCTGTTTTGGGTGTTTTTTACTGGTTTTTTATGCTGTTTTTTATAAAGGTCTTGTAAAGATATTCTGCAGTTGTAAAATCGCCGCCATTAAAAAGTGGAGTTAATACTCTACTTCTTGTTTACATAATTAGAGATGACAGATGAATAAGCGTTTAATTACTCTTGCTGTTAGTACAGCACTTTTGGGGACAGTTACACAGGTTCAAGCGGCTGGTTTTCAATTAGCTGAATACTCTGCAACGGGATTAGGTCGCGCGTATGCGGGTGAAGCGGCGATGGCCGATAACGCTGCTGTACAAAATCGCAACCCTGCGATGTTGACTTACCTTGAAGGTACGCAAATGACTACCGGCGCGATTTTGGTTATGCCAAACATCGATATCAATGGTGAAGTGACATATGTAGACGGCGTTAACCCTACTTCTGCAAAAGATATTGCTGGTGATGCTGTCGTGCCTAACTTCTACGTTTCGCACCAGTTAAATGAGCAGTGGTTCCTAGGTTTAGGTATTGGTAGTAACTTCGGTATGGCGACTGAGCTAGACGATGACTTCCGTGGTACTCAGTTCGGTAACGAAGCCTCTGTAACTACCGTTGAGATCAATCCAAATGTTGCTTACCGCATTAACGACCAGTTGAGCGTGGGCGCTGGTATTCGCTTCGTGTTGGGTGAAGGTAGCATTGGCGCTAAGAGCTCTGCTGATGTCACTCTTCCACCAGAGCTGGGTAACGCCATTCTTCCAAAAGGTACCACACTTAAGTATATGGAAGGTGATGATACGGCATGGGGCTGGCAGTTAGGTGGTGCGTGGCAGATTAATGCTAACAACCGTATCGGTCTTAACTACCGCTCTGCTGTTGATCTAAACCTTGAAGGCGAAGCAAACGGTTTAGCCTTTAATCCATTTGACCCTAGCATGAAACTAGACGGTTCGATGGAGCTGTCTTTACCAGCAACGGCTGAACTTGCGTCTTTCCACCAGTTAACAGACAAGTTAGCGATTCATGCAAGTGTTAACTGGACCGATTGGAGTTCATTTGAAAAGCTGGAAGCACAGATCCCTGCGCTTTCAAACCCTACTCAGTTGGTTAAGCAAGAAAATTGGGAAGATAGTTACCGCTTTGCTGTTGGCACGACATATCAGCTAAATGAGAAGATCTCTCTACGAGGCGGTGTAGCTTACGATAAGTCTGCTGTATCTGATGCAAACCGTACTCTAACTATCCCTGAAATGGATCGTTTATGGTTAAGTGCTGGTATGGGTTATGCCTTCAGTGACAACTTCGATATGGATCTAGGCTTTACCTATATCTTTGCTGACGAGTCACCAGTAGTTGAACCTCGTCCTGGTATCGACTCAGATCTATCTTCAGCACCATTTGGCGGTACTTTCTCTGGCACAACTAGCGGTAGCATCGCACTAGTTGGTGTTCAAGCGACTTACCGTTTCTAATATTTGTACTGACAGGTATTAATACGATAGGGCAGCCTTCGCGCAGCTCCTTGTAATCAAAAGCCTCGCATTTTGAAGTGACCCCCAATAGTTGGACGTTCCAATTACTGGGGGTCTTTTAATGTCTACATACAGTAGAGAGTTCAAACTAGAAGTTGCAGCGCAAGCCAACACCCAAAGTTCGCGTCTGCTTTCAAAGCAATTTAACGTCAGTTCACGGCAAATTCGATACTGGTGTTTAGTCTTTCGTATTCATGGCGAACATGCTTTTTTGCACAAACAAAAACCTTACACGAAAGAAGCTCGCCTAGAGATAATCCAACGAATGGAATGCGCAGGATGGTCTTTAACTTACACCAGTGCCTTTTTCGATTTGTCTTCTCCGGGCATGTTATCCGAATGGTTTTGTGCTTATAATTCGGGAAAATTAACTCACTTGAAACCACTCAGAGCAAACATGCCCAAATCCGCCAAAGCTAAAAGCTCGAAAGACATGACTGAAAAAGAGCTAAGAGA
>NZ_JAKEVD010000070.1 GCF_022398325.1 Shewanella sp. Isolate13
TCGCGGAAGGCCCGAAGGTCCCCTCCTTTCCCCCGTAGGGCGTATGCGGTATTAGCAGTCGTTTCCAACTGTTATCCCCCTCGACTGGGCAGATACCTAGGCATTACTCACCCGTCCGCCGCTCGTCACCTCAGGAGCAAGCTCCCTTGTGTTACCGCTCGACTTGCATGTGTTAGGCCTGCCGCCAGCGTTCAATCTGAGCCATGATCAAACTCTTCAATTAAAGTTTTTTTGCTTCACCTCGAAAGGSTCAGCGGCTCAACGAATTCTGTATTACATATTGCTATGAACACTCATTCATTAAGTAAATTTTTGAYTGCTTCGTTAGAAGCARTTTCGAATAACTTAATCTCTGTGAGTGTCCACACAGATTTGCTTGTCATATTGTTAAAGAGCGATGCTAATTCTATTAAGACCAGGTCTTTCAAACTAGCGCCTTAGACGCTTAGGTCGTTTGGCTGAGGAGGCGTATTCTACACTCTCCAGTGTCGGCGTCAAGCGCTTATTTTAAGAAGTTTTTCAAGCGGTGATTTCTTAATCAGAAGTCGTTACCCGAAGCTCTTAAAGCGATTGTCACCTGAGGTTAATTTCCGTAGAAGTTAATCTCTCACTTCTTAATTAAAAGAAGTACTGATTGTGCTGCAAGTCCCGCCCTATCTAGCTTAACGCTGGGTAGGTGGCCTGCTGTGCCGTGTCAGTGGGGTCGCATTATAGGGAGATTTTAAAAGAGCGCAAGCGCTTTTTAAAAGAAAAATACAACTAATTTTTATACCTTTACTAATCACAACCCACTTACACGTTACCCACAGAGTTATTCACAAAGCATTGGCTAATAGCATCATATTGGCCGAGGAAACTAGCTTTAAACTTTATGGAGATCACCTATGAAAACTGACAAACACCCCACATAATGCAAGATCGTAAAATCTAATCTTTATGTTCAAACCAATAAAACTGCTATAAACAGTACTCTCAGTAAAAGCTATCCACGGGGTGCAGCACTGAAAACAGGTGAACTGCTCGATAAGCGGAATTGATCAGCGTATTGCTATCACTCTCTGCATCGAGGTTCAATTTTCTGCCCAGCCTTATATAGGGATAGAAAAATCATAAATCACCTAGGGGTGTTTGCTAGCATACACACAAAAGCCCCTGGCAACTTTAATAAACTAGCACTGAGTCTATATAGCGATCATTTAATAGACCTGGATGCCCACTATGTTTCAGCAGCTCCATTTTCTAACTTGCAGATTATCTTTCAAGAGTAACTAGCACAATTAAATGCTCAACTGCCCATAATGGCCTGAAAAATAGCACTACTACACAGTTGAAAGGCCCCTAGAGTTGCTAAAGCACCGATGGGTAAAGGTTGAACAATCCAGTAGCGTTATCGAAGATCTCTGAATTGGCCCACATCACCTTGCTATTTCATCCATTTAACTAGGACATTTGCTAGCTCTAAACATTAGATGTGGGCAGTGTCGACCATGCATGACTATATGCATATCGGAAGAAGAACGAAGCTGGAAGGCAAAGCACACGGAAGTGCCGAATGCCGGAAACGCATGGATGCAGTTTCAAGCCAAGCTCAGCGGCGGGCGACCGCCATGGATGACGGAAAAGTGTCGATATTGAAGGAGCATTTATCGACCGACGTCGGGAGTCGCTCTTTTCGCGCGACCTATATGGATATAGGAAGTGCCTTAAATTGTCTGGAACAATTTTGGTCAGCGCATATACGAAAAAAGCCCTAGCGTTTTCTGCTAGGGCTTTTTCGTATATTTGGCGCCTGGAAATGACCTACTCGGTTCGCGCAGCGAACACATGGGGGCGAAGAAGCCCTGCTCTGAATGCAACGCATTCAAGGGCTTTGTAGCGCGAGTAACTTGTTACGAAGCTGGAGGCAAGGCACACGGAAGTGCCGAATGCCTGAAACGCATGGACGCAGTTTCAGGCCAAGCTCAGCGGCGGGTCGACATCGGGAGTCGTTCTTTTCGCGGAGCGCATATACGAAAAAAGCCCTAGCGTTGTTTGCTAGGGCTTTTCGTATATTTGGCGCCTGGAAATGACCTACTCTCACATGGGGAGACCCCACACTA
>NZ_JAKEVD010000071.1 GCF_022398325.1 Shewanella sp. Isolate13
AACTTACTCAGTCCTTTATACTTACTTTTTACGACTGAGTAATCTAAAGAAAAGCCCATACTTTCAAGCTGATTAGCACTAGTTTTTACAAATGTGCCAAAATTTGGAGTTTTATCACTCGGAAAAAAATTAGATACAAAAAGAACAGTTTTCATAAACTAAAGCCTTGAATCAAATCAAATAAAAAATAATACTGTAGTGATAAACAAAGAATTAGACTTAAAGAGACTAGCATTCCCCGCAATTTCTGAGCACTATAGCTAACAATAACAATATACAGATAGTGAAGAAGCCACCCAATCAAAATCGATAGACAGAAAGAATTCAATGTTATTAGATCATAATAATACAAAGCAAGACCAACTAACGTAGGCAAGCAATATATAAAAAACCCAAAGTATATTCTTTTAAACTGCAATCGAGAACTCAACTTATAACCAAGAATTCCGCTAGATATTTCAAGAACTTTACTTTGAAGTAAGAAAACCGAAACAATAGTCAGTTGAATAAAATTCTCTTTGAAAATTATTTCAACACCAAAGTCAAAAAAGAATAAAATAAAAAATGATACCAGTAAAACACATATTGCTGTTAACTCAGAAAGAAATAAGTGACCTTCAGACTCTGTATTAGCAACAAGCTTAGGGAAGATATAATTCCCAACAACTACTGTAGCAACATTTAGTAGGCTAAATATAGTTATTAGTGCATTAAACTCAGTGGCCATTCCCTTATCATTTAGAACAAACTGAATAAAAGCTAAAAGACCTGTACTTAAAAAAAGATGGATATAAAAATATTTTGCATAAGACATGCTCTTTTTTGCAAAATCTATAGTTGATTTAAAATCAAGTGTCTTAAAGGAAAAAAACACTAAGAGAAACACAATAAGAAGTATGAAGAATATAAAAACTAAAACACCAAAATATAAAAAACTACCAAGCAAAGCAAAGAAAAGCAGAATGATATTGTTTGATGACGTATAGATAAAGAATCGTTTATAGTTATTATTAAAGGCGTCTCTTTTTGCTAACAATGAAAATACACTTAAAACAAGAGCACAAAAAACAGCAAGTGATACAATTACCTGGTCTTCTGTCGAGATTACATCTTTGTTAAAACCAAAATAAAGAAATAGAATCAATAAAAAAACCAAAAACACTTTAAATATCAAACTCAGTGATTCTTTATATATATGCGTTACGGCATTATTTTCATTACTATTCTTAATAAGGAAGAAAAAGGAATAATTCAGACCTAATAAAAATATATTAGAAAGAAATACAGAGTAAGCTTTAACAG
>NZ_JAKEVD010000072.1 GCF_022398325.1 Shewanella sp. Isolate13
ATATATTAGAATCGGTATGGAATATAATATTGACAAAAATAAACTAGTTTTGTGCCTTATATCCATTAAAGGATAGCTATAGTCAAATTCAAAACCTGAAGCCGGACTACCTAAGTGGACTAAATTGTAACTTTCAATTCCACTGTCACCCAATAGGCCGCATAAACGAGACATCTCGTAAGAGTGCCCCCCTTCTCCACAGACAAATAGTATGCTTTTCTTTCTACTCATTACAACACTCCAGTAATAAATGCACGCAAAGATTCACAAACTTTTACAGAATCATACTGACAGGCAACGTTTAAAGTTTTTCTCTTCATTGCTATGTATTCATCGTTTTTCATATTGTAACACCTTAGTATCTGTTCAAATAATGACTCAGGCCTTGAAACATCACTAAAAAGTGAATAATCACTACCAACGATATCAATTAAGGGGTTTATTCTGGTTACAACAGCCGGTATGCCACAGCTCATTGACTCCAAGAGAACAAGGCCTAAACTCTCCCTATGAGTTGGAAAAAGGAAAAAATTCAGAGAATTAAAAACCTTAGGCATATCTTCATAACTTACACCGCCAAAAACCTGGACATATTCTCGGTTTTGCATCGTACCTAATTTACAATAAAGTTGACCTTCTTGAATGCCCGTTCCATATAAAACAAACTTTATATTTAAATTATCAGGTAGCATCTCTATAGCATCTAATAGATCCTCCCACCCTTTTCCTTCCTCTATTCTAGAAACAAAACCAAACACTTTTGGCGAACTAACGTCGGGGGAATAATTCTGTATTTTTGGAAAAAACTTTTGCATGTTAACTCCTCCAGATGGAGATACAAAAATTTTTTCTTCCGATAACATTGGAAATTTTGTCAGTAGAATTTTTTTAAAGTATTCACTCGGGACAATTACACCTGTACATTTTCTCAATAAATACCCTGATGATATACCCATTACCTTATGAATCCATCGAGTGCCGACTAGATCATCACCATGAATATTAATGAAAAATTTGAATTTAATACCGAAAATGAGTGCAAAAAATAATGGGATAGTAGAATAGGTTAAGTAATGTACATAGCAGAATTTATAT
>NZ_JAKEVD010000073.1 GCF_022398325.1 Shewanella sp. Isolate13
GTCTGCAACTCGACTCCATGTCTGCAACTCGACTCCATGAAGTCGGAATCGCTAGTAATCGTAGATCAGAATGCTACGGTGAATACGTTCCCGGGCCTTGTACACACCGCCCGTCACACCATGGGAGTGGGCTGCACCAGAAGTAGATAGCTTAACCTTCGGGAGGGCGTTTACCACGGTGTGGTTCATGACTGGGGTGAAGTCGTAACAAGGTAGCCCTAGGGGAACCTGGGGCTGGATCACCTCCTTACCTATACGACTAACTTGATAGTTGTTGAGTGTTCACACAGATATGCTTGTCGTAAAGAAAGAGCAAATTACGTTGGGTCTGTAGCTCAGCTGGTTAGAGCGCACCCCTGATAAGGGTGAGGTCGGTGGTTCAAGTCCACTCTGACCCACCAATATCTTTCCTTATCTTTGATAAGAAAGGTTTGGTAGACGTAAATTTGTTTGACTGCATGTAAATGGGGCTATAGCTCAGCTGGGAGAGCGCCTGCCTTGCACGCAGGAGGTCTGCGGTTCGATCCCGCATAGCTCCACCATTTCTTCTCTTGTAGAAGCATGCACTGGTTAGAGATGCCAAAGATAAATGCAAAATTTATCTTTGGCTTTTTTAAGCCCGCTCTTTAAAAATTTGGAAAGCTGATAGTAATAATCGAAAGATTATTGCGAAATTAAAAATTGAGTTCTCAAAACACTTAACATTAAGTGTCTTGGAAACCATTAGTTGCGATACGACTGTTTTATCTACCCTGATAAAACAAACGGATATTCTCATAGAGACTTATTTGGGTTGTATGGTTAAGTGACTAAGCGTATATGGTGGATGCCTTGGCAGTCAGAGGCGATGAAGGACGTAGTAACTTGCGAAAAGCGTTGGCGAGCTAGTAACAAGCATTTGAGCTAACGATGTCCGAATGGGGAAACCCACTAGCATAAGCTAGTATCATTAACTGAATACATAGGTTAATGA
>NZ_JAKEVD010000074.1 GCF_022398325.1 Shewanella sp. Isolate13
CACTGAGATCAACGTAAGGCGCGGCATGGTCCTGAAACACTCTAAACTTGTTACCCAGTCTTAAATCCACAGTAACGCCTGAAATCATATCTGGCTTAGGTGTAGGTTCGATGATTATGCGTTGTTGTTCAATCGCTTCTCGAATATGGGTATCCGATAATCTCATTCTTAGTCTTCCGTCATCACAATCTCAACACCCGATGTTGAGTCTGATTGGTAATATAACATACTGGCAACCAGTTGGGCACAATCAACATAGTGATCTGCTATACCATGATTGTCAGTCTTACTTTCTGAATTAGGCTCACGGACTGTGGCAATGATATCTTCGCCCTGCTCCGTTGCTGTTCTGATCTGTTCGTTAAGCGGTACTTCCGCGAGCAAAGGCACACCATAGCGACTCGCCAGCGTGGTGCCACCAGAGTGACCAAAAATATGGTTGCGGCTACCACATTGCTCACAATTGAAGTAACTCATATTTTCGACCAAACCTAAAATAGGGAGCTGCACTTTTTCAAACATCGCGATGCCCTTCTGTGCATCTGCTAGCGCCAAGGTCTGCGGTGTAGTGACAATCACCGCACCACTGGCTGGCACTTTTTGCGTCATGGTAAGTTGGATATCTCCTGTGCCTGGTGGCATATCAACAATCAGATAATCCAGCTCACCCCAATCCGTTTCATTTAACAATTGAGTAAGCGCTTGAGAAGCCATTGGTCCTCGCCAAACAGTGGCGTCCTCTGCTGGGACCAAAAAGCCGATAGACATGGCTTTAATGCCCGACTTTTCAATTGGTAGTAGGGTTTTATCATCTTTCGCCTGAGGTTTTTCATCCTCAAGAGCCA
>NZ_JAKEVD010000075.1 GCF_022398325.1 Shewanella sp. Isolate13
GTTGTTTAAGTCATCTTTATTATTGTTTTTCATTTATTATTATACAATAAGAAGAGGACGGTTGAGTTATATAGTTACTACTTTGATTTTGTTGGTTGTTTTTTTTGTACCAAACGTCACCATATATCTTAATAATACGTTGAATCAAGCTAACTTCATTCAAGATATGATTTATGGTGTTAAAGTCCTTTATCTTCCTATCATGTATATGGGCCTAAGGGTTTTTTTTGAAAATAATGACATTTGTAGTGAATCTAGCATTTATTGGCTTTTTAATTGTATATTTTTCGTGATATTTATCTCGATTGTATTTTCTTTCTTTGGGTTAGGTAATACACAGTATGGTGAACATGAGGAGGGAGTCGCTTTTGGTTATAAGGGCTATTTCCTCTCGGGTAATGAATTAAGCTATCTCTACTTGGTTGCATATAGCTTTGCATTGAGCAAGGTAACTATATACGGTAGGAGAGCTGTATATTTCATTCTGTATTTGATCGTTTCGTTTGTTACTGCTATTTTTTTAGCGACAAAAACAGCAATGCTAGCCTTTATATTTATTTCCGTATTTCAGACAATGCTAACCTTTTGGTTCTATCGAGGAACTAGTGATATACCTGTTTTAAAGAAATTAAAAAAGATTAAGTATACGTTGTATTTTTTATCAGTACCGGTAGTTGTTACATTATCATTTGTTCTTTATGAGCGTTTTTTAATATATTACTCGCGTCTAGAGTTTTTATACCATCAACAGGGCGCCACATTGACGAGCTTTCTACTT
>NZ_JAKEVD010000076.1 GCF_022398325.1 Shewanella sp. Isolate13
CAGAATGCTACGGTGAATACGTTCCCGGGCCTTGTACACACCGCCCGTCACACCATGGGAGTGGGCTGCACCAGAAGTAGATAGCTTAACCTTCGGGAGGGCGTTTACCACGGTGTGGTTCATGACTGGGGTGAAGTCGTAACAAGGTAGCCCTAGGGGAACCTGGGGCTGGATCACCTCCTTACCTATACGACTAACTTGACTCTGTTAGTAAGAAATTGCGTTGAGTGTYYACACAGATTGCTTGTTTGTCTCGAAAGAGGCGAGCGACACTTGTTCTGCCTTGTTGCAGTAACAATGCTCTTTAAAAATTTGGAAAGCTGATAGTAATAATCGAAAGATTATTGCGAAATTAAAAATTGAGTTCTCAAAACACTTAACATTAAGTGTCTTGGATTACAGTTTAACGACTGTGATTAAAATTCTAATTTTGGCGAAAGTAGAAACCATTAGTTGCGATACGACTGTTTTATCTACCCTGATAAAACAACGGATAATCTCATAGAGACTTATTTGGGTTGTATGGTTAAGTGACTAAGCGTATATGGTGGATGCCTTGGCAGTCAGAGGCGATGAAGGACGTAGTAACTTGCGAAAAGCGTTGGCGAGCTAGTAACAAGCATTTGAGCTAACGATGTCCGAATGGGGAAACCCACTAGCATAAGCTAGTATCATTAACTGAATACATAGGTTAATGAGGCGAACCCGGGGAACTGAAACATCTAAGTACCCGGAGGAAAAGAAATCAACCGAGAT
>NZ_JAKEVD010000077.1 GCF_022398325.1 Shewanella sp. Isolate13
CAGAATGCTACGGTGAATACGTTCCCGGGCCTTGTACACACCGCCCGTCACACCATGGGAGTGGGCTGCACCAGAAGTAGATAGCTTAACCTTCGGGAGGGCGTTTACCACGGTGTGGTTCATGACTGGGGTGAAGTCGTAACAAGGTAGCCCTAGGGGAACCTGGGGCTGGATCACCTCCTTACCTATACGACTAACTTGACTCTGTTAGTAAGAAATTGCGTTGAGTGTCTACACAGATTGCTTGTTAATGAGCAAACATATCCTACTTCACGTAGTTGATATCGTTCTTTAAAAATTTGGAAAGCTGATAGTAATAATCGAAAGATTATTGCGAAATTAAAAATTGAGTTCTCAAAACACTTAACATTAAGTGTCTTGGATTACAGTTTAACGACTGTGATTAAAATTCTAATTTTGGCGAAAGTAGAAACCATTAGTTGCGATACGACTGTTTTATCTACCCTGATAAAACAAACGGATAWTCTCATAGAGACTTATTTGGGTTGTATGGTTAAGTGACTAAGCGTATATGGTGGATGCCTTGGCAGTCAGAGGCGATGAAGGACGTAGTAACTTGCGAAAAGCGTTGGCGAGCTAGTAACAAGCATTTGAGCTAACGATGTCCGAATGGGGAAACCCACTAGCATAAGCTAGTATCATTAACTGAATACATAGGTTAATGAGGCGAACCCGGGGAACTGAAACATCTAAGTACCCGGAGGAAAAGAAATCAACCGAGAT
>NZ_JAKEVD010000078.1 GCF_022398325.1 Shewanella sp. Isolate13
AAAATCAATAAATTAACAGCAACAATTAATTAACAAGATTCATCTCTGCTCTTCTCAACCAAAATAAAAATGTCTTCTTACTATCGAACCCCAATAACCGCCATTCACCTTCGCATATGTATTGAGCCCGTATTGCTCGGCGGCAATCATGGGCCAAGCACCAAACTTTCATGTCATATCGATTGATGTGATCAGGCGGAATGTGGTCACGACTCCCGCCGCAGCTGCTAGCAATGAACGGTTCACTTAAGTAATCGCAAGCACTGCGACTGCCATAACCTTGCCCAAGTTCTTGCTTGGCCCAATAGCGGCCCCAAGCCTTAAGCTCGGAGCGCAGCTGTTTAATATTCATTATCGACTCATGCTGTGCATCATGCTGCATGACTGGCGACCTCCGCCACTGTAGCTAACGGCAAGTGAAATACCTGCTCACAAAGGGCTGACAGGTCATCGTATGAAACCAATGTATTGCCGCGCTCCCAATTGCAGGGCGGGATCATACTTTGTTAATAGTAGGGAACTTCTTCGTATCTGCATGATCTGATCGGGCATGTTATTCTACTGAGCCTAATCCATGTCCTTATTTGAACACTTGAAACTCATCGAAGACCCTCGCTCTCACATCAACCTAAACCATGATTTAGTTGATATTATTTTTCTCGTTTTAGCCGCTATCGCTTCAGGTTGTGATGGCTGGCAAGCTATCGAAGAATTCGGCCAAGAGAACCTATCTT
>NZ_JAKEVD010000079.1 GCF_022398325.1 Shewanella sp. Isolate13
TAGTTGTTGAGTGTTCACACAGATATGCTTGTCGTAAAGAAAGAGCAAATTACGTTGGGTCTGTAGCTCAGCTGGTTAGAGCGCACCCCTGATAAGGGTGAGGTCGGTGGTTCAAGTCCACTCTGACCCACCAATATCTTTCCTTATCTTTGATAAGAAAGGTTTGGTAGACGTAAGTTTGTTTGACTGCATGTAAATGGGGCTATAGCTCAGCTGGGAGAGCGCCTGCCTTGCACGCAGGAGGTCTGCGGTTCGATCCCGCATAGCTCCACCATTTCTTCTCTTGTAGAAGCATGCACTGGTTAGAGATGCCAAAGATAAATGCAAAATTTATCTTTGGCTTTTTTAAGCCCGCTCTTTAAAAATTTGGAAAGCTGATAGTAATAATCGAAAGATTATTGCGAAATTAAAAATTGAGTTCTCAAAACACTTAACATTAAGTGTCTTGGMTTAMRRYTTAACGGTTTTAAGTAAAAATTCTAATTTTGGCGAAAGTAGAAACCATTAGTTGCGATACGACTGTTTTATCTACCCTGATAAAACAAACGGATAWTCTCATAGAGACTTATTTGGGTTGTATGGTTAAGTGACTAAGCGTATATGGTGGATGCCTTGGCAGTCAGAGGCGATGAAGGACGTAGTAACTTGCGAAAAGCGTTGGCGAGCTAGTAACAAGCATTTGAGCTAACGATGTCCGAATGGGGAAACCCACTAGCATAAGC
>NZ_JAKEVD010000008.1 GCF_022398325.1 Shewanella sp. Isolate13
AGAAAAGTGGTGGGTCGTGAAGGATTCGAACCTTCGACCAATTGGTTAAAAGCCAACTGCTCTACCGACTGAGCTAACGACCCATCTGGTTTTGCTTCTACTTGTTTAGCCACTGGCAGAAAAGTGGTGGGTCGTGAAGGATTCGAACCTTCGACCAATTGGTTAAAAGCCAACTGCTCTACCGACTGAGCTAACGACCCATCTAGTTTTGCTTCTACTTGTTTAGCCACTGGCAGAAAAGTGGTGGGTCGTGAAGGATTCGAACCTTCGACCAATTGGTTAAAAGCCAACTGCTCTACCGACTGAGCTAACGACCCATCTGGTTTTGCTTCTACTTGTTTAGCCACTGGCAGAAAAGTGGTGGGTCGTGAAGGATTCGAACCTTCGACCAATTGGTTAAAAGCCAACTGCTCTACCGACTGAGCTAACGACCCATCTGGTATAACCTGTACCTTTAACTCACCGGTTAGTCAGACTAACTTTGTGGGTTAAGATACCCTCAAGCGACTCTCTCGCTCCGAGGGCGCCTATAATACCTTTTTCATCTTCGCATGCAAGCGCAAATTTCCCATTTCTCCTCGTTTGCATGAAAAACAATCTAAGGTTTTGTTTTCTGAATAAATGAGCATCAAAGTGCTGAAAGTTGCTGCAATGCAATTCGGGCTGCAGCGCTGTTAGCATATTCCTGGGTAACTTTTTGATAATAAGCTTTGGCTTTTGCTTTATCTCCGGTCTTTTCAGCGATCATGCCTAGCTTGACTAAACTTTCTCCACGCTTGCCAGAATCCTTGTATTTTTCAACAACGGTAGTAAAAGCTTTCGTCGCGCCAGCGAACTCATTCTTATTATAAAGTAACTGTCCTAACCAATAATTTGCATTAGGAGCATAGCTTGAGTTGGGGTAACGCTCAATAAATTGCGCAAACGCTGGAATGGCAGCTTCGTACTTCTTCTCTTTTAAGACTAAATTGACCGCTTGCTCATAGCTTGCGGTTTCACCTAGGCTCGATGACGTTGCAGGGCTTGCACTCGTCGTATCGACAACAACGGCCGCCGCAGATTTTGAAGAAAGGTTAGCGATGTCTTCATATAATTGACGTTGTCTTTGTAACATCTGTTCAATTTGATAAGACTGCTGCTCACTTAGGCCGCGTAAATCCAACACTTCCTGCTGAAGTGTTTCTAAACGCTGCTGCATTTGAAACTCAGTTTGTTGTTTAGCTTTAATAACTCGTTCTAAACGAGCAACTCTATCATCGGTAGAGCCACCAGCAATATCCTCAACCGGAGCAGGCGCTGCATAAGCAGAACCTGCAACTAGGATGATTGCCGCTGATAATACGGCATGTTTCATAAGGTAAACCTTTTACCTGTAAGATTAATAAACAAGTACTGCGCGACGGTTTTTCGCAAAACCTTCATCTGAGCGAGAGAAATCCATCGGCTTCTCTTCACCATAACTCACAATACTCATTTGGCTTGGCTGAACGCCCATGCCTTGCAAATATTTAGCAACGGCTTTAGCACGACGCTCACCTAGTGCGATGTTATATTCTGGAGTGCCGCGTTCATCCGCATGACCTTCAATCATCACTCGTACATTTGGATGCTCTACCAAGTAATCGCCATGTGCATTCAATACCTCAGCAAACTGCTGAGAAACCGAACTGCGGTCAAAGTCAAAATAGATGATGTGCTCTTTTCTCAACTCTTGGTACTTAAGGCGCTGCTGCTCTTCTGGGGTCAATACAGGTGCAACACCACCAGTTTCAACACCATTGTTAGCATATTCACTCGATGAAGAAGACTCGGTTGAGCTTGTTGCATCAGTTTCTGACTCAGAAGTAGAGCTACATGCACTGATAGCCATAATAGGAAGTACGACTAACATGGCTTTAAATAGCTTATTCAGATCCATTTTTTAAATCCTTAATCTTTATAGTTAGAGAAATGGTGACCAAGACGGTGATTTAACTTCACCCTGACCGACTGGCAATCTTGCTTTAAAACGTCCATCCATAGAAACTGCCGCCAACACTTGTTTGCCTTGGTAAGTTGTTCCATAAATAACCATGGTGCCATTTGGCGCCACGCTTGGTGATTCATCTAGACGAGTGCTAGTTAACACTTGCATGAATCGAGTTTCTAAATCCATACGAGCGATATTAAATTTACCATTAGTACGGTTTACAAAAATAATGCTGCGGCCATCCGGTGAAATCGAACCACCTAGGTTCCACTCACCTTCAAACGTTAAGCGAGAAATCTTACCCGAATCTAAGAAAACCCGATACAGTTGTGGACGCCCACCACGTTCAGAAGTAATAAGTAGTGAGTTACCATCAGGGAACCAAGACGGCTCAGTATCAATCGCGTAATGATTGGTCACTCGCTTAAGTGCCTTTGTTGCAATGTCGACCACATATACTTCAGGCTGACCATCTTTTGAAAGTGTTAATGCCAGTTTCTTACCATCAGGTGAAAAAACGGGTGCGCCATTAATACCATTAAAGCTAGTCACTTTGGTTCGTTGCTGAGTATAGATATTTTGTACAAACACCTCGGCTTTACGGTTCTCAAAACTTACGTACGCAAGACGCTGCCCATCAGGCGACCAAGAAGGTGACATCAATGGCTCAGGAGAGCGTAACAACATCTGCTCGTTATAACCATCATAATCAGCAATCATCAACTTATAAGGAGACTTCTCTCCATGATTGACAACAACATAAGCGATACGAGTCAAAAATGCTCCACGAATACCGGTTAGCTTCTCATAAACTATATCGCTGATACGATGACCATATTGACGGAACTGTGCGGCAGTAATAACCGTTTCTCGACTATCTATCACTAAATCTTTCGCAGATAAGTCAGACTGAAGCTGCGCTTTAACTAAGTCGATCAGTTCAAAACTGACCAAGTACTTATCACCACCATAAGGCTTAACAGAGCCCATTACCACGGCTTCAGCAGGCTGTGCCATCCAAGCAGAGGCATTAAACTGAGCCAAAGTACTAATGCCGCGCTGTGGCAAACTCAGTTCATCGGCTGGACTGAAAGTCCCGCTTCGCGCTAAGTCCGACATCACCACATCTGAGATCTGTGACGGCATAGGGCCTGTACCTTGCCAAACAAACGGAATAACAGCGATGGGTCTCGCCGCATCAACCCCCTCTGTAATGATAATATCTAATGCGGCCTTTACAGGCATACTGCAAATAAGTAGACCCGTCAGCAACCACTTCCCCAAATTCTTCATAAGACTCCTTTAGTCAAACTCAGGTTGAACTGTTAAATTAATTTCTTTTAGCTTGTTATAGACATCAGGTTCACTCGACACTGGTAACCTGCCCGCCTTATTAATCGCGGCCTTTGTTGCTCGGCAAACAACACTATCTCCATCGAGAGTTTGACTTGCTGTCACAAAACCATCATTAGCCAAGCGAATGAAGACCCTACAGCTCTTACCTCGCATGGACTCGTCAACCACTAGATTTCGCTGAATTGTCGCACGGATCATCGAGGTATAACGCTGCACCTCAGTCATCACCTGCTTATTACGGGTTTGAGACAGTGCCGCTTGCTCAGCAGCCAGCGCCTCTTGCATCATCTGCTCTTGCTCGCGCCTTGCTTGCTCTTCCGCTTTACGTTTACGTTCAGCTTCAGCTTTGCGTTTACGCTCCTCTTCTGCTTTCTTAGCTGCCGCTTCTTCAGCTTTACGTTTCTCTTCGGCCTTTCTAGCTGCTTCTTCAGAAGCTTTACGTTCCTTCTCTTTCTGCTTTCGCTCCGCTTCTGCTTTCGCCGCTTTCTCTCTTTCCTGCTTCTGCTTCAGCTGAGCAGCTTTTGCGTCATCGGCCGCACGTTTCGTTTCAATCTCTTTTTGCTTGCGTTCTTGCTCAAGCTTTTTGATTCGAGCCTGTTCGCGTTCACGCTCTTTTCGCGCTTCACGTACTTTTCTGTCGGCCTCATCTTGGCGAGCTTTCTCTTTACGTTCAGCTTCGCGTTTTTCAGCTTTTAGCTTCTCGACATGCTCTGCCACTTTTTTCTGATCGACCACGACCGCTTGAACCGCTGGCGCACTAGCTTGAGGCTGTGGTTTAGGCTTTTCAGAAAAATCCACACCTAAGGCAAGAATAACTATCACGCCAATATGAATTCCAGCTGAAATAACAACTGGAAGCGTTAAATCAGATTTAGCCGCCACTTAGTTGTCCTCCGGCGAATCTGTCATTAATCCCACCGAAGGTACGCCTGCTCCTTGCAAAGTCACCATCAGTTGGATCACTTTTTCATAGGGAATGGAACGGTCGGCTTTAACAACAACCGGACGCTCTGGCTCTAATTGAATAATCGCCCCCACACGTACAGCTACTTCATCTAACTCTAAGGCTTCTTTGCTGCTTGAGCTGCCCACATCTAAATAATACTCACCCATCGCATCAATCGATGCGACAACCGGAGGCTTACTATCGGCAGGTAGAGTCTCCGCAGCCCCTTGAGGTAGATCGACTTTCACCCCTTGAGTGACAATCGGTGCCGTTACCATAAAAATAATCAGCAGTACCAACATCACATCGATATAGGGCACCACGTTAATCTCAGCGACCGGACGACGGCGCTTCCTCTGGTAGCCTTGATGCATTATGCCTGTTCCTTCTCGCTGTACGCTTGACGGTGCAAAATGCTTGAAAACTCTTCCATAAAGTTGGCGTAAGACATTTCAATCTTTTCAACTTGCGTAGAGAAACGGTTATAAGCGATAACGGCTGGGATAGCAGCAAATAGACCCATAGCGGTTGCGATCAAAGCTTCTGCAATACCTGGTGCAACCATGGCTAGCGTGGCGTTTTCCACCGCACCTAATGCGATAAAGGAGTTCATGATCCCCCATACAGTACCAAATAGACCAATGTATGGACTGGTAGAGCCGATAGTCGCTAATAAAGGGAGATGAGTTTCAAGTTTTTCTAACTCACGCGACAAAGAAACACGCATCGCACGATAGCTACCGTCCATTACAGCTTCTGGCACGCGGCCATTTAACTTACTTAAACGCGCATACTCTTTAAAGCCGGTAACAAATAGAGATGACAGGCCTGAATTGCTGTCTTGTCTCGCTGACAATTCTTGATAAAGCTTGTTCAAGTCAACACCCGACCAAAACTTATCTTCAAACTTGAGCGCTTCTTTCTTTGCTGCTGTTAACAATCTGCGACGCTGAATAATCACCGCCCAAGAAGCAATCGACAAGCCTAATAACGTCAGCATGACTAACTTAACTAATAGGCTTGCTTGTAAAAATAATCCAATAAAAGAAATATCAGCTTCCACCTTTAAACTCCTGCGCAATATGTTGGGGAATGGCTTTGGGTCTCATACGTGATAGTGCAACACAGGCAACAACAATGTCAGCCTCACAATACACCACACCTTGCTCATCAATTAAACGTTGCTCAAATACCAATGAGGCCTTCTTAAGTTCTATGACCTTAGTTTCTACAATAAGGTTCTGTTCAAAGCGTGCGGCCTTACAAAAATCCAATTCTGCACGTTTAACTACAAACGCAGTGTCTTGGGCTAATAAGGCTGTTTGACTGATCTCCATAGCACGCAGCCACTCGGTTCGCGCGCGCTCAAAAAACTTTAAGTAATTTGAGTGATAAACAACGCCACCTGCGTCCGTGTCTTCATAGTAAACCGAAATAGGCCAACGAAACATAAACAGTAACTGCCAATTGATGAGATAAAATAGAGGCCTACTATACCTAGTAGGTATGCAATTGTGAATCGCGATATGTGATAAGCAATGCGCATCTTCATAAAATTTTGTTAATCGACTTTCATCTTTGTTGCATATATATCCAAGGCCATAATTCATGTAGAAAGCATAAGCTCAAATTAGCTAGAGAAACAAAAAAGGGAAGCCGAGGCTCCCCTTTTTAAATCGTCATATTTTATTTACTCTGTGATTTTTGCTGGGATCTGCAGCCCAAAGTTATGCCAAAGGAAACTGTAGATATCGGCAAACTCATCAATCTTCATTGAAGTAGGCTTACCCGCGCCATGACCCGCTTTTGATTCAATTCGCATAATTACAGGTGCATCGCCTTGCTGCTTTTCTTGCATCATGGCACCAAACTTAAAGCTATGCAGTGGCACAACACGGTCGTCATGATCCGCGGTCATCACCATAGTCGCAGGATAGGCTTGGGCTTTCACATTGTGATATGGCGAATAAGCATAGAGTGCAGGAAACTGCTCGGCGTTATCGGCACTACCATATTCGCTGGTCCATGCCCAGCCGATGGTAAACTTCTGAAAGCGCAACATATCCAACACACCAACCGCTGGTAGAACCGCTGCAAACAGCTCTGGACGCTGGGTCAAGGTAGCCCCCATCAATAGGCCACCATTACTACGACCATAGGCTCCAAGCTTCGACGAGTTAGTGTAATCCTCCTCGATCAGGTACTCCGCCGCGGCATAATAGTCATCAAACACATTTTGCTTCTTATCGAACATCCCCGCTTGGTGCCAGCTTTCACCGTACTCGGCGCCACCACGTAGGTTTGGCACAGCATAGACCCCTCCCATATCCATCCATGCAATGTTGGCAGGGCTAAAACGCGGCGTCATAGAAATGGCAAAACCACCGTAGGCATATAGCAGAGTTGGGTTTTGACCATCTTTTTTCATCCCTTTCTTATAAGAGATCATCATAGGCACTTTTGTACCATCTTTGCTGGTATAGAAGACCTGTTCCGAGGTGTAATCACTTGGGTTAAATGAAACTTCAGGCTTTGAGTAAATACTCGACTCACCGGTTTTAAAGTCAAACTTATAGGTCGTTTGTGGCTGAACGTAACTATTAAAAACATAGTAGAAATAGTCTTTACTGCGTTTACCGTAAGGACCTGCAATCTTGCCTTTACCTGGTAACGTCACATCTTGACGCTTATCGCCATTCATATTGTAAATTGTCAGTTTACCTAATACGTCATGCAGATAGCTCACCACAATATGATCATTAACGATAGCGATGTTACTAATTGGATCTTTAAGCTCAGGAACTATCGTCTTCCAATTATCTTTGCCACTATTATTGACATCAACCGCAATCACCTTACCGTTGGGCGCGTTATAGTCGGTTTTAAAATAAAAAACGGCGCCATCGTTGCCGATAAAATTGTACTCGGCTTCAAGGTTAGGGATCAGTTCTACCACTTGGGCTTGCGGATCAGTCAATGACTTATAAAAGAAACGGTTTCGACTGTCAGTGCCTTGAGAAATATACAGCAACAAGTAGTCACCCTTCTCCGAGACTTCGATACCAAAACCCCAATCTTTATTCTGAGGTCTTTCATAAACTAGGGTATCGTCACTTTGCGCGCTGCCGATCTTATGAAAATACACTTTTTGATTAAAGTTAACATCGGCTAGGGCGTTGCCGCCTTCCGGCGCATCATAACGTGCATAGTAGACGCCAGTGTTATCGTGATTCCAAACCGCGCTAGAGAATTTTATCCAGTCAAGCTCATCGGCTAACTTCTTACCAGTAGCGACATCGATAAAGTGCCATGCCTGCCAGTCTGAACCGGACTTAGAGATCCCATAAGCCAAGGTTTTACCATCATCACTGACCGACACGCCTGACAAAGCCACGGTTCCATCATCAGAAAAACTGTTAGGATCGAGAACCACTCTTGCCTCACCATCGCCACCCTTAACGTAGAGAACGGATTGCGCTTGCAAGCCATCGTTACGGTAATAGAAGGTATTGTCACCTTTCTCGAACGGTGCTGAAATTTTTTCAAAATTCCAAAGCTCAGTAATTCGATCAACAATGGCTTGCTTGTTTTCAATATTAGCCAAATAGGCATGGCCCGCTTTTTGTTGTTCACTAACCCATTTATGGGTCTGTTTGGACTCGATCTCTAGATAGCGGTAGGGATCAGCAACCTCTACGCCATGGATCGTTTCAACCACACCACTCGCATTACTCTTAACGGCAATCGCAGATTCTTCTACCTTGGGTTGTGACTGGCAACCCACCACAGCTAAGCCTAAGCCAATGGCTAACAAATGCTTTTTAGTTAGTATCGAATGAATTCGCATTTTTTATCCCTGATTAATTGACTCTTCGAATTTAGTGAGCCTTCTGTTTCTATCGTTAGTTTTTATAATTAGATAATCTTATTTTTAATTGTTTTAACACTAACACCTTCTTCACAGGGCACTATACAAACTAAAAAAAAACATCGCAAAGTTTGTTTCAATATTGTTTTTGCTAAATAGACTTAGCAACTGTTAATAATTTAGCAACATAGATAAATTAAATATCATGCAAAACTCAACACAAAACGTGACTCTCCCCGCAATATTAGGGGGTTCCGTATCTTTTAGCAGCAAACCGACAAGCGACTCGCATTAGCAAAACTAATGTCAAATACTAATTATTCTAGTTTGTCACTCCTGAACGCCAGGCCTATAATTCGTCTCGTTTTCAGGAAGTGTCTGCTTAGCAGATTCGGAAACAAAGAACTCTTAAACTTTCGTGGTCTTCCACGGGAGTTATATCCCTGGTTCTTATGCTTGACTTCCTTCCTTCAATTTGTTGATTGCAATGATTTATTTTTGCGGCCCGCTTACCTTGTAAGCGGGCTTTTTTTTATTTTAAAGTTGGCTGATGACTCCTGACGGCGACAAATTTCAGCCACAAAAAAGCCCAGCGATTAAGCTAGGCTCTTCAGAGTTTCATGGTTGGCTAGAGTGGTTTACTAATTCTAATCACGACCCTACGGTTTCGCGCCCGCTCATCAATCGTCTCGTTAGACGCGACATGCCTCCTCTCGCCGTGACCGAGTGTATGAATACGATTTTGGCCAATCCCACTGGCTACAAAAAATTCCTTCACCGAATCTGCGCGTTTTTCAGATACTTTTTGATTCACGCTACGACCGCCATAGCTATCTGTATAGGCATCGATCAGAACCAAGTCAACATTTTGGTCGTAAGCTAAATATTCTTGTACTCTTGCAATCTGTGACTTTGCATAACGAGTTAACTCTGTACCACCAGATTCATAGGTTAGTACCGTAAAGGCGATATCCTCGAACGAATAGGGTAATAACGAAGACAAACACGACTTAAACTCTGCATATTGGCGTCTAAAGTTCACCGCCGAGAGACCGACCGCGATCTTATTCGCTTCATTATACCAATCGGCATAATAGAAAGTTGGTTGCATACCACTTTCTAACTCCGCAAGCATTGACCAAGCGGCGTTACGTGGAACTTCTCCACTAAAGTACTTCTGATAAGTGAGCTCGGTGATCTCTTTTGACAGCACTCCCGGGCGCCAAGCTGGAGCCATGCTCATCAACTTAGCTTGAGTAACCTGATCGGGCTTAACCCACATATCTAGGGTGAAGTTCAAGTTATGATCTTTACCAGCCCGACTGGTAAACACCGCTTTACCATAGGCAGGAATATCGTGCTCAAGGCGACACATTATTGGATTATTACCACTTAAACGCCACTGCGACTCCTCTAAAGAAGCGACATACTGCCTCAGCTCTGCATTCACAAAAAATGGCAGGCACAATAATGATGCTAAAATAACCCTAAGCCGCATAAAATTACTCTCTAAATTTGTATCACCCCTTTCTATCGGCAAAGATTTATCTTTCTTTAGCCTATAAAACAACCAAACGCACATGACAGTGAATATCAGTTGCAGCATAATAGGCGCCTGCACACTTTTGGGAAATTTTAATGACTGACACTTTTGACCCTAATTTAATGAAAAACCGCTTTAGAGGGTATTTCCCAGTGGTCATCGATGTTGAAACCGCGGGTTTTAACGCGAAAACTGATGCACTTTTAGAAATTGCAGTCAGCATGCTAAAAATGGACGAAGACGGCGTTCTCGGGCTTGATAAAACGCTCCATTTTAATATTGAGCCATTCGAAGGTGCAAATCTTGAGCCTGAAGCGTTGGCTTTTACCGGTATCGACCCAACCAACCCACTCCGTGGTGCCGTCAGTGAGAAAGAAGCCTTTTTAGAGATCTTTAAAGAAGTCAAAAAAGCACAAAAAGCGGCAGGTTGTCATCGCAGTATTATTGTTGCTCATAATGCGTCTTTCGATCACGGCTTTGTCACCCAAGCTATTGAGCGTAATAGCCTAAAGCGTACACCATTTCACCCTTTTGCCACCTTTGATACCGCGACATTAGCGGGATTAGCAATTGGGCACACTGTACTAGCAAAAGCCTGCGCGATGGCGGGGATCCCCTTCGATAACCGTGAAGCCCACTCAGCGCTATATGATACCGAGCGCACCGCAGAGTTATTCTGCCTGATTGTGAACCGCTGGAAAGCACTTGGTGGCTGGCCTTTTATTGCTGATGAAGCGCAAACAGAGAAACCTCTGGACACGATTGAGCCTTAAGCTTTCTAGATAAGTCTCTCAAGCGTCAACTGACCTTATAACGGGACAAACGATAGAAACAAAAAAGCTGCGATTAACGCAGCTTTTTTTATGCATTCTAACTTACAATTTCATTAAGAAATTATAGTGAATCAGCATTGTCTGTTAAGTAAGAAGCTACGCCTTCTGGGCTTGCATCCATACCTTTGTCACCCTTTTCCCAACCCGCTGGGCAAACGTCACCGTGATCTTCGTGGAATTGAAGTGCATCAACCATACGGATCATTTCATCAACGTTACGACCTAATGGAAGATCGTTAACCACTTGGTGACGAACTTGACCTTCTTTGTCGATTAGGAAAGAGCCACGGAATGCAACACCCGCTTCTGGATGCTCTACATCGTAAGCTTTACAGATCTCGTGCTTAACGTCAGCAACTAGCGTGTATTGAACTTGGCCAATACCGCCCTTGTCTACTGGTGTGTTACGCCACGCGTTATGAGTAAACTGAGAGTCGATTGAAACACCGATAACTTCAACGCCACGCTTCTTAAACTCGTCCATGCGGTGATCGAAAGCGATCAGCTCTGATGGACACACGAAAGTGAAGTCAAGTGGGTAGAAGAATACTACAGCTGGTTTTCCTTTAATTGCTTCTGATAGGGTAAAGCTATCAACAATCTCACCATTGCCTAGTACTGCAGCAGCTGTAAAATCAGGGGCCGGGCGGCCTACTAATACGCTCATTTTATTTCTCCATCTATGGATTGCTAAAAACGCTGTTTCGTTTTAAATCTAAAGCATTATAGGCAGTGTATTTCTTTGCACAAGCTATTTGAGAACAATATCACCTTTTTAAATGAACATTTGATTAACCGATTACAGTCTGAACAATAACACCAAATCCCCACATTACCATTCACACTTTATTTTCATGTTTAGCTACAGCTAATTCACAAACCAGACTGAATTCAAGATATAGCTTGCTGATGCTGGACATCTGGGGCTGTAACAGGCAAAAATGACGTCAACTCGAAAATATAAGAAATAGATTAATCATATTATGAATGCTGTTGTCATTTCCGTTTGCTTAATGCTGGGATTAAGCCTTGCAAGAGTGAACGTCGTTATCGCGCTAACCATTAGTGCACTGGTTGCCGGTATCGTGGGTGGCATGAGCCTCCAAGATACGGTCGATGCTTTTAATACTGGCCTTGGTGGCGGCGCGCAGATCGCTTTGAGCTACGCCCTTCTTGGCGCCTTTGCAGTTGCCCTTTCACATTCAGGTCTAACAACACTGATCTCACGAAAGGTGATCTCCAGCTTAGGCAAAGAACAATCTCAAACCAACTTAAATCGCGTTCGTTGGGGGTTACTCATTGCCGTTTTGGCCATGGCCGTTTCTTCACAGAACATTTTGCCAATCCATATTGCGTTTATTCCTATTTTAATCCCACCTCTGCTACATGTGATGTCTAAGCTTCATTTAGATAGACGATTGGTTGCTTGTGTACTGACTTTTGGTTTGGTCACAACTTACATGATCTTACCTGTCGGTTTTGGCGGTATTTTCTTGAATGATATTTTGCTTGCCAACTTAAAGAGTAACGGTTTGGATGCCACCCTAGGTCAAATCCCATCAGCAATGATGCTACCCGCTCTAGGTATGATTGCAGGTTTACTGGTTGCGGTATTTATCTCCTACAGAAAGCCAAGAGAATATAAAGAAGAACTGATTTTACAAGCTGAACCTGAAGAGGGGTTAAATCGCCGTAATATTATTATTGCGCTGATAGCGGTAGTCGCGACCTTAGCAACTCAAGTCTACACAGGTTCGATGATTTTTGGTGCCCTTGTTGGTTTTATCATCTTCAGTTTTTCCGGTGCTTTGAGCCATGTTGCAGACCAAGATGTATTTAACCAAGGCGTTCGCATGATGGCCAATATTGGTTTTATCATGATTTCTGCCGCAGGTTTTGCAGCGGTTGTGAAAGAAACCGGTGATGTGATGAATCTCGTTGCATCACTCAGTGACATCATTGGTGATAACAAAGCCCTTGCCGCTTTCCTGATGTTGGTCGTTGGCTTATTAATCACCATGGGAATTGGCTCATCCTTCTCTACGATCCCAATTATCGCGACAATTTATGTACCTTTAGCCTTAAGCTTTGGTTTCTCTGTCGCTGCAACTATCGCATTAGTCGGTACCGCTGCTGCGCTGGGTGATGCAGGCTCTCCAGCATCAGATTCGACATTGGGCCCAACAGCAGGCCTTAATGCCGATGGTCAGCATGACCATATTCAGGACAGCGTGATCCCAACCTTTATTCACTACAATATTCCGCTATTAGTATTTGGTTGGATAGCAGCTATGGTGCTGTAAGCTAGATTTATAGCAGGTTATAGTCAAAGTAAAAGAACTTGATGTAGCTGGTTTAGAGCTGAAAATAAAAAAGGAGCCATTTGGCTCCTTTTTTATAATAGGATTCAGACTAAAGCTTATTTAGTACCGAAAATCTTATCACCCGCATCACCAAGACCAGGTAGGATATAACCTTGCTCGTTTAGGCAGTCATCAATTGACGCGGTATAAAGCTCGATATCAGGATGCGCTTTCTCAAGTGCAGCAACACCTTCTGGTGCAGCTACGAGTACGAGTGCTTTAATCGCTGTACAACCGCGCTCTTTTAGTAGGTCGATAGTAGAGATCATCGAACCACCAGTCGCAAGCATTGGATCAACCACTAGCGCCATACGCTCAGGCATGTTGCTTGCTAGTTTTTCAAAGTATGGAACTGGCTCAAGTGTCTCTTCGTCACGGTAAATACCAACAACAGAGATACGCGCACTCGGAACGTGCTCTAATACGCCATCCATCATACCAAGGCCTGCACGTAAGATAGGTACTACCGTAACCTTCTTACCTTTGATCTGTTCAATTTCAACAGGACCATTCCAACCTTCGATAGTGACTTTTTCTGTTTCAAAGTCAGCCGTTGCTTCATATGTTAGTAAACTGCCCACTTCTGCCGCTAGTTCGCGAAAACGCTTGGTACTGATATTAGCTTCGCGCATTAATCCAATTTTATGACGGACTAAAGGATGTTTAACTTCAACGACTTTCATCTTGTTCTCCTAGTTTTCTAACGTATTTTTTACGGTAAATTTTAACGATTTTAGTAGATTTGTTCGCGTAGGCAAACTTAAAGTTTCAAAAAGGCGGCAAATCGTGACCTCTGTCGCTAAGTTTATTGAAAAACTTAGCTTTCGACGCTAACCACAAGCTGGTAGAATGGCGCCGCATAAAATCCTATAACAATCTATACCCGTACCCGAAGAGGATCTCCGTGAGCACTCCTACTACCCCACTAAGCTATAAAGATGCAGGCGTTGATATCGATGCCGGAAATGCACTAGTTAACAACATTAAGTCAGCAGTAAAACGTACCCGCCGTCCAGAAGTAATGGGCAACCTAGGTGGTTTTGGTGCACTTTGTGAGCTACCAACTAAGTATAAGCATCCAGTACTGGTTTCTGGTACTGACGGTGTTGGCACTAAGCTACGCCTTGCTATCGACTATAAGAAACACGATAACGTCGGTGTTGATTTAGTTGCCATGTGTTCAAACGATCTCATCGTTGCAGGTGCAGAGCCACTGTTCTTCCTAGACTACTACGCAACAGGCAAACTCGATGTTGAAGTTGCCACCGCCGTTGTAAAAGGAATTGCTGAAGGCTGTGTACAATCAGGCTGTGCATTAATTGGCGGTGAAACTGCTGAAATGCCAGGCATGTACGAAGGCGAAGACTACGACCTAGCAGGTTTCTGTGTTGGTGTTGTAGAGAAAGAAGAAATCATCGACGGCACTAAAGTGCAAGACGGTGATGCGCTTATCGCATTAGCTTCAAGCGGTCCTCATTCAAATGGTTTCTCACTTATCCGCAAGGTATTAGAAGTGAGCAAGGCTGATCCTGAGCAAGAACTGGCAGGTAAACCTCTGATCGACCATTTACTAGAACCTACAAAAATTTACGTTAAATCTCTGCTTAAGTTACTTGAACAGCATGATGTTCACGCAATGTCGCACATTACAGGTGGTGGCTTCTGGGAAAACATTCCACGCGTACTACCAGATGATTGCAAAGCAGTGGTTAACAGCGACTCATGGCAATGGCCAGTCGTATTTAACTGGTTGATGGAAAACGGCAACATTTCACAATTTGAAATGTACCGCACCTTCAACTGTGGTGTTGGTATGGTTGTCGCCCTACCAGCAGACAAAGTCGATTCAGCCTTAACACTGCTAAATGCAGAAGGTGAAAACGCATGGTTAATCGGTAGCATTGCCAAGCGTAACGGCGAAGAAGAGCAAGTGGAGATCCTGTAATGCCCCAGAGTTGTCGCGTTTTAGTATTAATTTCAGGTAACGGCAGTAATTTACAAGCCATTATCGATGGTTGCGATGATAACCTTCAAGCGGAAGTTGTTGGTGTCATCAGTAATAAGCCAGACGCCTACGGATTAGTTCGCGCTCATCACAACGAGATTGATACCAGCTGCGTGATAGCTCACACAGGTGAAACTAGACAAGAGTACGATGCTCGCTTGCTTAAAGCGATAGAAAAGTACCAGCCAGATCTTGTGGTCTTAGCAGGCTTTATGCGCATTTTAAGTGACGAGTTTGTACAGCGTTTCGAAGGTAAGATGGTTAACATCCACCCTTCTCTCTTGCCTAAATATACAGGTTTGAACACCCACCAACGCGCAATCGATGCAAAAGATACTGAACATGGCGCAAGCGTACACTTTGTGACGCCAGAGCTAGATTCAGGCCCGGTTATTTTGCAAGCTAAGGTTCCCGTTTATGACGACGATACTGCCGAAACATTAGCAGAACGAGTTCATGAACAGGAGCATGCCATTTACCCGCTTGTGGTTAAATGGTTCAGCCAGCAACGTCTAGCGATGGTTGATGGCGTTGTTCGGCTTGATGGCCAAGCTCTTCCTGCTAACGGCTACGCTGCGGATTAACGCAGCCCACGCCATAAGCTTACCCCCCGAAAACGCCAGTAGCTAAACACTACTGGCTTTTTTATATTATCTGTTGCGTCGCGGCCGCAGCTATTAGTACTTAGTCCTTGGAACAGTTCTTAGAAAACACCCGATCAATATGAGTGTAATGCTGCCGTTTAAGCACCTCTTCATGCTCTCGCATCACACGAACCCGTTATTTGCCAAATAACCGTGCTAACATAAAAGCAACAATCTCACATTTTATCGGGGGATAGATGCTCAAGAAGCCATTGGAAATTTATCTATTAAGCCTATTTTTTTCAATAAGCTTGAGCTTTTCTGCCCACAGTAGCGAGAGACAAACGATAGAGCCTCAGAGTACCGAAAAACAGAATACCAAAAAACAGAGTACCGAAAAAAAAAGCGCTGACAACCATAGCACTAAGAGCCAAAGCCCCCATCAAAACGTACAGTCACATACAAACAATACAACGGGAAGTTATGGAATGAACAATCTCATTCCTGAGTGGCAACCCGACTTAAGAGAGCAAGATACGCGGTTTAAGGCGCAAAAAGGTGACTTCGTTGCCGTGCCTATTCCTATAGTCGATCCCACCATAGGCTCAGGTCTAGTCATTGCTGGAGCTTACTACTATGGACAGACTGACGCTGAAAAGGCCTATCAGCCCGCTTCCAGTACTCAAGCTGTTGCCGCATACACAGATAACGACAGCTACGCCTATGGGCTGATGCAACAAAACTACTGGGACGAAGACAGATGGCGATTCTCAGGTACCGCAGCCTATGTCTCTTTAAAATTAACCCTATTAGACGAAGCATACACTGACGGTGACTTTGGACTCGACTGGAATATCAAAGGCACCCTTTTAAAGGGGCAATTACTGCGTAGCATTGCACAAAATTGGTATCTTGGTGCGCAGTTAAGGTTAATCGACAACGAACAGCTTATATCTGGATCCTCGCAAGGCGATAAGTTTAGCGGCAACAGCGAAGATGACACGGGTGAGGCCAAAGCCAATGGTAGCGGCTTACTATTGCAATATGATAGCCGAGATAACCAAACTAACGCCTACTCGGGACAAAGATTTGAACTCGATGCCATGTTCAATGATGAGTTTCTCGGAAGCAGCAATACCTACCAATCTTATCAGGCACGCTACCGCTATTACCATCAGCTATTTGAACCTTTCGTATTGGGTTTTGAAGCGAGAGCCTGTGGTAAATATGGCCAAGCCCCTTTGTGGGATTACTGTACCTTAAACCTTAGAGGCTTCTCTGCAACCAAGTACCTAAATAAAGCATCGACATCGGGTCAAGTGGAAGCGCGTTGGAAGGTATGGGGAGACTTAGGTCTAGTGGCATTTGTAGGCTCAGGTTATAGCGCCGACAAAATTAAAGATCTATTTGATAAAGAGAGGATCGACAGTTACGGTGTGGGCCTAAGATATATGGTACTTGATTCTCAGCGGGTGAATTTAAGAGTGGATTATGCTCGTTCAGGAACTAACGATGCTCTATATCTTTCGGTAGCAGAGGCGTTTTAACGAAGTCCTAGAGGCAGGCTAAACTACAGCGAACCTCCATCATAGGACTCACTTACTTGACGCTATAGCCTTTGCCCTCAAGACAGGCGGCACGTGCTTTAAAATAGTTTTCAGAGCCTTGGGCATTAGTCGCCGCTGCTTGAGCCTGTGCATGTTGTTCGGCTTTTGCTTGCTGCTCCGCCTGCTGTATATTTGCCCGTCGACTTTGACGACGTGCAGCAACCGCTCCAATCATGGCACCATTTTCTGCGGCGTCACTGCGATCATCATCTCCCACTTCAGCAATTACCGCCCCGGCTGCAGCGCCAGCCATTGCCCCCCGCATGCAGAACCTCTATCCGCCCCGGCAGGCTCGACCGATGCCGCCTCCTCACTCACACTGGTAACCTCATTAGGGTTATATCCAGTTTGCTCAATAGCCCACTTATTACAACTCGCTTCATCGCTCGCCTGTTGTTGTGGTGACTGTCCTTTTTCTGGGAATACATATTGCTCTGCATAAACAGATGTAACAGCCAGCACACTCAATAAGGTCCCAATACTCAACTGGAAAACTTTCCCCTTGCAAGATTTAACGGTTTGATAAAACATTCTGACTCCTCTTAGGGCCAAGGTGTATGTATCTGTGGCATAACCTTGCCCTTAATATTATTGGGTAATTCAAGCCCGAAGATTATTGCTCCACTTCCACAATATCACCGGGTTGCCAACTCTTATCAAACCAGGATTCAAGCGGACCATAGAGGCGTAACAAGATAAACCAGCCTTTATTAGGTACTGTTTGGATCCAGTTACTCTCTTTCCCCTCAGGCGCATTCGGACCGAAGTAAATATCCACGGAACCATCGGCATTTAGGGTCAAATCATCACGCTGATTATTACGACTTGGGAACTGCTGCCCCGTCTGCAGCTCCGAGCGGGTTTGCGTATCATAAGCAACCACAGACCAGAAGTTCTTTGCTGGAACATCGGCTGGAATATTCAGCTTGTAGGTCTTGCTACCGTTCAGGTACGCCGTGTCTTTTGATTTATCCAACATGGCATATTGCGAGCCCTTGCCAATCAGTTTTAGCGCCATTGCCGGCGTATTCACGGTCGCCATATAGAAGAAGTAACTACGGGCATCCAAATTACGTCCACCCTCACCATCATCAATTAGCCAACGATAGTCACCGCCAATAAAAGCGGTTTTCCAAAGCCGACCTGGATAGACGTAAACACTATCGTCTTGTGGTTGAAACATCAGCGATCTAGCAGTGGCGTTACCGATAGCTACACCGTCAGAAAGTAGTGCAGTCATGTGTTCGTCTGGTGCAAAAGGCTTACCCTTTTGAATCCCTATGCTCGCCATCAAGCCTCGAAGTTCGGGGTCGATAAATGACACAGGCTCCTTCTCTAGTACAGGCTGGATCTCTTTAAAGAAGTGAAAATCATTGGCATGCACCGTATTAAACTCTAAGCCACTGCCCGACTGAAACGCCATCTTTGGCGGCTGACTCTGCTTGGCAAGAGGATAGATTTTTAGGTGTTGCTTAAATGCTTGAACTGCTGAATCAGTCTTACCCTCTTTGAGGAAACCCCGAGCAATAAACCAATTGGTGTAACTCGTCGAGCGCGACACAAAGTAGCCTTTTGGCACCTCACCTTTATACTCTGGAGGCAAAATCAAGTACTTGCCCCCTTTTCCTTTATCTGGGCCAACTATTCCCATATCTGTTACGAACCTAAAGAAAGCGTCATTTACGGTCGTTGGGCCCATTCCTGCTGGAACCTCTACGACCGTCGGGCCATCACGTTTAAGATCTAAAAACGCTGATGCGTAAACCGTGTCGGTATTACCTGTTAAGAAAAGTGGATTTGAGTCCATCAATTTGTCAAACAGTAGCACTTGATTTGATTGAGTGATCCCAAGGTTTTCATGTCCAAGGCGTAACGCTTCTACCGAAGCCATGGGGATCGCATTTAAAAACGTTTCGGTTGCACGAATAGTGTTGAGGTTATCGTATATTTTCCGACTCGTTTCAATGGTCGGTGCCCCATCATGAAACTCCAATGTGCCAATACTCGTCTCAACCTTATTCGGAGTCATAATACTTTCGGGGATCTTGTTGTTATAACCAGGAGTTGGGGTTTCTGCCGCCACTAACTGTGATGACATCCCCAACAGTAGAGCGATGGACGCTACAGCTGATTTGAACTCAAGTTTGGTATTCATTATCTTCCTTATTTCTATTTCACAATTATTCCTTTAGCTTACAGACTAGGATCTGAATAAAAACTGGTCAATACAAAACTATTTACACAAGCCAGCGAAAGGACTGTGATGTTATGATTTATCTTCAGTCACTTCCCATGCCACCTGAGCGAGCACCACACGGTTACGTCCCTGTCTCTTAGCGAGATAAAGTGCCTTATCGGCACCATCAAGCACAAGCTGCCATGAATCGACTAAGGTGCGCGCATCTAATGGCAGCCCCACTCCAAACGAAACCGTCAATTGCAACTTCGCCCCTTGAACCTCAATAATGGTATCGGCAACCGCCTGGCGAATACGCTCAAAGTAACTCAATAACACTTTTGCCGATTGGGGACAGGAAGCCGCTGGCCAGCTAAGTAACAAGATAAACTCTTCTCCCCCCCAGCGAATAAGCAGGTCATCTTCCCGGATCTTGCTCTGGATCAGTTGGCCAACCCTAACTAACACCTCATCCCCGATATCATGACCATAGCTGTCATTGACCCTCTTAAAGTGATCGATATCGATAATGGCCAGACACATCCTAGTATCTTTAGATGTTGGTAGTTGCCCTTGTTGCGCCAAATAATCTAAGAAGTAGCGACGGTTATATAGGCCCGTTAAGGTGTCTAGGTTAGACTGCTTATATAGCTCTCGATTAGAACTTTGTAGATTCTTATTATCATTTTCAAGTCCGTAACGCTTCCAGATCAACAGTGAAATGGAAATCACAGACACGAGAATAATAAAGAAAAGTAGCTTTTCGCGAAGTTTTTGCTCCGCAAGTCGGGCATCTTGCGCATCATTCTCAGCTTTTAACACCGCAAGCTCCTGCTGGCGATATTTCTCTTGGTAACTTTTACTCAACTCAAGACTCATCTTGGCTCGCCTATCAAACAGTAAAGCTTTATCTTCTTCATTAGCCTTACGCTGATAATCCAATGCGCTTTTATAATCTCCCTGTGCCTCATAGACTAAGGCATAAGTATTATAGGTATCAGCTAAACCCGCCCTTGTACCTATTTGGCTATATAAGGTCTCGCTCTTTACTAACGCCACAAGGGCATCATCAACCTGCCCCAAATTAAATAAAGCCTTAGCCAATATTCTGCTACAGTCACTTTCAAATAACAGATACCGATTTACAGAGGCGAGTGCGACACACTCTCTACCTATATCAACGGCCAACTGATATTGCGCTATTGAAAGGTAATAATGTGCCCAAGAGGTCTTGGTATTCACCTTCACGCGCAAATTACCGCTTAACTCAGCATTTTTCTGGGCGGCGATTAAATAGGGCTCACTCTCACGCACCCTACCTAACTGCTCTAATATAAAAGCGGCATTGTTATTAAATGCACTGAACTGCTCATAGCTACCGCCATACTCGTCAATATGTGCTAACGCCTCATTATTAGAGTCCCAAGCTTTATCCCACTCCTGAAGATCCACATAGATAACCGCAACATTAGACAAAACCTTACTAATATACGGATCATCCGGTTGTGATCTAAAGATATCGAGGGCGTTTAGATAATACTCAAGTGCGACATAGTACTGATCTTGAAAATAATAAAGCGCACCTTTGGTATTAAAAGCGCGCCCTGTCAGGTGATCGAAATTAGCAGCCTTCGATAAACGAATGGCGTCATCAACCAAAGCCAATCCATCTTTAAAACGACTCTGTTTAACAGCAAAAGTCGCCTGCCACATTTTCGCTTCGGCGATCAGCCAAACTCTATTTAGCCTTTGTCCCGCTGTCAGCATCTTTGATATCGCCAGCTCAGCGGCCTCTGGATTGCCATTTGACATCTCTATGTCATGTAAAATGCGATAATAGGCAAATGCATGATAGGCTGACTGCTGCGCCTGTTCTTGGGGGATCTCTTGCGCCAATTGATGACGTTTATGGTTCGTATCGAGGGTCTTATCATTAAGCAAAGCCAAAATCCGCTGACCATTGCTTAATTTTTCTATGGTATGTAGTGGTGAAAACTCGGCAGAATTCACTGCAACAGAACTGCATGCCAGAACCAAAAAAATAAAAAACGTAATAAACTTTTCCATAAGAGTATCACTGGTTTTGTATAAGAATGGCAACATAACCTAAGGTTTACAAACCTATATTAGGGAAGTAAAACATAACGTTAGTGGCTTTCAATCTTCATAATTAAATCAATAAAGACACAGTATCTTAAATATTGCTAAGGTCAATCAAATTATAACAACTCATCCATTACGACCAACAATACCTATTCAAGCCACTAACACTTGAATCAGCACAGTCCCACGTGATGACATCGTTAGTGTCACTCAATAAGTTAAGACGAGTGTACTGAGCCCTCAATTAAACCAAGTATGAAGCAGCTAATCGCTCGCGCAATATTAAGTAACATTTTTACAAATAGATTATCGGCTCGCCCCCTTGCCATAGGGGGTAATCTTCCTCCATCATGCGTGTTAATGCCGCTAAAAAGTCTAAAACAACAATAATAGGACCTATTCATGCGTTCAATTTTACCTCTTTGCGCACTTGCCTTGCTGAGTGCTTGCAGCCAACACCCAAGTAATATTAGCAAGCCAAGCGACGTCACCTTCGATGAGGCTCGCTTTCGCCAAGACATAAAAACCCTCGCTTCAGATGAATTTGAAGGCCGCGCGCCCACAACCAAAGGCGAGCAGCTGACACTCGATTACCTGAGTAATGCATTCGCAAAAATGGGGTTAGAGAAACCTAACGGAAAAGATTACCTCCAGGCTGTACCAATGGTGAGTTACACCGCATCGGAGCAGCAGGAAATTCAATTAGGAGAGCAACAGCTTAAATACCGCCAAGATGTGGTATTAGGTAGCCGTCATGATATTGCTAGCATAGATATCAACGAGGCACCGCTGGTATTTGTCGGATACGGTATTAATGCCCCTGAGTATCAATGGAATGATTATCAAGATATAGATATGCACGGCAAAATAGCGGTGATCCTCGTCAATGACCCAGGTTTTGCTCGGCCCGACGCTGGCAAGTTTAATGGTAAAGCCATGACCTATTATGGCCGCTGGAACTATAAGTTCGAGGAGGCCAGTCGCCAAGGCGCCTTAGGCGCAATTATCATTCACGATACTAAGCCTGCTTCCTACCCTTGGTCCGTCGTGGAAAACAGCTGGACTGGCGCTCAACAAGATTTGGTACGTACCCCTACCGAACAAGCACAGCGAGTAAAAGTCGAAGGTTGGATCACCTATGATGTAGCCACCGAGCTATTTGATCGTTCGGGCTTGTCATTAGCAACCATTTCAGATCGGGCTGCCGCCAGCGCCATCAATCTAGCGTTAAACCAAACCGCCTCGATTGCCTTTGAAAATCGAGCCGAGTATGCCAACAGCTACAATGTCGTTGCTACCTTGCCCGGTAGTAGCCGCCCAGATGAACATATTCTGTTTACCGCTCATTGGGATCATATTGGTGTAGACGCCAACAAAGATGGCGATCAGATCTACAATGGCGCCCTCGATAATGCCTCTGGCACCGCCGGCATATTGGAAATTGCGCGCCAGTTTGCCGATCAAGCTAAAAATGGTCACCCTCTCGCACGCTCAGTCACCTTTATCGCCACTACAGGCGAAGAACAAGGCCTATTAGGTTCTCGTTATTACGCTGCCAATCCTATCTATTCACTCGACAAAAGTGTGGCGGTATTCAACTTAGACAGCACCAATATTTACGGCCGAACCACTGACTACACCATAGTGGGTAAAGGTAAGTCTGAACTGGAAAACTATCTAGTGAATGCGCTCAAGAGCCAAAACCGCACCGCCAAACGCGAGAAACATCCTGAATCAGGCGGTTTTTTCCGCTCCGATCATTTCAGCTTCGCCAAAGAAGGTGTACCTGCGGTATTTGCTGGCGGCGGCAGTGAACCAGTTGACGAGGCCACCGCACAATACAAGGCGCAGATGAAACTGAAAATGAAAGGCTGCTATCACAATGTCTGCGATGAGTATCGTGAAGATTGGGATCTTTCTGGGGCGCTGGAAGATCTAGCCATCTTCTACCAAGCCGCCTTCGAATTAGGTAACAACCACGACTGGCCCGGTTACTACAAAGGTACAGAATTTAATGCACTGCGCCCAGCACAAGAAAAACAGCCAAGCCAAGAAAGTGCCCACAAGAGCAAGGAGCTAGCTAATTTCTAACTGAGCAGTGAAATACCGCTTTCCAACACGCCGACTTACAATTAACGAGTCGGCGTTTTTTTGTTCCTCCTTAATACAACCAACTACAGACTTCTCAAACTGTGACTATTTCGTTCAAAATTCAAACTAAAAACTGATATTTATCGACTTATTTCGCCAAAGCGGTTTTAAACGCTTGTCATTGAGAATTATCCAATCCCCAACCAACCTAAACGCCGCAAAAATAAATAATCCACACAAAAACACGCAAAAAACCAAGCAATCATCATTTAATGCGTTTCAAAATTCGAAATTTCACCAGCAAAAACGCAAAAATACAGACAATTCATCAAAGACGGATTTGTGTTATTGAGTTTTCGATGGCAGAGTAATAGTCAATTGAGTTTAAGACAGAATTTTTTTGGAGTGACCTATGTGTTCAATTTTTGCAATTTTAGATATTCAATCTGACGCGACGCCGCTGCGCCAAGTCGCTCTAGAGATGTCCAAACTTCTGCGTCACCGTGGCCCTGATTGGTCTGGAATTTACAGCAGTGACAGAGCCATTTTGGCCCATGAACGTTTAGCCATCGTTGATATTGAACACGGTGCACAACCTCTACTTAGCCAAGATGAATCTATCGTATTAGCCGTAAACGGTGAGATCTACAACCATAAAGAGTTAAAGGCCGAGCTTGGTGACAAGTACAGCTACCAAACAAACTCTGATTGCGAAGTGATCTTGGCTCTATATCAAGAGTACGGCACAGAGTTCTTAGATAAGCTCAACGGCATTTTTGCCTTCGTACTTTACGACAAGGCCCGTGATACCTACCTTGTCGGTCGAGACCATATGGGAATCATCCCACTCTACACCGGCCGAGATGCTGAAGGTAACTTCTACGTAGCATCAGAGATGAAATCGCTCATGCCTGTGTGTAAGACCGTAGAAACCTTTACCCCAGGCCACTATCTGTCGAGTGAAAAAGGCGAGCTTACCCATTACTATCAACGTGACTGGCGTGAATTTGTCGCGGTTCAAGATAACCCTGCCAGCGCAGAAGATGTACGTGACGCATTAGAAGCAGCAGTTAAGCGCCAATTGATGTCTGACGTGCCTTATGGTGTCTTGCTATCCGGTGGCCTCGACTCATCAGTCATCTCAGCCATCACCCAAACATTTGCTAAGCGCCGCATCGAAGACGACGGTGAGAGCGATGCTTGGTGGCCCCAGCTTCACTCGTTTGCCGTTGGCCTTGAAGGTGCGCCAGATCTAGTCGCAGCACAAAAGGTGGCCGATGCGATTGGTACTATTCACCACGAGATCACCTTCACCTTCCAAGATGGTATTGATGCGATTAAAGACGTGATTTATCACCTAGAAACTTACGATGTCACCACCATCCGCGCTGCCACCCCTATGTATTTGATGGCGCGTAAGATCAAGGCTATGGGCATTAAGATGGTGTTGTCAGGTGAAGGCGCCGATGAGCTATTTGGTGGTTACCTGTACTTCCATAAGGCACCAAACGCTCAAGCTTTCCATGAAGAGCTCGTGCGTAAGTTAGACAAGCTACACCTATTCGATTGCCTACGTGCTAACAAAGCGATGGCGGCTTGGGGACTTGAGGCTCGCGTACCTTTTCTAGACAAAGAGTTTATGGATGTGGCGATGCGCACCAACCCTGACGCAAAAATGTCTAAGAACGGCAAGATCGAGAAGCACATTTTACGCGAAGCCTTTGAGCATAAATTGCCTAAAGAAGTAGCTTGGCGCCAAAAAGAGCAGTTCAGCGATGGCGTTGGTTACTCTTGGATCGATGGTCTTAAAGATCACGCCGCGCAAAAGGTGGACGATCTACAATTAATCAACGCTAAGTTTAGATTCCCATACAACACGCCGGAAACGAAGGAAGCCTATTTCTACCGTACTTTCTTCGAGGAGTTGTTCCCGCTGCCAACAGCCGCAGAAACGGTACCAGGCGGTAAATCAGTAGCCTGCTCAACCCCTGAAGCACTGGCTTGGGATGCGAGTCTGCAAGGGATCATCGATCCATCGGGTCGAGCCGTGCAATCGGTACACGACAGTGCTTATTAAGCCACTGCTCATAAACCAAAGCATTTAGCTGATCCTTGCTCAATTAAAAAGCCACTCGTTTGAGTGGCTTTTTGCTGTTTAAACATAAGCAATACAAGGTGATATGTTAATTAAGCGCCTTAAAATAGTGCTGATTAATATCCACGATCTCAATAGTCACACTCGAAACCGATGCAGTGATAAGCGCAATCGCATCATACACTCGCTCAAGCAGCAGAGATTTTTGCTCATCGGTTCGCCCAGGCATGATAGCAATATTAAGATGAATAAAGTTTGCCTCATCAGAATCGCCCACTTTAAAAAATTCACAACTGTGAGCACGGGTCTTGATTGCCTGAGGCTCAAACAGCTGTGACTCAACGAGGCCGCGGTGACATGCAGTCACTAGGGCTTCAATCGATAACAACTCGGCTAAAGGTGCTGAATATTCAATCGTACAATGGGGCATTTTCTGCTCTCTTTGCTAGTAATAAAGAGTAATAGGAGTTTATTCAGACCAGACGGCATATTCATTACCATTAGGATCGAGAAAGTGGAATCGCCGTCCTCCCGGAAAAGAAAATATCGCTTTGCAGATCTCCCCTCCCGCTCGCACCACACTAGCTTGTGACGCCTCGAGTTCTTTAGAGTAAATCACAATCAATGGACTGCCAGAGTCAGTGGTGAATGACTTGTCGCTAACAAAAAAGCCGCCCGTTATACCGACATCGACAAAGCAAGTGTAGTCTGGGCCGTAATCGACAAACTCCCATCCAAACACTTGATTAAAAAACACCTTGGTCTTATCGATCTCTTTTACCGGGATCTCAAGATAGTTAATACTATGATGTTGGTTTTGACTGTGTTGCATCTGTCACTCCTGTGAACCTGTGTTTATTCCACTCGCCATTGATTAAAACATATTCAGTTTTAGATAGCAGCTACTAGAATAAGTAGGTTAATCACAACAGTCACTCAAGATGACGCAATAGCCATAAAAAAGGGAGCCTAAGCTCCCTATTTCACACCTGTTAACCGTTAACGACTTAGCCTTGAATCAGCGCTGCAGCGAAACCGATTAAGCCACCGAATACTCCGCCCCAGACCACTAACCAACCAAGGTGCTCACGGATCATCTCCTGCACTATCTCTTTAACAAGTTGTGGCGTTAACTCATCGAGTCTTTGGGTGACAATCTCTTCCACTTTTGCGCGCATATCCGCAATCATGTTCGGCTGTTCAAGCTCGGCTTTTAGTAGCTCATAAAAGTCATCACCTTGAGCTATTTCACTCAACGAACTCTTCATTTTTTCAATAAAAGGTTCACGTAGCGGCGTTATGGCATCTGTGCCACCGAACATCGCCAGCATACCACCAAAAGAAGATTGGGCCACCGTGCTTACGAGTGCATCGAATGCTGGCGAAAGATCAATTTTCTCAATCACTGGTTGCAGATTTAACTGCTTTTCCACACCGCCTTTCTCAGACAAGAAACGGTCGATATTTTCCTCGGTAAAGAACTGCTTCATCATAAGGTGAGCAATCGCCGCCTTAAACTCCTCAAAGCGTGAGGGGATGACACCAGAACCATATAAGCCCGGCACCTTTTCAAACAGCATATGGATAGCGAGCCAGTTGGTCACCGCACCCGATAACGCAAATAACCCCACTGTTAACACGATCGGTAAGGCAAAAAAATAGCCCACTGCAACAAGAATGGCAGCAAGCAGATTGGTGATAACACTCTTATTCAAGCTAATTCCCCAGAGCAAAATTGAAAACGCGCTATGGTATCAATCAAGAAAGACCCGAGGCAATAGGCTTACCCCTATCGAATTAGCGATGCGTCACAAACAGCTTGTTTAATGACCAGATTAATTGTAGGTCGCAATAGAGGGTAACCCTTTGTATTAAATAAGATTAGATCTATAAAAAATCGCACTATATTTATCGTTAACAAATATTTTCACTAAAAACGCCAAAAGCATATGATACACGGCTCATTTAAATGATAATAAGTCTAAAATTGAAATAGGTGTATCAGCCTTTAACAGACCCGCCTTGGGGCTCTCCCGTTAAAGCGATAAACACTCTGCCACATTTAATTCGACGAAGGTCAGTATGTCTTTTATCAAAAATTTACTTAAACCTATACTCAATGGCTATCGGCAACGCCCTAGATATCAGCGCCTGCTCATCATACTTTCCGCCATTTACCTTAGCTTTACCGCCCTTTTAGGTCTCTTAGTTCCCTATATTGTGGTCAAACAAGCGCCTAAGCAACTATCTGAACTACTGCAACGACCTGTGACCTTAGAGCAAGTAAAGATCAATCCTTTTACCCTAGAAGTCGCAATTGATAACTTCGAGCTTCACGAAACCAATAACCAGCCTTTTATCGGCTTTAAACAGCTCACCTTTGAATACCAATTTTGGGACTCGATTTTTAATGGTGCATTTAGCGTTGCCGACATCACATTGACCAACCCGGCAATCAATGTTCAGCGTATAAAAGCACCGCAAGCATTACGCTTTAATTTTTCAGATATTATCGACACCTTAGCTAACCGCACTAAAGAGGATGCCAGCGAAGAGTCGACACAAACGACTGCCATTCCGCATTTTATTATCTCCAACCTAGCTATCGTGAATGCCGATTTAAGCTTTATCGATCGTGTCACGAATAGCCAACTGCACTACCCTGAACTCAATCTAAATGTTAAGTTTTTCGATTCAGAATATGCCATCCAAACAGCGCTAGAAAATCTTGGTGAACAACAAAAAACTAATCACTACTCGATACAGGTTGTTGGCCGTCATGGTGGGAATATTGCGACTCAAGGCATAGTGCAGCTCGCTCCCCTTAACATTGTTGGCGATGTGAAATTGAGTGACATACAGCTACCACAGTTCTGGTCGTTTATCTCCGAGCACTTTGCGCCAGAACTCACCTCTGGCCGTTTGAGCCTATCGAGTCATTACCTGCTTCAGATGCAAGACGACAAATTCGAAGTCTCTACTGACCAAGGGCTAGTCCAACTCGACGATGTTAACTTTGATTACCAGAAGCAGTCGATAATCAAGCTGCCCATGGTTGCCCTTAAAGGCATCGCCTTCAATCTGCAGCAGCAAACTGTCATGGCCGAAAGCTTAGATACCAATGGCTTAGTGCTTAACGCTAAAGTTGGTAAAGACGGGGTTGATCTTGCCACGCTATTCACCCCATTAAGTGAACCCAGCGCCCCAGCACAAGAGACTAAAGCAAAGCCCATCACACAAGCTGACGATAACACAAACAACCTAGGTCTAGAGCAAAGCAAGTCTAGCTGGACGACTGTGCTCAAGGGAATCAACCTTAAAGATTATCAAGTCAATCTCACTGAGCGGTTGCTAACTAAAAGCACCCTTTGGCAGATAGACGACATTAACCTCACCACTGGCGCAATAGAGGCAAGTCTGGCTAAGCCCATAGACTATCAACTGTCGCTCAATATTAACCAAGAAGGGATAGTTAAAACTAGCGGCAGCATAGATGCGTTAAAACAGTTAGTGAATGCCAAAGTGTCTATTACTGAGTTTGCCTTGCCGCAGCTACAAGACTACCTGAAGCCTTATGTGAATATCGAGCTTAAGCAAGGTGATTTCAATACCCAGGGAGAACTGGTAATCGATGCTAAAACCGAGCAACTAAGCTATATCGGCGAGTTAGCGATTGATGATCTACTCATTAAAGACACAGTACAGAAAAAAGAGCTACTCAAATGGAAAGGCCTAGCCATCAACCGTGTGGCATTTGATAAGACCGCCAACCGTCTCGATATCGACCATGTAGCCCTTAATCAGCCCTTCGGCCGCATCATCATTGCTAAAGATAAGAGCACCAACATCGGCGATCTTGTGGTACAGCCGCAATCCGAACCCACAATTGAAAAGTCTAAAGGCGCGCACCCAAACACCGCCGTCACCGCCAAGGTGACGACTAAAGGTAGCACTGACGAAGCATCTACTCAGCCTTTGGCATTAACTATCAATAAAATCAGCTTTAAAGATGGCTCAACCTTCTTCGCCGATAACTCGTTAACCCCCAACTTTGCCGCCAGCATCGAACACTTAGATGGTAGCATCAGTAAATTATCATCAAGCAGTGAGCAAACCGCATCGGTCGATATCACAGGTAAAATTGACCGCTATGCCCCCGTCACGCTAAAAGGTGATATAAACCCCTTACTGGAACGGCCCTATCTCGACCTTGCCCTAAGCTTTAAGCATGTTGAGCTAACCTCGGTGAACCCTTACTCGGGTACCTATGCCGGCTACTACATAGATAAAGGACTGCTTTCTTTAGATCTAAAATATCGACTCGATGACAACAAATTAGTCGGTGACAACCACGTGGTGGTAGACCAGTTAAAACTGGGAAAACCGAGCGACAGTAGCCTAGCAACCACCTTGCCGGTCACCTTAGCCATCGCACTACTGCAAGACAGGCATGGAGTGATTGATTTAGGCCTGCAGGTCTCTGGCGATGTTGACGATCCAAGCTTTAGCATTGGCAGCATAGTAATGACAGCCTTTACCAATGTGATCACCAAAGCCGTGACCGCGCCCTTTAGTTTGCTCGCTAATTTACTTGGTGCCGATGAAGGGGAACTCGATAAGATCAATTTTGCTGCAGGTATCGCAACTCTAGACGATAGAGAGCAAGAAACCTTAGACAAATTAGCCGAAGGGCTGAATGACAGACCCATGTTGACCCTCAATGTTGAGGGAGGCGTTAACATGCTTGAAGACAGCCATGCCCTCAGTGAACTTAAACTTAAACGTAAACTGGCCCAAACCGCCAAGCTTGATATCAAGACACTTCCGCTAGCGCTTTCGCCAAGTAGTTACCCTACAACAGGGCCGCTATCTGATGCACTGATTGCTCTGTATGAGACAGAGCTTGGTCGTTCGGCTCAGGCTGTAAAAGATAAGATAGCGGCAGAACATCAAGGGGAAGAAAAACTAACCGCAGAGCAATTATCTCAGCGCTGGCATATGGCTCTATATAATTTTACCTTAGGCGCCCAACGCATTGCCGAGGATGCAGTCGGAAAGCTGGCTCAACAACGGGCAACTACGGTGAAAACCTACTTGATCGAAAAGAGAAATATCGCACCGGAAAGAATATTCCTGCTTGATAGTCGAGTAGAGCTTAACACAGGCGCAAGCCAAGCCTTGTTAACCTTGTCCGCCAAGTAAGCTTACCTTTAGGTGAAACACAAGCCACAAAGGGCACACTAATGATTAGTGTGCCTTTTTATTTTCCTTGCAAAATAGTCTCTCTTTCACTTTTGTTATTAGATTTAATCAGTTAATGTCAATCCTATGACCTAAGTCTATGCATACTCATTCGCAACTAAGCTCTAAGGAGTGATAGATGAAACTCGCCCTACTGAGTGATCCAAACACCGAAAATGGCCAAGCGGCAATCAATGCGCTACTACAGTCGCTCATTGGCGTTAATAAGCGTTCGCCGTTAAGGGTTGGCTATATCGCATCACAGCCCGATCCACATCGAGAGTTCTATCAACAAGCTCAGCACATGTATCAAACCCTCGGTGCCGAACTCAGTGTTTATCTCGAATTAGAGGGGGGATTTTCACAACAATCTGTCGAACGCTTACTAAACTGCGATGCCATTCATCTCTCAGGCGGCGATACTTACCGTTTCTTAAAGGGCCTTAAAAATAGAAAGCTATTGCCTGTGCTGCGCCAATACGCCATCAATGGCGGTGGCCTTATCGGCATTAGCGCGGGGGCTATGATTATGACCCCCTCGATTGCAAGTGCCAGTCTCTGTGGCGACATCAACCACTGTGGGCTCGATGATTTAAGTGCCCTCAATCTCGTGGACTTTATGTTTGCACCTCATATTGACCAAGCACAGCTGCGAAGCGACCAATTTCAACAACAGCTAGCTGTGTTCAAGCAGCAACTCTGTTTATGCCCAGATGATGCCAGTCTCTTATTCATTACAGGTAAAGTTGAACAACTCGGCGTTTGTCAGTGGCATTTATTGTAAAAATGAAAAGTGTTCTTTATCCAATACTTTCAACCCTGTAACACTTGAGTTAAAATCTGCGCGAGTATCAATACATCAGAGGTAGTTAATGTTTATTATTCGTTGGATATTAGGCCGTATCATTTTGTTTTTAAACTTTATTTTTGCGCCTAAAAAACTGAAGCGTCCACAAGAAGAGCAACAAAGAATCGACAGCGCAACCAGCAACATGACTATTTACGAGTATAAGGCGTGCCCATTTTGCGTTAAGGTTCGTCGCTCACTTCGTCGTCAAGGCTTAAATATCGTTACACTCGATGCCAAGCAAGAGCCGCACAAGAGTACATTACTAAACGGTGGTGGCAAGCTGCAGGTCCCTTGTATGAAGATTGACGAAAATGGTCAATCGACTTGGATGTATGAATCCTCAGAGATCATCAACTTCCTCGATAAGAAATTTGCATAAGCAAAGGCTATAAAAAGAAAAAGGCAGCATAAGCTGCCTTTTTCATCTCTATTTCAAGCCAGTGTTTCTAGACTATCTAGCATTTGTCGGCGCCATCAGTGTCGCCTTATCCAAAAGATGTTGATAGATATTGTATCCCGCTAATGCCGCCGTCGCGTTATCTGGCAGCTCTATATGGGCAATATCCAAGGCGTAAACGGTGATCTGATAATTATGCGGAGCAGAACCCGCTGGCGGGCAAGCACCACCAAAGCCTTTAAAACCAAAGTCATTCGTTACCATGCTAGTTCCCTCTGGAAGATTTGCTCCTCCCTTTAGGCCTGCATTAGCAGCTAAGCCTTGGCTGTTCGCTGGCAAATTAATGACTAACCAATGCCACCAGCCACTGCCTGTCGGTGCATCGGGATCGTACATTGTCACGGCAAAACTTTTAGTGCCTTCGGGGACGTTGCTCCAGCTGAGCTCTGGAGAGATATTTTCTCCACTACAGCCCCACTGATTAAATAGCTGAGCTTTATTGAGCGTTTTACCCTCAATAATATCGCTACTGCTAAGTTCTATAGCCTGAGCCGAGCATGCCAGTAAACCAAGTAAAGTCAGCAACACGAATTGATTCAATCTCATACCTTTTCCTACCTTTTATTGACTTACGCATAACTGCCAATAAGCATAGTTGAAAATACGATGACTTCTCGTGGAACCGGGAATGCACTATATTTGTTGATTCAAAAATAGCAATTTAGATAAAATGCAATGAATAGCTTTATTCATTCGTAATGATTGATATCTTCACGCCTCATCATCTAGCCTCATCGCCTCTTTGATCTCGTCACTGCTAAAACCTTTACGGGATAAATAGGCGTATGCTTTAGACTTCTCTTTATAGTCCGATAAGTCATAACGCTTTTTAGCTAGCTCCTCTTTGCAGCTGTGATAAAAATCGACATCGCCAGTAAGCGTCAATTGATACAAAGTCTCTTCAAAGTCGCTCAAATCAATCAGTCGCTGCTTTAGCTCCTGCTCAATAAGAGTCTGACCTTTTCCTTTGTTATATAACTTGATTATTTCACTGCTTAAGTCGACTTTATCCGCCTTCACCGCCAATTTACTGCGCAGAGTGTCACACTGTGGATGCTGTGATAAGGCGTGCTCTATCTCTACTCGAGAAAATCCTTTTGACGTCATCTGAGCGAAGACTTTCTCTTTGTTAGTGCCATGAAAGTTATCATACTTGCCGAGAAGCCTAGATGTAGCCATCTCAAAGGTATCGACATTTTGCTCATCCATCACCCGCTCTATCGCGCTATCGATCTCAGTAATGGAGACGCCCCGCTGTTGTAATTTGCGCCTTATAGCACCTGTACCTAACTCGTGGCTAAAGGCCAGCTCGCAATAGCGTACTGCAAACTCAAAATCACTTTTTAGATAGCCGCTCTCAATAAGTCTAGCCAGTACAGTATCGATCCACTCTTGGTTTTCGGTTTTCCGTTCAAGCTTGCTGCGAATTTCATTGATAGTGAAATCTTGCTGGCTTAGATGCCAATAAGCACTATTAAAAACATTATCGATGGTTTTAGCTTGACGTAGTGGTGGGCGCTGCATGACAAATTGAACTTAAATTGAAAAGTAACCAGGGCCAGTGTAGCAGATCCCAGCTCAGTTAAAGAATAATCAGTTTAAAAATAAAGAGTAAGGAATAAGAGTTAAGAGTACAAAGAGACGCCGAGAAAGCCCTGACTCGGCGTTCGTTTTCAAAAAATTATCTCACCTTATTGATCATGCCTTTAAGCACAATATCGTGGTAGCTCACCAATCCCGCTATCTTACCGCTCTCAATCACAGGCGCCTTAGTAATACCAAAACGCTCAAATAGACGCGCACTGTAACGCACATCCATCGTACCGGGGACTGATAGTACGGGCTTGACCATGATCTCATATACATTGACTCGCTCGGGCGATCTATCCTGTGCCAGCACTTTCTTAGCAATGTCACTCATCAGTACCATGCCAAATTCATCATCGTCATGGCGCTTATTAACAAACAGCACGTTTACCTTGCTTGTCACCGCGTGTTCAATGGCATCGGCCACGGTTTGCAGCCCATCGATCATGGCGTAATCTTGACTCATGACATCATGATTTCTGACTAAGTTTTCGCTTTTCATATTTGATCCTCAATATCATGAGTAAGTTTTTGTACTTGATGGGCAACACCAACGGCGTCTTCTACATCAATTTGAATCGCAATGCCTTTACCCGAATCGCTGTCAAAACCGCCAACTTCACTGACCGTTTCTAAAATCGAGCGGCATAGGTGCTCTTCAACCAACAACAATACCACGTCACGCTGCACGTCTAACGATAGGCCCATAAAGGTTTTCTGTTTATTCAGCCCTTCACCACGAGCGTGATTAATCACAGTCGCCCCCGTCGCTCCTTTACTGCGAGCCGCATCGAGGATCGAATCGGTACAGGCGTCATCAATAAACACCAAGATCAGTTTAAAGCGCATTATCTCGCTCCTTTTGGGTTCTATTCTTAAGTTCCACTAACTGGGCATAGCCCATCACAGTGATCATCGGAAATAAGCTGGCAAAGGCGATAAGGCCAAAGCCATCAATCAGTGGGTTGCGACCATCGACATTGGTAGCAAGTCCCAGACCTAAGGCGGCCACTAACGGCACGGTGACGGTGGATGTGGTCACTCCGCCAGAATCATAGGCCAGTGGTACTATGGTCTTAGGCGCATAAAAGGTCTGGATCACCACCAACACATAACCCGCCATGATGTAATAATGAATAGGATCGCCCACAACGATACGAAAACAACCTAACGCGATACCAAAGGCGACACCGATTGCCACCGAAATACGTAAGCCCTGAATGCTTATGGTACCGCCGGAAACCTGATTTGCCTTTATCGCAACCGCGATAAGTGATGGTTCAGCAATCGTGGTACTAAAGCCTATCGCCGCTGCAAAAATATAGACCCAATAATAGTCCTGCCAGCCATTAACGGTATTTTCAAGATCGTCTTCATGGATAAATTCATGGGAGGTGAGCTGCTCAGCCATACTCTCACCGATCGGAAATAGCGCCATCTCAAGACCCACTAAGAAAAAGCTTAGTCCTAAAATGACATAAACAAAGCCAGCAGCGACGCGGCGCCAATTTGCCACGGGTCTTCTCAACACACCAAGCTGAAAGCCAAATAGAATGATCGCAATAGGAACCACATCCCTGATGGTCACCAGCAAGGTATCGAGTACTTGCTGCAACATATCCATTAAAGCACTCCTATTTAGAATACTGGTATTAAAAACACTGGTATTAAAAGCACCGACATTAAAGCACTCTTTTTAAAGCACCAGCATTCCGTAGATAAGCACAAAGATCATCGGCATTAAGCTGGCAAACGCGATCAAACCGAAACCATCAAGCATGGGGTTACGCCCCTTAATCACTGTTGCTAAGCCCACACCGAGAGCGGTCACTAAGGGTACAGTAATCGTAGACGTCGTCACCCCGCCCGAGTCATAGGCGATGCCTATGATGTTTTCTGGGGCAAATGAGGTCAAAATCATGACGATGATATACCCTGAAATAATCAGGTAATGGATCGGCCAGCCTTTTAAAATTCTGACCACCCCCAGTAAAATTGCCAGCCCTACCGATAGCGCAACCGTTAGCCGTAACCCCAAAGCATAGCTATCCATAGACTCTTCGGTCGATGCTATTGCTCCGGCATCAGCGGCAACCTCAGCCGCCTCGTTTGCGACTGCGGTTAATGCGGGTTCAGCCAGCGTCGTACCAAAGCCAAGAGAGAAAGAAAAAACCACCAGCCAAAAAACACTGCCTTTACGCGCTAGGGCATGTGCTAAAGACTCCCCGATAGGGAACAGCCCCATTTCGAGACCAAATACAAAGAAAGTTAAACCGACGACAATGAAGACAAGGCCGATGAGTATAGACAAGAGGTTATCTGGCGCTTGCTGCAGAACAAATACCTCGAAAAAGCAGACCACCAAAATTATCGGGATCAGATCTTTAAAACTACTAAACAAGGCTTTGAAAAGCTGATTAATTGAAGCCATAGTCACTCCTTTGGGGCCACATTTTCAGTGTGCCAAAATCAGCAAGGATAACAACAAACAATTAACAAACGTTGCGATAAGTTTGAGCTAGATCAAGCCTGACTCGAGTGAAACCAGCCTCATTGCACCTTGGCCATCCGAAAATTGAATCACGCATAATGAAAAATGGCCACACGGCATGTTATACCGTGCTCATCAGTGTCTGGATTGGCGCATTATCACGCGCAAAGTTTAATTAACAAGCTAAACGCTACAAACATCCAAACTCAATAAGCACATTTTTAGCAAGATCCACTCAAAAAAGATTAAAACCACGCCAGAAAGATAAAATTAGAGAAATATTTTCACTCTATTAGTGAAAATCAATCAAAAATGGAAATATTCGATTGACAGCTTTCACCCGCAAATGTTTCTATATAGTCACTGAACAAACAAGATGAATTTTAAATGACACAGTTTATTACTTTCCAAAACATTAATTGGTGGTGGCACTTCCCAAATTAGCGGGTGGTGTGGAACTGTGTGCTCAGAAAACTGAGTCAAGATTCAACAAGAAAGCCCGCATACACTGCGGGCTTTCTTGTATCTAAGCGATAATAAAATAAGCAAGAAGAGAGAAACCCCGAAGCGGCAGGTTAAAAAAGTGAGATAAAACAATGAACAATGCAAGACCCTACAAGGCAGGAGCATAAGCATGGAACACACTATCGCTAAGGTTATCACCCAAAAAGAGGCGCTGGCGTATCATGACGATCCACTTAGTCTATACCAGCATGTAACTCAAGATGCCCCTCACACCATGCTACTGGAATCGGCTGAAATTGACAGCAAAGACCACTTAAAGAGTATCGTGCTAACCCACGCTGCAATGATGATCCGCTGCAGTGGCTACCAACTTGAATTTAGCGCATTAACTGACAATGGTAAGACACTAATCTCGCCTATCAAGTCCTTCTTCGAACAGGCCTTTGCGACCACGGTAATTAACCATTTTGATGACTCAAACTTAAGCCTTACCTTACAAAAAGAGTCCAACCAACTCGATGAAGATGCTCGCCTAAAGTCGACCTCTCCTCTCGATGGTCTGCGAGCGCTAGTTAAGCACATTCGCTGCGATGAAAGCCCTGAGTTTGAAGATCTATTTTTAGGTGGCGTACTCTCCTATGACTTAATCGATACTGTCGAGCCATTGCCAAGTGTGCCACAAGGCGATAACACCTGCCCTGACTACCTATTTTATCTCGCTGAAACCTTAATTCTTGTGGACCATCAGCAGCAAAGCGCTGAAATCATCACTCACCAATTTGTTTCTCAAGCACAAGGCGCCGTAGATAACATTACAGCCTCACAGGCGCAGCGTATGGCACAGTTACAGCAAGCCTGCCAGTCATTAGTCCCCATTGCCGAGTTACAAGCCATCGAAGCAGATACGCAAGTGAATATCTCTGACAGTGACTTTAAAGACACGGTTAATAGCCTAAAAGAGCACATCATCGCTGGTGACATTTTCCAAGTGGTGCCATCACGCAGTTTCAGCCTACCTTGCCCCAATACATTAGGTGCCTATCGCGCACTGAGGCTGACAAACCCAAGTCCCTACATGTTCTACTTTCGCGGTGATGACTTCACGCTCTTTGGTGCCTCTCCTGAGAGCGCCCTTAAATATGAGGCTAAGAGTAACCAAGTAGAGATCTACCCCATAGCCGGAACGCGAAAGCGCGGCAAGACAGCCAATGGCGACATAGATTTTGATCTCGATAGCCGCAACGAGCTTGAGCTGCGTCTTGATAAGAAGGAGTTGTCTGAGCACATCATGCTTGTGGACTTGGCCCGCAACGATATCGCTCGCATCAGCCAAAGTGGCACTCGCAAAGTACCTGAACTATTAAAAGTCGATAGATACTCCCATGTGATGCACTTAGTTAGCCGTGTCACTGGCCAACTTAGAAACGATTTAGATGCGCTGCATGCCTATCAAGCCTGTATGAATATGGGCACCTTAACAGGGGCACCCAAAGTCAGTGCGGCGCAGCTTATTCGCTTAGCCGAAAAAACACGCCGCGGCAGTTACGGCGGCGCAGTAGGCTACCTAAATGGTCTTGGCGATATGGATACCTGCATTGTTATTCGCTCGGCCTTCGTCAAAGATGGTACCGCCTATATTCAAGCAGGCGCGGGCGTCGTATTCGATTCGGATCCGCAAGCGGAGGCCGATGAAACTCGCCAAAAAGCACAAGCCGTTATTTCAGCCATTAAGATGGGAGGTGGGCTATGAAAATCTATCTGTTAGATAACTTTGACTCCTTCACTTACAACCTAGTGGATCAGTTTAGAAGCCTAGGCTACGAAGTCGTGATTTATCGTAATGATGTCGATGCCAACTTTATCGCTAACAAATTACTCAATGAAACCGTACCTACGGCGCTTGTACTGTCACCTGGTCCAGGCGCGCCCCATGAAGCTGGCTCGCTAATGGCTTTAATTGAATGCGTTGCAGGCAAAGTGCCTATGCTGGGGATTTGCCTAGGACATCAAGCCTTGGTTGAGCATTACGGCGGTAAAGTTGAGCGTGCAGGACAAGTGGTTCATGGTAAAGCTAGCCCAACCTTTCATAACGGCACAGATATCTTTGCAGGCCTCCCCTCACCGCTTCCTGTTGCCCGTTATCACAGCTTAGTGGCGACCCAAGTACCGGATTGCCTAGAGGTTATTGCGACTACAGAAGAGATGCCAATGGCTATCATTCACAGAGAAGACAAAGCGGTAGGTTTTCAGTTTCATCCCGAGTCAATTTTGACCACTTTAGGTAGCCAACTATTAGTCCAAAGTTTAGATTACCTCTCTCTTGCATTAGCTAATAACTGCCAAGATAACGATAAAGGATAAGATAATGACTCAAACAGAAATCAAACCTACTGCAGCCCTTATCGAAACACTTTATCGGGGCGAGAGCTTAACCCGAGCTGAGGCTAAATCGCTGTTTAGCCAAATCATTCAAGGCGAAATGAATGAAGTCACCATGGCCGGCATGCTGGTTGCAATGAAAATGCGCGGCGAAACTATCGATGAGATCTCTGGTGCAGCGGACGCCCTGCGCGCAGCAGCTAAAGCTTTCCCTGCACCGAATAGCGCTACAGCTAACAAAGGCATCGTCGATATCGTGGGTACTGGCGGCGATGGTCACAACACCATTAACATCTCAACCACTGCAGCGTTTGTCGCCGCAGCGGCTGGAGCCAATGTCGCAAAACACGGGAATCGCAGCGTCTCGAGCAAATCGGGCTCCTCCGACTTACTAGCGCAATTTGGCATCGACCTAACCATGCCGCCAGAAACCGCCCGCGATTGCTTAGACGAGTTAGGGCTGTGCTTCCTGTTTGCACCTCACTACCACGGCGGTGTCGCCCATGCAGTGCCTGTGCGCCAAGCGCTTAAAACCCGCACCCTATTTAATGTGCTTGGGCCGCTCATTAACCCATCCCACCCTGACTTTATGCTGCTAGGCGTCTATAGCCCCAAGCTTGTTGCCCCCATCGCACAGGTGGTTAAGGCTCTTGGTATTAAGCGTGCTATGGTGGTTCACGGTAGCGGCCTCGATGAAGTTGCGCTGCACGGTGATACCTTAGTGCATGAGTTAAAAGAGGGAGAGATCAGCGAGTACCGTATTACCCCTGAGATACTTGGTGTCCCAAAAGCAGAGCTTAGTGAGTTGGAAGGCGGCGCCCCTGAAGAAAATGCAGAGTATACCCGCGCCATCCTTAAGGGCACAGGTCAAAGCGCCCATATGAATGCTGTCGCCATTAATGCAGGCTGCGCCCTCTATGTTGCTGGTATTTGTGATGACATAAAATCAGGCACAGCCTTAGCATTAGAGACGATACAGAGCGGTAAAGCCTACGAATTATTGACTCAGCTTGCTAACGCTAGCCAAGCTGAAAAAGGAGCATAATGTGAGCACGGATCTACGAGAAACAAGAGTAGCCAAAGAAAGCAACGTATTAACTAAAATTGTTGATACTAAAGCGGCCCACATTGCGTCACTTAAGCTACGCTTTCCTGAGGAAAATCTTAGCCCTAAAGTGTCTGACAGAAGTTTATTTGATGCCCTAAAAGCCCCAAATGCCGGGTTTATTTTAGAGTGTAAAAAAGCCAGCCCATCTAAAGGCTTAATTCGTGACGTGTTTGATGTCGATGCTATTGCCGATGTCTATAACCGCTACGCCGCAGGCGTCTCGGTATTAACCGATGAGCAGTTCTTTCAAGGGGACATGGACTATATTCCACGAGTGCGTGCTCGTGTTACTCAGCCAATCTTGTGCAAAGACTTTTTCGTTGATGAGTATCAGGTCAAACTTGCCGCTCACCAAGGAGCCGATGCCATCTTATTGATGCTATCGGTACTGGATGACACCCGTTATCAAGCCTTAGCAACCGAAGCCGCTAAGTATCACCTCGATATCTTGACTGAGGTCAGCAACGAAGCCGAGCTGACTCGCGCCATTGAGCTTAATGCCAAGATAATAGGTATCAATAACCGCAACCTACGCGACTTATCTACCGATCTTGCAACCACAGAAGCACTTGCGCCGCATATTCCTGCCGACACAGTGGTGATCAGCGAGTCTGGGATCTATAACCAAGCGCAGGTTCGCCGTTTGGCGCCCTTAGTCGATGGTTTCTTAGTTGGTAGCTCGTTAATGGCTGAGGATGATCTCGACCTAGCCTGCCGTACCCTAACTTTTGGGCACAATAAAGTTTGCGGTCTAACCCGTATCGAAGACATGCTCGCTGTCGCAAAAGCGGGCGCTGTCTATGGTGGACTCATTTTTGCCCAAAAGTCACCACGAGCGGTAACTGCCGAGCAGGCAAAAGAGTTAGTCGAGCAATTACATCAAAGTGGCACCAAGCTCAAACTAGTTGGGGTGTTTGTCAACGAAGCAGTCGATGTTATCGCAAATTTAGCTATCGAGTTAGGTCTGTTTGCGGTGCAGTTACACGGTAAAGAAACAGCTCTTGAAGTGAGCCAGCTAAAGGCAATTTTTACTGAGCAAGACTGTCGGACTCAAATATGGAAAGCGGTTGCGGTCGATGTTGAAAGTAACAACGAGCTAATTATTCCTGAAGGTATCGACCGAATCGTTTTTGATAGTAAGTCAGACGGTCAATTTGGTGGTACAGGCCAAACCTTTGATTGGCAAAAGGCACTGCCAAACCGAGACGCCGCGCTACTCGCTGGCGGCTTAAGCCCAGATAATGCAGTGCAAGCCGCAGCCCAAGGTTTTTACGGCTTAGACTTTAACTCTGGCCTTGAGCAAAGCCCTGGCATAAAAGATGTTAACAAAATATCAGCAGCGTTTACCCAAATGCGTCAGTACTAAGCTAGATAATATTAGTACAACAAGCTAAACAAGAATATCGCCACATGCTGAACCCGCCTGTGGCCACAAATTGAAAAGAGACAGGACAAGATTATGAGCAAGTTAAATCCCTACTTTGGGGAATATGGCGGCATGTACGTACCACAAATTTTAATGCCAGCCCTGAAGCAGTTAGAAACCGCCTTCATCGAAGCCCAAGAAGATGAAAGCTTCCAGAAAGAGTTCACCGAGCTATTAAAGAACTACGCGGGTCGCCCAACAGCACTAACGCTGACCCGTAACTTAAGCCCTAACCCGTTAGCCAAAATCTACCTAAAGCGTGAAGATCTACTTCATGGTGGTGCCCACAAGACCAACCAGGTATTAGGTCAGGCGTTGCTCGCCAAGCGCATGGGGAAAAAAGAGATCATCGCCGAGACAGGCGCGGGACAACACGGCGTGGCAACGGCTCTAGCCTGTGCCCTACTGGGTCTTAAGTGTAAGGTGTATATGGGCGCAAAGGATGTTGAGCGTCAATCACCGAACGTATTTAGAATGAAGCTGATGGGCGCGGAAGTGATCCCTGTGACCTCAGGCTCTGCCACCCTAAAAGATGCCTGCAACGAAGCGATGCGCGACTGGTCTGGCAGCTACGATAAGGCTCACTATCTACTCGGTACTGCCGCTGGGCCACACCCATTCCCAACGATTGTGCGTGAGTTTCAGCGTATGATTGGCGCAGAAACCAAGAGCCAAATTCTTGAGCGCGAAGGTCGTCTGCCGGATGCCGTTATCGCCTGTGTCGGCGGTGGCTCCAATGCCATCGGTATGTTTGCCGACTTTATCGATGAAGAAGAGGTGGCGCTGATTGGTGTCGAGCCTGCGGGTAAAGGCATAGATACGCCAATGCACGGCGCGCCACTTAAGCACGGCAAAACCGGGATTTTCTTTGGTATGAAAGCGCCATTGATGCAAGACAGTGAAGGGCAAATTGAGGAGTCGTACTCGGTATCGGCAGGTCTTGATTTTCCATCGGTTGGTCCGCAGCACGCTCACCTTGCAGCGATTGGCCGCGCGACTTACGAGTCAGCAACCGATGATGAAGCACTCGAAGCCTTCCAGCTGCTAGCGCGATCAGAGGGGATTATTCCAGCCCTTGAGTCGGCTCACGCACTGGCTTATGCGGTGAAACTTGCCAAAGAAGCGACTAAAGAGACCCTATTAGTGGTCAACCTGTCCGGCCGCGGTGACAAAGATATCTTCACCGTTGCAGACATTCTTGAAAATCAAAACCAGAACAGCTAGGAGAGTGGCAATGAGTCAACGTTATCAGGCAGCCTTTGCCGCCCTAAATGAGAAAAACCAAGGCGCATTTGTACCATTCGTCACCTTAGGCGACCCATCACCTGAGCTATCACTTAAGATAGTAGATACCTTAGTGGAGAACGGTGCCGATGCCCTAGAGCTTGGCTTCCCATTTTCAGACCCATTAGCCGATGGTCCTGTTATTCAGGGGGCTAACCTGCGCGCCTTAGCCGCAGGCACAACGCCAAGCCAGTGCTTCGAAATGTTAGGCACCATCCGCGCGAAATACCCTGACCTGCCTATCGGCCTGCTTTTATATGCAAACTTAGTTTACGCTAATGGCATAGATACCTTTTATGCAAAATGCCAAGCTGCTGGTGTGGATTCTGTATTGATTGCCGATGTGCCAGTCGAAGAAGCCGCGCCCTTTATCGAGTCAGCCAAAGCCCACGGCGTATGCCCAATCTTTATCGCGCCGCCTAATGCCGACAGCGACACGCTCAAGCAGGTGAGTGAAAAAGGTGAAGGCTACACTTACCTGCTATCACGCGCGGGAGTTACCGGAACTGAATCGAAGGCAGGTATGCCAATCGATGACATTCTCACTCGTCTAAAAGAGTTTAATGGCGCGCCGCCGCTACTCGGTTTTGGTATTGCCGAGCCTAGTCAAGTCAAAGCCGCTATCGATGCGGGCGCTGCTGGCGCCATCTCTGGTTCTGCAGTGGTTAAAATTATCGAAGCCAATAAAGATAACGAGTCCGGCTTGTTAAGCGCTCTCGGTGAATTTACCCGCAATATGAAAGCGGCGACGGCTCGCTAATAAAATAGTGTTGCAGATATAAAAATAGCGCCTTGATGGCGCTATTTTTGTTTAAGAACTCAGCTCAATAATCGTTTACTCATTATCCGATTACGTGAGCACCTCACTATTATTTCAGCATCTCGTTGACGCGAATGACCTGCGCGCGATAACCCGTGGCAAACATATCATGACTATCGATATTGATGCGCACCGCAGGCTTTGTTTCGCCATATCGGTGCTCAACTAAGATAGATTGCACCTTACCAGTGGTGTCATCCATCTTCAGGTTGCCGTAACCGCCTCCCAAACCAAACAGGCCTGCTGAGGCGAAGTAGCTCATCATGCTGTCTTTATCGGCTTGGTATTTTACGATAGAGGTCACTGGTGAGTAGCCTTCATAGCCAAGCTCATCTTTACCGTATTCCCACACCTGCTGAACCGTCATGTTTTGCTCATCGATTTTATACTCTACTGAGCGCGAGTACTTTTCGGTAGCAAACATAGGCTGGCCTAAATCGCGGCCATCGCCGTTATCAAATACGGTCAATGTGCCCTTCTCTGGGACTAAATAGGCGGTGTGTGATGTCCAGCTAAAGTCAAAGTCTTTATCCTGACATGCGCCCTTCTCATTACACCAGATCGGCTCACCGTCTTCCGTAATAGGTTTAAGCAACTTGTCTTGGAACTTCTCGCTCCAGCCTTTGCTGGCACTTAAGATCCACTTAACTTGCTTATCACGACCTATCTTAATCACCGCCGACTGATGGCGCGAGCTGATGATAATGCTGTCGTCACTTGGATCGTACTCAATCGAATTAACATGGGCCCAGTTACGACCAGTTGCCACGCCGTGAATGTCACCATACGGCGCCTTGGCCAAGTCTTCCTCTGTGGTTTGATGACCCGCATCGTCAAGGTTGATGTTTAGACATACCGCGCCCGCATCCAGAGATAACAGCGCCGCGTCACGCATTGGATCTAAGATGGTGTTGAGATCCCAGTAATCCACCAACTTACCGGTATTATCCACCTCGATAATTTGGTCACGCACAGTGTTGACCAAACGGCCATCGGCGGTGCGGTAGTCTTTAGCGGCAGCGCGGATAAACACGTTACCATTAGCGCCCTCAATACCTTCGTGTGAGGCATCGATAAAGTTACCCGGTAAGTTGTGCTCAGAGATCATCCGCCCCATGATCGACATCTTCTTCCAGCCTTGGCCTTGTACCCACACCATGTTGCCGTCTTTAGTGACGTTCATGCCCATGGCATAGCCGGCATTGTCATAGCTTTTCGCGTCATGAGTGGTATAGGGATTCATATACCAGCGAATATCACCCGCTGTATCGATAATGAAGAACCCAGGTTTACCGTCCCAAGAAAATGCCCCAGGCGCATCAACATTGTTGTGCATCAACGGCGCGGCTTTACCGTCGGCATTGGTCCAGTTTACAAAGTACAATCTGTCTTTAAAGTCGGCATCGACATGTTCAACTTCAACCAGAGGTGCCTTAGCCCATTGACTCTCAGAAAAGCCCATGTCGATATCGGGGGTCAGCATCTTGTAATCGTGAGATTTACGCTCGCCATTTTCAGTCCAGTTAATGGTAAAGCGGTTCATAAATGCAGGATAGAGACCAAAAATGGGCACACCGCCTTCATCCATCACCCGCATATCATCGACTTGATAAGTCAGACTCACACCATCTTCATCATTAGCATGTACGGTGACTTCAACACCCGAAATAGTATGACCCGCTAGGGTCACCAAGGCGGTTAGCGGCGCGTTTTCATAAGGGTTATGAATGATATAGCCTAACGGAGCACCATCAACTGGCTTAGGCTTCATACCATCAATTGAAGCGAAAACTTGGGTGCCACACAGACTAAGGGATAAAGCTAATGCGGGTAGCATTAAAGAGGGTCTAGACATTTAATTGATATTCTCAGCGAGTCAAAAACTGAGGCCGATTATAATCAGCAAATTCAATTAAAGTAGCAGTCTAATTAACACAGAGGCGAGTATATTTTGAGTTTGATGTCAGGATCACGCTTTAGCTATCTCAATGCAGATAAAGCAAACTTTCATTAAATACCATTGTCGTTTACCCATACGCAGGGCTTGCTGCTTACTCGTCCATATTCTCCTTGGCGATATTGTGCTTTTTGGCGTACCACATCGCCATGGGCACTTCCATAATCAGATACACAATCAAGGTAAACCAGAACCAATTAACATCCAGTAGCAACAAGCTAAACGCTTCGCCAGAGCCCCAATATTTACCCCCTACCAGCGTTAATACAAATGCAGAGATGGCAATATCACACCAAAGCAAGCGTGTAATATCGCTACCAGCTACTTTGGGGTAGATAGACAGATAGCTCACCACCACAACCACGGCAATAAGTGCGACAATCGATAATTCAGCCATAGGCATTAATTAAACTCCCCAATGCATCGCCACAATAACGGCTCTTACAAGTCTTTGTTTTTATATCGGCTTAATTAAAACATGGATTAGGCTTCTAAGCATAAAAAAACGCAGCCATTAGGCTGCGTTTTTTTAGTTTAATCCTAGTTCACGACTTCAACTTCACCTTTCAGATCGGTTCAAACAACACTACTTAGAACTAGTCACCGAAGTCATCAAGTAGAATGTTCTCAGGCTCCACGCCTAGGCTTTCTAACATGGTGATTACCGATGAGTTCATGATCGGAGGTCCACACATGTAAAATTCACAATCTTCAGGCGCTTTGTGATTTTTAAGGTAATTTTCAAACAGCACGTTATGAATAAAACCTGTGTAACCCGTCCAGTTATCTTCTGGTAGTGGATCTGACAACGCCACATGCCAAACGAAGTTGTCGTTCTCTGCCGCTAGGGTATCAAAATCATCTTGATAGAAGACTTCACGGGTTGAGCGCGCACCGTACCAGAAGCTCATCTTACGCTTGGTCTTCACACTCTTAAGCTGGTTGAAGATATGCGATCGCATCGGCGCCATACCTGCACCACCACCAATAAACACCATTTCAGCGTCAGTTTCTTTAACGAAAAACTCACCAAATGGGCCAGAGATAGTCACCTTATCCCCCGCTTTCAGGTTAAAGATGTACGATGACATCTTACCCGGCGGCACATTATCACTTGGTGGCGTAGCGATACGCACGTTAAGCATGATGCGGCCTTTCTCGTCTGGGTAGTTTGCCATTGAGTAGGCACGCAGCACATCTTCATCGACTTTTGAAACTAGCTTGAACAGATCGTACTTTTCCCAATCATCACGATATTCGGCAGGAATATCGAAATCGGCGTATTTCACTTCATGGGCAGGGGCTTCAATCTGAATATAGCCACCCGCTTTAAAGAGTACATCCTCGCCTTCAGGCAGTTTAAGCAGTAGCTCTTTAATAAAGGTTGCTTGGTTATCATTTGAGATCACCTCACATTGCCACTTCTTAACGCCGAAGATCTCCTCTTCAACCTCTAGCTCCATATCGGTTTTCACCGATACCTGACAAGCTAGGCGACAACCCTCTTTCGCTTCTTTCTTAGTGATATGGTCACGCTCTGTTGGCAAAATTTCACCGCCGCCAGATTTAACCTTTACTCGGCACTGACCGCAGGTACCACCACCGCCACAAGCAGATGGGATAAAGATATTCTTGCCAGCAAGTGCGCCCAGCAACTTGTCTCCGGCCTGTGTCGAAATACTTTTCTCTACATCATCATTAATGCGAATGTTGACGTCACCTGTAGAGACCAATTTGCTCTTGGCGAATAAAATCACCATTACCAATATACTCACCACTAAGGTGAACATACCGATACCAATTGCCATTTCCATCGAATCTACCTTTTGTTTAATTCGTTTTCATTAAAGGAGTTTTAACACTCAAAACACCGTTAAATAGAAATTCCGGAGAAAGCCATAAAGCCTAATGCCATCAAGCCCGTCGTAATAAACACAATGCCTATGCCCTGCAACCCTTCTGGGATAGCATGAAACTTCATGCGCTCTCGCAGACCAGCTAGCATTACAATCGCCATTGCCCAACCAAAGCCTGAACCTAAGGCAAATACCGTCGACTCAGCGAGGGTGTAATCACGGTTTGCCATAAAAATCACGCCGGCGAAAATCGCGCAGTTCACGGTCAATAGCGGCAAGAAGATACCTAGCGAGTCATACAGAGCTGGGATGTACTTATCTAAGAACATCTCCAAGATCTGCACCAAAGCCGCAATCACACCGATAAAGGTAATAAGCTGCAGATAGCTTAAATCCAGCGCTGGGTAACCCGCCCAAGCAAGCGCGCCTGGCGCTAATACATTGGCATAGATCAGCTGGTTAACTGGTACTGCGATGGTCATCACGACAATAACCGCGATACCAAGACCGAATGAGGTTGAGACCTTTTTCGATACAGCTAAGAAGGTACACATACCCATAAAGAAGGTCAGCGCCATGTTGTCGATAAACGCGGCTTGAATAAACAGATTAATATAATGTTCCATATTGACCCTTAGCCTCGCTTACGTTGAATGACGTTGATTGACCAGATCATTAGGCCAATAAGGAAGAATGCGCTCGGTGGCAACTTGAACATCTCGTTCGCAAGATACCAGCCGCCATTCTCTACAGTTTTTAAGATCTCATGACCAAACAAGGTGCCACTGCCTAGCAGTTCACGAACAAAAGCCACACCCAGTAAAATCACGCCATAACCCATAGCATTACCCACGGCGTCTACAACCGCTAAGTGAGGTGGATTCTTCATGGCAAACGCTTCAGCACGGCCCATGATGATACAGTTGGTGATGATCAAGCCAACGAATACCGATAGCTGACGCGATAGCTCATAGGCAACATCTTGCAACACCATATCGACCACGATAACCAGTGATGCAATCACTGTCATCTGGGCGATAATACGCACACTGTTTGGAATGAGTGAGCGAATGGTCGAGATAATCAGGTTTGAGAACACCAATACAAAGGTTACCGCCAGCGTCATCACTAACGCTGTCTGCATCGAGTTACTCACGGCTAACGCCGAACAGACACCTAGCACCTGCATAGCGACAGGGTTGTTGCTAAAAATAGGTCCAGTTAATATGTCTTTAGTCGAAATAGTTTGAGTACTCATCCTTTATACCTCCGACGCTTTTAATTTTTGGAAGAAGGTTTCAAACCCTTCATTACCGAACCAGAACTGTACGGCTCGCTGTAAGCCGCGTCCGGTCATAGTGGCGCCACTCACAGCGTCAACACCGTGCACATCGCCCTCTTTAGCGCCGCCTTTAACGACTTTAAAGGCCACTTTGCCCTTCTCATCGAAGATCTGTTTGTTATGCCATTGAGATGTCCACTCAGGATCGTTCAGGAAGTCCCCGATCCCCGGTGTCTCACCGTGCTCATAAATCACAATATTTTCGATGGTATTAAGATCAGGCTTAAGTGCTACAAAGCCGTAGATCATCGACCATAAACCTTTACCATAAATTGGCACAACAACACTGCTCAGCTTGCCGCTATCATCGAACACCTTAAATACGCGCACCTGATCGGCACGGGATTTAATTTTTGCGGTGTCTTTTTTCGGCTTGCTAGACGTTTCAGGATTGATCGCTGCCATGCGAGGATCGAAATCCATCACATTGGCGCTCGAATCCACCTCACCGGTATCTAGCGAGACCAGTTGTGGCTTAACGTCTTTTGCAAACAGCGCTCTGAAATCTTTATCACCGCTGATATCAATGTCTGCCGCAAGCAGAACATTACGCATCAGCTCATCGCGCTTCTTCACTAACTTGCGCTCTTTAAGCACTTCTGCTGTGCCCGTGATCATAAATGAACACAGCAAACATAGGGTCACGGTAAAAATCATGGTGCCCATAAAAGAATCTTTCTTAAATGCCATTACGCTTTATTCTCCGTATTGACCTGAGGATTCGCACTCTTTGGTGTCCGATAGATGACATATTCAAATATCGCTTCCCAAATATTGGCAATTAACATCATCGGCATCGCCAATAATGACGCGCAGCCGCTTTGCATCGAATGAGTTCTATTATCCATGGCGCTTAAGTCTCCGCTTGATATTGGCCTTGGCGACCAAGTAATCGAAGATAGGAGCCCACAGGTTGGCAAATAAGATGGCGAGCATAATGCCTTCAGGCATTTTTGGGTTCACCACACGAATAAGTACTGTCATAAAACCAATCAATAATCCGTACGCAAGCTTACCTTTACGGGTATAAGAGGTAGTTACAGGATCGGTGGCCATAAACATCATACCGATAGCAAAACCACCGGTGACGAGATGCCAAGTCCACGGCATTGCAAACAATTCATTCTTGCTTGAGCCGATAAGGTTGAACATGGTCGCTGTTACGATCATACCCAGCATCACGCCCGCTACGATTCGCCAATCAGCCAAACGAGTCAGGATAAGGAAACTACCGCCAAGTAACAGTGCTAAGGTACTGGTTTCACCAATTGCACCGGCAGTAAAACCAAAGAAGGCGTTCCACCAGTTAGGGTCACTAAAGGCATTAAACCAAGCATAATCGGCAAAGCTCACCTTACCTGCTGCGGTTTGCATCAAGGTCGTTGCACCAGAGAAACCATCGACAGCGACGAGCTGACTCACAGCGGTCACTTGTGATGGGTAGGCGAAATAGATAAAGGCTAAACCTGCAAGCGCTGGGTTTAAGAAGTTGTAGCCCATGCCACCGAAGACCTCTTTTGCCATGATCACACCAAAGGTGATCCCCATGGCGACCAACCAAAGCGGCGTCGAGACAGGTAAAATCAAGGTAAACAGTAACGCGGTAACGAAGAAACCTTCGTGTAACTCTTGGCCGCGAACCTTGGCGAACACCATCTCCCAAAACAGGCTGACAGCCAATGCCGTTAGGTAAATAGGCGCATAGAAGCTCAGTCCGTAAAGGAATAAACCGATAAAACCAGTTTGCTCACTCATGCCACCAAAAATCAGATTAAAAGGGATAAGCTGCCACATATCGGCTGTAGCTAAACCCGATGCAACTGCAATCTGAGCTTGAAGGCCTATGTTGTACATACCAAACAAAATAGCGGGTAATAGACATAGCCCCACTATAGTCATGGTGCGTTTTACATCGATCGCATCACGAATATGTACTTTACCTTGGGTGCTGCGACCGTGGGCAATCAGCAGCGAGCTTAAGTAGCCCTTAACCGAGTTACCCGGAGCATAATAATCCTCTTGGATATCAGGTTTTTTATCTTGCTGACTCATTACCCTTCCCTCTCAATAATCTCTAAACAAGCACGCAGCTCTTTACCGAAGTCATACTTGCCTGGGCAAACAAATGTACACAGTGCCAAATCTTCTTCATCGAGCTCTAATGCACCTAGCGCTTGCGCCTCATCTGTATCGCGAACCACCAAATCTCTCACCAACAGGGTCGGTAAGATATCCAGCGGCATGACGCGATCTAGTTGGCCAAAGGCCATCATGGCACGAGCCGAACCACCAGTGTGCGTGGTAAAGTCAAATAGCTGCTTGGCCCCCTTGAGGCGAGATGTCACCGCGCGGGTAATAGAGAACTTCTTTGAACCGCCACGAACCCAAGGCAATAGCTGATGCTTAGCATCTTCTTGCAATACACTGATTTGGTTGTGGAAACGACCTAGAAAATCATGAGGCCCTATTGCGGTATGACCCGACAACACTGAGCCAGACACCACGCGAGAGAAGCCCTCTTTAAGCTCTCCTCGAATGACTTCAGATAGCTGTGCGCCCGCTTGAATACGAAGTAAGCGCGGATTAATCACATCAGGACCAGCTAATGCGACAACACGGTCGGTATAAAGCTCACCCGTTAAAAACAGTTTGCCGTAGGCAATAACGTCTTGATAGCCAAGGTGCCACACTGGACGCTCAAGGCTGGCAGGCAAGACGAAATGAATATGGGTGCCAACGATACCCGCAGGATGGACACCAGCAAAGTAGTGATTGCTGACTTTGGGTAGGTCATGACCCGGCAATGGTTCACCTTGCTCTTGGCATAGGTGTACCTTTCCATCAGTCAGCTGACTCAATACCTGTAACCCCGCCGCAAAGGCTTCAGTCTGCTCAGCAATAACGAGTCTAGGCTCTGCGGCCAATGGGTTTGAGTCCATTGCGCTAACAAAAATACCGGCAGGGCTGCTATCTAATTGAGGAGCTTTGGAGAAAGGGCGAGTACGTAGTGCGGTCCACAAACCACTTTCAACGAGTTTATCTTGTACGGCTTGACGACTTAGAGAGCCAATATCTTCACATGCTGTAAAGTTTTTAGCCTCAGTATCATCACATTCAATAACGATGGATTGAAAAAGTCTGCGTTCACCACGATTAATGGCGATGACCTTACCACTTGCGGGCGCGGTATAAATGACACCGGTATTTTTTTTATCTTCAAAAAGAGCCTGGCCCTTTTGAACGCTATCCCCGACCTCGACAAGCATAGTGGGTTTCAAGCCGACATATTCTTCACCGAGCAAAGCGACATGAGATGCCTTAGGGCCATCATGGATAACTTGCGAAGGTTCACCGGCTATGGGCACATCTAAGCCCTTTTTTATCGTTATAACTTGGTTTGAGTAACCTGCCATCACTAAAATCAACCGTTAAAAAATTGGATGTACAATAGTAGATGTTTGTTAACTAATATTCCAAGTTAGACTTCACACTTTAGGGTCAAACTTGTAAGTTACCTACGAAAAACACCATTCCCCGACTACATTTCGTGACAGACCTTCAAAACCTTCACCTTACAAGATTACTTATGTAGTTTTAATACGTAAATAACACAATAAACGGCCAACTGGGTTAACAACAGCTGCATTACAAACCAAATTTAATAAAAACCTTATTTTAACAACAAGATAGAGATGTTCGCTTCATAACTTACATTTGATGACGCACTCGTTTTGATTAGCGAGCCCCCTGTTTTCACAGTAAAATTACACAACAAAAATAACACTAACGTGACTCGCTTTCAGTTCCAGAGATTATCACGAGTTTTTCTCATCTTGCTCACTACGACCATAGTGACTTTAAGCAACTCAGCTAACTTCAATTCTCGGTTCTTTACCCCTCGACCTCGTGCTCAGCATTAATCGAAAGCTATCGTGTCATTCATTAGCCATCGACTGCGCCAAAATTGCCAAGCTGCACTAAACTTATCCATAAGGCTGAATATTGGATACTCATTTTGCTGTCACACAGATTGCCCGCCTTTATGTCACTGCTACTGGTTGCAATTTTTCTGCAACTATCATTTTATTGTGCCAGCAGTTACGCCGACACAGCACAAGATCAGAGCTTAAACTCAAGACCACAAGTCTTAGTTCTCGAGTTTGAAGGCGCCATCGGCCCGGCAACCAGTGAGTACCTCACTCAGGGAATTGAACAAGCGAACGCAAGCGCAGCACTCGGAAATGGCGATGTCGAGCTGATCGTTATCGTGATGGATACCCCAGGAGGCCTAGTCTCCAGTCTAAGAGATATCAACCAAACGATTCTAAACTCCTCTGTGCCTATAGCCTGTTTAGTCGCGCCACCAGGTGCCAGAGCGGCGAGCGCCGGTACCTATATTCTGTATGCCTGCCATATCGCCGCTATGGCCGATGCCACCACCTTAGGCGCGGCAACCCCTGTCAGTATTGGCCCTGGTAGCGCACCAACGCCTGCGCCTAAGAAAGATCCACAGGATGAAGAAAAAACAACCCCAGCCAGCCCTAGCGCTATGGAAAAGAAAGTGCTCAACGATGCTATCGCTTATATAAGAGCATTAGCTCAGCTTCGCGGCCGTAACGAGCAGTGGGCCGAGCTCGCGGTAAAAGAAGCGGCAACACTGACAGCAAAAGAGGCCCTTGAGAAAAATGTCATCAATCTCATCAGTCCCGATGCCCCAAGGTTGGTGGCTGAGCTAACAGGTTGGCAGGTGGAAATTAATCATCAGCAGCACACGCTGGCATTAGATAACGCCGAGCTACATTACTTAAAGCCCGACTGGCGTAACCGTATCATCTCCACAATCACTAATCCCAATGTAGCTTATATTCTGATGCTAATCGGGATCTACGGTATCTTGCTCGAATTCTATAGCCCGGGGATCGGCGTCGCTGGCGTGACAGGAGCCATTAGCTTACTCATTGCCCTCTATGCTTTTCAGATGCTACCCATTAGCTATGCGGGCTTAGGCTTGTTACTGCTTGGGATCGCACTGATCACTATAGAATCCTTTGCCCCCAGCTTCGGCATATTTGGCTTAGGGGGCATTGCCGCCTTTGCCATCGGCTCCTTGTTCTTACTCGATACCGAAACCGATCACTTTGCCCTTTCACTGCCTCTCATCGCTGCGGTGTCGGTGGCTGTGACATTCATGTCGCTATTGGTACTGGGCACACTATGGCGTAGCCGAAAGTCACCAGCTGTCAGTGGCGATGGTCAGATCGTTGGTCAGACTGCTGTGGTCGTTGATGACTTTAGCCTGTCAGATCTCGAAAAAAATAGGCTAGAAAGAGAAAAACTACCGACGGATGTACTTGAAGCTCGCAATGTAAACGACATTCAGCCTACCTATAAAGGCTTTGTACTGCTGCATGGTGAGGTGTGGGCGGCCAACTCACGCTCAGCGCTTCAAAAAGACCAGCAAGTTACCGTTGTTGTGCGTCACGATCTTTCGCTGGAGGTCGAACTGCCTCCAATTTCTAATCAAGCATTGCTCAATAGCTAAGGAATTGAATATGGAACCCATTGTCAGTAATGGCAGCGTCTTTATCGGCGTATTAACCTTCCTGGTTGTCGCCTTGCTCGTCAGCATGTTTAAGATCTTAAGAGAGTATGAGCGCGGTGTGATCTTCCTATTAGGCCGTTTTTATCGGGTAAAGGGGCCGGGGTTGATCATAGTGATCCCCATAGTGCAACAGATGGTACGAGTCGATTTGCGTACTGTCGTGATGGATGTACCGACTCAGGATGTAATCAGCCGCGATAACGTCTCAGTAAGGGTCAATGCGGTGATCTACTTTAGGGTGATCGATGCTCAAAAAGCGATTATCAATGTTGAGGATTACCTGCAAGCCACATCACAACTGGCACAAACCACCCTACGTTCGGTGCTCGGTCAACATGAACTTGATGAGATGTTGGCCAATCGAGAGATGCTCAATACCGATATTCAAGCCATTCTTGATACTCGTACCGATGGCTGGGGGATTAAGGTATCTAATGTCGAGATCAAACATGTGGATCTAAATGAAACCATGATTAGAGCCATTGCGAGACAGGCGGAGGCCGAGCGTACTCGTCGAGCCAAGGTGATCCATGCCTCTGGTGAGATGGAAGCCTCTGCGAAATTGGTTGAAGCCGCCGAGAAACTCTCCTCCGAACCCAATGCCATCTTACTGCGTTATTTGCAAACCCTTACCGAAATCGCCGGAGAGAAGAACTCCACCATTCTGTTCCCCCTCCCAATGGATCTACTCAAGGGCGTGTTAGGCAAGCAAGATAAAAAACCGTAGCAAGATGATAAGGTTTTAAGGCCAGCGTTTCATTTTGTTCTAAAAATGCAAAAGCCCTCTAAAAAGAGGGCTTTTCTATTGTTAACTAACAGGTTAACAAGCTTGCGAGAGCTAAATAGGCTTAGCTATTAGCATTCGCCTGTGCCGCCACTGCTGGGATCTCTGTTTCAGGGTTAAACTTATCGATAACCACAGCACAAACCGCATCGCCAGTAATGTTTAGCGTCGTTCTGATCATGTCAAACACACGGTCAAGAGCGAACAGTAGTGGTAAGCCTTCAATTGGAATACCCGCAGCAACTAATACAGCAATCACTAGGAATGATGGACCCGGTACACCCGCCTGACCAATTGCACCTAGTGTCGAAGTAAAGATAATCGCAACGTAAGCGGCAAGACCTAACTCTACATTGAACATCTGAGCAAAGAATACTGCAACTAGACCGTAATAGATCGCGTTACCACTCATGTTAATGGTGGCACCTAAAGGCAATACAAATGCGGCTGTCGACTTAGATACACCTAGCTCTTTCTCACACACTTCGATGTTCACAGGCAACGCAGCCATAGATGAAGCAGTAGACATCGCCAATGCTTGCGGCTTCTTCATTGCCGATAGGAACTTGCCAACCGGAACGTTAGAGAAGAACTTCACCATCAATGGGAAGAAGATAAAGCCGTAGATTAAGATAGCTGCAACATAAACCACAAACAGGTTCAGTACCACTGTCAATGATTGGAAGCCGAAGGTACCGACAGAGTCAGCCATCAAGCCAAATACACCGATTGGCGCAATCAACATCACGATGTTAATCATCCAAATAAAGGCTTCAACAATAGTATTAAGTGCAGAAGTAATCGGCTTAGCGGCGTCTTGATTAACTTTAGTCAGTGCGATACCAAAGAAAATACAGAACACCAAAATTTGCAGAATGTTGCCGCCTGTTAACGCCTCGAACACGTTAGTTGGAACCATACCGATAATGGTATCGGCCACACCAGGAAGTGCGCCCTGCTCAGCGGTTACCGCAGCCAGACCCGCTGTATGCTGTGAAAAGTCCATGCCAACACCTGGCTGGAAGAATTCTCCCATCACCAGTGCCAAGGTTACAGCCAATGCTGATGTCGCCATGAAGAAAGCGATGGTGCCAATACCCACTTTACCCGCCGATGGACCGGCGCCTAGACTCGCAGCACCAGCGATAATCGATACAGCAACTAACGGGATCACCAACATTTTAATTAAGTGAATGAAAAACGTACCTAACGGAGCAAAGATGGAGGCATCGTGCCCCATCACCATACCCACTATCGCTCCCAAGACCATGGCTACAACGACTTGGAATCCGATATTTTTATAAAACTTTTTCTTTATGTTCAACACCCTAGCTCCATCACAGACTTACTTTATAAAAGAGGGATCAATCCCCCTTTGATTATTTAATGCAAAAATAACATGCAGCATTATCAATTAATGTGATTCACTAACGAGTTATGACTAATTACGATAAATAATAAAATTTATCCGCCCTGCATTGAACAATCATCAAAAAAGGGCGTCATAAAAAATAGAAAGTTCATTAATCAAAATCTAGTGTTACAAACAATGGTGCCACCGCAACTAACGCACAACCCATACCAACAATTAAACAACACTCATGCTTAAAAATAACTCACAGCATCACCTATTAAAGCAAAGCCATTTAGGCTCTGCCCACTTAAAGTTGATATTTGTCACCATTGCCCCAGCGCTATTTCAAAAAATACCGACTCGATACCTTGCCAGAACCCGCTGCCAAGTATAGGTAAAAACGACTTACATTTTAACTCAGCCAGCAGTCGCGCATTCTTGTTGTCACGGCTTAATTGCTAACTATTTTCACAGGCTAACTGGCTAAATTCTGTCTATTATTAAAGATGCACTTAAGCCTATAAAATCCCCACTATATGAGTGAGGAGGTAGTGCGTTATCAATGATGTTTCACGCCTTATTTTCACAGAGGGTATTATTATGCGTACTCGCCAGATTTTGTGCCCAACTGACTTTTCAGAAACGGCATCCCACGCCCTAGGCTATGCCATCGAGATGGCAAATTTATATCAAGTCAATATCCGTTTGTTACATGTGATGAGTAAGCCCTACGGCGAACACCATTACGACATTGTGGTAGAAAGTCTTGAAGAGCTACAAACTCAGCTAGAGGCCTATTCAAACGAAAAGCTCGATGCTCTGGTGAAGGAAATCGAGCCTCAGCTGAATAAGACACTGCAAGTTAAAACCGCCATCAGAAGCGGTGATACCTTTGCTCAAATTCTCGAAGACAGTATTGAGAATGATGTCGGCATGATAGTTATCGCCAGCCATGGCCATACAGGTCTGTCTCATATGCTCAACCCTAACGTATCAGAACAAATAGCAAATAAGGCCAAATGCCCTGTGTTGGTGGTTAAATGATTAAAAGAAGGTTCTAGGGAAAGCTAAGGCGGAACAAGCGTAGACGGATATTACTAAGACGAGCGTTCGCTCAAAGAAAAAGAAAAGACTGAAGCTTTATATAGAAACCCTGCGCCCTAGAACCTAACATTTGCTTCTTTGTAGGTCGGCCTTTATGCCATAAACCTAGTATCTAAAGCGTCGTTATGTTTAGCTATCTCTATTCTCGGTACGAATTTCAATTCACCAAATGAGCAAGCAAATGAACAGCACGCAAGGATCCGCTGAAAAACGAAATGAGGGGCTTACAGGGAGCTGCCTATGTAACAAGGTGCAATATCGCGTGACGGGCCTTCCCTTCGATGCAGACTTTTGCCATTGTCGGCACTGCCAAAAAAGTACCGGCTCTGTTGTTGGTGCATGGATGGACTTTGAACGGGAGCAAGTCATCTGGCTTACTGAGCCCCCAACAGAGTATGCCTCATCCGAGCATGTTCGGCGCGGCTTTTGCTCCCATTGTGGCAGCCAACTTAGCTTTCGCGATCTACGTTATGAGCAATACCTCACCTTAAGTATCAGCACACTCAATGAGCCTAATGCCATCAAACCTAACTACCATATCTACACAGACAGCCAACTTGAATGGTTTAACATTCAAGACGACTGTCCAAGGTATGATAAAAACAGAGGGTAAAATGAAGGTTCTAGGTCAGGAAAAATAAATTAGAATCTAAACTGACACTAGGTTTGTCTTATCCTATGTTCTAGAAGCGTAGCCCCTAGCAGTAAGCCTGTGAACGCGCTCCCCCATGAACTGTAAAATCCTGTAATCTCACTGCTAACTTACGTCGATATACGTTATGCTGGCTCATATAAACCAAAAACTAGAACAAAAATCACCTATGCGCTTAACATCACGGCTTTCGACTTTGTCGTTTTTTATCCTACTTAGCACCTTGTTGAGTGCCTGTAGCAGCCAACCTGAAATCAATCCACAAGAGTTTGCCGGACAAGTTTCTGACTCCTTTAGAACCGATATCAAAAGTAATGGCTTAAAGCTATTTACCTACCGCGCAATCCTCACCATAGAGACACCACAAAGTGAACCTTTGCCACATGAGGTTCGCTCAAACCAGAAGAAACGCTCACGCACAAAGCAACGTTATCAAGGGCCAGACCTAAGCGGTTGGACGGCGCAAGTAGAGCATGGCTTACAACAAACTATCAAGATGAACGGCTATTGCCGCGATGGCTATATCGAGCTTTATCGCAGCATTCAAGCTGATCGTGGCACCATACGTGGTGAGTGTAACGATGGAGCCGATGAAGCGGATCTCGCTAAGTTTGATTCTTAAGATTTCTATTGAGCATGTATATGGGCAGTTTATTTAAAACTGTCCATATAAGTGCATGAAGTATCGAAACTTCTAATGCTAAGCAATTCACATCAAAGGTGAAAATCCCCCCACATAATCCGCTCTCTCATATTTAACCTACCTAAGTCATTTTTAGGTTCTCTCTTTAATAAAAAAGGACTAAGATACCTAGGATTGGGGAGTAGTCACTCTGTCGCGCCGTCGTCATTCCGTTGCTTTTGCTTCCGGCTCGCGAGAACACATTAACTCATGTGTTTTGACAAGACCAACAACACGTATTTGCTTTTATCATTTTAGCTATGCGGTTGGTCAGGTACACCCAACTTTCCTGTACCATCCGCCTGTCGGAGGTATCATGTCCTTAAATGAACTCTTTTCAGGTTATCAAGGCCTACTTACTCTCACTCTGTTGATGCTTAGCATCGATTTATTACTCACAAGAGGCAGGGTCAGTTTTCGTTCAGCCATAGTGTGGAGCGTGTTCTGGTTTTCGCTGGCATTTTTATTTGCAGGAGCGATTTACCTCTTTTGGCCAGAAATGTCGCCAAACAGTCAAATTTCGTCAAAGGAAGCCACCACGGCATTTATCGCGGGTTATCTTCTTGAAAAATCACTGAGCGTCGACAACCTGTTTGTTTTTGCTCTGATCTTTAGTCAATTCAACGTACCAGAAAAAAATATTCCTCGGGTCCTGATGTTAGGTATTGTAGGGGCGCTCATATTACGCGGCATCATGATTTCAGTTGGCGCACCACTGATTGCAGAATTCCATATGATACTTTATGTGTTCGGCTTCTTCTTAATTTGGACTGGTGTACAACTGTGGCGTCAGCATGCCCAAGAAAGCACATCGTTTTCAGACAGTATCGCCGTTGGCTTAGTAAGAAAATGTCTGCGGATCAGCCCTGATTACCATGGGAGTAAGCTCTTTATCCGCGATAACATTGGAATATTGGCAACGCCAATGTTGGTCGTTGTCATGGTCATTGCGATGACAGACATAATGTTCGCCTTGGACTCGATCCCTGCGATCTTTGCGGTAACACAGGAAGCGTACTTGGTACTTGCTGCAAACGTCTTTGCCTTATTAGGTTTACGTTCGCTGTACTTTGTCCTCGGTGGTATGTTGAGCAAATTTGCTTATTTGCATCATACGTTAGCGTTCATGCTGTGCTTTATTGGTACCAAGATGCTGCTGATTGATACCCCATTTGCTATCGCAACATCAGTGTCTCTAGGGGTTATTCTCTCTTCGCTTGCAGCAGGTATTGGCGCATCCATTTGGAAACAACAGCAATTGGAACAAGTAAATAAACAAGCGCTACCACTTAAGCTAACTCAAAGAGACAGATAAGCAGATACGGCTCTGTTCGCCCATGATATGGTGATAAACAGCGGCGTGTTCTGCTCTCTTAAAAGGCTAGCTTCTTTAAACAAGACGATATTTGTCACCGTCGAGCTGCTTTAAAAAGTTACAGCACCTCACACTTATGGCTGGTATAGGGGAACGCCTCTAAACCAGCCACAGAGGAAGCGGACAGATGTTATTAAGCTGTAATAGCCTATATGCAAGTGAAACTAGGAGGAATGGCTAGTCCAATAAAGATAACAAATAACCTCTTAACATGGTTCGAATGACCAATTTTAAGAGGCTAAGTTTAAGAGACTAAACTTAAGAGACTAAACTTAAGAGACTAAGCTTAATCGAATAAGTTTGATGCCGTACTTAACTTGTGAAATGCCAATTCAATCTCAGCAAGTTGTAAGAGAAACTTGCTAAGCTCACGTTAGGTAAATATCCTTCAAAACCACGTTTACTCGGCCAGCCAAGCTCATTATGATGCGCGCATTTATATTATTGGAATGCCACTAAGATGCGCACCACGCTTGCTGTTTTCGCTCTACTCTACTCGCTATTCTCTATCAATGCTTTTGCTGTAAATACTGTTAATACTGGTACTCAAACCAGTACTAAAACCTGTGCGAAAACCAAAGCTCAGCCTATCGCTATCTTAGGCGCTATGGATGCAGAGATAGAAAAACTCCTTCCTGAAATTAGGCAGCGCCAAACACACACAATAGCCGCTAATACCTACTATACAGGCCTTATTAAAGGCAAACCTGTTGTTGTCGCTCGCTCTGGCGTCGGTAAAGTCAATGCCGCTATCACCACTTATGTGCTGATTAATCACTTTGATGTAAACAGTATTATTTTCACCGGTATCGCTGGCGCCGCAGGGCCTAAACTCAATGTTGCCGATGTGGTGATCTCAACTGCGCTGGTGCAGCACGATGTTGACTTAACTGCCTTTGGCGCGCCAAAAGGTCAGCTTGATGGATATGATGATCGCCTCTTCTACGCCGATGAAAAGTTACAAGCTCTAGCGCTTGAAGCGGCGAAAGATTCGATCGGCGAAGCGCGCGTACACTCTGGTATTATCGCAACGGGTGATCAGTTTATTGCCGATAAAGCTGTGGTCAGCATGTTACTTAAAGAGTTCAATGCCATCGCCGTTGAGATGGAAGGCGCCGCGGTTGCGCAAGTGACAGACATGTTTGACATACCGCTAGTCGTTATTCGCACCATCTCTGACAAAGCCGATGGTTCGGCGCATTTAGTCTATGAAGAAGCCAAACAAGTGACAGCAGACAATTCAGTTGCCATTACCTTAAATATGCTAAGTAAAATGTAAGCTAGCGTACCGCAGTCTGAATCGAGATAAAGAAAGGTGCAAAATTTTTGTTCGCGCCTTTCTTAGAACCCCGCACACCAATTAAATCACTACAATTCAAACCGTTAAGCAAAACCCTCCAGTAAAGTTTGTTTATTTTAAATCTATTTTAAAAATATTTCGTCTTTTTGAAGCCTTGCTCGTCTTATAGAGGTAAACACAAAACCGTGATCCCTTTTGGAGCAACAAAATGATAAAACTGATCAGCTTTAAAAACTGCCCGTTCGTACAACGCGTGATGGGCGCGCTAATAACCAAAAATGTGCCATTTGAAATCGAGTACATCGAGCTAAGCAACAAACCACAATGGTTTTTAGATATCTCTCCCAATGGCCAAGTACCTGTGTTAATCACAGAAACAAACAAAGTGCTGTTCGAATCTGACGCCATTGTTGAATATTTAGATGACAAATATGCGCCGATAGAAAATGTCTCACCAGAACAGAAAGCACTCGATCGTGCTTGGTCATACCAAGCAAGTAAACACTACATGGCTCAATGTGGCACTATGGCCAGTAAAGATAAACAAACATTCGATACTCGATTGGAAAACTTGCAAAAGTCATTCGCAAAAGCTGAACAACAACTCAATGGTTCTCAGTTTTTTAAAGGGGATTATATTTCTAATGTTGATATTGCTTGGCTGCCCTTACTACATCGTGCGGCCGTAATAAAACAACAAGCCGGATTCGACATGCTAACAGGGTTTCCGAAAGTGCAAAACTGGCAGGCAGCATTGATAGGATCTGGACTTGCTGAAAAAACCGTTCCACAGGATTTTGTAGCAGTGTTCAGCCATTTCTACCTGAGTAATACCTATCTCGCGACTGTGATGAATGGAGCAGAATGTAATAACAGCAATCGTTGCACGCCAGAAACAAGCTCCTGTTGTCAGTAATCAATAACATGTAGCTCACTAATCACAACTTGTACAAGGAGCACGCCTGCATTGGCCAGCTTGCTCCTTGATACGACTTTTTAACTCATGAATCCAAACTTAGCTCCCCCCCAAAGGTACACTATGCTTGTATTAAAACCTGCTCTTATAAAGATAGATAATAGAGAGGCGTTACTCACACCGGAGGATAAAAACCTGGTAGAAATTGCGCGCAAGGTCAATATTAACATCCCAGCACCATGTCTAAAAAACCAACGAAAGCGTGGCTGTTGTAGAGCTTGCCTAGTCGAAATTAACGGCCAAAGCGCTTATGCTTGCTCAACAAAGCCCACAGCTGGAATGGTGGTCACTGTGCGAAGGAAAGATTTAGATGAAGTTCGTAAGAAGGCTATAAAAGACTTTAAGCTGCAAGTTAAGCCAGCCGTTAATCCTGCCTGCTATTGTGGTTAAACCAAGCTATGTCATCTATATATGAAACATGCAAAAGAGCAGGTTGTCGCTTCATCAGCTCTGGTAACTGTATAATTAATTTGTGGTCCAAATAACTTACAGTCCAATATGGGCACGAATAAGCCACATCGGCGTCACAGCAAGAGAGTCAAAGCGAGTTAATGAGTATGCGTTTAGAATCCATTTGGACTGAATATCAATCAAGTCTTAAAGCTTTTTTACATCGAAAAGTTGCCAACACAGCGGATGTCGAAGATCTTTTACAAGAGATCTTAATCAAAACACATAAGAGCCTACAAACCGTTACTGACAGCAGTAAAATCAAGCCATGGATATTCCAAATCGCCAACAATACCATCATCGACTTTTATCGTAAAAATAGTCAATTGAGCAAGTTAACAGCCGATGACTTATGGTATGACGAACAAGATGAAGCGCTAATCATTAAAGAACTTTCTCATTGCCTATTGCCATTTATTAAGCAACTGCCAGATGAAGACGCTAAGTTATTAATTGCCATTGAAATTGAAGGTATGTCACAAAAAGATTTTGCCGAGCAAAATCAGCTAAATTATTCAACCTTGAAATCTCGGGTTAAACAAAGCCGAAAAAAACTCTACCAACTATTCAGCAGCTGTTGTGAGTTCTCAATTGATAGCAAAGGCAACATTATGGAATATCAATCAAAATCAGGCCACTGCGATCGCTGTTAAAAGCAGCGATTCTTGTTTTTAATTAAAACCCGTAAATAAAAAGGCGCTAATCTATTGGTAAAGGACCTTTTTACTTACGAGCCAATATAAAGTTAACCTGAAGCTGCAATGGTCTTGGCCTTACTAAAGCTGACCTTACCAAAATCTTCTAAAATCGCGTAACAGGCTGGCACCATAAACAGCACCAACGCCGTCGATGCAAAAATACCGAACACCATCGAGACCACCAAAGGCTGCAGTACCTGCGCCTGAATACTGGTTTCCAGCAATAGCGGTAACATACCAGCAGCCGTGGTTAGTGAGGTGATAAATACCGCTCTAAAGCGCTCTTTGCTAGCACTCACTACCGCTTCATGTACCGATTGGCCCTCTTCTACGTGGTAGCGAATATACTGCACCAGCAAAATCGAGTCGTTGACCACCACCCCAGCCAGCGCCACAAAACCCATAATTGACGGCATACTCATGGAGTAACCCAGCAACAGATGCCCCCAAAGCACACCAATTAAGCCAAGGGGAATAACCGCCATCACCACGAGTGGCTCGATGTAACTCTTAAACTGCAGACTTAAGATGGCAAATACCGCTAAAAGACCGACAATAAAACCACTGGCCATAGAGTTTTGCGTCGTCTTACTTTCTTTGACTTCGCCCTCATAGCTGACTCTTATGCCTGGATAGCGCTTTTTAAGCTCAGGTAATAACTCGGCCTTAAAGGCATTGTTAATCTCGCTGGCGTTAGCTAAGTGAGTATCCACTTCACCGGTAATGGTGACAAAACGCATACCATCGAGACGCGAGATCTTCACATAACCACGCTGCCACTCAAAATCGGCCACCGCAGATAGCGGCACCTGCTCGCCAGCGCTGCCAATGGTGATTGGGAAGTTGGCGAGATTTTCAAGTTTAGCGGCATCGGTTTTATCTAACTGCACATCGATTTGAATGCTCTCTGGCCCCACCTGAATATTATCGGCAGTCTGATGAAAGTAGGCACCGCGCAGCTGACTGGCGAGCATCATGCCGTTGACTCCAAACGCTTCGGCGCCGGGTTTCAGAGTCATTAATATCTCGGCCTTACCCGGTCTCATGCTATCCATCACGCCCGATACACCGTTAAAGCCCTGCAGATATTGCTGCACCTCGATTGCGGCTGACTTAAGCTCGTCTAGATCATCCCCTCGGACGCGGATCTCAATCGCACGCCCCGCAGGCCCCATCTTAGGTTGCTTATAGACAATCGCAATTGGGTCGACCATCTCACCTACGCCCTGCTGCCACTCTCGAATAAAGGTGCTCATCAAGGTTTGCCGAACTTCGGCGCTCAAGAGATCGATTTTCACCGTAGCCACATGGGCACCACTTTCACCCGCATCGGCGTTAAAGTTAAAGCGCTCGGTGATATGCTGAATGAGTCGCTGACCGTCCTCTTTCTGACTGTATTTATCATCTAACGCCTTCGCGACGCTGACGATTCGGTTAACCACATGCTCGGTCTGCTGCAGTGTTGAACCCGGCGGCAAGATAATGCGCGCCTCGGCCACATCGCCATCAAGCTCGGGGAAACCGACAAACTTAATCGCGCCGCCTGCAACCAATGAGATAGAGATAAACAGCAGGCTTATCACCGAGCCCATAAACACATAACGCCAGTTAATCACCCACTCTACTGCCGCCACTAATTGCACGGTTCTAAAGTGTTCAAACTTCTGATTAAATTTTTGCTTAAAGCGGCTGGTCTTACGCTCTTTTCCCTTCGCTGAGTGGGCCAAATGGTTAGGTAAAATCAAAAATGCTTCCACAAGACTGATGGTTAAGATCAGCAGTAAAGTTTGCGGCACGACTCGTAGCACCTTACCCATGTCGCCTTCCATAAAGGCGATACTGGAGAAGATAAATACCGTGGTTAAGAATGACGACACTACGCCGGGCAGCACACGCTTTACACCTTGGATCACCGCGTCGGCCTTGCTCATGCCGCGTTCAATATGAGCGGCAATCGACTCGGCGATTACGATAGCGTCATCCATCATGATACCAATCGCCATCAAGAAGGCCACCAGCGTCATGATGTTGATGGTTAAGCCGACCTGCGCCATAAAGAACAGGCTCCCCATAAAGGCGATAGGTAGACCCATCGCCACCCAAAATGAGTAGCGCAGGCTGAAGAACAGCCACATACACAAGAAAACAAGTACCACCCCCTGCCAACCGTTCTTAATCAGCATGGTTAAGCGATCCCACAACAAGGAACTCAAGTCGTTAGAGGTGCTGATGGTGATACCATTTGGAGTGCGCAGTTTCTCTGCGTCTAAAAAGCCAATAATCTCCTCTTTAAGGCGCAGCGAGTCCTGAGACTTATTTTTAAATACCGTTAAAATCGCGGCTTGCTCACCATCGAAGCGAATGCTCTCCTCATCGAGCTCAAATCTGTCTGTAATGGTGGCGATATCACGCAGGCGCACCACACCACCCTGTGCATCGGAGCGAATGACGATATTAGCAAGACGCTCTGGCTCCACTTCGCGCTGATCGAAGCGAATAAGGATGTTCTTACTTGGGGTCTCAACCGTACCGCTGGGCAGCTGCACGTTTTGCTGCTCAATCTGTTTGGCCACATCCGCAACACTCATGCCTAAGCGTTTGATGGCGCCGAGCGAGATCTCTACCAATAACTGATGGGATGAAAAACCTGAAATCTCAACCTGACTAATGCTGGTATCTAATTTCAAGCGGCGCTTTAAATCTTCCGCATAGGCTTTCAGCTCCGGCTTGCTGGTCGAGGCAGATACGGCGATATCGATGATGCGTTCATTAAAATCCAGCTCTTCGACGATCGGCGGTTCAATTTCGGCAGGGAAGTCTTTAATGGCCGAGATCTTAGTTTGTACATCCACTAAGCTACGGCCCAAATCTGCCTTATCGTCAAGCTTTAGCGTCATGCGGGCTACGCCTTCTAAGGCATCACACTTGGTCTCGATAATACTGCCAAGACTGTCGACGGCGTCCTCCATCCTAAGGCAGAGATTCTCTTCCACATCTTGGGGGGACGCGCCTGGCAACACCACCTGCGCGGTAATATAACTTTTGGAAAACTCGGGAAATGTCTCGCGCTTAAGCTCAGGCAGCGCCTTGATCCCCAGCACGATAAACGCCAACATCAGCATCGTTGTGGCTGTGGGGTGACGCACGAAAAAACCGATCACGGCTGCATCTCCCCTGCTGCAGTTTCTGCTCCCTTAGTATCGCCGCCTTGGCTGCGTAGCGCCATGCCATTAACCGCTGGAATAAGGTCAGTTAATACTAACTGCATGCCATTAACTAGCTCACCTTGCACCGCGGCTTGCCCTTCTTGGCGGAATAGTACCTGCACGTCTATTAGCTGCAGTCGATTATCGTAATCCATGATATAGAGCTTATCGCCATGCAATGCACGCTCTGGCACCATCCAGTAGTCACGCTCACCGCCTTTAATTCGGGCGCTGACAAACATACCGTTCACCAATGGTGGCGACTGACCTATTTTTAGCTCGCGGTACTGCTGCTCCACCTGCAACACTAAGCTGACGGTGGCTAATGTTGGATCCACCGTTTCGCCAATGCGGGTAATTTCAGCTGGCCAACTAAAAGAGTAAGTGGCGCCCTTTAAGGTGATCTCTGCCGTTAACCCCAAGGTTTCGGCGCGAGGTAACTCATTGCCTTGCCCTTGCGGCCGAGTCACCGTCTTCATTAAGGTCATCACATCACCAAGCGATAGCTGAGCCTCGACTTCCATCACCTCGATGCCATTTATACGTGCAAGCACCTGCTGCGGCGACACCACTTGGCTAGCTTCGACGTTGACCTCGGCCACGCGCCCTTCAAAAGGCAGTCGAATTTCGGTCTTGGTTAGCTGACTCTGAGCTTCCTGCTCACGAGCAACGGCTTGTAGTAGTTGTGCCTCAAGAATTTGTGTCTCGTTGGGCATTAAATTCAAGGAGTTGTCTAGCTCTTGCAGCTTCTGCTGTTGAGCGAGCAGATTTTGCCGCTCACCATCGAGCTCTGATTGTGAGATAAGGTTTTTCTGACGCAGTGTCTCTTTACGCTTTAAGTCAGATTTGACCAAGTCATAGCGATTATTTTCAATCTCAAGCGATAACTGCAGGTTTTGAAGTTGTAGCTTCTTGCCTTCTAACTGCCCCTCGAGCGCCTTACGGTCAGCCTGTGCCTGAGCCAAGCGGATCTGATAATCCAGCGGATCGATTGCCAATAATAGAGTGTCTTTTACTAATATTTTACCAACGGCCAGATCTGGATGTTTATACACCACACGGCCACCGACCTCAGGCAGTAGTTGCCACTGAATTTTGGGGCTAACGCGACCGAAGGCATCCACTTGTGCCACTACAGGGCTTTTCTCTAGAGAGATAACCTCAACCAGCTTACTCGGCTCCGCCTGTAACTCTAACGGCGGGTGACTGCGCATTTTGACGACTAACACCAGCACCACAAAACCCACCGCGACCGCTGGAAAGAAATACCATCGTTTGCCCTTAAACGCCGACATTATTGCGTACCTCCCAAAAAGTTCCTACAAGAGGAGTACAAGATAGTGCTTGGCCAATAAGTATAAAATTCATCATTGAGTTGATAACCGTGCAGTTTTGCCATTGATAACGGCATGACAAAGGGAAACATCCGAGTTCATTAAGTGAAATAACGGGCAGGAAAAACGGAACTAGGGCTATTAAGCATGACACCAAACCGCACTATTCACCTAAATAGCGCAGTCTACTGTTTACCCTATTTTATTGCATGAAGAATCGTTACTCAAAAACCAGAGTTTTGAATAACTGCACACTACGTTAATTTAACGGGTAAGTTTGTAAAATAATTTTGAACTAAAGCTAAATTGCGGGATCCACTCGTCAAGAGGAAAAGCTAAGCTAATGAGAAGCGGATCATATACATAGAAGTGATCTCAGGGTAAATCTGCCTAATTAAAACTTTAAGCTCAGCAAGACTCATATTCTCTTGCTCAGCGTGGGTGTCATTAAGGTCGTCATACGCCACTTGTTCAACCGATAGAATGTCTAACTCGCCGTAACAACGACCATCTTCTAAATTGGATACCCTCACCCGCTGCCCCGCCTGATAGTAGGACTCAGACTCGTCACGCAGGGTAATGGTCTTCTTGCCCGCTAAAATATCGGCTTCGAAACGGCTAAAAAAAGTGATCTCATTCGGTGGATTCATAATACTTTAACTACTCATTTGATGCATCGCGATTGATGCTTTTAAGCCATTTTAATTGTATGGGAAGCATTGATACATATTTTTCGATGCCTCATAGTAAAATAGCTCACTGGAACCGATAAACACTATGGTAGCGATAGCCGCGTGTTTAGGGTAAAATTCGCCTCCGATTTCTAGCTTGGCGCAGAATGTGCCACAATTGTCATCATATAGACGTCATATATAGACATCATTAATAGGCATATCGTAGAGAAACCATGAACAGAAAACAGAAGATGATCAAAAAGACCGCAAAACGTGCCAAGGCTCGCCTCAATAAGCACACTGCGCCTACGATCAAAAAATACGTGTCTAAGGCTGAGCGTGCAGAGCAGCAGGCTAAACTTGAAGCCGAAGCGGCAGAGCAAGCAACTGCAGCAGTAGAAACAACAGATGCGGCGACTGACGCACCTGTAGAAGCAAGCGAAGAAAAAGCGGTACCAGCTAACTAAAGAGCGCCCTGTTCGCTGAATAGAGCTTATTTGCTAGCGGCGCCGTCCTCTTTAACGCCAATAAGCTCAGCCACTTCGTTGCTCCCCTCACAGTCCTGCTCCTCATTGACGATTGCCATGTTGGCACAAGAGGATGAGAGCGGGCTCTGACCGCTTAAGCTCAGCTCCTCGTCAAACTCAGTTTTATCCTCAGCTTCAACCACAGGCTTAACAGCCGCGGCCCTAACCTTATCAACCAGTCTATATGCGACTAGGACACCCAATACGCCGAAAAGTATCGATCCAACGGCTTGTCCCATCAGCACACCATAAACTCCTCCCCACTGCGCACCGAAGTACACAAAGGGAATAGTGCCCACTGTAGCCTTACCCACATTAAACAGGGTCGAATACTTGGCCTTACCTAAATTATTGAATGAGGCGTTGGCAACAAACAAAATACCGGAGAAGATAAAGAACACCGCGATATAGGAGCAGAAAAATAAGATCAGCTCAGCCGCATCACCTTTCATATCAAATACGCTGACAATTTGGTTTCGAGTTAAAAATAGCAGCAGTGACACACTCACGACATAGACGGTGCAAAATTGGATAGCCCGAGTCAGCGACTCTTTTACCCGCCCAAACTCCATCGCACCATAGTTTTGCCCAACAATGGGCCCAACGGCACCAGAGAGCGCGAAAATCATACCAAACGATACGGGAATAAGGCGTCCAAGCACCGCCCAACCGGCAACATAGCTATCACCAAAGTCTGCAATCGCTCGAGTCACCACCGCATTACCGATAGGCGTTGCCACATTGGTCAGCATTGCAGGGCCCGCAATGGCAAAAATAGGCTTAAGATCTTCCACAAAGTGGTCGATGTTAAAGCGCCCAAATAAGTTATGCTTTACCACCACCCCGCGAGCTGCAACCGCAAATACCGCAAAACGGGCCAATACAGAGGCAACTGCGGCACCTTCAATCCCCATGGCAAACATAAAGATAAATATCGGATCGAAGACGGCGTTAACGCCACCGCCAATCAAAGTCGATACCATAGACAACTTGGCATCGCCCACCGCCCTCAAAGCGCTACCCAGCGCCATAGCAAGACAGATAAGCGGCAAGGACGGCACCAAAATATTGAGGTAGCCCTCGGCAAGCTCAGCCGTTTTGCCCGTAGCCCCCACTAGACTTAACAGCTCAGGAATAAACATATACACGCTAAAGGCGACAAAGAGACTCATCAATAACGTCACCACTAAGCTGTTTAACAGCAATCGCTTGGCCTTTTCAGTCTCTTTCGCGCCGATAGAGCGCGACACAAGCGCCCCCAACGCTATGGATAATCCAATACCGATTGAGGTGGTAAAAAACGAGATGGTGCCGGCGTAGCCCACCGCAGCTGCTAACTCCTGCTCCCCGAGTAAACTCAAGAAAAAGATATCCAGCAGATCGACCACAAACAACGCCGAAATCCCGACCGCAGCGGTAGAGCTCATCACTAATATGTGACGTAGAATCGATCCCTGTACAAACTTGGCTACAGCCATAACACCTCTTTGTCTCTGACTAATCCGTTAACTTTGTCTATGTTTACAACTCGCTCTCTAATTCACTACCGCAATGATCGCAGTAAAGCGCATTATTTTCATGCCCTACTTTCAAGCAGTTACTACAGCGCCTTAGGTCTCGCGTGCGACCAATTTCTTGGGATATCTCCGCAGTTAAAATACCCGTTGGAATGGCAATAATTGAGTAACCCAGTAGCATGGTAAATGCTGCAATAGCCTGCCCTAGTGGCGTGCCTGGGGTAATATCGCCATAGCCCACAGTGGTAATGGTCACAATGGTCCAATAAATCGACTTTGGAATAGAGGTGAAGCCATTATCCGGCCCTTCGACCACATACATTACGGCACTCAACACCACAACAATCAAACTGACCGAGAAAAAGAAGATAAACACCTTACGACTCGACTGCATCATGGCGCGCAGCAGTAGGTTACCTTCACTTAAATAGCGCAGTAGCTTCAATACTCGGAAAATCCTGAATAGACGCAAGATCCTAATAACCATAGTGAAGCTTGCACCTGGGAAGAACAGGGCTAAGTAAGTCGGTAATACCGACAATAAGTCCACTACACCATAAAAGCTTCTGGCGTAACTGAGCGGCTTGGCCGAGCAATAAAGCCTAAGCAGATACTCAATGGTAAAGATAATGGTAAAGCCCCACTCCAAGATGACAATGATGTCACCATAGCGCTCATGAACTGAAGCCACGGTATCGAGAAAGACGAGCAGCACGCTCATCACAATGCATACCATTAAACTAATATCGAAATAACGCCCCGCAGGGGTGTCGGTTCCAAAAATAACCCGGCGTAATTTTAGTTTTAATAAACTTTCTGGCTCTTTCTCTGTTGCCATTGCTACAGCAACTCCTTACAAAAATTGACGAAGAATTCATCGACTTAAACTGACGAATCAACATTTTAAAATAGATAATATGAATAGTGTGACACGCATAGGGTAAGAGCTCAAAAATAATCTTAATCTTTGCCGTCAACACCGATGCCATTTTAGGGTAAGATAAACTCTGTCATTCACCGATATTTAGCTCTTTCGTTCAAGGTTATCCATGCGCTTTATTGTTTTATCACTCAGTTTGTTGATGCTTATCTCGAGCACGCTTTTTTCTAACGCCTCCTTCGCGGGCGCGATGACCAGCGGTAAAGCCGACTTAGTGGTAGTCACCAAGTCAGAAGCGAGCATGACACTGCTAAGGCAAGGCAAGGTGCTTAAGAAATACCGTATTGCCATGGGTGATAACCCCGTTGGTCATAAGTTCACCGAAGGCGATCAGCGAACCCCCGAAGGCCGTTACCTATTGGACTATAAAAAGTCTGATAGTGCTTACTATCGCGCTATTCGTATTTCTTATCCCAACGATGAAGACCGCCTGCGCGCCGATGCACTCGGTATTAGCCCAGGTGGACAGATCATGATCCACGGTGAAAACCCCAACTCTAGCCTAAGCCCAGAAGAAGCCCAGATGTATAACTGGACCGATGGTTGTATCGCGGTCACTAATGCGGAAATGGATGAGCTTTGGCGAGCGATCGATGAAGGCACACCGATAGAGATCTGGCCCTAAACACTTTTCTCAGTTCCAATTTAACAACCTCATTTAGCACCTCTTTTTTATTAGAGGTTCATTTTGCTATAAGGCGTCCTATGACATACCAAGAATTAATCAGTAGCTGGCCTACATTTAGCCAGCGCATACAAGCGTTTACCCGAGAGTTAGGCCTAGACTCACTCGCGCTCGAATGTGATCACACTGCGCTTCGAGTCAATAGCACAGAAGCGGCTGATGAACTACGTTGTGGATTTGAAAGCGCAGGAAAAGTCATTTCAGATAACATGATTAACGGTCGCCCCATTTTGATTATCGAGTTACACCAGCCGTTGATGATGGGTACAAGCGCTATTGAGTGTGTCGAACTGCCCTATCCAAGTGACAAAGTCTACCCGGTCGAAGGTTGGGAGCATATTGAGTTAGTGCTAGATTGCGGCGCTAACGATTGTGACACACTAGCCCAAGCTCTGCTTGAACAAGCACCGCAGTTGGCTCCAGTGTTAGCAGGGGAGACTGATATAAAAGTTAAACGGAGCTCACCCAAAGGCGATAAAGAGCGTCTTCCAAATCCGACCATTGCCTTTAAGAAACAGGGAATTTGCGTCAAGGTACACGCTCACGGCATTAAAGCGGTTATCGCTTCTGAAGTGGACTAAAGCGAGTTGGCGTCTAAGATTAAAGACTTGCATGTTCTAAGCTTGAGTACCAACTGCTTTTAGGTTCTATAGAGTCACCAGCTAGAGCGTTAGTAAGTAATCCAGTCCGCCAGTGACCGCTGCGACCTGTGCCAAAATGCAGTTCTCATCATCGACAAGCGGACTATCAGGATACACTTCGGTGGTGGTGACATATTTTGCATCGCTCACACCGGCACATAACCCGAGTGCCTTGGTGGCATAATTAATCACCCCAAACTGGGCTAAATTGACGCCAATTAACTTACCGTTTTCATCGGCGGGCGCGATATGAGTTACCTGCTCTACCGATTTAATCATTGCCGTTTGAAAGGCATCTTGTGGATTGATGGTATCGCCTACCAAGTAAAAACCATCAGGAATGTTCCAGTTGGTGTGCTCCACAGCGTCCCGAGCTGCCAATGCGGGTCTAAACTCGCTATTATCGGTATCGGTAGTTTCATGAAGATCGATATGGGCAAAAATCTCGACGTTTAGACCCGCCAAAAGTGCCATAAGGGCAGCAGACTCTTCTGCTGGGCTATCTTGATAGAAAGAGCGGTTAGGATCGACCGCTTTTGGGTTCCAGCGATTAATGGTTTCATAGCCCCAAGGACTGATACAAGGCGCCACAAGAATATTAAAGTGCTTGGTATACTCAGCGGCTTTGGTTTCGATAAAGCGAATCGCGCCTTGCACACCGCTGGTTTCGTAGCCATGAACGCCACCTGTAACGAGAATAGTTGGCTTGCTCATGTCCCAGTTTAACGACTTCACCGCAAACAATGGGTAACGCTCAACATCGTAAGAAAGTGCACCATACTGCTCAACCTCAAAACGCTCCTTTAGCGCAAGGATCTTAGTCACGACTTGCTCTTGGTAGGAACGCTTGATCTCCTGGGCGTTAAACCACTGGGCTTTCTCTGACTCGCCCCACTTTTGGCCTTTAACACCAATAGCATATGCTTGCTGATCCATTATTATTCCTTTTGGCTTGGTTTTATCTCCAAGCTCTCCTATAACTAATACCCAAATGACACCTATTTTTTATAGCTAAACAGGCGAAATTAAATTGCCCGAAAGCATAAACGTGATATTCATCGATATCAATGCAGTTATCCGGATTAGTTTTCATCACGTTCGTTTTATCAAATTAAGAAATACGATATGACGCGCATTACCTAGCAAGGAGAGTTGGCATGACAGCCTTAAGACACGGATTTACCATCGGACTAGAGAGAATGAACGATGAATTCTTTCTCACCCTCAAAGCAAAAGGCAAACTCACCCATAGTGATTACCTCGCCATGACGCCAGTAATCGACTCGGCATTAGCGGAAGTCAAACACCCCAAGATTAAGGCACTTTTCGATGCAACTGAGCTTGAGGGGTGGGAGCTAAGCGCGGCATGGGATGACTTTAAGCTGGGATTAAAGCATGGAAATCAGTTCGTCAAGATTGCGCTTTATGGCAATAAGGGATGGCAAGAGCTTGCCACAAAAATTGGTAATTGGTTTATCGCTGGGGAGACTCGCTACTTTGACGATGAGTCCAAAGCCCTAGCCTGGCTTAACCAATAGCAGTAATCAATCGCATTGAATCAATATCACAGATAATAAAGCCAGCACCCGCCGGCTTTATTATCAATAAGGGTAAGCAGTTTACCGACCCGCTAGCGCTCTGGCTGGCGGGGTCTGGCTAGCTTTCCATGCTGGGTACAGGGTCGCGATAACGCTCATAACAAAGGCTAGCAATATCACAGTCATCACATCGCCCCCTTTAAGCTGTGAAGGTAAAAAGTCAATAAAATAGACATCGGCCGATAACAGCTGGATACCAAACAGCGACTCTATGCCGCGGGCAATGGCACTTAAATTCAGCGCAGTAATCGTGCCTAACACGCCACCGATAGCGCAGCCCAACACGCCATTAAACGCTCCCTGAACAACAAAAATTAGCATTACTGAGGCTTTTTTCATGCCCATGGTGAGCAAAATCGCGATCTCTGACTGCTTGTCTCTAACCGCCATCACCAAGGTTGAAACGATATTAAAACAAGCCACGGCAATCACGAGAGCGAGCACTAAGTACATCACCATTCTGACCAACTGAATATCTTGATAAAGATGACCCTGAGTACGAGTCCAATCTGAGATATAGACATATTGCTGCTGGCTATAACCTAAATCCCGAATAAGCCTTGGTGCGGCAAACACATCGTCCACTTTTATCCGCACACCTGACACGCTATCACCTAACTTCAAGGCCTTTGCGGCATATTGCATCGGGATATAGGCGGTGCTCATATCGAGCTCTCCCCCTAGCTCAAAAATCCCTGTGACCACAAAACGATAGCTCTTTGCCGCACCAATCTTACTCTGTGACTGGCTAATATTAGGCATATACAGGCTAAGGGACTGACCAACTTTTAAGCCGAGACTCTTGGCTAAGCCTTTGCCTAAAACGATATTATTACTGTCTTGTTGAGCAAGGCTATGCCAACTATCAGCCGACATAAACTGCTTAATATTAGAAACTCTTTCCTCACTATCCACATCGACACCGAGTACAGTTATGCCTTGGAAGCCACCGACTTTTTGCACAAGCCCCTGCATACGCACAAACGGCGCGGCGGCTAAGATCCCTGGCACCTTGTTGGCATCATCTACGATAGATTGCCATTGGCGTATAGGTTCATTCACGCCAATAAGTTCACCATGGGACACGACCCCTAACAGTCGCTGCTCCAACTCTTTCTCAAAACCGTTCATGGCCGACAGCACCACGATAAGTACTGCCACACCTAAGGCAATTCCTGCCGTTGAAGCGAAGGAGATAAAACTAATAAATCGATTCGATTGGCGGGCAAAATAAAAGCGCCAACCTACCCACATCGCTAACAACGCTCTCATGCGTTAAGCTCCTCGGCTTGCACTAGACGACCATCTTTCATATGCAGCTGCCTATCCATTCGCGCGGCTAAGCTTTGATCATGAGTCACTACTACAAATGCAGTGCCTAGCTGGGCGGCAAGCTCGGTGATCAGCTCGTATACGGCTTCACCACTATTCGCATCGAGGTTACCTGTAGGTTCATCGGCTAACACCAGCTTAGGATCGTTAATCAATGCTCTAGCAATTGCCACACGTTGACGTTCACCGCCAGACATCTCTGCCGGAGTATGGCTCAACCTATGACCCAGTCCCACACGTTCAAGCAGTGATTTGGCTTTGGCTTCTACCTGCTTGCGTCGCTGACCTTGAATAAGTGCTGGCATGGAGACGTTTTCAAGGGCGGTAAATTCAGGCAACAGATGGTGAAACTGATAGATAAAGCCCAAGTGCTCATTTCGCACCTGCGCTTGACGCTGGCTCGACAGCTTATAAAGATCTTCACCAAGCATAGTGACGCTGCCACTTGTCGGGCTGTCTAGCGTCCCCATAATATGCAGTAATGTACTCTTACCTGAGCCAGAGCTACCGACAATCGCCAACTGCTCGCCTTTAAAGACTTGCAGTTCTACGTCATGTAGAACCTCGGTATCGACCGAGCCTTCTTGATAACGTTTGCTCACATGACTGACTTGCAGCAGTAATTCTTGATTCATTTTTAACTCGCTATTCGTATCTTGTTCGTGACTTACTCATAAAGCCGCATTTTCGCAAAGTCGCTTGCTCGTATCGTTGCTTACTTATAGAACCGCTTATTCATATCTAAGTGCGGTCGCAGGCTGCACATGGGCGGCTCTTATTGCTGGGTAAATGGTGGCAAGCAATGTGATCACTAGAGTGCCGACAACAATCCACGTCAGCTGGCTCACTTCAAGCTGTACAGGTAAATTTTGCCCGGCTCCTAATATTGAGATCCCAAGCGCTTGAGTAATTGTGTTTAAGTTAAGGGTGAGTAAAGTACCAACCACCACACCGGAGATAAGACCGATAACGGCATTAAGCGAGCCTTGGATCATAAAAATACCCATCACATTCGCGGTCGTTAATCCTTGAGTCTTGAGCACAGCAACATCAGTGGTTTTATCGACGACCATCATCACTAAGGCCGATACGATATTAAAAGCAGCAACGGCAATAATCAGGCTAAGCATTAAAGACATCATGTTCTTTTCCATCTTCACCGCACCAAAAAGGTGACCATAGCGATCTCGCCAATCGGTGGTGGTCACGGGTGTTGCAAATTGCGCTACCACTTCAGGGGCAATTTTGGCGGCATTAAAAGGATCATCCAGATATAGACGCAGCTCTTTAACCTCTCCCGCCTTTTGGCGCATCAATCGCTGCGCATCATCATGGTGAACATAGGCCAGAGTCGCATCCACTTGTGAGCCCATCTCAAATACGCCAGCCACGGTGAACTTACGCTGACTCGGCACAGGGCCTAAAGGTGAATAGACTACGCCATCACCGCTGAGTACTCGAATTTTATCACCTGGGGCGACGTCGAGTTTACGCGCGAGTTCGGCGCCTAAAATTATCCGATATTTACCCGACTCTAGTGCATCAAAGTTGCCTGAATAGACTCGTTTAGTGGTATTGAGCAGGGCTTTTTCTTGCTCAGGGTAGATACCATAGACTTGAGCAGCGCCAATATTACTTGGAGACTGCACCATAGCTTGGGTCGATATACTCGGCGTTGCACCTTGAACACCGGTTAGTTGACTTAGCTTGTCGACTTGCTTTGACCAATTGTCTATTGGCGTTTGCGAATGCACGGTTAATTGTGGCACCGCACCTAAGATCCGCTGTTTAAGCTGACTCTCTAAGCCATTCATCACCGAACTAACAAGGATCAAAGCCGCCACACCGAGTAAAATACCTGAAACGGAAAAAAGAGTGATAAACGACGCAAATGCGTTAGCTTTACGGGAGCGCCAGTAGCGGTAACCAATATAAAACGATAATGAAAAATTCATTAAGAAACCCAAATAAAATCGACTTAAGCTGAGCGCAATAACGATTAACATAACGCCATAGAAGTCATTGCCCTCTCCTGCAAAAACAGGATAAGGATCCACTCAGCAGTTCACAAAAAAGCCTCAATTTCCTCTCGGTATTAAGACATTTGTGTGTCTAACCTTGCTAAATCATAAAGATGCGCACGATAATAGGGGTATTAGCCCCCTAAAAACAAGAGGCAATACCCTTGTTAACTGACTCTACCGCCTATTTTAGTATTAATCACCCATTTGATGTCTACTTGAGTCCCTGGGACAGTGCTAAACCTCTGCCGTTAGTCGAGCAGCTCAGCCTTATGCTGCCGACAAGCTTACAGCTAATTAGTGATGTAAAGGCGCTCGAATCAGATAGCCTGTTGCAATTGCGCCACCTCGATGACGATGCCAAAACCGTGGTGGAGTTTTTAAAACTGCAGTCGCGAAAAATCGATATGGTGTTACAACACATCATGGCGAAAGAGGAGTATGAAGGTACTCACTACATTGGCAAACAGTTTGGCGGCAGTGGCATTACTCTTATTAGCCCTACTCCCCTAGAGCTAGGACAGGTGTTTCAGGTGACACTGCATATTAAAGAGGAGCTTGTCGCCCTGCTCTGCTTTGCAAAAGTCACAAGTTGCTCACTACTCGAAGCCACGGATACACAATCGACTACGCAATACGCCGTGGAGCTGAGCTTTTGCGTTATCCAAGATAACGACGTTGAGCAGTTAGTTAAAGCGAGCCTGACTCTACAGCAAAAGCAGCTAAAGCTACGACAGTTATCCCGCTAAGCCAAAAAGAATTTTCACTGGCATGAGCTGAAACAAGCCTCTACAATACTTAGCAAGTTTACTGCTATTGGACTTGTTTCCTCGCCTTAATGAATGCTTTCTCTGTATTGACTCCACCAGCGGTCAAGAGTGCCAAATTGGCACAAACGCTGTGTACACTCGGCGGCGCAGCACAAGCGCTAACCATCGCAAATATTGCCAAGCAACATTTAGGTGTTACCTTAGTGGTGACAGCTGATACACCGACGGCAATCACTCTTGATGCTGAGCTAAGTTATCTGCTCAGTGAGCAATCAATACCGATTTGGCTTTTCCCCGATAGAGAAACACTTCCTTACGACAGCTTCTCGCCGCACCAAGATCTGGTCTCCCAGCGCTTAGAAGCGTTATCACGTATACCTCAGGCGCAACACGCAGTTGTCATTGTCCCTATCACCACCTTGATGGTGCGCCTGCCGCCACAATCGTTCCTAACGGGTAACGTATTGATGCTGGAGAAAGGCGATAAGTATCGTCTGTTAGATGTACGCGAGCAGTTAATTAACACCGGCTATCACGTGGTTGAGCAGGTCTATGAACACGGCGAGTTTGCCGTGCGAGGCTCAATTATCGATATTTTCCCAATGGGTTCGAGTCAGCCTTATCGCATCGAGTTATTCGATGATGAAGTAGAAACCATTCGTCATTTTGATCCTGAGACTCAGCGATCTAGCAAAGAGATCGATGCCATTCGTCTGCTTCCAGCGAAAGAGTTCCCTACCGATGACGCCGCGATAGAAGGCTTTAGGCAAAGGTACCGCCGCCGTTTTGAGGTGTTGGTTAAAGAGCCGGGCTCGATTTATCAGATGGTCAGTAAGAAAACCATGCCAGCGGGAATTGAAAACTACCTGCCACTGTTTTTTGATGAAACCGCCACCCTCTTTGATTATCTCCCAGGTAATACTCAGCTGATCACCTTAGGTGACATTGAAGCGGCCACTCACTCGCACCTTAATGAGGTTGAAGTTCGCTACGAAGACAGGCGCGTCGACCCATTAAGGCCACTACTCACGCCACAAGAGTTATATCTGCTGACTGAGCAGATCTTCGCATCTTTTAAAGGCTTGCCTCGCTTTGGACTTAAAGATGAGGCCTACACAGGTACAGCATCTCATGCCAAGGCCAGTAAACTGCCAGATCTCTGCGCCAACCATAAGCTCAAACAACCTTTGGTTGAGCTTGAGAAATACGCCACACTTGGCGAGCGTATGCTGTTTAGTGCCGAGTCTGAGGGGCGCCGAGAAGCATTGCTAGAACTGCTTAGCAAGATCAACCTCAAGCCTAAGTTGTATGATCATTTCGATGAATTTGTCGCCAGCAAGGCAAAACTAGGGCTAATCGTATCTCCTCTTGCCCATGGCTGTGTGATTGAAAAGAAAACCGGTGGCAAGTTTGCGCTTATTTGTGAGACGGAACTGTTTGGTCAACGCATCTCTCAGCGTCGTCGCCGTGATAAACAGCGTCAGATCAGCTCCGATGCCTTAGTTAAAAACCTTGCCGAGCTAAAGGTAGGCCAACCCATAGTGCATTTAGACCATGGTGTGGCGCGCTATCAGGGTCTAGAGACATTAGATACTGGCGGCCTAGTGGCCGAATATTTAGTCCTTGAATACTCAGGTGGCGATAAACTCTATGTGCCGGTTGGCTCACTGCATTTAATTAGCCGCTACAGCGTTGGCCCCGATGAGGAGGCAACCCTTAACAAGCTCGGTAATGAAAGCTGGGCCAAGGCAAAGAAAAAAGCGGTTGAGAAAATTCGTGATGTGGCCGCAGAGCTACTCGATGTCTATGCCCGCAGACAGGCTCGCCCGGGCGAGGCTTGTCGAATCGATCAGGAAGAGTATGCACTGTTCGCCAACAGTTTCCCCTATGAGGAAACCGTTGACCAAGAGACCGCCATCGAAGCGGTCCTTGAAGATATGCGCTCGCCAACGGCGATGGATAGACTCGTTTGTGGAGATGTGGGCTTCGGTAAGACCGAGGTCGCCATGCGCGCTGCCTTTGTCGCCGTCAATGACGGCAGACAGGTCGCCATCTTAGTACCGACTACTCTGCTCGCTCAGCAGCATTACGAAAACTTTAAAGACCGCTTCGCCGACTGGCCATTTAAGATTGAAGTGATGTCTCGTTTTAAGACGGCGAAAGAGCAGACTCAAGTGATGAAAGATCTGCTCGATGGTAAAGTCGACATCGTGATCGGCACCCACAAGCTGCTGCAATCAGAAGCCAAATTCGAGAATCTCGGCCTGCTCATTATCGACGAAGAACACCGATTTGGTGTAAGACAGAAAGAGAAGATTAAGGCCCTCAGAGCGAATGTCGATATCTTAACCTTAACCGCAACGCCTATTCCGAGAACATTAAATATGGCGATGTCGGGCATGCGCGATCTGTCGATTATCGCCACCCCGCCAGCTAAGCGACTCGCAGTAAAAACCTTTGTCAGAGAATATGATGAAGCCACCATTCGTGAGGCCTTGCTACGTGAAATATTAAGGGGTGGCCAGGTCTACTTCCTACACAATAGTGTCGAAACCATAGAGAAGCGTGCGGCAGAGATCAGTGAGTTGCTACCAGAGGCACGCGTGGTGACTGCCCATGGGCAGATGCGTGAGCGTGAGCTTGAACGAGTGATGTCTGATTTTTATCATCAGCGCTTTAACGTATTAGTCTGTACTACTATCATCGAAACCGGTATCGACGTGCCATCGGCTAATACCATCGTCATTGAACGCGCCGATAACTTTGGTCTGGCTCAGCTGCATCAGCTACGTGGCCGCGTGGGACGCTCTCATCACCAAGCCTACGCCTATTTGATGACCCCTCACCCCAAACGTATGACTAAAGATGCCCGTAAGCGACTAGAGGCGATCGGCGCATTAGAAGATCTTGGGGCTGGCTTTATGCTCGCAACCCAAGACTTGGAAATTCGCGGTGCCGGTGAGCTACTTGGTGATGAGCAGAGCGGTCATATCTCCAAGATTGGTTTTACCCTCTATATGGAGATGCTAGAAGATGCGGTGAAGTCGCTTAAGCAGGGGAAAGAGCCGTCGCTAAATCAGATGCTACGACATCAGTGTGAGATTGAGCTGCGCATCCCTGCGCTGCTGCCTGAAGATTACGTTGGCGATGTGAATATTCGCCTCTCTCTGTATAAGCGGATCGCTAACTGCGAAACCGCAAAAGCACTCGATGAGATGAAGGTCGAATTGATTGACCGCTTCGGTATGTTGCCCGATGCGACCAAAAACTTGATGGAAATGACACTTTATAAGCACTTGGCCACACAGTTAGGCTTAAGAAAAATCGAAATGCACGCTAAAGGTGGTAGTATAGAGTTCGGTGAAAACAATCAGGTTGATCCAACCTTTATCATCGGTTTGCTACAAAGCCAGCCACAAGTATATCGAATGGACGGGCCCAATAAGCTAAAATTTGCTATGCCTTCTGAAACAGCTAAAGATAGGCTCGCATTACTCAAACTGTTAATTGAGCAGTTGTTTCAACATCGTCTTGGAGAATAATCGTGTTAAGACTATCTAAAAACAAGCTAAGCACAGCTTTAGCTGTTGGCCTTTTATCCAGCTTATCTGTAAGCGTTAATGCTGCAGAAGAGCGTTGGTTTGAGGTTGAGGTCTATATCTTCGAGCGAGATGTACCAACCGTTGAGCAATGGCCAACCACACCCGCACAGACTCGTACACGTAAGACAGTCGACTTTATTACCCCTATGGTCAGCACCGATTTAACGGCGGTGAGTATGGGGCTCAACGGCTGCACCTCAAGCGATTGGGCAACCGATAGCGTAAACTGTAATGAGCAACTTAGCAGCGCGAATCACAAGGCCCTAGCCGATGTGCCGATGCAGATTGCCGCTCCCGCCCCCGCCACTGCGCACCTTGGCGATGGCGCCGTACTGCTAGCCGAGAGTCAGAGCCAATTTAACGATATTATTGCGACGATATCTCGTGAAAAAGGTACCACCAGCCTCTTGCATATGACATGGCAGCAATCGATGCTACCTCGAAACAGAGCGATTCCGGTCAAACTGTATTCAGGACACGACTATTCAGAAGAATATGAGTTTAACGGTCATCCGATCAAAGCTCAGGAGGCAAGCTCAGAATTTGGCAACTTCGACTTTATGACAAGTCAGTTTGCAAACGACACAAATAAGCCTGTGTGGAAGTTTGATGGAACGATTAATATCTATCTGCAGCACTACCTCTTTATTGAAACAAACTTCACCTTGCGAGAAGAGGGCAACAAGACGGTTACCGTTGCACAAAATGAGCAGCTAACGACCCCGGAGGCAACACAGGCAAGTACACAAGAGGTTACAACGCCTTACCTCTACGCTATTCCTATGGTGCAAAATCGTAGGGTGCGTAGTGATGAAGTCCACTATTTCGATCATCCTAAAATGGGTATGATTATTCAGATCAGAAAGATGGAGCACCCAAGCGCAAAGGTGCCCAAGAGCAATAGCGTCGCCATGGAACCACTAACGACCTATTAAGGCTGCATAATCGAAAAGTCGAGGTAGATCTCATCTGCCTCGTCCTCTTCAACAATCACTTCGTCCACCCGAGATGCTGGTGCGCCGATGTAACACCATCCAATGAGCTTATCAACCGCGACTTCGCTCCCTTGAGCTAAGATCTGCACCGTACCATCGCTTAGATTACTCACATAGCCCGTGACCCCTAAAGTGTTCGCTTGAACAAGTGTATTCTGACGATAAGAAACACCCTGTACCTTCCCCTTCACTTGTATCATGACACGCTTCATAACCTATTCCTTGTACGAAAGACTCCACTCGCTAACCACCGAGCCCAGGTAAAAATATTTCAGATTAAAAACAATCTCATTGGTCTTAGAAATAACATAGCCTAAAGCACTGTCATGAGCAAAGATAAGCTCATATTTGCAATCAGATTCATCTACAATCGCCTAATCTCCGCTAACAAGCTCGATGAATAGCAAAATCATGGCTCCGACCAGCCGCTTGCAAATGCCACTCAATAGGTTATCCAAAAAGTATAGGTATAAAAAAACCACCTATAACCTAATGGCTATTGATGGTTCTTATAAAGCTTAACCAACGGGACTATTAGCAGCCTTTGAGTGTCTTAATAAGCTTAACTAATGGGACTAGCTGTCTTTGAATGTTTTAATAAGCTGAAGCTGGGCCGCTAATGAGATAAACTTGTGCGACTGCTCATCATCCCACTCGACTGTATAGTAATCTTTTAGAGTCGATTCCACCTTAGCATTGTCATTTACCTCGTCTTGGCGAGCCAAGATACACAATGCCTTACCTTTATTTAAGGCTCGGAAGTCTTTAACACACTTATTAGCAATATCGGTATACTCTTCAGGTCGGTCAATTTTGCCGGCCATGTTATCTTGAGGAAGTAAATTAGGATTAATCAGCACCGATTTAATGCCATTTAAAAAGCCGATGCGCTCTGCCCAATATCCGCCTAAGCCCACGCCCAAGATCAGCGGCGATTCATCATCTGATGACGCGATCTGTTTGCTGACCTCATTCAAGAGGTACTGCATATCATTTTTAGGATGCAAGGTACTGTAACTGACCAAACGTACGTCATCATCAATAAACTGTAACTGACGCATTTTGTCATGATTACCTGGGCTTGTCGCATCAAACCCATGAAGATAAAGGATCATTCTCGTCCTCCAAAAAAATTTTATATATAATCAACTGCTAACTTAGCAAGCAGAACTGGTATCGATGTTGCGCTAAATCAAGTTTTGAGCAATGGCTTTGGCACGCTCCCAACGCTCATTATCCTCGAGTGCTTTAACCACTCTGGCTTGATCGGGTTTTAATAAATTAGCATTCAGTCGGTTATTCTCTGTCGGCCAATCTACACCCTCTAGCACCTCGGTGGCGCCTTTACTGTCGTTACAAACTAAAATCATATTACATCCAGCATCAAGCGCTGCTTGTGCTCTAGCAGTGTATCCACCTGCTACGGCAGCGCCCTTCATGCCGAGATCATCAGAGAAAATCACCCCATTGAAGGCTAGCTGTTTGCGCAGCACTTCTTGCAGCCAAAATGGAGAAAAGCCAGCTGGTTGACTGTCTACCTTAGGATAAATCACGTGCGCAGGCATAATACCCTGTAAACGGTCTTTACCGATTAAGGTCTTAAAGGGCTGCATATCGTTGGCAAAAATCTCATCTTGTGTACGTTCATCAACGGGCTTGGCAATATGAGAGTCCGCTTCTACGCTACCATGCCCAGGAAAGTGCTTACCCACTGCGCACATACCCGCTTGCTCCATGCCATCGATAAAGGCACTCGCCAGCTCGGCAACCTCCTCCTTGTCAGGACTAAAGCTTCTGGTACCTATCACTTGACTGACACCATTTAAATCCAATACTGGGGCAAAGCTTAAGTCGATATCGACCGCAAGCAGTTCTATCGCCATTAAGTAACCTAGCTCGGTTGCCCAACGCTTGGCCTGTGCCATATCCCCTTTTGCTGCAGGAAGAATATCTCCCATGGCAGGTAAGACGGTAAAGCCATCTCGAAAACGTTGTACTCGTCCCCCCTCATGGTCGACTGCAATCAGGATGTCAGGTCGAATCGCACGTATTGACTTAATGAGGGTAATTAATTGAGCCCTGCTGGCATAATTACGACTAAATAAAATCAAGCCGCCTATCATGGGATGAGTTAACTGCGATGATTCCGTAGCGCTCAGCTCCGTTGACTCAATATCTAACATCAAATAACTCATATAACCCTCTAAATTTTTAATACCTTAAAGATCTCACCTAGCAAAGCTTAAAGAAAGCACTCTATGATTTGAATAGTTAAACCTTAAATAAATGCATGTTAAACAATAACTAGTACTGTTTTGAAAACAAAAAAACATCATTATTGCAACCAAACTGTAATTAGATTATCTAATGCGTAGAAATTGCATACAAAAAACTAATGATCGAGAAAAAGCTAAAGTATGGGATACTTTTTAACACCAATTAATTCAAACGACTAAGATTAACATCAAGCATAGTATTTTCACGCCCAATAAGTGAAATATACCAAGATTATGGGCATAGCTCCATTGCAGGCTTTCTTAGTGGAATTGGTCATAACTATAACGACTAGAGCAATAAAGGTTTAGCATGATTAGTGTATTCGACATGTTCAAAATCGGCATCGGGCCGTCAAGTTCTCACACCGTGGGACCAATGAAAGCAGGAAACGTTTTTATTGAGCAACTGCAAGAGTTAGGTCATCTCGACGAGGTTGATGAATTACGTTCTGAACTGTTTGGTTCTTTAGGGCAAACAGGGGTTGGTCACGGCACTGGTAAAGCGGTCATTCTTGGCCTGATGGGAAAGGCGCCTGAAACAGTTGACACCGACAGCATCGATGCCATTTTAGAGCAAGTTAAGAATACTGATAAGCTCAAGCTTGCAACCGGGCGTGAAGTGCTCTTTACCCGTGCAAACGGCATTACCTATCACAGACGTAAAAGCCTACCCGCGCACGCTAATGCGATGACCCTATATGCTTACAAAGACGGTGAATGCATCTATAAGCGTACCTATTACTCGGTCGGTGGTGGCTTCATTCTTGATGAAGATGAAATTCAAGCTCAAGACGCATCACCAGCAGCACCAATCAAGTCTGCCCCTTTTGATTTTAATTCAGCTCAACAACTGCTTGAACAGTGCACCGAAAACGGTTTTAGCATCTCATCGCTCATGATGGCTAATGAACTTAGCATTGCCGAGGCCGATGATATCAATGCTCGTTTATGGGAAATTTGGCTGACCATGAAGACCTGTGTCGAACGTGGCTATCAAAAAGAGGGTATTCTTCCCGGTGGACTAAAGCTTAGACGCCGCGCACCTTCGCTATATCGACGCTTAAAAGCCGAAGGTAAAAACTGTGTCGACCCACTGACTGCAATGGATTGGGTTGATCTATTTGCCCTTTCCGTTAATGAGCAAAATGCTGCAGGCGATCGCGTGGTTACCGCACCGACTAACGGTGCAGCAGGCATCATCCCTGCCGTTTTATGCTATTACGATATGTTCGTACAAGAGGTCGACCAAGACGTTTGTACTCGCTACCTACTGACAGCTGCTGCCATTGGTATTCTCTATAAGAAGAACGCCTCAATTTCTGGCGCCGAGGTGGGCTGCCAAGGCGAGGTGGGCGTAGCCTGCTCCATGGCGGCTGCAGGATTAACTGAAATTATGGGTGGCACCGTTGAACATGTAGAAAATGCCGCAGAAATCGGTATGGAGCATAACCTAGGCCTCACTTGCGATCCCGTTGGTGGCCTTGTGCAGGTGCCTTGTATCGAACGTAATGCCATGGGCGCAGTCAAAGCCATCAATGCCTCACGCATGGCGATGCGCGGTGACGGTAATCATAAGGTATCACTGGATAAGGTGATTAAGACCATGATGGATACGGGTAAAGATATGCGCAGCAAATATAAAGAGACTGCTAAAGGTGGCTTAGCCGTTAATATTGTTGAGTGTTAACCACACATTTTATCGTTACAGGTTAAGCCTTTGGTGATAAAACAAAAAAACCTCGCAATTGCGAGGTTTTTTATTGGAGGCTAACTCTACTTAACCGGTAACTCTATATCTGTAAACATGGCCTCAATCAGCTGAGCATCTCTTAACGCTACCGCTTGCTCAACGACTGGACGAGTTAAGTGCGGCGCAAAATGCTCGATAAAATCATACATATAAGTACGTAGGAAATTACCCTTTCTAAAGCCTATCTTAGTCGTGCTATGGGCAAATAAGTGGCTTGCATCGATTGCCACCAAGTCTTTATCCATATGCTCATCAATTGCCATAGAGGCGATAACACCGACTCCTAAACCTAGTCTTACGTAAGTTTTTAATACATCGGCACTGGTCGCGCTAAATACCACTCGAGGCTCAAGACCTGCGCGATTAAAAGACTTTTCAATTTCTGAGGCGCGATCGAAACCAAATACATAGGTCACTAATGGAAAGCGGCCTAGATCTTCGATGCTAATATTACTGCGTGAGGCGAGCGGATGGTCGCGCTTAACCACGATTGAGCGATTCCAGTGATAACACGGCAGCATGATTAAATCGCTATAAAGATGCATCGCCTCTGTTGCGATGGCAAAATCGGCTTCACCTCTTGCAGCAAGTTCACTGATCTGTGATGGCGTGCCTTGATGCATATGCAAATTAACTTTAGGGTAACGGTCAATAAAGCCTTGAATAATGTTGGGTAAAGCGTAACGCGCTTGAGTGTCTGTCGTTGCGATATTCAACTCACCTTGATCTGGCTTGGTATACTCTTCAGCCACTTTCTTGATACTTTCGACTTTACCTAAAATATCATTGGCGATACTGATCACCTGCTGACCTGCGGGCGTTACATGGGTCAAGTGCTTACCACTGCGCCCAAAAATCTGGATCCCTAACTCATCTTCAAGCATACGCACTTGCTTGCTTATACCCGGCTGAGATGTATACAGATTTTCCGCAGTAGCAGAAACATTGAGGTTGTGATTAACGACCTCTGCAATATACCTAAGTTGCTGCAACTTCATCTTATATCCTTCCAATGGGCAGGCTAAAAACCTGTCTAATATATGAGTTATGATCCATTCAAGTATAATTATTGGTTATAGTACAACGCTATAATTAAATCAAATGGAATATAGCATAATTGTCAACCTCTGCGAAGCACTTCTAGCGAATCCATGATGAAGATTACTACCCTAGTATGTTGATTTATAGTAGCATTAGTCGAATTGTAAATTTATTGGTTTTGCTATGATATTTGCTTCCGTCTTGATCTTGCTCGGCACCCTTTTACTGCTAGTAATTGGAATTAGCATCGTTCAGCAACAAAAAGCACGCGTAGAAGCTGAGCGGCGCAATGAACTTGCACGCCATCGGGCTGTAATTGATGAAACCGAAGAAGTTTTGTCGAATACGGGCCTATTCCCTTGCTCATCAGATCTCATCCTTATGCTCTACCGAAGAGTTGAAGATGCACTAACTAGCGCCCTTCCTATCGCTCGTAATCAGAGTAGCGATTTCGAGCGCCGTTTAATTGATTTGCGAGGCCAGATCCAAGCACTGCAATCTGCGCCTAAACCTGCTCCGGCAATAGAGCTATTTCGCTTGCCAGACAGTGATAGACAAATCCTAACTCTTGTACAAACGCTTAAAAAGATGAAAGCGATTTTGCGAGCCGAGCATAATAAAGGCAAAGTTGATCCCAGTATTTTTAGTCAAGAAGAGCAACGTATCGATAGCCTACAACTTCGAATTAACGTCGACTCAATGCTAGGCAGGGGTAGAGCGGCCTGTTTTATGAAGCAGTATGGCTCGGCTAAACAGATGGTGACTAAGGCCCTAGCAACACTACACACAATTAAGGCTCAGACTCCAAATGACCCCTTTATCGCCCTTAAAGTAGAAGAAGCGAAAGCGATGCTTGAGGAGATCACTGGTGCGCAAAAGAGTGCCCATCCTGTGATAACCAAGTCCAAGGCTGAAGATGATGATATCGACGTTTTATTCCAGCCTAAGAAGAAGTGGTAACCTGAGCTCAATTACTCTAAGAAGTTGAATTATTTGCGAACCGTATAAGCAGTAGCAATAAAAAAAGCCCCGATGATTCGGGGCTTTTTTATAACAGCTTAAAGCTAAGGTCTATGACTCGTCTTTTTTCGCTTTTGGCTTGGCTTTTGGTTTAGCTTTCGCTTTTGGCTTTGCCTTGGCTTTAGACTCTGTCACCCATTTGCCGTCAACATACTTCGATGTCCAGCCTGTTGCCTTACCATCAACGTCTGTTGCCACATACTGCTCTTTAGTCTTACGGCTAAAGCGTACTGTAGCAGGATTACCATCGTCATCTTCTTCTGGTGCATCGGCTAGGTACTGATACTTTGGCCATAACAGTTCACGGTACTTAACAAGCTCTTTCACCAACGGGCCACGAGTTTCTCGCGACTTAGGGAAAGTACTGGCAGCAAGGAAAATCCCCGCAGCGCCGTCTCTTAGTACGAAATACGCATCAGACTTAGTACACTTAAGCTCTGGTAAGTGAATTGGGTCTTCTTTTGGCGGCGCCGCTTCGCCACTCTTCAGCAACTTACGGGTGTTCTTACACTCTGAGTTCGTGCAGCCAAAATACTTACCAAAACGGCCATTTTTAAGCTCCATATCGTTACCACAACGATCGCACTCAATGATTGGCCCTTCGTAACCCTTGATCTTAAATTGTCCCGCTTCGACCTCATAGCCATTACAGGTTGGGTTATTACCGCATACATGTAACTTACGCTTCTCATCGATTAAGTAGCTATCCATCGCTGTGCCACAAACGCCACATCTGTGTTTAGCTCTTAATGCTTCGGTCTCTGCATCTTCACCATGTTCACTTATCGCCTCTTCACCTGGCGTTAAGTTAATCGTGGTTTTGCAACGCTCTTTAGGTGGCAATGCATATCCTGAACAACCTAGGAACACGCCAGTTGTACCTGTGCGGATCCCCATTGGACGACCACAAGTAGGACACTTGATGTCATCGGTTATTACCATCTCGTTCGGGCGCATACCGCCCTCTTCAGGGGGCAATTCAGCAATCTCTAACTGCTTGGTAAAGTCTTTATAGAAACCATCGAGCACTTTCTTCCACTCGAGCTTACCCTGGGCAACATCATCCAATGTTTGCTCCATGCTCGCCGTGAAGTCATAGCTCATTAGATCTTCGAAACTACCGACTAAACTATCACTGACAATCTCACCCATTTTTTCTGCGAAGAAACGACGGTTATCGACTTTGACATAACCACGATCTTGAATCGTAGAAATAATCGTTGCGTAGGTAGATGGGCGGCCAATGCCACGTTTTTCAAGCTCTTTAACTAGAGAAGCTTCACTATAACGCGCAGGCGGCTTAGTGAAGTGCTGCTTAGGTTGTAGCTCTTTTAGCGTAACCGCATCGCCTTGTGCAACGTATGGTAGCGTGTTGTCTTCTTCGTTTTTCTTCTTGATGGCAGTTTGAACGCGTGTCCAACCATCGAAACGCAACGTACGACCAGTGGCTTTCAGCTCATAGTCACCCGCTTTTACAGTCAAACGCGTTGCATCATATTTAGCAGGTGTCATCTGACATGACACAAACTGACGCCAAATAAGCTCATATAGGCGCTGTGCATCACGCTCCATGTCTGAAAGAGAAGCGGCGCTAACTTTTACGTTTGAAGGACGAATCGCTTCGTGAGCCTCTTGAGCGCCCTCTTTGCTACCGTAGCGAATTGGTGATTCAGGCAGGTACTTGTCACCATACTCTTTACCAATCATGTCGCGAACGCTGTCGAGTGCTTCTTGGCTTAAGTTAGTCGAGTCGGTACGCATATAGGTAATATGACCCGCCTCATATAAGCGCTGCGCCATCATCATGGTCTTCTTAACACCAAAGCCTAAACGCGTACTCGCGGCTTGTTGTAGGGTCGATGTGATGTACGGCGCCGATGGCTTGCTTGATGTTGCTCTGTCTTCACGAGCGGCAACCACAAAACTAGACTGAGATAGTTGGCTTACTGCAGTCTGGGCCTCAACTTCATTGACAGGACTAAATGCTTTGCCTTGAAACTTAACCACCTGCATTTTTAGCAGTTCATCGGTTAAGGTATTTAACTCAGCATGAACATCCCAAAACTCTTCAGGCACAAAGGCTTTAATTTCACTTTCACGCTCAACCACTAGGCGAACGGCAACAGACTGTACACGACCGGCTGACAGGCCACGTGCAACCTTCTTCCATAACAGTGGCGAAGCCATAAAGCCCACGACACGATCGAGGAAGCGACGCGCTTGTTGTGCGTTAACCATGTTGGTATCGAGGACCGACGGCTGGCTAAATGCATCTTGAATAGCAGTCTTAGTGATCTCGTTAAACACCACACGTTGATAGCGAGACTCGTCACCACCAATCACTTGTTGTAGGTGCCAAGCAATTGCCTCCCCCTCTCTATCCAAATCGGTTGCGAGATAGATATGGTCAGCAGACGCTGCCAGGGTTTGCAATTCTTTAACGACTTTCTCTTTGCCTGGTAGGGTTTGGTATTTGGCTTTCCAGCCTTTCTCAGGATCCACCCCCATGCGGGCAACTAAAGCTTGCTTCGCTTTTAAACTCTTATACTCAGCCTTCTCCTCTGGAGACATCAGTTTAAGTTCAGCTGCTGTTTTACTGACAACTTTGGCGTCTGAACTCGATGATGTAGGCAGATCACGGATGTGACCTACGCTCGACTTAACGATGAAATCTTTGCCTAGATATTTATTAATAGTCTTGGCTTTGGCCGGTGATTCGACGATTACTAGCGATTTACCCATAGATTAATTTGCGCCAACGAGTCTCAGAAAACGGAAAATTGGCTCCATATATAGAGGGTTGTGTAAAGAGTTTCAAGCTAATCCCTCTTTTATTTGTACTGGAGTACCAATTTTTAACCATTTTTGAAATAAATGTGAAAAAATATAGTGCGTATTTAAAAATAAATATTTCATTATTAGTCATCAAGCAAGTATTAGTTGTGCATTTCGATGCAAATCTACAGTTTTCATCAATTTTTACTCGCTTGTGAAGCACCCGCGCTTAAGTATACTGGCCGTAATAATTACAACTCAGAGAAAGATATAACACCTGAGCTACCCTTAAGGATAAAGAAGAATGAAGCATTTTGAAGCGAATTTCGACGGACTCGTTGGGCCAACGCATAATTACGCTGGTTTATCATTTGGAAACGTCGCCTCTTTAAATAACGCCGCTGCCACCTCAAGCCCTAAAGATGCGGCTAAGCAAGGTCTCAAAAAAGCCAAGGCACTAGCCGATCTTGGTCTCGTTCAGGGAATGCTTGCCCCTCAAGAACGCCCAGATCTATATACACTGCGAAGAATTGGTTTTTCGGGTACAGATGCTGAAATCTTAAATAAAGCTGCTAAGGAAGCACCTGCGTTGCTACGTGCCTGTTGTAGTGCCTCCAGTATGTGGACAGCTAACGCCGCAACAGTATCCCCCAGTGCCGATACCCATGACGGCAAGTTACATTTCACTCCGGCTAACTTGGTCGATAAGCTACATCGCAGCATAGAGCCAACGACCACGGGTAATATTCTTCAAGCTACGTTTAACGATAGTCGCTTTTTCAAACATCACCAACATCTACCAGAACATAGCAGCTTTGGCGATGAAGGTGCCGCTAACCATACTCGGCTTTGCAGTGAATATGGTCATGCGGGTGTCGAACTCTTTGTCTATGGCCAAGAAGCCACTAATCCACAAGCGCCTAAGCCACAAAAGTTTCCCGCACGACAAACACTAGAAGCCTCACAAGCGGTGGCTCGCCTGCATCAATTAGATGATGAAGGCACGGTTTATATTCAGCAAAATCCCGACGTCATCGACCAAGGTGTATTCCATAACGATGTGATTGCAGTGGGTAACCAAAATGTGTTGTTCTACCATGAGCAGGCCTTTTTAAACACGCAGGCAAAACTGACTGAAATTAAGCACAAGTTTGGTGACTCAGCCCTACACTTTATTGAAGTTCCTACCTCTAAGGTGGCGATTCAAGATGCAGTGAAGAGCTACTTGTTTAACACGCAAGTTGTCACGTTGCCTTCCGGTGAGATGGCGATTATCGCGCCAACAAACTGTCAAGAAAACCCGGCAGTATTTGCTTACCTTAACGAGCTAGTGACGCTTGATACGCCGATTAAGCAAGTGCTCTATTTTGATGTAAAACAGAGTATGCAAAATGGTGGTGGCCCTGCATGTTTGCGTCTACGCGTTGCGATGAACCAAGACGAAGTGGCAGCAGTTAATCAGCACACCTTAATGAATGATGCACTGTTTACTCGCTTAAATCAGTGGGTAGACAAACATTATCGCGATCGCCTATCGGTTGAAGATCTTGCCGACCCTCAACTTGTCATTGAGTCACGCACTGCACTCGATGAGCTAACCCAGATCATGAAGCTAGGCAGTGTTTATCAGTTCCAGAGATAAGCTGTTCAAGCCTATGTGAACCTAACTGCTAGATAAAAAAAGCCCCGCTATATGCGGGGCTTTTAATTGTTATCTCTTTAGTTAATTGAGATAGGTAATGAAATCACCTGAGTTTTCACGCCGCCTGGCGTTTCGACTGTGACAAGGAAGGTTCCTGAGTTTGGCTCATCCTCACCTTTAATGGTCACACTAAACTCTCGTCCGCCATTATAATTAGTACTCGGCCAAACGTATTCAGAGCCACTCACAACTGAGCCCGCACTCGCCGTAAAACGAACCTTAGAGCCTGCAGGCATCTGCTGATTATGAAGATCTGAGATGGTAAAATATACTGTTCCCGTCGCTTTACCGATAATATCGATACTTTGATCGTAAGAGCCATTATCCCCACTATAACTATCAACAATTAATACACGAGAAGGGTCTGTTGCTAATGCCGAGCTACCTGACATCACGATAACTAAACTACCACGAACATAGAGAGACTTTGAGTCACTGACGCCATCGGCACAAGCATCATGAACAGGATCAGAGCACAATACGCCATTATATTTGCCATCTTTAAGATCAAAGACGCCGTTAGAATTAAAATCAACTAACTCCTCTAAACCACCACCGGCTTGACCATTCTCCTGCTGGGGGTTAAACAAGCCATCTTCATTATAATCGTTAAACGCATCATCTAAATCAAACGGCATGCCACTCACATCGTTCTGCGTTCTAAATGCCGTCACTTCATCAGCATCAAAACGGCCGTTACCATTTAAGTCAGGGAATGATTCTTCACCAATAGCTGTGGCTGTAATAGTCGCTCGTCCACCATACTTTTGACCATAATGGTTACCGTATACACCTAACGCAGAGTCAAAAGACAGGGTGGCAATAGGATCGTTAACCATCACACCGGCACCATTGATTAGCTGATAACCTTCAGGTCTCGCCTGTTGACTAGTCCAGATAACGCTACAAGCGCCTTTCTCAGTCTGACAAGCATCTTCAATAGAACCGCCTTCAGTGGTAAATGAAATCGTTGTTCCATCAGGAACAGGGTTATTAAATGCGTCAGCTAAGCGAGCGGTAACAGTGACTTCTGTGCCATCAACATCCCACCCTTCTGCATTTAATACTGAAGCAGATAGAGAGAAACTGTCTTGATCAGGAATACCCGTAGACACAACTAGCTCACTCGACTGACTCGAAATAACAGGAGTGGAATCAACGACAGTACCAGTGACACGCACCGATGTTGCTACCGTACCAGTTCTCACAACAGTCTGGGCAATACCCTGATTGTTAGTTGTAGCTGTTTCAGGATCTAAGCTAATTCCACCCACTTGAGTATTGAGCTTAAATGAAACCGCTTGATTACTAACTGGGTTGCTATTTGTATCTAATACCTTGAACTGAATAACCGATGACTCTACCCCACCCGTGCCTAAAATACTGATATTTTGCGGTGTCGCAGATAGGAATACGATACTCCCAACATCTGCAGGTAATACTTTAATCGTTGCCGTTGCCGCTAAGTTCAATCCCCCCGCATTGGCAGTCACATTAATCGCATCGTCCCCTTTACATCCCTTAGCTAAATAGGTGGTGGTAGCCACACCGTTTACCGAAGGAACTGGTGAACTAATTTCAGCTTCTGGGCTTGACTTAGTGGAGCAGGTTGAAGAGAAGTTAACATCTACAGGCTGAGTAAACGGATTACCATTTTCATCTTGAATTGCAACCGAGATTGTTGCCGTGCCGCCAGCAGTTAACTCCTCAACACTGACGTTTGCTACACCTTCTTTAAAAGGCGTACCACTGCCCATCACAACATTTGTCGCACCAATAACGACAACAACTTTCCCCTCTTCACCGCTTGAGAGTGACGCTGTCACTTCTCCGGCTCCTAGAGAGCTACCGGCATAGATATCTACTGTTGCTTTACCATTGCTATCGGTCACTGCAGACTTAATTGGCAGATCACCTATGGTTGTAGCAAAAGTAACGATAGAAGGCTTATTAATCCCACTTACCGTTGCCGTCACCTTTCCCGGCACGGTTGTGGTAATCGCTTCAACAGGTGCGCCATCTATATCCGTTAACGCAACAACAATAGACGCGCCGCTGCTGACTTCACCGCCATCGCCTTCCATTACAAAAATCAATGGTTCAGAGCTTATATCGCTATAACCAGCTACTTCAACGGTTAATGAGCCCGCTCCGGGGATATTCGAAGTCGCCAATAACACTTTAGCGGTACCATTACCGTCAGTCTTATCGGTGCCAATTCCTGGGATAAAGGTTCCTATCGAACTGTTATCTAGCTTAAAAGTGACTAACTTTCCAGCCAAAGGCCCATGGAGAGAACTTGTTACCACGGCGGTAACTTCAGCTGGCTCCTCTGCTTTAATGGATTCAGTGTTTGAAATTGAAAGTGCGACAGTAACGACTTCTGTCGGCTCCGGCGGATTTGGGTTGTCTGGGTCGGTCGAAATACTGCCGCCTCCACCACAACCTATGAGGAAAAATGACCATATTAAAGCAAAAAAAACGCTATAAGCTGACTTCATTGTCAGACTCCCTGTTACTCAAATTATTATTCTCGGCAATTATATATTCACCTAAAGCCATACATTACACAATTTACCCGCAACTTTTCCACAATAAACAGCTATTTTTTTAAAAGATTCAACCCAAACTTTAACCCAAACCCCATTTCATCAGTGTCACTTTCTTGTTAGGCTTTAGTGCGCAAATTGAAAAGCATAAAAATTATACAGGAAGCACTATGTCTGCTACGAAAACCAAAAAACTCGGCCTCACGAGTAAGATTTTGATCGGTATGTTTACCGGTATTATTCTTGGATTATTATTACGCAATCTGTTTCCAGAGAGTGATTTCATAAAAGAATACATCACCGAAGGCTTTCTAAATGTCATCGGAACCATCTTCATCTCCAGCTTAAAAATGCTCGTTGTTCCCCTTGTTTTTATTTCATTAGTCTGCGGAACCTGCTCTTTAAGTGAACCCTCAAAAGTGGGACGCTTAGGCGGTAAAACCATCGCGTTTTACCTGTTTACAACGGCTATTGCACTTTCAACGGCGATCCTCGTCGCCATCGCCATCCACCCGGGAAATGCCAGCATGGTGACCGAGGGTATGCAGTTTGATGTTAAACAGGCGCCTAATCTTTCAGATGTCATCATCAATCTCGTCCCCACTAACCCACTGCATGCGATGAGTGAAGGTAATATGCTTCAGATCATCATCTTTGCGGTGATCTTCGGTTTCGCTATCTCACACATTGGCGAGCGTGGTGCACGTGTTGCGGCGCTGTTTAACGACCTTAACGAAGTTATTATGCGTGTTGTTACGCTTATCATGCAGCTTGCTCCTTACGGTGTTTTCGCCCTAATGGCAAAACTGGCGCTCACACTGGGTATGGAAACATTTGGAAGTGTTGTTAAATACTTCTTCGTAGTATTGGGGGTATTACTTGTCCATGCGTTCGTGGTTTACCCTACGCTACTTAAAGTGTTCTCAGGACTGAATCCATTTACTTTCATCCGTAAGATCCGTGACGTACAGCTATTTGCTTTCAGCACAGCGAGCTCAAACGCGACACTGCCTGTGACCATTGAAACGGCTGAGCATCGTATGGGAGTGGACAACAAGATCGCCTCATTCACCCTACCACTTGGCGCAACGATTAATATGGATGGCACCGCGATCATGCAGGGGGTTGCCACGGTATTTATTGCTCAAGTCTTCGGTATCGAACTCACCATTACCGATTACGCTATGGTGGTTGTAACCGCCACGCTTGCTTCTATCGGTACAGCGGGGGTTCCAGGTGTTGGTCTTATCATGCTTGCTATGGTACTCAACCAAGTTGGCCTGCCTGTTGAAGGTATCGCATTGATTATTGGTGTAGATAGACTGTTGGATATGGTACGAACTGCGGTTAACGTCACCGGTGATACCGTAGCGACAGTGGTGATTGCCAAGTCTGAAAATGAATTTAACGAAGCGATATTTAACGACAGCCAAGCGGGTAAAGTTGCGCCTGGCTTCAATGCTCAGGTTCATGCTGAAGAAAATAAACTAAGCTAATTTTCATCGCTACAATGACTCATTAAGCGAGTAAGCTATTGGCTTTAAAAGCAGCATTAATCAAAAGGCATCCAGTTGGATGCCTTTTTTGTACCAAATTAGACTAACACCGTAAGACTAAACATAAGAATAAGAATAAGAATAAGATCGGCGGTAATTATTCAATATTAAGCTTTCTTAGGAGCCTAGCGGGCGTTCCGCCAACCATAGAGTCCGGTGGTACATCTTGGTTAACCACGGAGCCTGCAGCAACAATAGAGCGAGCACCAATCGTCACTCCTTGGTTAATGACTACGTTACCACCAATCCACACATCGTCTTCAATGGTGATCGGTAGGCAAAAGGTTTCCCAGCGACGTCGGCTTAAATAATCTACTTCATGGGATGCGGTATAAAACTGACAGCTCGGGCCAACCATCACATGATTACCTATGGTAATTTTTGCACCATCTAGCATCATCGCGCCCATGTTAATAAAACTGCTCTCACCGACGCTAATTTGCTTACCAAATTCACAAAAAAACGGCTCCCTAATTATCGAGCCTTCACCAATCTGGTTTAACAGCTTTTTGAAGAGCTTTTGGATCTCATTAGCATCTAAGCAATTGGCAATCTGCTTAGAAAGTAAAAAGGCATTGTCTCTCACTGCTGAGATTTCAGGATCTGCGCCATCAAACACTTCACCATTGAGCATTTTTGCATATTCAGTCATAGCTTTATTTTTCTTATGTTATGTAGATTCAAAAAAGGCATAACTTAGTGTGACCAAGTTATGCCTTATGTAGGGGCGTTATTACGTCATTAAGACGCTTAGCCTAGTTATCTTTCCCAGTATGACTCTTCTAAGCTATCTTCACGCTCTGGTAAGCCACGAGAAAGTCTAGGGCTATGCTGCGCAAGTACTTCGTAGGCCACACGGTTTGCATACTTACAAATTTGCGAGAACGATGAATAACAAAGTCCATCACGCTTATGCTTACTCGAACCAGGTACGTTAGTCTTGTGGAAGGTATTAGACGCTAAGTCATGTAGCAACGCCGCCAACGCACCGTCACCAGCACCGTTGGTATTACGAATAATTTCAGGGCCGCCCATATAAGGAGAGATATGAGCGTACACCTTTAACGGTGAATCGCAATCAGCCTTTAATTTAGGACGAGAGAATTCGTAGCGGTTAAACTCAGGAATTGAGCCTGGTAATAAGGTATGGCTAGTTTCACGCTTCTCAGAGTCTTCTGTGTAACCCGCAGTGTAAAGACCTAAAGGACCCGCTGTGGTCAATACCATGTCACACCACTCTAGCGCCGCTTCACTTGCCAATAGTGGATCACTAAAGCCTGTTAAGGCTTCGCCTTCATCTTCGTTCATCGCCAAAATAGTCACGTGCTCTTTGATGAACTCTTGCCACCATTTTGGATCTTCTTCAATTAGAAAACGCGTTCCCAATGTCAGTACAACTGGGACTTCGGCTTCTTTAGCGTAGTTAATTGCTGTCATTGCCGCATCGGTGATTTGATCACCACCACTAGCACGCATTAAGTAAGCAGTTAAAATCAGTGCCGAACCACCTTGAACCACCTCTTTATTGATATAAGTTGGTGTTAGCTGATCCATAGAGCCTTTGCTAATCGCAAACGTACGCTCGCCACACTCAGAAATAAGAGTGAAACAGCGGCCAATCGGGCCAGCAACAGGTTGCAAATAGTTGAGATCGACTTTAGAAGACGTATTGCATAAGTAACGGTAGGCATAGCTACCTACTTCAATATTTTTGCTCATCACGCCAAATAACACTGAGCGATCATCGGCCAAAATTGAGTAATTGTGTACCGTATTACCAATTGTGCCGCCAGCAAACTCATCACTAATCAATTCATTAGTTTTAAGCTCTGTATAAAGTGCATGGGCCTTGTCATCATCGATCAAGGTTGAGTTGCCTTTAGGCAGCTCATAGCGGCTCAATAACTCATCTTCCACTTTAGCCTCAATATCTACCAACGTCTGGTCGATACCAGAGATGTAGGTTGAAATTGGCAGAGGCTGCTGGATCAACTGCGCAAGCAATGGATCACGATTTTTGACCGGAAAATAATGTTTAGACTTACGCTGACCTGGAAACTTCATATTGAGCTCTCTTTCATTCGGCATCCATGCAAAATATAAATTAAAACGGGTAAGTTATCTCAAGTTGCTTATTTTAATACCAACAAGCAAACTCTGCACTTCAAACAGCTAGCCAGTGTAAAAACTCTCCCCTCACTATTTGTTTAGCTTAGTCACAACTAAGCAAAAATAGTGAACTTAAAGGGCTAGATGCGCGAAAAGGTGGGGGATTTTACCACACCCCACCTCTTTCGCTAGCTGAAATCACTATAGAAGTTAGAAAATTTAATACCAACCTTTTGTTTGCTCTTGAACAAGCTTAGCTAACAGCGCTATATGAGCTGGGGTATCGTTTAAGCAATCAATAAATTCATAGCGCTCACCACCAGCCGATAAGAACTCCGCTTTACCCTCTTGGGAGATCTCCTCCAAGGTTTCTAAACAGTCAGATGAAAATGCAGGGCACATGATATCTACCGACTTAACTCCTTGTTTAGGCAACGACTCTAACAATTCATCGGTTGCCGGCTTTATCCATTCCTCTTTACCAAACTGGGACTGGAAGCAAATTCGCCACTGCTCTGACGTTAACCCTAATGCCTCAGCTAATAGTTCAGCAGTTGCTTGGCACTGCTCTTGATAAGGGTCACCCTCGGTGATATAGCGAAGCGGTACGCCATGAAACGACATCATCAATACATCCGCCTGACCTTTAGCTTGCCAGTGAGCCTTAACCGACTCTGCGAGCGCTTGAATATAAAGCGGGTGGTCGAAATACTGTTTGTTCATGCGTAATTCAGGAATATTGCGCTCAGCTTTAAGCAACTCGGCAATCGCATCATAAACAGGGGCAACGGTTGAGCAGGAATACTGGGCGTATAATGGTAGAACAAAAATCTTTTCAGCCCCTTGGGACTTAAGGCTGTCGATACCCGATTGTAATGATGGATTACCATAGCTCATCCCCAGCTCAACCGGAATCGCCTGAGCAAACGATTCATGCAGCAGTTGTTTGAGTTTATCGCGCTGCTTTTGGCTTATCACCATTAAGGGCGAGCCATCTTCCCACCAGATAGACTGATAGAGTTTGGCCACTTTGGCTGGACGGGTATTAAGAATGATGCCATTTAAAATCGGCTTCCAGATCCACGGAGAGAGATCGACAACACGGGGATCACTCAAGAACTGTTTGAGGAATTTTTTAACGTCAGGAGCGGTAGGTGAATCGGGGGTGCCTAGGTTTACTAATAACACACCAAATGGTGGGGCTAAGTCACTCACATGAATTCTCTTTTTAGCAAGATATTCGTGTCAGGCTATCATCGCAAAAAGCATAAAAAAAGCCCATTTACATGGGCTTTTTAAAATATGAGAACTAGCTCATAAACACTTTGTTACTTAGGTATATTTGCTCTAAGTCACAAGCGCCTGAGAAATCGACTAGCGCCTATTTAGCTTAGTGCTGCAACAATCTCTTCGCTAACGCTAGCAACAGACTGAGTACCGTCGAACTTGTTGTAAGTCACGTCACCTTTAGCCGCTACTGCGCCATAGTATTCTACTAGTGGCTTAGTTTGCTCATGATAGATATCAAGACGCTTACGTACCGTCGCTTCTTCGTCATCTGGACGAATCGCTAAGTCTTCACCAGTCACGTCATCTTTACCTTCAACCTTAGGTTGGTTGAAAACGATGTGATATACACGGCCAGAACCAGGGTGAACACGACGACCGCTCATGCGCTTAACGATCTCTTCGTCTGGCACATCGATTTCAATCACGTGATCAAGAGCGATACCGCTTGATGCCATTGCATCTGCTTGTGGGATCGTACGTGGGAAACCGTCTAGTAGGAAACCTTTAGCACAATCATCTTGTGCAACACGCTCTTTTACTAAGCCAATGATCAATTCATCTGAAACCAGTTGACCCGCATCCATTACTTTCTTAGCTTCTAAGCCTAGTGGCGTGCCCGCTTTTACTGCAGCGCGTAGCATGTCGCCAGTTGAAATTTGAGGAATACCGTACTTTTCCATAATGAATTGGGCTTGAGTACCTTTACCGGCACCTGGGGCACCTAATAGCATAATGCGCATCTGAATCTTCCTCTTAATTTCGCACTGTGATCCCCATATCGCTCAAAGGCGTACACCAAAGCCGCCTAGATGATGGGTATTGTTCTGTTTAGGGCGGCGATCTTCGCATAAATGGCCGCTATTTTGAAGTAATTTTCATTCGACTTTAGCATCAGTCTGGATAAAAAACATCAGTAAAGTAAGGTGTAGAGTTTGCGACGATACTGATTCGCTAAACTGTTGCCTTGCCCTAACGCCGTCAAAATCTCTAAAAATAGAACTTTTACTCTACCATCCAATGCCGATACATCTTTTTGCAGTGGCATAAATAGCAGCTCAAGAGCTTCATCGTTACGTCCAGCTTGATGTAACGCTTTGGCCAAATCTAATACCAACTCTAAATTATCAGGTGCCTTTTCGAGCGCTTGCTGCAAGTTGCGGATCTCGGGGGTATCGGCGGCATCTAGCGCTAAAGCAAGCTTTGCCTTAAGGCTTTGATAATAACTGTCTTGATCCGCTAGTCCCACAGAATCAAGTAAGCCTTTAGCGTCTTCAAGCACGCCAAGTGACAAGTAAACATCGGCTAATGCGAGGGCGATTTCAGCGAGTGGGTTTTCGCTGTAGGCATCTTTTAGTAAAGGCAGTGCAGCGATCGCATTTTGCTCAGCTAGGAATACTCGGGCCTGATTAAGCTTAAGCTGCCACTGTGCTGGCAGGTGCTTCTCAAGCATCTCAATGACTTGAGGTGCCTCTTGTACACCCGCAAAGCCATCGACGGGTTTACCTTCATGCAAAACTAAAGTCGTTGGTAGGCTTTGAATCTGGAAATAGTTGGCTATCTCCATCTCCTGCTCGCAGTTAACTTTAGCCAATACAAAACGGCCTGCCTGCTGCTGCGTAATACCTTCAAGGGTTTGCATCAATGCAAGGCTCTCTGGACTTTGAGTCGCCCAGAAGGCCATCACGACGATCTTCTCCATCGAAGCATCGACCACTTGCTGGATATTTTCTTTAGTCAGTTCTAGAATCGATTCCATAACTTTCCTCTAATATTCTAGATTTGTAATAAAAAAAGAGGCAGATTGACTGCCTCTTTAATCATAGCCTTTGTTTACTTAACGCTAGCTAATAACATCTGGTTCATTAACTTAATAAACGCCGATGGATCCGCAAGGCTGCCCTTTTCAGACAATAACGCTTGCTGTAACAGCAATTCAGACCACTGAGCAAATAGCTGCTCGTCTTGCTCGTCATTCAAACGCGCAACCAGTGGGTGCTCAGGGTTTAGCTCAAATGTTGGCTTAGACTCAGGCACATCTTGTCCTGCGGCTTGCATCAGCTTGATCATCTGGGTCGACATCTCGCCTTCACCTGCGACCACGCACGCAGGCGTATCGGTTAGACGTGTCGTGACTTTAACTGCAGACACTTTATCACCAAGACTGTCCTTAACACGCTTCACTAGGCCTTCAGATTCTGTTTCTAACTTCTCTTGCGCCTCTTTCTCGCTCGCATCTTCAAGTTCACCTAGCTCAAGATCGCCACGGGTCACTGAATGCAATTTCTTGCCATCGAACTCAGTTAGATGGTTGATCAACCACTCATCGATACGCTCAGACATCAATAGTACTTCGATGCCCTTCTTACGCAGTAACTCGAGGTGCGGACTATTAGCTGCGGCCTCATGGCTATCGGCAACAATGTAGTAGATCTTAGATTGACCTTCTTTCATGCGCTCGATGTAGTCAGCTAGTGATACGTTTGCTGTCGCTTCGCCAGTATGAGTCGATGCAAAACGCAGTAGACCAGCAACACGCTCTTTGTTAGCGAAGTCTTCTGCTGGGCCTTCTTTTAGCACTTGACCAAATTCAGTCCAGAAAGACTGATACTTTTCAGCATCATTTTTAGCAAGCTTCTCTAGCATGCCAAGCACACGCTTAGTCACAGCGGTGCGAAGCGCCGTTGTCACCTTGTTATCTTGTAAGATTTCACGTGATACGTTTAGCGGCAGATCGTTCGAGTCAATCAAACCCTGCACAAAACGCAGGTAACTAGGCATAAACTGCTCAGCATCGTCCATCACGAATACACGCTGAACAAATAACTTTAAGCCATGCTTACGGTCGCGGTTCCATAGATCCCAAGGTGCTTTGGCCGGAATATAAAGTAAGCTAGTGTACTCTTGCTTACCTTCGACGCGGTTGTGACTCCACAGAAGTGGATCAGCATAGTCATGAGAGATGTGCTTATAGAACTCTTGGTACTCTTCATCAGACACGTCGCTCTTGTTACGAGTCCAAAGCGCCGTTGCCTTGTTCATCGCCTTCCAGCTACCCTCAGTCGCGGCAACAGCTTCAGTGTCTTCTGTTGCTTCAACCGCTGGCGTCCCCTCTTCATACATCTCAACAGGTACTGAGATATGATCAGAGTACTTAGTGATGATAGAGCGCAGACGGTAGTCATCAGCAAACTCTTTCTCATCTTCACGAAGGTGCAGTGTAATTTCAGTACCACGAGTTTGCTTAGAGATAGTCTCGACCGTGAAGTCTCCTTCACCAGCAGATTCCCACAGTACCGCTTCATCGGCACTGTGGCCTGCAGCACGAGTGCGAACGGTTACGCGATCTGCAACGATAAAGGCAGAGTAAAAGCCAACACCGAACTGACCGATTAATTGCGAGTCTTTTGACTCATCGCCTGATAGGTTTTTGAAGAAATCGGCTGTGCCCGATTTCGCGATTGTGCCAAGGTGTTCAATCACACCATCGCGGGTCATACCGATACCGTTATCATCGATAGTCACGGTACCCTTCTCTTTATCGGCACTGATACGAACGCGCAGCTCGCCATCACCTTCATAGAGGTCATCATTAGTTAGGGCTTCATAGCGTAGCTTATCAGCAGCATCGGCAGCGTTAGATACTAACTCACGCAAAAAGATCTCTTTGTTAGAGTACAAAGAGTGGATCATCAAATGTAGTAGTTGTTTGACTTCAGTTTGAAAGCCATGGGTCTCTTGTTGTGACATGAAATGTTCCCTTTAAAAAAATCAGTTTTAGTAAAGCTTGCTTAAGAGATGGGGCTAGAAAAATACATTTCAAGGGAGAAATCTGGCATTGCCTTCAATTGCACAAAAAAAATCCAGTCAGTGTTCATTCACAGACTGGATTTTATTCATGAAACTAGCCTAGGCAGTGAGCTTTTTTGCTCGCGACTAACTAGATAGGTAAGCGTCCATTAAAAGAAAGCGCTAAGGTCGTACTGTCAACATATTCAAGCTCACCGCCGACAGGCACGCCATGGGCGATACGACTCACGGTAAGGTTATGACGCTTTGCCATATCGGCAATATAATGTGCGGTCGCATCCCCCTCTACCGTAGGGTTCGTTGCTAAAATAAGCTCACTCACCTCACCAGATGCCAGATGCTGCTCAAGCAAGGCAAGCCCAAGCTCTTCAGGTCCAACACCATCGAGTGGTGACAAATGGCCTAACAACACAAAATAACGACCAGTAAAGTGCCCCCCAGCTTCGATTGCTAATACATCGGCTGGCGTTTCCACTACACAGATCACCTCTGAGTGACCACGCTTAGTGCTCACACAAATGGGGCAGTAAGTTTCTTCAGTAAAGGTACGGCATGACTGACAGTGCCCCACATCCGACATGGCTTTCGCCAACGAATCGGCAAGCTTAGCACCCGCCTTGCGGTCACGCTCTAGAAGCTGAAATGCCATTCTTTGGGCAGACTTAGGCCCAACGCCAGGTAAACAACGAAGTGACTGGATTAGCTCATCAACGAGTGGACTAAATTTCATTTAACATTCCGCTTATAAAGGCATCTGCATGCCCTAGAAAAAGGTCGATGAGCGCTGCCAAACGCGGCGAAAGCACCACTAAGGCAACTCATCATAAAATTAGCGCCAGATACTAGCATAGAATCTGAAGGTTTTGTCCCTTTCAAGCAATAGCTAATCCCTTAACGACTCATCTAGCACAATAATTAAAGCTCGATTGCAGTCATATCAAAGGCTACTGTCGATAACTTACCCTCTGCAGTTGCCCGCATACCAGGGCTAATAATCTTCCAGTAAGCTCTATCCTCCAAACAGATCGCCCCAGAGAACTGCTCGATATTAACCCCTCCCTTACAGTGCTTGCCCCAATAATCCTTACGCTTATCGGAAAAAATGATCTCAATCTTAGCCGGCTTAGCACTAATAACATGCACAAGGTTACAGCCACCCGCAACGAGGGCAAAACTTAGCACTAAATTACCGATAATAATGGCGAACACTTGCTTTAGCAGGCTCTGTCCCATTTGCTCAGCCCGTTCTCTGCTATCTGGAGACACAGCTTTCAACAGCAAGATGGGAAGGGTTATAGCGTAAACAACTCCCCCGGCAATATAAACTGAGCGGAAAATATCTCCTCGCCAAACTAAGTCAGAGAAATAGATAAAGGACAGCAACCCTAAAAAGGCGGCACTGATGTAGGTGATTACCGAATAATTAACCAGCTGCTGCAAAGGCGTATTTTTAGGGAAATAATGTTCAACTAACTTTTGCTTACTCATGCTCAAGAGACGCTGTAGGTGTTCCTCCAACTCCCCAATACCAATAAAGCCAAACTCCTTTTGGCGTTCCCGCCCTCCTTTACTATTCGTATAGAACAGAGCCAGCAAGCCCTCTTCTTTACTTAGCATGTCATAGGTAAAAGTGATCTCAAAGCGCTGCAGTTTTGCCTGAACAACTAACATAGGCATAGTCAGAGCGCCATTTCCTGCCGCGCCATCGGTTTCATTAAGGGACGACTCTTCAAAGACTACCGCCTCCAAGATCTCTTTGAGTCGCAGTTTTAAACTAGCTTGATCCGTCACGGCGCCAAAATTTTGGGTTTGGCCGCTAGCGGATATTAGTGATAGCGAACTTATCTTCATGATTAAAATACCTGCTCTAACAATTCGCCAATCTGATTATTGCTCTGCCCATCCCAACGATGCTTGGCCTTAGTGTTTCTATAAATTTGATCAGCATTCGCTTTTTCAGAGAGTGATAAGTGCTCGCTGGCTTGCTTAACTAGATTTCGTGACTGCGAAAAATGATTACCTCTTGCATAAAGAGCCCAAAGATAAGCCTGGCTGTAATCGCCTAGATTAAAATAGTAAACAGCAAAATTATGCTGAGCAGCGGGGAAAGAATGCGCTGCAGATTTTTCAATCCAAAATAGGGATTTTAATGGGCTTTGAGGGACGTAATGCCCGAAATGATATAGCATGCTCAAATAGTATTGAGCATAAGCATTATCACTATTTTTGCTAAACCAGTGATACGCCTGCTGATAATTGTTAACCGTGGTCAGATCGTAGAAATAGAGTGTAGCCAGTGCCAGTTGGCTACCGAGATCACCTTGCTGGGCAGAGGGGTTAAAAAAAGCTCGCGCTGCGGGATACTGCTTATTTTTTAAAAGGATAAGGCCTAGCTCTCGAGCCTCTTCGATTGAAACTTTTCCGCTGTATTTCTCGATCCCACTTAAGGCAATAGACGGCGCGCCAAACAGTGTATTGAAGATAACAATGACGATAAATATGACTAAAGACAATCCCAGCCCTTTGAGTTTTTGCTTCACACTACTACCCATTTAGGCAAAACTACCCACCTAAGCAAAAGCACGCCTAAGATGGCGCATAATAAAAGCAAAAGAGTCTGACACAGGGCCTTAATCCTCGCAAGCAAAGCTGACTTAAATAATTGAAAGTAAGTTATTTATATCAAACAGGAACGATGCGAGATCCTCAATATTATACCAATTAGTATAAGAAGTTGATCTACTCAGAGCGTTTTTGGCAAACTAATTCAAGGCGAATAATTGTAAGAATGGTTGCTCCCTTGTGAAGTTATTCAACGAAGAAGTAGGCAGCTAAAAACGCTCCAGGATGGCGAGTTTTAGCGGCTCTGATACTTCGTTAACAAGCTTAAACGTAGAATAACTATGCTCTTCACTTGTTGTCTTGTCTCAGTGCCGCTAAATTCTCGCTGAGCGACCAAATCTTTATACTAATTGGTATTAAATCCAGAAACAAAAAAGCCCAAGATAATCTTGGGCTCCTATAGGTGTTTACTTGCTCGGATTTGGCCCCTATTTGGCCCCTCCAATTTAACGGAACAGATATTCCATTAAAACAGCAAGTAAAACTTAGAATGGCATCTTCATGCCTGGTGGTAGTTGCATACCCCCAGTCACTTCAGCCATCTTCTCTTTTTGGTTTTCTTCTACGCGGCGAGCAGCGTCGTTACACGCAGCAGCAATCAGATCTTCTAGCATCTCTTTGTCGTCTTCAAGAAGGCTTGAGTCGATATCAACTTTACGTACGCTGTGAGAACCCGTCATAGTGACTTTAACTAGGCCAGCACCGGCTTCGCCAGTCACTTCCATACGTGCGATCTCTTCTTGCACTTTAGCCATTTTGTCTTGCATCATCTGGGCTTGCTTCATCAAGTTGCCCATACCGCCTTTTCCAAACATACTCTAATTCTCTTCTATTATTTATCACAACAAATAAAGTGGGCTAATCTTACTAAAAAACCAGTGATTAGCAATGAAAGCTGAAATTCTATTGTAAAAATTATGACTCAGTTTACCGCTTAAAGTTCGCGATATCGATCAACTCAATCTGTTTTCCTTTCTCTACCAATAACTCAGGTGCATAGCTCAATGAGTCATCGGTTAGCTGCGCGCCCATATTTTGCGTCAACCAACGCACATTGTCGTCAGTCATCAACTCATGGTGCGCCTGCACTAAAATCTCTTTGTGGAAACGTCTTCTCACTTCAAGTGGCGTTTCTCGTGCGCTATCGAGCCCAACGGTGACATTGACCGTACAAGGTTCACCTAAAGCACTGCTCATGGCTTCTTCTAGCTGTTTAATGGCAACATCAGCAGCCAAATGCTTTTGATCCGGTTTTAATAATAACGATAACGGTTGCTCAAACTGATGACAGACGGAGTTAACTGCTAGCTGCCGTACACGACCGCCCACTTCTAACTCAGACATAAACCGATACCACTTTAAATCAACCTCATTACCACTAAGCTCGCCACTAGGTAATACAGGTAAGTTTAGCTCAGCATCCTGAACAGGAGATGAATCAAGTACTGTTTGCTCGACTCTCTTTTCATCTGGCTCTGAATCCAATTCAACCGACTTTACTTCTTCATGGGTGACTTTAGCCTTACTGACTGACGCCACAGCTGTAGAGTCGTCAAATCTCGCACAAGGGTCTTGTTCATGAGGCTCTTCCCATGGCGGCCTATCAAATACCTCATCATTAGCCTTTGTGTCATCTTCAGCTTGCGCTTCACTTGATTCAACACTTAGCTGCGGATCCGTTTCACTTGGCTTAACTTCAGTCTGCTTTCTTACAGGAGGCGTAAAAGGTTTACGTACCTCTACGGACTTTTTTGAAGACTCCGCCTTAGGATCATCCTCTCCTAATCCCTCGAGTAAGCTGGCTCTAGCTGCGAGTACCGCATCCAGTAAGTCATCACCTGCTCCAGAGTCTGCATTAGCAGTCACTGGGGATGACACGATAACAGCTGATTGCTTTAGCGGCTGCGGATCACTCGGTGCGGACTCCGTTGTACTTTGACTAGCTGGTTGACTACTTTGATAGCCCTGTTCGTAACCACTATCAAAGCCATAATCTTCACTGCCAAAGTCATTACCTGGATCACTATAAGCTCCAGCATAATCTGCGTAAGAGGCTAAATCATCATAACTGTAATCTGATTGAACTGAGTTATCGTCAGCAACATTGTTGTGCTCTGGCTCTGGCTCTGGCTCTGGCTCTGCTTTTGCTTCTGCCGCGTCAACATGCTGCGTCTTTGCAACTGTCGGCTCTACGGGTGTTTGTTCAGACTCTTCTACAACCTCAGTGGTCATAGCTGCATCGGCTTTGAGCTCAGCCCTTGGTAGCGACTCTGTGACCTGTGCGCTCGATGAGTCCTCTTGATTAAACCCCTGACTCTGAGCTTGGCTCATTATCATAGCCATCTCGCTATTGAGGGCTTCGTCTGGCTGCTCTAATCTTGTTTCATTTTGCTCTTGCGTTGCTTCGGTTTGGCTAGGCTGCACACTCGGTTGCTCACTTTCATGAGCTAAAGAGGTCACTCCTTGTAACTTTCCCGGCGAGGCAGGCTCAACTCCTTCAGCCTCAGTGCTTGAAACTGTTGAAGAAACCGCTTGTGCAGCAGGAGCATCATTCACACCTTGACTGATACTAGGAGCTGATAAGGTCTGACTTTCACCAACCTTAGGTAGGCTTATCTCTGACTTTGACTCAACCGCCCAGCGGGTCACTGGCTTTTCAGGTACGAAGGTCACGGCTCTTAGCAGTGCCATCTCTAACCCTGACTTTGGATCTGGCGCGTGGGGTAAGTCTTTACGCCCAGTGAGCAGCAATTGATAGTAAAGCTGTACCTGCTCTGCTGACAGTTGCTGAGCAAACGCCTTGATCTGCTCACTATACAGTGACATCTGCGCCGCTGCGGGTGCAAATTGTGTCAATGTGATCTGATGTAATAGCTCAAGTAAGCTACGCAGCACCTCTTCTGGTTCTGCACCAAATGACAACACCTTAGCTGTGACTTGCATCAAATCCATCACATCGGCTTTGGCTAACGCTTCTAACAAGGCAATGACATGTTTCTCGTCGATGCTACCGAGCATCGTTTGTACTTGCTCTAGTTTGACTTGACCTGCACCAAATGCAATCGCTTGATCCGTAAGGCTTAACGCATCTCGCATACTACCGTTAGCCGCTTTGGCTAACAGGGTTAATGCCGATGGTTCAAAACTCAGTTGCTCTGCCGTTAAAATATGACTTAACTGCGCCACAATCTCATCTAGCGTTAAACTCTTGAGGTTAAACTGTAAGCAACGAGATAACACCGTCACTGGCAGACGCTGTGGATCGGTGGTCGCCAGTAAGAATTTTACATGTTCCGGCGGCTCTTCTAAGGTTTTAAGTAGAGCATTAAAACTGCTTCGAGATAGCATGTGGACTTCATCGATAAGGTATACCTTATAGCGGCCACGGCTCGGTCTGTACTGCACGTTATCGAGCAGTTCTCGGGTATCATCAACCTTAGTTCTTGATGCCGCATCGACCTCAATCAAGTCAACGAATCGACCTTCGGCAATCTCAACGCAGGCAGAACACTTTCCACATGGCGTAGCGGTGACGCCTTGTTCACAGTTAAGGCCCTTTGCAAAAAGACGCGCGAGACTGGTCTTCCCTACTCCTCGAGTACCGGAAAACAGATAGGCATGATGTAATCTTTGCTGAGTGAGCGCGTTGGTTAATGCATGTAAAACATGAGATTGACCAACCATTTGCTCAAATGTGGCAGGGCGCCATTTTCTGGCCAACACCTGATATGACATGGAACTCCCCAACGTGTCATGAATATGGTTTCGGGAGCACGCTCCTCGACATCTTGGAACAATAACATGCAACGCTTTTACATGCTATCTCAAGCGTCTAAGGAGCGATTTGGCGGTGATAAAATCACCTTTTAAGATAAAGAATCGACAGTTTGTTCGACTCTTTAGCACTGCTGCGTGTGACAGCAGCCTAATGGCTTATTCGCCATCGAACTCACAAAGGCTCACCAACTTAAGATCCATCTTCTCAAGACGCTGCTCACCACCAAGGTCTGGCAATGAAATAACGAAAGCGGCATCGTTTACACTTCCGCCTAACTGACGAATAAGTTTAACTGTCGCTTCGATAGTGCCGCCAGTTGCAAGTAAGTCATCGATAACCAATACCTTATCTTCGGCATTAATCGCATCAACGTGGATCTCTAGTACGTCATGACCATATTCAAGCTCATAGCTCTCTGAAATCGTCTCTCTTGGCAGCTTACCAGGCTTACGAACGGGTACAAAACCAATGCCCAATTCTAGCGCTAACGGCGCACCAAACAAAAAGCCGCGCGCTTCAGTACCGACAACTTTAGTAAATCCTTGATCTTTATAGTGGTCCACTAAAAGGCCAATGGTGAGTTTATAGGCTTGTGGATCTTCTAATAAGCTAGTCACATCTCTAAACAAGATCCCCTCTTTAGGATAGTTAGGGATGGTTTTAATGCTGTTCTTTATTAGTGCCAAGCTGTCAGTATTCATTACCATAATTCTTTACTTAATCTACTTTAGTTTGCTGACATCCCCAGCCCCAAATTTGATTATGCCAGTATAGATGTCATCGAAGTGTAAAAATCGGCACCAAGCTTAAGCCGCTTTATGATGAGTTGCAACCTACTAACGCGAGAAGTGTAGTCTCAGTCTAGGGTATTTTATTTGCCGATTGTTCTTTTAGGGGGAGACGGTTACAGGTAAGCAACAATTGCGCTTAAGTTTCAATATGATGAAACAATACAGTGAAATATCATCCGTCGATTTCAGGAATACTTCTCAAATAGATTATTAAACCGGTACCGAGACAAGCCAACATCACTTTTACCCAGATCAGAGGAACAATCACGATACTGGTAAAAAAACTCAAGCCACTTACTATATAGGCTTTCTTTTTTAAGCTTTTGCGGATAGCCCCCTGCGCCTGCCAGTTTTGCAATGCATCAGCAAACCAAGGGTGACTCATAAGCCATTGATAAAGTCTATCGCTAGAGCGGGCAAAGCAATAGGCTGCAAGTAAAATAAACGGCACGGTAGGCAATACGGGTAACAGAATACCTAACAGCCCCAAGGCTAAGCTGCAAAGTCCAAAAACAAGAAAAAAGCCACGCTTTAACGCCATCAATCAATCCTAAAAAACAAAAAGCCACTCAATATCGAGTGGCCAGTATAACCGAGATTGGCTTAAAATCGGATTAAATTAAGCCCATAACCTTTAACCAAGATAAGCTAGCGGGTAATGTTGGGATAAGCATTACAAGAATAAAGCTAATAAAGTAAACAATGTTAAATGGGTCTTTAAACGGCTGACTCATGGCTTCCTCTCTTATTATTGTTGACCGCAAAATTGATCTAGATCAATTTTTGCGGTCATTATAGAGATCCGATTTAGGAATGGGAAGCCTATTGAGCGATAAACTCTTTAATTATCCCCTTGTAGCTCAAGTCAGTAAGTAACTGTAAACAACCTTGTTTCAAAACATCTGCTTCAATTTGGGGAAAAGTTTGTATCAACCAATCTAGCAGCTCCCCATAGCTTAAGCTCTCATACTGTGACAGATAAGCGAGTACCTGAGCAGTTAATGGGTTTAACTGTAAAAATCGAACCTCTTCACTTAAGTCGCGATAAATACAAAAGTACTGAGGTGCTTCACTCGGTTCTTTAGGGCAATAATCAGGGCTAATGTGCTGCACATCATACGCATATTGTGCAATATGAGATGTTGCTGAAACGCATAACCTAATACGCTCTAATGAAGGTTCTTCGCCTTTAATAAGCTTCTGCTGATGATTATCCTGAGCAACGGCCACCACCAACTCTAACCACTCGTAGTGAGCCAGTTCGAGCATAAATGGCGGATCAGTTTCAGTCGCTTGGTATTCTGTTTGCAAAAAAAGCAAAAACTCTTGAGCGATCTCAATAAAAATAGGAGTACGGCAGTCGTGAGTTGCAAAGAATTTCTGGACAATATCTAGCCAATCTTGCTCGTTATAGAGACTCTTTAGTACTGGGAAAGCATTGGAGATGAAACCATCAAGATTATTGAAAAATAACTCTCGATAGATTTTCATACGGCGCGCCTCGATGCCGTCAGGTAAGGGGTGAGAAGGATCTTTAATGTAATCCATAAAGTTCTGCTGAACATCAACAAAGTTCATTAGGCACTCCTTTTCAAACTCGCAACGTGTCGATTTTGATAGTCATGAATTTGATTAATTTCCAGTAATAAATCGCTGGTTTTAGGGATATTGAAATCGCGCTCTAATAACGTAGGAAACACACCATGGTACTGGTGACACTCTTCGAGTAGTTTCCAAACAGGATCAACGATATCAGCCCCATGGGTATCAACGATTAAATCCTCAGCCTCTTCATAATGTCCGGCAATGTGTAGATAGGCGATCCTCTCAGTCGGCATCGCTTTTAAAAACTCAAGCGCATCATATTGATGGTTAATTGAATTGACATAGATGTTATTAACATCCAAGAGCATCTTGCAGTCGGCCTCTTCCATTACCGCTGTAACAAATTCAGCTTCCGACATCTCGGCACTAGGGGCGGCATAAAAGGAAACATTTTCCAACACTAACGGCCTTTCAATAATGTCTTCCACTTGTTTCACTCTCTTCGCCACATGCATAACCGCTTCTGATGTAAAGGGAATTGGCATTAGATCATACATATGACCCGTCCCAGAACAGTAGCTCAAATGCTCTGAATAGACTTTCATCTGGTGCAGGTCTAAAAAGTCTTTAACGTTTTTGACGAACTGAACATCAAGCGGCGCAGGGCTACCGATTGATAGAGATAAACCATGACAGTAAAACTCGTGCTTTTCGGTCAATTCTCTAAACTGACGACCAAACTTGCCTCCTAACGTCATCCAGTTTTCGGGTGCTACCTCGAAAAAGTCGATTTCTGAAGGCACGCCTTGGCAAAACTCATCTAACATCTCTCGCCTAAGGCCTAATCCAACCTGTCCCTTATTCACTTTGCTGCCATTTGTCATACTGTTGCCTGCTTACATCGGATCAACTATACAAATAGGGCCAGCTCGAGCTGGCCCGTTCAACTATCAAGACGATTTACTTAGCACCGCCACACTTACCTTCACCACATTTACCTTCTTTTTTTGCTTTTTTCTCACCACCACATTTACCTTCGCCACACTTACCTTCTTTGGCTTTCATCTTGTCAGCCCCACATTTACCTTCGCCGCACTTACCTTCTTTGGCTTTCATCTTGTCGGCACCACATTTACCTTCGCCACACTTACCTTCTTTAGCTTTCATCTTGTCAGCGCCGCATTTACCTTCGCCGCACTTACCTTCTTTGCTCTTTTTCTTATCGGCGCCACACTTACCTTCGCCGCACTTACCTTCACCTTCAAGCAACTGGTAACCGGCTTGCATCTCACTATAGCCAAATGGGCCCGCTTGCACACTCGTCGCCAATGCACTTCCCATTACAACAGCACCAACAGCGACAGTGATTGCAGTTTTATTTACTAATTTCATGATCTCTTCCCTCTTACATAATCAACATTGGATCGGTTACCAACAAGGTAATTTGCTGGCTTGCTTAACTAGACCCGCTAACCAACATTTTAATTTCAAAAGTTTTACATCCATCACATTTATGACTCATGAAAGCTGATAGGTCAAATAATACCCGAGAGTCAGCTTAGTCTTATCTAAGTGTTTAAACATAATTTTTTCTACAATCTGATTAACATGTAACTGCTTGCATAGCTTGATGAGGCTGTGAAGCATTAACATTAAGACAAAAGCAGAGCCATCGCTCGATTGCTTACAAACAAAATAGCCCAGTCTATTTGGCCGAGAGTTTAAGATGAGGTAGAATGCGGCGCCCTTAAAGATACCGATATGTTGGACAGTTCAGTGCGAATAATTTTGGCGCCTATGGAAGGCGTTGTAGATGATTTAATGCGAGAGATCCTCTCTGCTATTAACCCTTATGATCTTATGGTCACCGAGTTTGTTCGTGTTGTGGACCAACTGCTACCTGAGAAGGTGTTTTATCGTATCTGTCCTGAATTACAAACTGGTGGCCAAACCTTGTCTGGTACGCCTGTACGAGTGCAGCTACTTGGCCAAGATCCCAATTGGATGGCAGAAAATGCCATTAGAGCCGTGGAGTTAGGTTCAAAAGGCGTTGATGTTAATTTTGGCTGTCCGGCAAAGATGGTTAACCGTAGCAACGGTGGTGCAGTAATGCTGCAATACCCAGAGCAACTATATAAAGTAGTCAAAGCCATGCGCGAGGCCGTGCCGAGTGATCAGCCGGTAACGGCCAAGATCCGTTTAGGCTTTAACGATAAATCACTCTATATGGAAAATGCACTCGCCATTTATGAAGCGGGTGCCAGTGAACTTGCCGTACATGCTCGCAGTAAAGTTGATGGTTATAAACCGCCAGCTTATTGGGAATATATCACTGACATCAATGCAAAGTTACCTATCCCAGTCATTGCTAATGGTGAGATCTGGAATCGTGACGATGCCCAGCGCTGCATGGAAGTTACAGGTTGTGATAGCGTAATGGTTGGACGTGGAGCGATTTCACTGCCAAACCTTGCTGCGCATATCAAGGGCGATGCAGCCTTCACTTGGCAGCAATCTCTGGGCCTGATGCTTGACTACACTAATCGTGAATTAGAAGGCAGAAAAAGCACCTATTATCCCGCGCGAATTAAGCAGTGGTTTAGCTACCTAAATCGCCAATATCCAGAAGCCGATGAACTGTTTAGAGAGTTAAGGGTGTATAAAACAGCCGATGAGATCATCAAGGTGTTACAAGGTGCACAAGAAGGTTTAGGTAACGAAATTTAGCGCTTAAAATCGCCAACATAGACAATCCAGTGAGCTTTTTAAGCGTTTCAATCACTAAGAATGTTTAAAATAAATAATGAGCTCATCACTGATATAACAAGATTTAAACGATCGTTTAGTGAATTAATTAGCATTTAATTGCAGTAGATCCGCAAAATATAGCGCTGAATTGATCTTAGTCATAACGCATCACGCCTGCATGTTTAGACTAAAAAGCCGTAAAGTTAATAATTGTAGGCGACCTAAGTGAGTACAAACCATATCAAACAAACCTTGTCCGAGATCGAGTCGGAACTAAGAGCGAAGATTGGTGCACTCCCCGAAATGCAAGCCAAGCTAATGGAACAGCATGATTATTCTCTTTGTGAGCTCATTCAAGTGATGACTGATGTTCACCTGTGCGAGCACCCGCTGTTTTTAAAGTTGATGAGCCTCGATGCGGCTCGCTGTCAGCTTGAGATTGGTTTATACGGTGTGTGCAGTGATTGTGAGAGTAATATCGAACCCGAGCAGCTAGCTAAGGATCCGTTAGAGCAGCGTTGCATTAGCTGTAGTGGACAATTCAAGCGGCAGCATAGGCAGGAGTTAAGACTTAATCATTAATTCTAACTCGCCACGCATTCGCTATAATTACTCGCGATTTACCCATAAAAAACCTCCGACATGCGGAGGTTTTTTATTATCTAACTTTGATTACCGAACTAATGGTATCAAATTGAGGTTAGAACTTCTGGCTGATACGTAAGTAGTATGTACGACCTAAGGCTGAAGCTGTCACTATTAAGTTAAAGTCAGTATTTAGCTTAGCGTATACGTCACCATGTATATAACTGCGATAATCAACAGTTACACAGTTTTGGTCAAATTCTTCATATTTGTTAAGAATTGAAGTATCTAAACCAACTTTCCAATCTCAGCTTAGTCCTTCAAATAAGAAAGCTACGTTGACATCATTGTCTTGGAGACTACCTAGAAAGCATCAAACATAAATGACTATTCGACATTCAGTAAAAATATATAAAAAAATGCCTCTACTAACTAGAGGCATTTTTATCGTTTATAGCTACGTAGTGGCGGTTAATCCCAAGTGCTATTACTCACTAGACTAAACATCATACTCAGTGGTTATATGAGGCGCTTATGTTCTCCAGTAAGTTAGTTTTCACATACGACAAAGGCCTTAGAATCTGGATCTTGCCCTCGTATTTCAAACCCTCCAGGTCCTGCCAATTCACCGATAGCTAAACGATAATTAAACCATGAACCTACCTCGTCAGTGTCTAATTCTGACGTCCAAAAGAAACGAACTAACGGCCAAGTTGATGCTTCTGCATGGTGTTCATTCATATAGTCATTAAATTGATTAGCGTTAGAAACTAGCTGCTTTCCTCTTCTTTGGCATTCATCAATTGCTGTTTCTACTTTTAAAGCTGCATAGCCATACTCTGTTGGGCCTGTTACTTGGTTACCGAACTCGTCGGTATAAACAATATACTCTTTAGAGTCGACTGACTCATCAAAGTGTGTCTCACTTGCCAAAAGGGGGCGGTGATAAGGAATAAACGCTATAACACTTAATGGCACTGTATCTTTAAATGTGTTGCTCTCAAATACAGCTAAGGCAGTGATATCTGTAGTACCAATCGCTTCACCAGTAACAACGCCAGTGTCATTATCGATTGTTGCTACAGCGATATTACTGCTGCTCCAAGAAACCAAGGCTTCAGCCGTCACGTCTAGTGTTGAACCGTCAGAAAACAATGCGGTGGCAGTATAAGCTAAGGTTTTTCCTTCAGGCACTTTTCCTACTTTAGGCGTTACCTCAATAGTCGTCACGGTAGCAGGTGTAACCGTTAGCTCAGCAGATGCAGTAAATTCAGCGCCATTAGCACTGCCCGAGGCAGTAATGGTGACGGTACCGACTGCAACAGCGGTTGCGATGCCTGTATCGGTATCGATAGTTGCAATATTGGTATCGCTACTGCTCCAAGACAATGCGCTATCGGTGGTCACATCTAACACACTTGAGTCCGACATTAACGCTTGTGCAGTAAAGGCTTGCTCCAACCCTGCGACTACAGTGGCATCCAGTGGTGTGATTTGCAGACTGGTTACTGTGGCATCCGTTACCGTCAGCTCAGCAGATGCAGTAAATTCAGCGCCATTGGCACTGCCCGAGGCAGTAATGGTAACGGTACCGACTGCAACAGCGGTTGCGATGCCTGTATCGGTATCGATAGTTGCAATATTGGTATCGCTACTGCTCCAAGACAATGCACTATCGGTGGTCACATCTAACACACTTGAATCTGACATTAACGCTTGCGCTGTAAAGGCTTGCTCCAACCCTGCGACTACAGTGGCATCCAGTGGTGTGATTTGCAGACTGGTTACAGTGGCATCCGTGACGGTCAGCTCAGCAGATGCAGTAAACTCAGCGCCATTGGCACTGCCCGAGGCAGTAATGGTAACGGTACCGACTGCAACAGCGGTTGCGATGCCTGTATCGGTATCGATAGTTGCAATATTGGTATCGCTACTGCTCCAAGACAATGCACTATCGGTGGTCACATCTAACACACTTGAGTCTGACATTAATGCTTGTGCAGTAAAGGCTTGCTCTAACCCTGCTACCACACTAGCCTGAGTTGGCGTGATTTGTAGACTGGTTACAGTGGCATCCGTTACCGTCAGCTCAGCAGATGCAGTAAATTCAGCGCCATTAGCACTGCCCGAGGCGGTAATGGTAACGGTGCCGATTGCAACAGCGGTTGCGATACCTGTATCGGTATCGATAGTTGCAATATTGCTGTCGCTACTGCTCCAAGACAATGCACTATCGGTGGTCACATCTAACACACTTGAATCTGACATTAATGCTTGTGCAGTAAAAGCTTGCTCTAACCCTGCTACCACACTAGCCTGAGTTGGCGTGATTTGTAGACTGGTTACAGTGGCATCCGTTACCGTCAGCTCAGCAGATGCAGTAAATTCAGCGCCATTAGCATTACCCGAGGCGGTAATGGTAACGGTACCGATTGCAACAGCGGTTGCGATACCTGTATCGGTATCGATAGTTGCAATATTGCTGTCGCTACTGCTCCAAGACAATGCAGCATTCGTCGTCACATCTAGCACACTTGAGTCTGACATTAATGCTTGTGCAGTAAAGGCTTGCTCTAATCCAGCTGCAATACTGGTATTCGCTGGCGTCACTTGTAGGTTCATAACGATTGCATCTGTCACGATCAACTCTACCGACTCAGCAAAAGTACTACCATCCACACTGCCCGAGGCAGTAATGGTGACCGTACCGACTGCAACACTGGTTGCGATGCCTGTATCGGTGTCGATAGTTGCAATATTGCTGTCGCTGCTGCTCCAAGACAATGCGCTATCGGTGGTCACATCAACAACAGTGTTATCACTCATCTTTGCTAACGCTTTGTATTGCAAACTTAAACCTGCCGGGCTTTGTGCAATGGCTGGTGTAACTTGTAAGCTCACAACTGTGCTTTCATCTGGTCCAGCTACTAACCCTTTATCATCGCTACCGCATGCGGTAAGGGTTAACACTGCTATAAGCATCAGTGAAAAAAATTGTATTAATCGTTTCATTGTGGCTCTCCAGTATTAACGTGTGCTTTAGATTTAAACTCTACCTCTGTTTTTCTGTTCAACGCTCTCCCCTCGGCAGTGTCATTACTCGCTTTGGGTCTAAGTTCGCCGTTGCCTCGAACGGTAATACGCTCGGCATCCACACCTTTTGAAATTAAATGATTGCCAACGGCTTGCGCACGCTTCTCTGATAAGGTTTGGTTATATCCCATGACACCTTTACTGTCGGCATTACCCGTGATCACGACCGTTCCTTGGCTTTGTTTGGCTTTTTCAATCAATGGTGGTAACTCATTAGAGTCATCATGGAACGAAGTGGAGTCAAAATCAGAATCCAATAAAACTCGAGTCACCGTGGCAGGCACAACAACAGGATTTGCATTTGTTGTAATTACAGCAGGAATGGTTTTTACGGTAGCACTTGTGGTAGCTCTTGCAGCGGAGCCAAAGCGATAGGTTAGACCTAGCGAACCAAAGTAAGCGTCTGAAGATGCGCGATTATCATTTGCATCGCCTATAAACTGATATTCAGCCCGAACAGATAAACGCTCTGTTAGCTTATAATCAAGCCCGACTGCGGTTGTTAGCCCCCAGCCAGATGGTTTTGAGTCACCCGCCCATGACGTTTCTCTATCAATATATTGATAAGCTCCACCTAATCGAGCATATAGGGCTACGCGCTCGGTTAAGCCATATGAAAACTTTGCCGTTAGCTCTGCACCAGACATATTCGCCTTGGTGTAGCCCCCTTGATATAGCGCCGATATCGTGCCGTAATTGGTAGCCCCAGCTTCAAGGGCAAACCAGTCATTAAATTGATAACCACCATATAGTCCGTAACCCATAGAGTTATCATCGCAGTCGATAGCATTTTTAGCACAGGCACCGTGAAATTCAGAGAATCCACCTCTAGCACCAACATACCAATTCGGCGTTTCAACAGGTACAAATGTGCTAGTGTTGGTAATATTAGTATTTGAGTCTGTAGGTAAATCAGCATTAGCTGCAAATACGGGCATGATTGGCAGCAAGCTGACCAATAACACTCCACTTCCAGTTCTTTTCATTACAATTCCCCCCCATAAGAACTTGCAGTTTTAAGCAAAATATAAGTGTTAAACCTTATATATTTCATCTATATAAAGCCGGGCATTGTGACAAATAACCAAACGCTGAAACCATAAGTGCAGCGAATAACCATGATATGAAACGCTTATCTAACTGATTAATTTTTAACTGAAATCCGCAACCATGCTAAAAAGGAAGCACAAAACGCTTATGGGAGGTAACACGTGTTTATTATTGTTTTTTGTGATCTATATCCATATCTAAAATAAGAATATGTCTTCGTTAAGTCGCTATGTAGGCACATTTAAGAAATTTCGTTGACTAGTAACCCACACTGTAGATCTGTTCCCGCTAAATTCCGAAACCAGAATGCACGACTTAATGAACAAGGTTTTGTCTCTTGGAGCATTTTGTTTTCCCCATAAAAAAACCTCCGACATGCGGAGGTTTTTTATTATCTAACTTTGATTACCGAACTAATGGTATCAAATTGAGATTAGAACTTCTGGCTGATACGTAAGTAGTATGTACGACCTAATACATCGTATAGACCTACATTCACATCACGGTAATCGGCGTAAGTGTAGTAGTTTGGCGCCTCAGCGTCGAACACGTTGTTGACACCTACAGTAATCGTACCGTTTAGCGCGTGGTTATAAGCAAACTGTACGTTGTGCTTAAAGTAGCTTGAGTAGTCTTCATAGCCATCCCAATCAGATAGTTCACGATAGTACTCTGCAGACTGGCTGCCAATGTATACCGTAGTCCATGCTGCTTGGAAATCATCATAGCTCCATGAAGCGGCGAAGTTACCACGCCAGTCTGGCGTATCGACAACACCTGCGTAATCAATCATTTCAGATTCAGCGTCGTCTTGCTTCTTGAAATCGATTACGTGTGATAGATCTACTTTAAAGTTCCAGTCACCGAAACCTGTCTCTAGGTTATATGCTGTCACAAAGTCGATACCTGAAGTCTCAACCGTTGCGATGTTACGTACACCAGACTCGATGTATTCAATCTGACCGTCTGGACCACGAGTCACATATGGAGAAGAACCATCACGTAATTCATCACGTAAGATATCATCAACACTTACTGATTCAATCTTATTGTCATAAGTGATTGAGTAGTAAGAAAGTTCAATGTTCCAATCATCGGTTACGTTCCACACACCACCAAGAGTGAATGAATTGCCCTCTTCCGCTTCTAGATTTGGGTTACCACCGTACCAAGTCTTATGCTGGTTGTTGGTATTACAGTAGTTCTCGTCGTCATTACCTGGGGTGTTACACCATAGGCTATCAACCGCCTTTTCAAAACTTAGCGCTTGTGATGAGAACATCTCGCCCATGTTAGGCGCACGGAAAGAATCACCATAGCTTGCACGAAGAAGTAGTGAATCTACTGGGCGCCAGCTCAGACCAAACTTTGGAACAACCGCATCGAAGGTAGATGAATTAACCACTTCACCTTCTGCACCTGTTAGTGTGCCTTCCTGCTCATAACGCTCATAACGAACGGCTGCAGACACTTCAATATCAGCTGGTAAGCCCATTTGGAATTCTAAGTAACCCGCGGTACGATCACGTGTAGCATCGACGTCATCACCACCAGAACCACCTGAGATGATCCCCGCTGCAGACTCAGGATCACTGGTTTGCTTAAAGTCGATCATCTCATACTCAGCGCCAGCGACCATAGCAAGAGTTACACTATCATTTTCCATGATTAATGTTGAAACCAAACCATCAAGCTGAGTACTTTCAAACTTACCCTGATAAACACCAGTGTGAGCCGCACTACGATATAGTTCAGTCATCTGCTGATCCCATTCCGCATAGCTCATGCCAGAAGTGTTGAAAATATCATACTTCTCAGAATCAATGCCTTGCTGGATTAAGTTATCGTTAACTAGGTTGTAGTTGAATGAATTAGTTGTCGAAGTTGAATGCTGAACATTCGCTTCCCAGTCGAGTCCGTTGCCCACTTCTGCATAACCTACAAGGCCTGCAAGAATATCGAAGTTGTTGGTTTCAGTGAGGGTATCACGCTCTCCGATCTGCACTGAACGCATACGGATCTCAGTGATATCTTCACCCGTTGGGTTGTAGATATTGTCCTTACTCATTGTAGGGATGTTAGTCGATACAGGCGTACCCGCATAGCGCGTCTCAGTTTCAGCTAAAGAAGCTGATGCACGACCTCTAAACTGGATGTCATCAGTGATTTCATAGTTGAAGTTCGATAACAAAGAGTTACGAGTCACATCACCAAAAAGCTTAGTCACCTCACCGTAACTGTATAAACAACGTCCAGCGCTGTCTGCTACAACATTTTCAGTCTCGGCACACATCTCCTGGTTGCTTCCCCAGTCACCCGATGCAGTCTTATAGTTAGGAACAGAGCTGAAGCTACTATATGCGTTATATGAAGGATCATCTAAGTTCCAAACATCGCGGTCCATAACCGCATCAGTACCGTAATACTCATAAGTTAGGGTGATGTTACCCTTGTCAGTGTTATAACCGGTTGCGATAGATAAACGATTTGCGTCGCCACCGTCAATTTCAGGCATTTCAGTGCTGTAATCTAGCTGAACACCATCAAATTCTTTCTTGGTAATGATGTTAACCACACCCGCTACGGCATCAGAGCCATAAACAGCCGATGCACCATCGCGAAGAATTTCAATACGCTCAACAATTGCCATAGGGATAGATGATGTATCAGCTACAGAACCAGAGCTAGAACTGGTACCAGGCATACGACGGCCATCTAACAGTACAAGTGTTGCAGAAGAACCCAGACCACGAAGGTTAACACTGCTTGTTGAGCTTGCACCCGCGCCATAGCCCGATGTACCACGCCATGAACCGAAACTGTTAATTGCCGAGTTATTTAATACGTCAGCAACTGTTTTCTCACCCGTCATAGCAATATCAGCTGCATTAATAACAGTCACTGGAGAAACTGTTTCCATATCAACTTGCTTAATACGCGAACCGGTTACTTCGATGCGTTCTACTTTTTCATCTACAGCTTCTTCTGCAAATGCAAATCCAGATAAAGCAACACTTGTCGCGGCAGCGGCTATAAAGCTACGACGTACTGCTTTTGCGGTTAAGGTTACTGAGTTCATATTTATCCCCTCATATTCCGCATTATCAAATGCCAGAATAGTTATATTTATTTTTTATTCTTTAAAAGGAAGTTAATCACTTCGCAATAAATACTGTTTAAATTTAACTTTTAAGTCAACCGATATCACATAAAAATAACTATAAAGATATTAATTGATACAAACAACTTAACAATAGCACCTAGACAAAACAGAAATAAACTTAAAAAACAAGCACTTAAACAACGCTTCCTGTGTAACAAATAAATCAATAAACTTCATTACTTTAACAACAGCATTAAATTTAAAATGTTACTCAATGGTGACAATTGTTAATCGAATTAACATAACGATTAATACCCAATCTATAAGAAAACAGCAAAAAAACTCAACAGTAGAGATTTAGATATAAGAAATAGCTCAATTAACCCACGAGACAATGTTAAAACCAGCGCAATACAAAATAAACATTTTTATTACAATTGCCTCTATTTGTATCAGCGATATTCACCCCTGCTTTTCATTTTTATTCTGTAAAATAGCGGATTCCATTAATTGAAAAAATTAACATCTTAAAAACAAATATGACGCCATGAGCGCTTTTTAGTTATTTTTTAATATGTGGAGTTAAATAGAATTAAAACGATCCTTCCACCATCACTGAAATAAAAAGCAGAAGGATTAGTGATGAGTTCAACAAATAAAAAACCAAAAAACTACTTACTGAAATAAAATCGATATAATAAGTCACCAAAGCAACGCATTGCAGTTAATCGTACATACTGTTATGTGAACTAGGTAGAAGCTAGAGTTAAAAAATCCACTAAGTGCAAAGCCAATGCCTTCTTACTAGCAGAGACTTAGTCACTGGCTATCAAAAATACATTGTAATCTTGTTATCTATCTAAGCTTGCACTTATTGTTTGAGAGTTGTGGTAGGAAGAAGCAGTCGATATTGAGAGATGGTCACGTTTGACATATTGAAGTGAGCGATGGCGAATGGTGACTAAGTTTTACCATTAGTTGAAATTAACTTAGCCGTCTTTTCCTGAAGCCTAATGGCTCTATCGTGATAGTACTGACAATATGGCCATTCTGACGCAAAATACCAACCTATAGACATGATCGAGCAATACCAATCACTATAAGCATTTAGTCACTCAACGAGAGTTTAGCGGTTTTGAAGCAAGGTCATTACGTGCTTCAGCTTTAATGACATTAGTTCCCCTCATGCAGCTCGCAACGATTGAGGAGCATAGTTGTTCTGAGGTTAATCTCGCTCTTTGTTCATTAAGAGTTACTGCATCATAACCGCTAAAACTTGCCATTATGAAGCGTTTTTGGCTGCCTACTTCTGCGTTGACTAGCTTTATAAGGGAACACCATTATTGCAGCTATTCGCCTTGAATTGGTTTGCCAAAAATCGCTCTGAGTAGATCAGATTCTTATACTAATTGGTATAATTGATGAGCTAAGATAGCCACTGAAAACAAAAAAGGAGCCAAATGGCTCCTTTTTTGTTTAACACATTCGAATTAACGAGTGCGTGGGCATAGCTCTTCAGTGCTGAAGAAGTACGCGATTTCACGCTCTGCAGATGCTACAGCGTCTGAACCGTGAACTGCGTTTTCATCGATGCTATCAGCGAAATCACTACGGATAGTGCCACGAGCAGCTTCAGCTGGGTTAGTTGCACCCATGATTTCACGGTTAGCAAGAACAGCGTTTTCGCCTTCTAAAACTTGAACACAGATAGGACCAGAAGTCATAAATGCAACTAGCGCACCAAAGAATGGACGCTCGCTGTGCTCAGCGTAAAAGCCTTCAGCTTGCTCTTGGCTTAGGTGAACCATTTTAGAAGCGATGATTTTCAGGCCAGCCGTTTCAAAACGGTTGTAGATAGCGCCAATGTGGTTTTTTGCAACTGCATCAGGCTTAATGATAGAAAAAGTACGTTCGATAGCCATGAAAAGCTTCCTTCTTATATAAACGGGTTTTAATTTTCGCGCGGATTATACGAAATTAAAGGCCCATTGCCTACCCTTAAGCCCCAATCTAGTTGAGATAAGTCCGATATCGAAACGGAAAAATCGCGAGCGGCTCACACTTTATCGCGATTCCAACCTGTTTAATTAGATAAAACAGCAACTACTAAACAATTGAATGACAATAGAAGCCAATCAACCTAAAGTTGATTACTTGCGGTTTTTAACCCAAATAAAGCCTACCGCAAGTACCGCTAGCAAGGCTATCGCAGGAGCAAGATCAACAAAATGATGAAATAATCCCACGCCACCGTGGCCCTCATGTGCCATTACGGACATAGGTAATAACAATACTGCTAGTAATAACTTACGCATACGAACTTCCTTTTTTGTTTGATATTGTAATTTAATGGCTTAACTTAAAATCAATCACCACATAACGCTAGGCTAAAGTGGATCTGCCATAGGGCTATTGATACGGATCAAAACAAGACGGCTTTCCCCCCGCCAAGGAAGTCAGACAAGATGCAGGTCACACTTTGACCGCATTGAGCATTAATGCGTCACTTCTCAGCAATCCAGTTTGCTTGGATGGCTTCTAGCACTCTTTCATTACAATGAGTCGGATCGTCATCAAAAGCCTCAAGGCCTAATACCCACTCATTAAGATCAGTAAACCGAATCGTTTCAGGTTCAACGTCCGGATATTTGTCGATTAATTGCAGTGCTATCTCTAACGAATCAATCCATTTTAGCTTCATAGGAGGCTCCTTGGGCTCAAACTGATATTAATCAGTATAATACCTATCTGTATAAAGGTTTAATCACTGAGCGAGCGTTGAATGAATTTACCAAAAAATACACTAAGTAGATGAAATTCTTACCCCCACGGCATAAGCATTGAGAGTAAAATAGCCGTGATTAAAAGGACTGCACCTCTCCCTGCTTTCTACGACTTGGTAAGCAATATCATCAATGGACAATAAGGTGTTAGAGCACAAACGCGAAAGCTTCGTACATAGACTATCCCCCTTACTGTAGCGCTTTATTTTTAGCTGTACTGAAAACAAAAAAAGCCAGTAGTTCTGACTACTGGCTTTTTATTTAAACGGCTTAAACAGACAAAGGATTAACCTTCGCTAACCATGTTTATCGTGTACTTAGGAATATCAACGACAAGATCGGCGTCTGGTACACGAGACTGGCAAGATAAACGGCTTTCAGGCTCAAGACCCCATGCTTTATCTAGCATGTCATCTTCTAGCTCGTCGCTCTCTTCTAACTCATCAAAGCCTTCACGAATAATCACATGACAAGTGGTGCAAGCACATGACTTTTCGCACGCGTGCTCGATATGAATACCGTTACGCAGTGCAACGTCTAATACTGTTTCACCGACATTCGCTTCAACTACCGCGCCATCCGGACATAATTCTTCATGGGGTAAAAATACAATTTGTGGCATAACCTTACCTATATATTGTCAACCGACTGCCCTTTCAGAGCGAGTCGAATTGAATTATCCATACGCTTAGCAGCAAAGTCCTGCGTCGCTGTATCTAGTGCTTCGATAGCCGCTTCAATCGCATCGGCATCGTCTTCGCTCGCAATTTGAGCGAGTGAAGCCATATTCGTTTGAATAGCGCTTAACTCTTCAGCCGATAGCAAATCGCCATCTTTATTTAATGCAGCATTGAGCGACTCGAGTACGCGTGCCGCTTCAACTTGCTTCTCAGCTAGCATTCGACGCGTGATATCCTCTTTGGCATTGGCCATTGAGTCTTTAAGCATGCTACCAATTTCTTCATCGCTTAAGCCGAAAGATGGCTTAACTTGAATGCTTGCTTGAACGCCTGTGGACTTCTCCATCGCAGTAACGCTAAGTAAACCATCAGCATCTACTTGGAAGGTCACACGGATATGTGCCGCACCGGCAGCCAGTGGCGGGATCCCTTTTAAGGTAAATTTAGCAAGTGAGCGACAATCTGCCACTAACTCACGCTCACCTTGAACTACGTGGAATGCCATCGCAGTTTGTCCATCTTTAAAGGTGGTGAACTCTTGTGCACGAGCAACGGGTATCGTGGTGTTACGAGAAACGACCTTCTCAACCAAACCGCCCATGGTCTCAACGCCAAGAGAAAGCGGGATAACATCGAGCAGTAACAGATCAGACTCAGGCTTGTTGCCCACCAAGATATCGGCTTGAATCGCTGCGCCAATCGCCACCACACGATCTGGATCGATAGACGTCAGCGGCTGCTTACCCATGAAGTTTTCGACTTCCTGACGAACTAAAGGTACGCGAGTCGAGCCACCCACCATCACAGTTTCAAGCACTTCATCATTGCTAACGCCGGCATCACGTAGTGCACGGCGGCAACTACTGATTGTCTTCTTCACTAATTTGCCGATTAAGCTATCAAACAGATCGCGGCTAATGGTTAACGTTAGCGTATTGCCTTCGTCATCAACTACTGAAGCAACAGCCTCTGGTGAATCCGTTAATGCTTCTTTTACGCGTCTCGCTTCAATCTGCATTTTACGGTTCATACTGTCGCTAGCTGCGCTTATCTGCCATTGCTCGATGAAATGCGCTTGCAACATGTGGTCGAAATCATCTCCACCTAATGCTGAGTCACCACCGGTCGCTAACACCTCAAATACGCCTTTGTTCAAACGCAGAATAGAGATATCGAATGTACCGCCGCCTAAGTCATAAACGGCAATCACACCTTCTTGACCCGAGTCTAAACCATAGGCAATTGCTGCGGCTGTTGGCTCGTTTAATAGGCGCAATACTTTAACGCCAGTTAATGACGCAGCATCTTTTGTGCCTTGACGTTGTGCATCATCGAAATAGGCAGGTACGGTAATGACCACCCCTTCCAATGTGCCACCAAGAGTTGACTCTGCACGGGCCACCAGCGGCTTTAATATTTCTGAGGAAACTTGAACTGGGTTAACTTTACCACTAGGCGTCACAAAAATCGGTAAGCCGTTTTCACTCGCTTCGAAAGCGTACGGTAACGCCTGCAAGCCCGATTGAATATCTTCTAGGCTACGGCCCATAAAGCGCTTAACTGACACTATGGTGTTTTGTGGATCTTGAGCAGAGAAAGCTTCTGCTTCAAGGCCAACTTGAACACCGTCTTGGGTATATCGGACGACAGAAGGCAATGAATGCTGTGAATCTTCATCGGGTAAAGTATTCGCCACGCCGCTACGTACCGCAGCAACAAGTGAGTTAGTGGTGCCTAAATCGATCCCAACTGCGAGACGATGTTGGTGGGGAGCAGCGCTCTGTCCAGGCTCTGCTATCTGCAAAAGTGCCATATATATCCAACTTAAAAAAATGTTGGCTCAATATCTTGAGCCAACAGTATTATAAAATTAAGACCGCTGACTAATCTAAGAGTGCGTCTTCCACTCTAGTCAACTCATCTTGTAATTTTGCCATAAACTTGAGTTTACGAATTTGATCTGCCGCCTGCAAATGATCCGCTTCAAGCTCACTGAGTAATAATCCCTTTAGCTCTGCGGTAATTTGCTTACCGTACTGCTCAAAAGAATCATAGAGTTCTGCAATCTCTGAGTCGGGATCATCGCTATGCTTGATCTCTTCGAGTGACTCGCGCCATTCCATCTGCTGCATTAAAAATTGAGTATCTTTTAATGTGGTCGATTCGTGGCTTAACTCTAGACCTTTCAGTGCCAAAAGGTGCTCAGCTCTCTGAATTGGGTTTTTAAGCGTTTGAAAACCATCGTTGATTTGTGCTGTACGCTGTACAGAAAGACGCTTATCTTGCTCACTCGCGTTAGCAAACTTGTCGGGATGAACCGCCCGTTGCAGTTCGCGGTAGCGCTCTGCAAGTAAGGCGGTGTCGACATCATAGGAAGGAAGTAAACTAAACAGCTCGAAATAATTCATAGTTTTACTTTTAATGACTTAAACGGTAAAGCTCTCACCGCAGCCACATTCACCTTTCGCATTAGGGTTATTGAACTGGAAACCTTCGTTAAGACCTTCTTTAACAAAGTCCAACTCAATCCCTTGAAGATAGATAAAACTCTTAGCATCGATGATGATTTTAACACCATCGACATCATAGATCTCATCATCATCGTTAAGATCATCAACAAATTCCAACACATAAGCCATGCCGGAACAGCCTGATGTCTTAAGCCCTAAGCGTAAGCCTAGACCTTTGCCGCGACTAGCTAAAAAGCTTTTAACTCGGTCAGCCGCAGCGGGAGTGATACTAATTGCCATCTTAACTCCAGGTATTACTTAGATTGCTTAGTTTTATACTCTTCTAGCGCAGCCTTGATCGCATCTTCAGCCAAAATAGAACAGTGAATTTTAACTGGCGGTAATGCCAACTCTTCTGCGATATCAGTGTTCTTAATCGCACGGGCTTCTTCAACTGTTTTACCTTTAACCCACTCAGTCACAAGTGAGCTAGAAGCGATAGCACTACCACAACCATAAGTTTTGAACTTAGCGTCTTCGATAATACCGTTATCATCGATACGCAGTTGTAGCTTCATTACGTCACCACAAGCTGGCGCGCCAACCATACCCGTAACCACTGATGGGTCATTTTTATCGAATGAGCCCACGTTACGTGGATTCTCATAATGATCGATTACTTTTTCGCTATAAGCCATGATACAACTCCAATTTATCTATTCGTCAATTTAGCTAAGGTTAATGATGTGCCCACTGAACAGAGTCCAGATCGATACCGTCTTTGAACATTTCCCAAAGCGGAGACATTTCCCTTAAATTACCAATAGACTCTTTAATCGTTTCTATTGCATGGTCGATCTCTTCATCTGTCGTGAAACGACCGATTGAGAATCGAATTGAGCTGTGTGCCATCTCGTCATTTAGACCTAATGCACGCAGTACATAACTTGGTTCAAGACTAGCTGAAGTACATGCCGAACCAGACGATACGGCTAAGTCTTTTAGCGCCATCATCAATGACTCACCTTCAACGAAGTTAAAGCTGACGTTTAGGCTGCCACAAGCGCGTTTTTCCATATCACCGTTGATATAGGTCTCTTCGATATGCTTGATACCATTCCATAACTTGTCACGTAAACGACGAATACGCTCGTTATCCGTTTCCATATCGGCTTTAGCAATGGCAGCTGCTTCGCCCATCCCCACAATTTGGTGAGTTGCTAAGGTACCACTGCGCATACCACGCTCATGTCCACCACCGTGCATAGCTGCTTCTAAGCGGATACGTGGCTTACGGCTAACATAAAGTGCACCGATCCCTTTAGGGCCATACATCTTGTGACCAGAGATTGACATTAAATCAACTTTGGTCGCCTGTACGTCGATAGGTAATTTACCAGCGCTTTGCGCTGCATCGACATGGAAGATGATTTTACGTGAACGACAAAGCTCGCCGATTGCATCGATATCTTGGATAACACCAATCTCGTTGTTCACCTGCATGATGCTCACAAGGATTGTGTCTTCACGCATCGCGTCTTCAATCATAGAAAGTGGGATCAGACCGCTCGGCTCTGGTTGAAGATAAGTCACTTCATAGCCTTCGCGCTCTAGCTGACGACAGGTATCTAAAACGGCTTTATGTTCGGTCTTGCTAGTGATGATGTGCTTGCCCTTCTTATGATAGAAGTGAGCCACACCTTTAATTGCAAGGTTGTCAGACTCAGTTGCACCAGAAGTAAACACGATTTCACGCGGATCGGCATTAATCAGCTCAGCAACTTGATTACGAGCGATATCAACAGCCTCTTCGGCTTGCCAACCGTAGCGGTGAGAACGAGACGCTGGGTTACCGAAAATGCCATCCATAGTCAGGCATTGCATCATTTTCTCTGCGACACGAGGGTCAACTGGCGTCGTCGCAGCATAATCTAAATAGATAGGTAGCTTCATCACACACTCCGTACTTTGTAGTCTCAAATAGAGACCACTTACAACGTACAAAAAATAATTTTTATATTCATAACAGAGGCTGTTAGATACTTAGCCTTTGTTCCTGCTGCAATTTATCCTGTTTAACGGAGATAAACTGCACATCTCTTTTATGCATCAATCCTGCTAACGATATGCCATTTAAGAAATCAGAAATCTGACTGCTCAAATCTCCCCAGAGAGAATGGGTTAAACATCGTGTTCCACTCTGGCAGTTACCCTGACCTTGGCAGCGTGTTGCATCAACAGACTCATCAACCGCACGTACAACCATCCCAACGGAAATATCACAAGCGTCTGTACCTAGGCGATATCCACCACCTGGGCCACGTACACTTGAAACCAAACCATTTTTTCTGAGTTTTGCGAAGAGTTGTTCGAGGTAAGATAGAGAGATCCCTTGACGCTCGGAAATATCGGCCAATGGCACAGGACCATTAGTTGAGTGCATGGCAACGTCTAACATTGCAGTTACTGCGTACCGACCTTTCGATGTAAGTTTCATGGTTACTACGTCTCCCAAAAAAGCATAGGCTAATTTCAACATACCTGACTATTTTAGTCAAGTATAAAACCTAGCGTTTTGGTCAGGTATTAATAGGATCATGACAGGTTAAATACCCCGTCATTTTGCTGGGGTATTTAACCTGTTTATTAGGCAAGATTCAATGGCATTTGGGATTTTAACCCCACATTAATCTAGATAATGGGATCAAACTCATCTAAAGACTTCTGACGTTTCTGCGCTGCCGCTAATTCGTCTTCGCTAAAATCTTCGACATCTAGCTCAGGTAGCCTTTCAGTACAGACACTTCCACCAAGGGTTTGAACGGCTTGACAGACCTCTTGAACCTTCGAGTCCATTAGATGCATATGATCCAACATCTGGCCAATAGCATTGGCGACAGGATCGGGATTATCCGGTGAGACAGCGTAGGCATCGAAGCCATATTTCTTCGCCATCTCAGTGCGGCGCTGTGAGGTTTCTTTTGATTGTGCCGATGGCGTTGCCACTACACGGCCAGGGATCCCCACCACTGTGGTATCGACTGGTACATCTTTAACGACCACGGAGTTAGAACCAACCCTAGCACCATCATTCATGGTGATCGGACCTAAAATTTTAGCGCCTGCGCCAATTACCACATTATTACCTAATGTAGGATGACGTTTACCAGACTGCCACGTGGTTCCCCCTAGGGTGACCCCATGATAAAGGGTGCAATCGTTACCGATTTCGGCAGTTTCACCAATCACCACGCCCATACCATGATCGATAAAGAAACGATCGCCGATAGTGGCACCGGGGTGAATTTCAACCCCGGTTAACCAGCGAGAGAAGGTCGATAAACATCGCGCCGAAAGCCGCCAATTTCTCACCCACAGCTTGTGACTCACTCTGTGGATCCAGATAGCTTGCATCCCCGGATAATTGAATAAGATCTCTATTGTCCCGTTTGCAGCTGGATCTCTATGGTAAATAGAAGCTATGTCGTCTTTCAGTCTTGCGATAACACCCATTTAGCAACTTCCTTTTAACGCTTTTACTTATCTTTAGTCTCGTTCTTAGAGACAACTTTATCAATCGAGGTCAAAATTCCGCGCAAGATATTCATCTCTTGGCGCTCGATGCGCGTACGGCTAAATAGACGGCGCAACTTAGTCATCACCTGACCTGGATGATTTTTAACGATGAAGTTAGTCGACAATAACGTTGTCTCTAAATGTTCAAAGAAGTTCTCGCGCTCTCTTGAAGAAGGATAAGCATCTTCGCTCTCTTCACTTTCTACAACAGTTTGCTCTGTAGCACCTTGTACCTGTGCAAGATGCGCTACTCGCGCCTCGTAACAGATAATCTGTACCGCTTGCGCTAAGTTTAGTGAGGTGTACTCTGGATTTGCAGGAATAGCTACGTGGTAGTCACAACGCTGTAGCTCTTCATTGGTCAGGCCGTTATTTTCACGACCGAAGACAATGGCAACAGGACCATTAAGCGCTGAACCCACCAACTTCTCACCCGCTTCGCGAGGTTCAAGCATAGGCCAGTCTAACGTGCGGCTGCGGGCACTGGTTGCAATAACAAGGCTACAATCTGCGATAGCCTCTTCTACAGAGCCAACGGTGATGGCGTGCTTTAAAATATCTGACGCACCTGCAGCCAACGCAATAGAGTGGCCATCTGGCTCAACTTTTGGCTCAGCCAGATATAAAGTGGATAATCCCATGGTTTTCATAGCACGGGCTGTAGAACCTATATTCCCTGGATGGGAAGTACCGACAAGAACGACGCGAATATTGCTGAGCATGAAACTACTTAATTTTTCTGAAGGAACACGTGAAAGAATGTTACCACAGGCGACTCATTTTACTTATACAAAAATCAACATTTGATATAACCGTCAAATCGAGTATAATCCGCCTCCGATAATTTATATCCGTTCTTTTACATCCAGGGGATTTGCAATGCTTCCAATGCATACCATTGCTGTGCGCGCTGCTCGCGCTGCCGGCCAAACAATTTTGCGCGCCTATGCAGAACTAGACCGAGTTGAAGTCAGTTCTAAAGGTGTTAACGACTACGTAACTAACGTAGACAAGGAAGCTGAAGCTGCGATCACGTATCAGATCCGTAAATCTTACCCAGACCACACTATTGTTGGTGAAGAAGCTGGTGAGAACAAAGGAACAAATAAAGATTACGTTTGGATTGTTGACCCTCTGGATGGCACTAATAACTTCGTAAGAGGTATCCCTCACTTTGCTGTTTCTATTGCTATGCAATATAAAGGCAAAACCGAAGTCGCTGTTGTTTACGATCCTATTCGTGACGAACTATTCTCTGCTGTACGTGGTAAATTCGCTAAGCTTAACGATTTCCGTATCCGTGTAGCAAACAAAGACTTAGACGAAACCATCATTGCTACCGGTTTCCCGTTCAAGGCTAAGCAACACACCGAAACTTACATGAAGTTGTTCGCAACTGCATTCACTCAGTCTGCTGACGTACGTCGTGCAGGTTCTGCAGCACTCGATCTAGCATACCTTGCGGCTGGCCGTGTAGACGGTTTCTTTGAAATTGGTCTAAAGCCATGGGATATCGCTGCAGGTGATCTAATCGTGCGTGAAGCAGGCGGTACAGTAACAGACTTTACTGGTAACCATAACTACCTAGCATCAGGCAACATCGTTGCTGGCGCGCCAAAAGTTACAACGGCACTAGTTAAGTCATTCCGCCCATTATTGAGCGATGCACTTAAGCGTTAATCTCGCTTAGTTGATTTAGAAACCGCCTACTTAGGCGGTTTTTTTATGCCTAATCGACAACAGTTCCATGCGATACCTTTGTTAATAAATAAACCCAATGTAAACTTGACTGAGCAACAAGTTAAAACTTACCTAAAATTCATATTCTTACCTTATACAAACAAAAGTAACTTCAGAATTTATCAAACGATATTGTGAATAACGTCACACCGATAATGTCACATTTCTATTATTTACTGATACCCTTTATCAAACGACTGCATTAGGGAATATCATGGATAAAATGTATCGCAAATATGGCATTACAAGCATTAAAGCCATTGAACATTTAGTACTTATTATTATCGCAATCGCCACCGTAGTTGCGATTGGCCAAGAGATTAAACATATTTTTGACGTTGGGGCAGTAGCCCTTGCGGATCTACTGTTGCTATTTATCTACTTAGAAGTGCTAGCAATGGTGTCGCATTATGCGGAATCGGGCAAACTGCCTATTCGTATGCCGCTATACATTGCTATCGTTGCCCTAGCGCGGTATTTGATTTTGGATATGAAGGCGATGGATGACTGGCGAATTGTTGCGATTTCAATCTCTACGCTAGTCTTGGCTGGCACAGTTATCATTATCCGCTGGGGTCAGTTAAAATTACCTTACCCCCGTCGTAAAGAAGACGAACTATAAGTCTCCTCGAAATAGCGCATGATAAGTACTCGAAGCTGCGACTTCGAGTACTTCTCCTCTCGCCATCAAGTCCACTTTATCCTTTTCGTTTAATACCCTATTAAAATCAACCGATCCCTGTCTAGGTCTTTAATTGCTACCACAAGTGGTTTAAGCTCATATCTGTTTATGCAAAATAACTCAAAGGATAATCGGTATGGAAACCTATCAACAAGAAAGGCGTAGCTCCCAAAGGGTCGATATGGAAGACGAGTCTGTTATTATCGCGATTCATACTAATGCAGGCATATATTCGAACTCCGCCATCTGTCTCGATCTTTCTCGCCGAGGTGCATTACTCGAATACAATCAAGCATTAGCACTGGGGACCTTAATCGAAGTAACCTTTAATCAAGGTAATGACAATGAGAATACCGTCAAGGGCCAAGTATGCCGCTGCACCTGTGCCAACGAGACCCGTTGCCACATTGCGTTACAGCTTATCTAAACTGGGTGTTCTAGATACAAAATAAAAAGCCTAACGATGTTAGGCTTTTTGAGATCCAGAGTTTGTATGCTTCAGAGCATGTATTAGTGGTTGCAGATCCGGTCGGCAGCGGTTTCTATCCCGTTTTCAGAGTGAATAAACTTGCCTTTTTTCTCCAGAAAAGCGATTAGCTCATCTGCATCCATTTGTTGGGCAGAACAAGTGTGATAACGAGCCTGCTCACCAAACTCTTTATGCATAAGCGATTTTAACGCTTCTTTAGTTAAAGATTGCCCATGTGCTAGCATAAGCTCCATCACCTGATGGCCATGAATCGAATCTGACATATTGCCCCTAATATTAAGCTGTATATATTAAGCACTTTATACGCTATCCCCTTATTCAAAACTTTGATCTACATAGCACTCGCATCAATAGCCGTAAATTTTTGTAGGAAATTAGCATCAATGCGCACTATATTAAGCATTTGATTTTGCTTAAACAGCTTAAGCTAAGCCACTCTTTCAAAGTGAGTCTTCCATGTCGCTAATATTATTACTAACCCAGCAGATGAGCCTCTATATGGTGATTGTCTACCTTGTTAGTAAGACGCCTCTTTTCAAAGTGTTTACCGAAGCCGCGACTCGCCTTCCCCATAAAGTTTATATCTACTTCATCTTCTCTGGCTTTTGCATCATGGCAACCTATTTCGGTGAGCAGACCAATGACGCAATAGCTAACACCCGCGCGATGGGTGCTGTTCTCGGAGGCTTACTCGGCGGGCCAGTCACCGGTTTCTTAGTCGGACTCACTGGCGGATTACACAGATACAGCATGGGTGGGTTTACCGATCTTGCCTGTGCAATATCCACCACAATTGAAGGCTTATCCGCTGGAATGGTGAGTTATTACCTACGCCGTATCGGCCAGCAAGAACTAATCTACTCACCACTTTTGGTGTGCATGGTTACCTTCACCGCTGAAGTGATGCAGATGTTGATTATTCTAGCGGTCGCCAAGCCTTTTACCGATGCCTTGGCACTCGTGGAGCAAATAGCGCTGCCAATGTTGCTGATTAACTCCATCGGTGCCGCGCTATTTATGAGTATCATACGCGACCAAAAAGCCATGTATGACAAGATGTCCTCTGTATTTTCAACCCAGTCATTAAGGATTGCTGAGCGCAGTGTAGGGATTTTGTCGACGGGATTTAATGAAGAGACCAGTAAACAAGTAGCACAAATTATTAAGGAAGAAACCCAGGTTGGCGCAGTCGCTATCACAGATACTGAGAAATTACTGGCCTTTATCGGCATCGGTGATGATCATCATATTGCAGGTACGCCAATCTCCTCAAAAATCACTCAAGATGCTATCGACCAAGACAGGGTTATGTTCGCCGATGGCGTTAACATGCCCTACGCTTGCTCAATTTCCAATAGTTGCCAATTAGGTTCAAGCTTGGTGATCCCGCTCCGCTCCGATGCAACTGTGATAGGCACTATTAAGCTGTATGAACCAAAGAAAAAGTTATTTCTCAATATCAACAAAACCCTAGGCGAAGGTTTAGGCAGACTGCTATCGAATCAAATCCTTTATGGCCGTTTTGCCGCTCAGCAAAACTTATTAGTTCAGTCTGAACTGAAGTTGTTACAAGCCCAAGTCAATCCACACTTTTTGTTTAATGCACTGAATACCATCGCCGCGATTATCCGCCGCGACCCTAATACTGCACGTCAATTGATTCAAAACTTGTCGCAATTTTTAAGGATTAACTTAAAACGCACCACGGGACTGGTCACACTCGCCGATGAACTTGAACATATCGACTCCTACCTCACTATCGAAAAGGCACGCTTTATCGATAAGTTAACCGTTAATATTGATATTCCGGAGTCATTACTGCATTGCAAACTGCCTGCCTTTACCCTGCAGCCAATCATAGAGAATGCGGTCAAACACGGCACTTCAAATATGCTAGGTTCCGGCGTCATCACGGTTAAAGGTGAGCTATTACCCGACGAAACGCTATTACTATCAGTCACCGACAATGCTGGCCTCTATAAGCCAACAAACAACAACGAAGGCTTGGGCATGAACATCGTCGATAAACGGATCCAAAACATGTTTGGCGCCCAGTTCGGTATTACAATAAACTTTGAAGCGAACCAGTACACTACTATTAGCATTCACCTACCGACAACGGGATCTTAGACCTTGATTAGCTGCATCATAATTGACGATGAACCTTACGCCAGAGACGAGCTTGCTATCTTGCTTGAAAACGAGCCTGATTTTGAAGTCATGGCCCAATGCAGCAACGCAGTAGAAGCGATGCAGGCCATCACCAAATTTAAACCTGAGCTGATCTTCCTCGATATTCAGATGCCCAAAATATCCGGCCTTGAGCTCGCATCTATGCTGGATCCCGATAACCTCCCTAGAATCGTTTTTGTCACAGCGTTTGATGAATATGCCATCACAGCATTTGAAAAGCAGGCGTTCGATTACCTTTTGAAGCCGATTGATGACAATCGCTTCGCCGCGACATTAAACCGATTGCGCAAAGATCTGACTCCAAAACAACTCGGCACTATCGCTCGCGAGAAACTTGAACATATTCCCTGCTTTTGCGGAAACAGGTTAAAAGTTGTGGCCACAGGCGCCGTACAGTTTATTTATAGCGATATGAGCGGTGTGCATGTAGCGACCGCCGACGAACTTGTGCACACGCATATGACATTAAGGGTTCTCGAAGAGAAAACCTCCCTCATCTATTGTCATCGACAGTATTTAATCGCACCAACGGCCATTGCCGAAATAGAACTACAAGAGGCTGGCGCTGAGGTCACAACCCGCTCTGGTGCAAAAGTGCCTGTATCGAGACGCTATTTAAAACAACTAAAGCAGCTCTTTGGGTTCCAGTAACAACAAAAAGTTCAACCGCTAAGGTCGCCATATTACCACTGACCTTAGCTATTTGACCGCTTAGCAATTTGCAACTTTCCGACTCTATAAATAAGTTTACACTCCCAGCCATTCTATGTTCTGAGAGTTAATTAATATGACTTGGTTTTTGCTTTGCGTCGGTCTGTTGATCGGTGGCTATTTTATTTATGGTGCGTTTGTCGAGAAAGTATTTGGCATCAATGCAAATCGCCAAACCCCTGCGTTTACAAAGACTGACGGTGTCGACTATGTACCTATGTCTAAAGCTAAGGTTTACCTTATTCAGCTGCTCAACATTGCTGGCGTCGGCCCAATCTTTGGCCCAATTCTTGGCGCGCTATATGGCCCTGCGGCCATGCTATGGATTGTACTTGGCTGTGTATTTGCTGGTGCCGTACACGATTACTTCTCAGGCATGTTATCTGTGCGCAACAATGGCGAGTCGGTACCAAGCCTAGCTGGTAAATACCTAGGCAAAGGTGCCAAACACTTCATGAACGTGTTCGCCATCATCCTTCTGCTATTAGTCGGTGTGGTATTTATCTCAGCTCCAGCAGGCCTTTTAGGTAAGCTAACTGGTTGGGATGTGAGTATCTTCATTGGTATTATCTTCTTCTACTACTTGATCGCAACAATCGTTCCTGTCGACAAGATTATTGGACGCCTATACCCCTTCTTCGGCGCTCTGCTAGTGTTTATGTCTGTTGGTCTAACCATCGCGTTAATCATCTCTAGTGAACACAGCTTACTGCCAGGTGTTGAAGTTGGTGACTTCCTAACTAACTTAAATCCGAATGACATGCCATTATGGCCAGCACTGTTTATCACCATCGCTTGTGGTGCAATTTCGGGCTTCCACGCAACTCAGTCTCCACTAATGGCTCGCTGTGTTGAAAATGAATCGAATGGTCGCTTTGTATTCTACGGCGCAATGATCGGTGAAGGTATTATTGCCCTTATCTGGTGTGCTATCGCGCTGTCTTTCTTCGGTAGTGTTGAAGGGCTAAATGCGGGTATGGCGGGTAACCCTGCGAACGTAGTTTATGAGGCTTCTACAGGTCTTCTAGGCGCTGTAGGTGGATTCCTAGCGGTATTGGGTGTAATTGTACTGCCTATTACTTCTGGCGATACAGCATTCCGTAGTGCTCGTCTAATTTTGGCTGAGTTCTTCAAGATGCCACAAACAGAGCTGCCAAAGCGTTTGATGTTTGCCCTGCCACTATTTGCTGCCGGTGCTGTGTTAACTCAAGTCGATTTTGGTGTCATTTGGCGCTACTTCGGTGTGGCAAACCAGGCGACAGCTGTGATGATGCTATGGACTGCATCTGCGTACCTACTACGTCACAACAAGCTACATTGGATCTGTACGGTTCCAGCTATGTTTATGACTACTGTGGTAATTAGCTTCTTACTCAGCTCACCAACCCTTGGAGCTGGTCTACCAATGGCAGTCTCAACGATTGCAGCGGTAGTATCGACCTTAGTGATCACAGGCCTAATTATTATTAAGACCAAAGGTAAAGGCGAAATTGAAGCCGTAGCCGAAGAGTCTTAAGCCTTAGAGGTTGTTTCACAAAAAAGCCAGTCTGACGACTGGCTTTTTTATGCTCTCAGCATGTATAAAAACATCACCTTTAAAATACTAGCTATCGCCTTTAAGCAACTCAGGTTCAACTAGCACGCTATTGTCGTTATCCGAGATCCAGATCTGACCTTCACAGATATTAAACTGCAGAGACATATTGCGGCCGACTAACTGCCCCATCGCCTTCACTGCATCTTCTGGAATGTTCCAAATCGTCAAGTTGTCATAGCGCTCAAGTGCCGCTTCATTTTGTTTCCACCAGATAGGTACGCTACGGCCACCATAGGTGATCAATTGTACTGCTTTAGCACGGCCACACGCTTTACGTAGCCATTTCTCATCACTCTGACCAAACTCCACCCATAGGTTGATTTCATCAGACAATGACTTATCCCAAAGTTCGGGCTCATCGTCAACACAAAGACCTTTGCTGAACGCCAAGCTATCACTAGCATTCATTGCGAAGGCAAGCAGCCTTACCATCATGCGTTCATCGGTTTCAGAGGGGTGCTGGGCCAGCGTTAACTGGTGGTCTTGATAGTAACCACGATCCATATCTGCGATTTGAATTGCGACTTTATATACGGTTGCTTTGAGTGCCATGGGAATGTTCACAAATAAATTTGCGCCAAGTTTACCTCAAATTCCCCCCAACCAGTATAAAAGATAACGCTGCTCAGGGGGAAAGCCATGGGGGCTTTCTCTGGACCTGCTAAAAGGCGCCGGGCCTTAAATACCTTGCATCGGGAAATTGCTCTGTTAAACGTAAGATATCCACTTTATCGCCATAAACCAGACATGACTCCCCTGCAGCCAACTGCTGCTCGATAGTATGTTCGTCGAAACTGGATCTAAAGTTAGCATCTCGCCTTAGCAGTTCATTAAGCTCAATCGGCACTCTCAGCTTGGAATAAGTTACCTCAATTTTTTGCAAATAAGGCATCGCTCCCAGAGGTAATAAGTCAGCAGGGGTTGAAGAGTCAATCAACAGTAGCTCGCCTCTGCTCATTTGTAGCGAAAAACTTGCCTCATAATGGCTCAGGGTATCATCGTCAAATCGTTCGGCGTTTCGCTTAAAAAACAGTTCCCAAAATCGTCTTCGATGCTGAAACACAGGTAAGCGCTTCTGAACCTCTTGTCGATGTTGGGCAATAAAGTCAAATAAGGGACTGATGGATCGAGGCAACCATGATTCGAGTCGGGCACGAAGCTCGCGAGCATAGACAGGCGATGCTCCGGCTGTGCTTATCGCAATCTGCAATCGACCTCTATCGACAATTGAGGGAGTAATAAAACGGCAGAACTTTGGGTTATCAACCACATTCACCCAAATGTCTTGTTCTTTGGCGATAGTGGCTAAGCGCTCATTAAGTCGCTTATCTGCGGTGCAGAGATAGATAAGATCATAGCCAGTGATGTCAGAGTCATTAACTGGGCGCTGCTCGAGAGTTATGCGCTCTTGATTGACATAGTTTAAGGTGTCTTGGCAAACATCAACGGCAATAACATCAATATTCGCTTCAGTGCGACAAAGGAGGTCCAGCTTGCGGCTGGCAACATCGCCAGCCCCGATAATAAGCACCCGAAGAGATTGGGTATCAACAAATAGCGGAAAGTATTGCATATATGAGCTGCACCTTTGCGATAGTTTACGACTTATTCAGTCCTGTTCTATCGGCAATTGTCGCTCAAGCCACGCCTTATAACCACCCGCTAATGAGACCACTTTTGAATAACCCATAACCTGAAGGTTATTTGCAGCGAGTGCAGAACGATAACCGCCGCCACAATATAAAACCAATGGGCTTTGTTTATCAGGAAAACGTGTCTCGATATCTCTTTCGATAATTCCCCTGCCTAAATGCTGGGCGTTGGGCAGGTGCCCCTGCAACCACTCAGAGTCTTCTCGTACATCGAGTAATACCCAGCCTGTCATTGCTTGGTACTGTTCAACTGTGACTTCGGTGATCTTAGGTAAAACACTTTCTACTAATGCTAAAAATGCGGGATTATGTTTCATTAACTGTACTTCTCACTGCGTTCTGCACTGCAATTCCAGCAGAGTTCAAAGCTGGATTCATTAATTTCATGGCAGTTAACACACTTCCATTGTGGACACTGTGCGTTTAACGATGCCATCTGTTTTTTGGCAATTTCATATTGGCTTTCTGCCACCCAAAGTTCAACATTTTGAATGCCTGTGGGTAATTCACCAACACCACCTAACAGCGCCTCTCCTTTTAACTCAACCTGTATGCCGCTGGACTCCAGCATGCCCTTCCAAGTGTGAGCCTCTAGCAGATTCCCTGCTGCAACTAAACGTGTCTGCTCTTCCATGTTATTTCCTACTGCTATTGCTCTATTTGGCAATTAAGACGCGATAAGCGCTATTTTAAAAATAGGTTTACATGCTAACGCTAAATTATCAAGCCTGTCGAGTGCTGCTTTTTCGAACAGCAGAAAATACTTAGCAAACGCTTGCTGTTTGGTTTTTTACACTACAAATGCTTTACCGCAATCGGCTTTAAAACAAATATGACATAAAAAAAGCCACCTAACTGGTGGCTTTTTCACAGACATAATGATTAAGGCATCAATGCGTCTTGATCGGCTCCCTCTTTCTCAACTTCAACGGGCATCATATGTTCACGATTAATGCCTAGTTTGATAGCCAAGAAGCTCGCCACATAGATTGACGAGAAGGTACCCACAAAAATACCCATCAGCAATGCTGTCGCAAAGCCGTGGATCATTGTGCCACCTTTTAGGAACAAAGCGACAACCACAACCAAAGTTGTACCTGTAGTAATAATGGTACGACTCATGGTTTGAGTGATTGAGATATTGACCACTTCTTCTGGTAAACACTTGCGTAACTTAAGGAAGTTTTCACGAATACGGTCGAATACCACGATAGTATCGTTCAGCGAGTAACCAACAACGGTCAGCAAACCTGCGAGTACTGTTAGGTCAAACTCAAGCTGTAGTAGCGAAAAGACGCCTAAAGTCACGATAATATCGTGCGCTAGTGCCGCAACCGAACCCAGTGCTAAACGCCATTCAAATCGGAATGACACATAGATAAGAATACAGATTAGCGCGACTAAAACCGCTAATCCGCCCTGCTCTGCAAGTTCTTTACCTACCTGTGGTCCCACAAACTCGACACGCTTTTGAACAACCGATGGATCCAGTTTGGTGACGGCATCCATCACGTCGTTAACTTGATCTTCGCTCTTAAAGTCATCTTTCACAGGCAGACGAATAAGCACATCGCGGCTAGAACCAAAGTTCTGAACCACTGCGCCACCAACGGCCTCAGTAGAAAGATTTGTGCGAATCGCATTTAAGTCAGCTGGCTTAGAAAATTCAAGCTCTACAACTGTACCGCCGGTAAAGTCTAGGCCCCAGTTAATACCTTTTGTTGCTAAGGTGACAATTGAACCTAGCACTAACACAGCAGAGAAGATGCTGATTGGCAGTGCATGGCGCAGGAAGTTGACTGTGCCTTTAACATTTAAAATCTGTAACATTATCAACTTCCCCTTAAATAGACAGTTTCTTCACGCGTTTACCACCCCAAATCGCGTTCACGATTGAGCGTGTACCCACGATAGAAGTAAACATAGAAGTAGCGATACCAATCATTAGGGTTACCGCGAAGCCCTTCACCGCACCTGTACCCACAGCGAATAGAATAAGCGCCGTCATAAAGGTAGTGATGTTAGCATCGGCGATAGTTGAGAATGCGTTACCGTATCCTTCATGAATCGCTTGCTGTACGCTACGGCCATTACGTAATTCTTCACGAATACGCTCGTAAATCAGTACGTTACCATCGACCGCCATACCGACTGTTAACACCATACCGGCAATACCCGGCAGTGTTAGCACCGCACCTGGGATCATAGACATCACGCCCACAACCATTACCAAGTTAGCTGTAAGCGCTAAGTTAGCAATAAGACCGAAACCACGGTAGTAAACCAACATGAAGATAAGAACAACTGCCATACCCCAGATCATCGCTTGCATACCGTTTTGGATATTTTCAGCACCTAGGCTTGGACCAATGGTACGTTCCTCAACGATATAAACAGGCGCGATTAGCGCACCTGCACGTAGCAATAGCGCTAAGTTCTGTGCTTCTGCATGTTCAAGGCCAGTAATAACAAAGTTACGGCCAAGACGTGCTTGAATTGTCGCAACAGAGATCACTTCTTCAATCTTCTTCATCTTGACGCTGCCGTCAGCATTCTTTTCACCAGTATCTTTATACTCGATGAATAGCGTTGCCATCGGATTGCCGATATTGTCTTTGGTGACATTAGAGAAGATTGAACCGCCTTTAGCATCGAGGTTAATCGACACTTGTGGACGACTGTATTCGTCAAAACTTGGTTGTGCACCTTGAATATGATCACCGGTCAACATAACCGCTTTCTTCAATACAACAGGGCCACCGCTGCGGCGCTGATAAAGCTCAGAACCCGCTGGTACACGGCCACTCATTGCTGCTTGAACGTCAGCTTTTTGGTCAACCATATGGAATTCAATCGATGCCGTCGCACTTAAAATTTCTTTTGCGCGAGCGGTATCTTGAACACCTGGTAACTCAACGATGATACGTTCAGCACCTTGACGTTGCACAACAGGCTCAGCCACACCTAACTCGTTTACACGGTTACGCAGTGTAGTGATGTTTTGCTGTAGTGCTTCTTCTTTAACTTGTTTTAAATAAGCTTCGCTTGGATTTGCAACAAGGACATAGTCATCGCCAACAGTCTTGTCGACGAAAACCATGTCATTGCTACGAGACTTAAGGAAACGCTCAGCATTTGCTAAAGTCTCGGCATCGCGAAACTTAATCTCGATGCCTTTGGCGCCATGACGAATACCCGCATAGCGAATTTTCTCAGCTCGTAAATCAGTCCTAAAATCAGCAACCTTGGCTTCAGTCATCTTTCGAAGTGCTTCACCCATATCCACTTCCATTAAGAAGTGAACACCACCGCGCAAATCCAGACCTAGCTTCATAGGCGAACCACCCATGGCTTCTAACCATTTTGGAGTCGCTGGAGCTAAGTTCAATGCTACGGTGTACTTGTCGCCTAACGCTTCAGCAATGGCTTCTTTAGCAACTAACTGCTCTTCACCATTATTTACACGTACTAACAACTGACCATTTTCAAGCTCGGAACGCTTAACAGCGATTCCTTTGCTTTTTAATACATCATTTACTGTCGACAGAGTCGACGCTGAGACCTCTGCTCCTCGAGTCGCAACCACTTGAACCGCGTGGTCTTCTCCGAAAAGGTTTGGTATCGCATAGAATCCACCTATGGTGATAATCAGTATCACCATTAGGTTTTTCCACATCGGGTATTTATTTAACACGCCATCGCCCTCTTGGCTTAAAGTGACTTAATAGAGCCTTTTGGCAATACGGCCGCAATATAATCCTTCTTAATAGTGATTTCGCTCGTTTCGTTGATGGTCAACAATACGTAATCGTTTTCATCACTGATCTTAGCGATCTTACCTAGAATACCACCGCTTGTTAGCACTTCATCACCCTTGCTCAATGAGCTCATCAGGTTCTTATGCTCTTTAACACGCTTAGATTGTGGACGGAAAATCATGAAGTAAAAAATTAGGCCAAAAATGACCAACATGAAAATCAATTCCATCGTGCCACCCGCGCCAGTTGCTGCCGGGTCTGCTGCATATGCATTTGAAATAAACATAGTATTCTCTTCTTCTTGTCTGAGTTAAAATTAATCGGTTAATTCAGGTACTTCAGGTACTTCTCGACCTTGGCTGGTATAGAATTCCGTAACAAAGGCGTCTAATGTACCTGTCTCGATAGCGCCACGCAAACCTTCCATCAATCTTTGGTAATAGCGAAGGTTATGAATGGTGTTTAATCGAGCACCTAAAATCTCATTACAACGATCTAAGTGGTATAGATATGCCCGAGAGTAGTTCTTACAGGTATAACAATCACACTTATCATCGAGTGGTGAAGTATCATCGCGATGACGCGCATTACGGATCTTGATAACACCTTCACTAGTAAACAGATGACCGTTTCGAGCATTTCGCGTTGGCATAACACAGTCAAACATGTCTACACCGCGACGTACGCCTTCAACTAAATCTTCAGGTTTACCTACCCCCATCAAATAACGCGGTTTATCAGCCGGAATTTTGGGACAAACATGCTCAAGAATACGGTGCATGTCTTCCTTTGGCTCGCCAACTGCTAAACCACCAACAGCGTATCCATCAAAACCAATATCGACTAAGCCGTTTAAGCTTTCGTCACGTAGGTCCTCATAGACTCCGCCTTGAATAATACCAAACAGAGAGTTCGGGTTTTCAAGTCTGTCAAACTCATCGCGTGAACGCTGCGCCCAACGAAGTGACATCTGCATCGACTTACGTGCTTCGTCCTCGGTTGCAGGATACGGAGTACATTCGTCAAAAATCATTACCACATCACTGCCTAATGAGTTTTGGATCTGCATCGACTTCTCAGGATCTAAGAAAATCTTTTCACCGTTAATTGGTGAACGAAAATGCACACCTTCCTCAGTGATCTTACGGATATCACCCAAGCTAAACACTTGGAATCCGCCCGAATCAGTTAGGATTGGTCGTTGCCAGTTCATAAAATCGTGCAGGTCACCATGCTTACGCATGATCTCTTCACCAGGACGTAACCATAGGTGGAATGTATTACCAAGCAGAATATCGGCGCCAGTAGCACGCACTTCTTCAGGTGTCATACCCTTAACCGTGCCGTATGTGCCTACAGGCATAAAAGCTGGAGTTTCAACCGTACCACGTTCAAAAATCAAACGGCCGCGACGCGCACGACCTTGAGTTGTATCTAATTCAAATTTCATTTTTCACCTCGCCAGAGAAACAGTCTGACCTGAGTCGACTCAACCATTGAGCCTAAGATTATGACAAACATAAGGGCAAACAATTCAGTATCAACCCTAAATGCCAAAATATGCATTAAAAGTGCAGATAAAAAAAATACCCACTTCATATGAACTGGGTATTTTAAAGCAATTTGGATAATTAGTTCGCTTTTTTAGTCACAAACATGGCGTCGCCATAGCTAAAGAAGCGGTATTTTTGAGCGATCGCGTGCTGATAGGCGTTTTTTACCTCATCGAAGCCGGCAAATGCACTTAGCAACATGATCAGAGTCGACTCGGGCAAGTGGAAGTTTGTCACCATGGCGTCCACCACTTGGAACTGATATCCAGGGTAGATAAAGATATCGGTATCACCACTGAATGCTTGTAACTGCTCAGGCGATGCTTTGGCTGCGCTTTCGAGTGAACGTACCGATGTGGTTCCGACGGCGATAACCCGGTTGCCTCTGCCTTTAGTTTCAGCAATAAGATCCACGACATCCTGAGGCACTTCAGCCCATTCAGAATGCATTTTATGATCGAGGATGTTATCGACACGTACTGGCTGGAAGGTACCAGCGCCAACATGCAAAGTGACGAATGCGGTATTCACGCCTTTGTCTTTTAATGCTGCAAGCATGGCATCATCAAAATGTAAGCCAGCAGTAGGCGCAGCTACAGCGCCAGGGTTTTGATTGTAAACCGTTTGATAACGCTCTTTATCTGCATCTTCATCGGGTCTATCGATATAAGGAGGCAGTGGCATATGACCAACCTCTTCCAGTACTTCAAGTACCGTTTTATCGCATTGCAGCTCAAGCTCAAACAGCGCATCGTGTCTCGCGACCATTTTCATCTCATAGCCGCCATCTAAACAGATAATAGCGTCAACCTTTGGAGACTTAGAGCAACGAACATGGGCTAATACTCGCTTGTCATCAAGCATACGCTCAACCAAGATTTCGAGTTTACCGCCTGACTGCTTTTTACCAAACATACGCGCAGGAATGACTCGGGTATTGTTAAATACCATCAAATCGCCAGGACTAACTTGGTCTAAAATATCGGTAAATTGCAGATCAGCCAGCTGACCACTATTACCGTCAAGCGATAACAGTCTGGACGCTGTCCGCTGAGCCGTTGGATAACGGGCAATTAACTCATCTGGGAGTTCAAAAGAAAAATCTGCAACGCGCATGGAAAGTCTCTATTGTATCTAAATCGGCCGCTAGTCTATGGCTAGAGCTACAGAAGATCAACAATCCAATCCTAAAAAACCGCCAAATACTCCCGTTTACGAGAATAATTCAGTACGTTAATTGAACGACTTTAACTTGTTCGACTGCTGTTGCCGAGCATTACAAGGAGTTTTGTTATCCAAATCTTCTATGCGATAGCGGTGTTGTGCGTAAGGAATGTCGATTTCGACTTTTTTTCGTCTAACCTGAACGCCTCTGCCCAACTTGTTGGTTAACCAGTTCCACATCATCCTTGATCCTCAAACCGTTTAATTGATGGGTAAATTACAATTTTTACGATGCACATCCTTTTAGAAGCCCTAAATCTTGAATTATTTCAAGAAAGAATTTCCTTCGCACCTCCCTGCATGATAACGTGAAGTACGCGAATCACCAAGTATAAAATATGAACTTTCTTGCACACCTGCACTTAGCAGACAACAGCCAAACCTCTCTGGCTGCCAATATTGCCGGCGATTTTGCAAAAGGCAGTATTGAACATTTCCCTAAACACCTGCAGCAAGGAATATGGCTCCACCGCCAAATAGATCAGCTCACCGACAGCCATGAGATCACCAAAGAGTTGTTAGCAGCATTTCCCAAGTCATTGACCCGTGCAGCCCCCATTATCATCGATCTTAGCTTTGATCATATGTTGGCCAAATACTGGGAAGAGTATCACCACCAAAGCCTAGAAGAGTTCGCCACCAAAGCGTACGATGCCATTGATGACTGTGAGGCTCTGCCCGAGCAATTGGTATCGATAGCACCTAAGATCCGTCAAGAGAATTGGCTTGTGGCCTATCAAACTCGCGAAGGGTTAAACCAGACACTTGCCTCTGTGGCAAAAAGAGTCTCTAAGCCTGAGATTTTTATTGGAGCGCAGGAGTGTGTCAAAAAGCTCGATACTGAAATCGAGATTGCGTTTCGTACTTTTTATCCGCAACTGATGGCCTATAGCCGCTTATGGACCCGCAACACGCCACCTGAATATCTGTAAGTTATTCTCACGCCTAAAAAGCGGCTCAGCACACCCTAGTGTTGAGGCACGTTCTGACTAAGTAACCACCAAAATTTAGTGCGTGTCTTAACGCTAAATATTTTGCTAGAATTGCGCCGCAATAGGAGAATTCATGCAAATATTTAGCTATCAGCCCCCCTGTATTCCTTGGTTAGATATCCGTTATATTGACCGAGATATTATCGTTATCAATAAGCCATCAGGCTTACTCTCAAATCCGGGTATCGCTGAATATACTCACGATTGTGCGCTAACACGTCTGCAGCAGCGCTTTAAAGATTGTATTCTTGTGCACCGTTTAGACTGCGCAACCTCAGGCATCATGGTATTTGCTCGTAACAAAAAAGCCGAGTCTAGCCTGAAAACCCAATTTCAGAACCGGCTGACACAAAAAACTTATATCGCAGAAGTGGACGGTGTACTGAAACAGCAAAGTGGTGTCATCGAACTAGCGATTGGCGCTGATAAGCTCAACCCTCCTAAACAGATGGTCAGCGAGTCAGGAAAGGCTGCTATAACCCATTTTAAAGTGTTACAGCAAAAGCCCCACAGCTGCCTAGTTGAACTCAAACCCGTAACAGGCAGAACTCACCAATTACGGGTACATATGCTAGCACTAGGACACACCATTTTAGGCGATGATTTTTATGGTGATGAACAAACTCTAAAAGCCGCTAAACGCTTACAACTGCATGCCCAGGAGTTAAGTTTTACTCACCCTTATTCGGGTAAAGCAATGCACTTTAAAAGCGCTCATTCATTCTAATCAGTGCTAAATATCAAGATCACAAAAAGGGGCTTATGCCCCTTTTCTGCTTATAAGAGATTACAGCTATTTTTCCTGACAATGCAACGGCTTAAGCCGCTTCAACATCGCTCTTTGCCGTATAATAACAGTTAGTTGAATTACAGAATTTAAGTTCATTATCCGTAGTCAACATAAAGTATTCGCCAAAAATATTCCCGCCCTTATCTTCCAGCTTAATGCCCTCTTCCATTTCCTCTGAGAGCATTTCATCTAGGCTATGGCAACCATCTAAATACCAAGTCTCTAAATAATACTTACCCGCTTGTTTGTACAGGGTAATCTTGTCACCGAGCAGCGGTCTTTCATCTACCCAACACCCAACGACTTCGCGAGGGCTAAGATCATCCTCTTGCCAAGACAGACGCCTACGCTTTTCAACTACTGACATTTCCATCTCCTTGAGTTTTGCTTCCCGCTCAATTTGAATAACTTCATTTGTCTTATTGCGCACTACTGCCATCGGCTCGTTCCCTCTATCAAAAAGCATTTGTAATATATTTGTTAACCAAATCAGGTATAAACAAAGAAAGCAATCACAATGATACTGCTACCTTTCAGTAAAAAGTGTATCGCAATAAGAAATTAAAAACGCGATATAAATCACTTTCTATGCATTACTTTAGTAAAACCGCATAAAAACACAAGCGCAACAATGCGACATACCATTTTTTAACCCTTTTATTTCTAAATTTGATATAACTCTATGGCTGTTAAACAATTACAATAAGATAACGCAGGACTTTCGATGAAACTAAATCGCCGACACTTTTTAAAAACTGCAGGTTTATCTGCCGCAGGCATCCTCACCTCACAACTGCCACTATCGTCCGCAGAGGCTGTACCGAGAAAACCCGCTACAGGCCAGTCCGTTATGGGGTTGATCGCCCCCAAAATGACCACTGTGCGTGTCGGTTTTATCGGGGTTGGCCAAAGAGGCTCAGGTCATGTCAAACACTTCTGCCATATAGATGGCGTCGAAATTAAAGCTATCTGCGACACCGATGCACAAGTTTTAGACAGCTCGATTGATTTTGTCGTGGCTCAAGGGCTCCCTAAGCCTGCTCGCTATACAGGAAGTGAACAAGCGTATAAAGATTTACTCGATCGTGATGATATCGATATTGTGATTATCTCCACCCCTTGGGAGTGGCATGCTCCTATGGCTATCCATACCATGGAAAGTGGCAAACACGCCTTTGTCGAAGTGCCATTGGCTCTGACAGTCGAAGAGTGTTGGCAGATTGTCGATACTGCCGAGCGGACGCAAAAGAACTGTATGATGATGGAGAACGTCAACTACGGCCGAGATGAGCTGATGGTGCTAAATATGGTTCGCCAAGGCTTATTTGGCGAGCTGTTACACGGAGAAGCTGCCTATATTCATGAACTGCGTTGGCAGATGAAGGAGATCGACAGTAAAACAGGTTCTTGGCGCACCTATTGGCACACGAAGCGAAATGGTAACCTTTACCCAACCCACGGATTAGGCCCCGTGTCTCAATATATGAATATCAATCGTGGTGACAGATTTGATTACCTCACTTCGATGAGCTCACCAGCACTGGGGCGAGCCTTATACGCTAAACGAGAATTCCCAGCGGATCATGAACGCAACCAACTGAGCTATATCAATGGTGACATCAATACCTCGCTTATCAAAACGGTAAAAGGCCGTACCATCATGGTTCAGCACGATACTACTACGCCACGCCCTTATAGCCGTCATAACTTAATTCAAGGCACTAACGGCGTATTTGCAGGCTTTCCTAATCGAATTGCTATCGAAAAGGGGGGAGCTGGCAATTACCACAAGTGGGATATGGACATGGCGAAATGGTATGCCAAGTACGATCATCCACTCTGGATCCAGATGGGAGAGCAAGCAGAGCGCAATGGTGGTCACGGCGGTATGGACTTCTTGATGCTTTGGCGCATGGTCTATTGCTTAAGAAATGCAGAGCCTTTAGATCAAGATGTTTATGATGGCGCTGCGTGGTCGGTGGTGAACATTTTAAGTGAAGAGTCGGTCAATAACCGTAGTAACTCGGTCAACTTCCCAGACTTTACTCGCGGCGCTTGGAAAACGGGTAAGCCACTCGAAATTGTCGGTGCTTAAAGCACAAAGCTTGTTTTTTTAGGGTGCAATAAGCAAAAAGCCCCGCTAATTATGTTTAGTGGGGCTTTCATACTAATTGGTATTAGTCAGCGCCTCATATCAAGGGCGCAATTGTAGATTTAAGCGTTCTCTTTCCTTTCAGCCGCTTCACATGCAGCAGCAGTAAAGATAACGTCTGTAGAGCTGTTAAGACCTGTTTCGGCAGAGTCTTGAATAACACCAATAATAAAGCCTACAGCTACGACCTGCATGGCCACATCGTTTGAAATACCAAACAAGCTACACGCTAGTGGGATAAGTAGCAGTGAACCACCCGCCACACCCGATGCCCCGCAAGCAGAGATGCCAGCAACAAGACTCAATAAAATCGCAGTAAGGATATCGACCTGAATGCCCATAGAGTTAGCTGCCGCTAGCGTTAAGATTGTAATCGTAATCGCTGCGCCGCCCATGTTAATGGTCGCACCTAATGGAATAGAAACCGAGTAAGTGTCTTCATGTAGCTTTAACTTTTCACATAACGCCATATTCACAGGAATATTCGCCGCACTAGAGCGAGTGAAGAAAGCTGTTACACCACTTTCACGAAGACAAGTGAATACTAATGGGTATGGATTACGACGTATTTTAAAGTACACAATCGCAGGGTTGATGATCAGTGCCATAATCGCCATTGCGCCAAGAAGCACCAATAGCAGATGCATATAGCCAGCAATTGCGCTAAAACCAGTGCTTGCGAATGTTGATGATACTAGACCAAAAATACCAATCGGTGCCAGACGGATAATAAAGCGAACCATCTGAGATACGCCATGGCTCACATCAGCAAAAACGAGCTTAGTTGAATCGGTTGCATGATGTAGCGCTAAACCTAAACCTACACCCCAAGCTAGAATACCGATATAGTTACCTGTCATAACCGCATTAACTGGGTTGTCGACTAATTGAAATAACAGGGTATGAACCACTTCGCCGATCCCTTCAGGCGGATTAGCCTGAGCCGCATCTAGTGTTAATGCTAACGTGGTCGGAAACGCAAAACTCATCAATACAGCGGTAACCGCCGCCGAAAACGTACCAAATAGATATAGAATAACGATCGGACGCATATTGGTCTTGGCATTTTTCTTTTGGTTCGCTATCGATGCAGCAACAAGGATAAAGACTAATATCGGTGCGATTGCTTTTAATGCACCAACAAATAGCTGACCTAAGAAAGCCACACTCTCCGCACCGGTTTTTGATACGGTTGCTAACGCAATACCAGCAATAATACCTACGAGAATTTGTAACACTAAACTACCGTCTGCCAATCGGGCAAACAAAGATGGTTTTTGATTCATTTATTAACCTGTCATTTTTATAGTATGCAACTATTCTATTTAAACTCACCATTAGGTGAACCTTAAATAAAATTAATCTCCCTTCGACACAGTTTGTATCGGATGTGGCAACTATTGTCTACCTTTACCAGACAAATAAGCTCGGTTATTACTCACGATTAACATATTACTAATAAGACCCTAAAAATTAGCCATCGCTGTTGCTTTTTCAGCCCCGCGTAGCATGGCTTCAATCAACTCATGGGCATCAAATTTTGTCAGAGCCTCATTAGCACCCACTTGATGAGCCTGACTGACGCTGATCTCACTGGAAAGCGAGGTATGCAAGATAATATAAGCGGACGAGATCGCGGGATTATTCTTAACTTCAAATGCCAACTCATAACCATCAAGTCCAGGCATCTCAATGTCGCTAACTAAAATATCGATAGCATGATTATCTCGCTCGGCTTGCTCCATGATAGACAATGCTTCTTTGCCATCGGCGGTAACTTGGTAAGGAATATTGATACTGTCCAATGCATCACTCAGTTGTTTACGTGCAACCTTAGAGTCATCAACCAGCAAGATATTGAGTGGCTTTAGGTATTCTCGTTGTACATCAGTCAAGATAGCGCGGGTGGTCTCTGGGCTCGCTGGGAACACTTTAGAAAGCAGTAACTCGACGTCTAATAACTGCACTAGCTTACCGTCAATCTTTGTCACTCCAGTAAGATAAGCGTTCTTACCCAAATTAGTCGGTGGTTTCTCAATATCACGCCAATTACATTCAATAATCTTATCGATAGAACGTACCAGAAAACCAATCACCATTCTCTGACAGTCGGTAATAATGATATAGCTATCTTTAAGCTCCTCATTACTTATCGGCCGATAACCAACTGCGGCAGCCATATCGACAATCGGGATTGTTGCACCACGAATGTTCGCCGCCCCTAGAATCGTTGGGTGGGAATGGGGGATGGCGCTCAATGGCGTATAAGGAACCAATTCGCGTATTTTTAGGGTGCCTAATGCAAATAACTGTGTCAGAGATAGTTGAAACAAGAGTAAACCTTGAGATTGACTCGCCTTACTCTTCATCTTATTGCCACTTATTGCATTCATCTTAATGGACCACTTACTAGCGTATATGTTTGAGCAAACTCTAACTCAATCATACTAAGCACACAATTAAAGCTGCGACTCAATCGGTAATAATGCGATGCAATCGACGAGAAACTTCCGCCAAAGCCCGGCATCGGGTTCGGTATAGATAATCCGCTGATGAAAATCATCGAACCAGATAAGCTCCCCCTCCTCTATTGCGAGTCGATAGGTGTTTCTAGCTAAGCTGGCCTCAATGCCGTCGACCACTTCCCCTGCTAATTGTTCATTATCGATGATCAAGCCCATCTCGGTATTTAACCACGCCGAGCGGGGGTCAAAATTAAAGGACCCAACGAAGGTTGACTGCTTATCTGTAATAAAGGTTTTAGCATGTAAGCTGCTCTTTGAACTGCCTGTCCAGCTACTGACTTTCTTCTGCTCAGGATTAGCTTTAACTTCGTAGATCTTCACCCCAGCTTCCAATAATGGTTGGCGGTACTGGCGATATCCAGCATGAACGGCAATGACATCCGTTGCGGCTAAGCTGTTAGTTAAGATAGTAATATCAATCCCATCCCTTGCAGCTTCTATAATGTTCTGAGTTCCTTCCCTTGTTGGCACAAAATAAGGTGAAATAATAAAAACCTCATTTTCCGCTTGTTGTAGAAACTCGCCGAGATCGGCTAAAATACTGTCACTGTCTAGCTGATGATTTTGTTTGTCAGGCTGATCATAAACCAGCTTTGCGTTGCCCCAATACCAATGCAAAGCATGGCTCTGCATCTGAGTAATGAGTTCACTATTCAATAAGCGTGTCATGTAGGGATTCGTTTGATACGCAGCTTTCTCGGATTCGACTAACGCCAAGGCTGTATCGACCTCCTCCGCCGTCACGCTATGGGCTGTTAGCGCTCCAACCTCAACGGTTAAAGGCGAATTCCAATAGAGATCAAATTGATCTGAAACCTCATCGACTGCAGGACCTATGGTCATTAGATCAAAGTCACCAAACTCTACATTGGTGTCGTTTGAAAAATACTCATTACCAATATTACGGCCACCCACAATGCTAATGGTATTATCGACGGTGAATGACTTATTGTGCATGCGATGATTGAGTCGAGAAAACCCGGCAACAAAGGCAAGATTACGAAAATCTCTCTCAAAAGAGGGGTTATACAAGCGAACCTGAATATTCTTGTGTTCGGCCAACATCACTAACGCTTCATCGGCATCTTTTACTGCCATATCATCTAGCAGTATACGGACTCTAACTCCGCGCTGTGCGGCATCAATTAAATGCCAGGTTAAGAGCCTACCGGTATCATCACCTCGATAAATGTAATACTGCAGGTCAATACTGGCTGTGGCGGCATTGACTAATGCTAAACGTGCGATGAAGGCATCAATACCATCGGTGAGAGGTAACACGCCTGTTTGCTGAGGATGCGCCTTCACATCGGCCTGTATATATTGCACCAATGGCCAATCTGGCTGCGCGGCTAACTTTGTCGTAATGGCTTTTTCGGGGTAAACGGGAGAGGATTGACAGCCTATTAACGCACTCAAGGCTGCCCAAAGAAAAATGCTTCGTAAAAGGGTAACTAACTGCAATCCATTTGCATTCATTTTATTATTCTGTTGCTGTGCCTTAGCTATTCTTGTAGCGCATAAAGCACATCGAATGCAAATTGATCCCACCCTTCGGCACTAAATGCAATATCACGGATCGCCCGAACTTGACTCACGGCGTGCAAAGGCGCGGCACCATTATCCATTAGGTAGTAAGCCATTATGAGGCCTGTTCTATCCTTACCCGAACGACAATGAATAAGCACCGTTTTATCCTGCGCTTCACACTGGCGAATAAAGGCTAACGCTTGCGGAACTTGTTCTACGCAATATACTAAGTCTTCCGGCTTAGGAGGAATATTACGCGAGAAAGGCACGCATAAATACTCTAAACCTGCGGCGGAAAACTCCGCTTCGATGCAATCTTCACCGTTATTTACAGATAATACGGCATCGATCCCCGCAGTCTTTAACTCCTGCAGATTCCAAGGATCTTTATTTGGTCCGCTGCGTCCTGCAATTTGTCCCTCAACTAACCAAAATAGGTGCTGCATAGTATTTCCTAAAATAAATTTTGAGTTTCAAACAAGGTTTAATCGCCAAGAGAATACATAAAGCCTAGATCTTGTGCTATCGCTTTATTGCTCGAGGAAGCAATACATGATGAAAAAAGGCGCTACCCCACAAAAATTACAATTTTTGTATAAAAAAGGGCTCAACTAGAGCCCTAATTCATGCTGTTTCTCAGTGCGCATTAATACGTTTGAGATTAAGATTTCTTACCCCAAACTTCAGCATTGACCTTTTTACGATGCTTCTTCCCGGTACCAGCTGGTTTCGCCATAGGCTTAGCATCACGTGATGGGCAGTCTGCAGGCGCTTCGAGATCGGCTTCAAACCCTGGGATCTGTTCACGCTCTAATCTCAGTTTGTTTTTCTTCTCTATTAACTTAAAGTGCTGGTATTCATCGTGAGAAATTAAGCTCATTGCTAAACCAGCCTCACCCGCACGGCCGCTTCGGCCAATACGGTGCATATAGTCAGCAGGACTTCTTGGCAGTTCAAAGTTAATCACGATAGGCAGCTTTTCAATATCGATACCACGAGCGGCGATATCCGTTGCAATGAGCACGCTAATCTCGCCGGACTTAAACCCCTCAAGCACGCGATTACGCGCCCCTTGACCTTTATCACTATGAAATACTTCAGCAGTAATACCGGCATTTTCAAGCTTTTGTGCTAAACGATTACAGCTATATTTTGCGCTGGCAAAGATAAGTACTTGCTGCCACTGATTATCTTTAATCAATTGCGCTAACAGAGCTGTTTTACGGTTGCGGTTAACGGTAATGACACGCTGCACCAGAGTGCTCTCTTCACTGCTTTGTAACTGCATTTCTACTGGGTTACTCAATAGCGAATCAGTAAGCTCACGCACCTCTTCTGGGAAAGTGGCAGAGAACAATAAGGTTTGTTTGTTCTTAGGCAGCTTAGCTAACAACTCATTTAGCTCTTCGGTAAAACCAAGGCTCAACATACGATCGGCTTCATCCAACACTAAGGTAGCTGTTTTATCCAGCTTAAGCGCATTGCTTGAAATCAGATCAATTAAACGCCCAGGTGTCGCAACGACAATATCTGCACCGCCACGTAAACTTTGCATTTGCACGTTAGTTGACACTCCACCATAAACCGCAAGGGTTTTAAGGTTAGGCTTAATCAATTGCGAGTAACGCATAAAGCTATCGCTAACTTGCTGCGCTAGCTCACGAGTAGGCACTAACACCAAACAAGAGACTAGGTTAGCGCCCGCTTTACGAGGCGATGCCTTAGCAAGCTTTTGGATGATAGGTAGCGCAAAAGCAGCGGTTTTACCTGAACCTGTTTTAGCCCCGCCCAGCACATCTTTACCCGCTAAAACCGCTGGAATAATATGTGATTGAATCGCAGTCGGCTTGGTATAACTCAGCAGTTTAAGAGTCTCGAGCAACTCAGGGATTAACCCTAGTTGGCTAAAGTCACTGTGAGCAGTTGTGTTCGCTACAGTTTGCGTTGCTACTTGGTCGGATGAAGATACTGGCTGAGTCATAATTTACAGGTTAATGCCTAATCAAAAATAAGGCGATTATTCTACGCTAATATCACTTTAAAAGCTTATTTTTCTTGTGCAAGAACCTAGGAGCTAATAACGCAAGATATCAATCCCATGAACTAAAATGCCAGTCCCTCAAGCTGTAATAGCTTCTGCTTCAGCGCTAAGCCATAAGCATAACCGGTTAACGCACCATTTTTACCTATGACCCTGTGGCAAGGCACTATTATCGCGATAGGGTTTGCCCCATTAGCAGTTCCAACCGCCCTCACCGCTTTGGGACGCTTAATACGCTCTGCAATCTGCGCATAGCTGCAGCTAGCCCCATACTCTAGTTCGGACAATGCCTGCCACACTAGACATTGAAACTCGGTGCCTTTCGGAGCCAGCTGGACGTCGAACTGTCGCCTGCTCCCTGAAAAATATTCTTCTAACTCTCGGCGAGCTTGTAACAGGTGTTGATTCGCCGCATCTAGAGCAAGGTTATCGTCAGCCGTTAAAATTGCAACATCACTCACTTCCCTAGACAACCATTCATCACTACTCTTGGGGATAACATTGAGATGGGTTAAACCGTTTTCATTTGCGCACAAAGACAACTCCCCTATCTCTGAAACAAAGTTCAATTTTGCTATTGGCTGTAAAGCAGTAGGTTTTAAACTGATTTTCATGAAAGATTCCATAATTGAAACGTGAGGTAGCTGCCCCAAGGAGCTACTTGTTTGGCGAGCGACTGAGTTAACAGTTCATAATCAAGACCTTTGTCGGTAGCCGATTTATCTGTAGCTGCTTGTTCGGTTTGATATTGTGCTAACACCCGCTTTTTAACGACAAGATCGCCGCATAACAAGATATCCGGCTCACTTAAACCACGCATTCTCGCATATGCCACGGTCCAAGGACCGATCCCTTTTATTGATAACCATTGTTCGAGATCTGCATTAGGGTTGTCCCAAACAAATTGCCCCAGCGCTGTGAGTGCTCGTTTACGGGCACCTGGCATCTTAAGCTCGGTTAACTCGGCCTTTGCGATCGCCTCAGGCGTTGGAAACAGAGTGACCTGTTTTTCCCCTATCAAGCGCTTCTCACCGTAGGTAAGGACTAACTGATTGAGCAGTTTTGACGCTTGAACAATACTCACTTGTTGGCCCAAGACCGCGCGACAACCCGCTTCAAATGCCGACCATACCCCTGGCAACCGTAACCCCGGGAGCATTAAGGGCGCTAAAGGCTCTATCAATGACAGTGCACTGTCGATTTGGTAGATATTCGCATCGAGATCTAGCACTCGTCTAATATTATTAATGATTGCATTTAACTGGCAGAGATCAGAATCCTTTTCCAAAACAATATCGACGTCAAATGCATTCCTTGCCCCATTGAGCTTTGCATCAAAGTAACCACTTACCCCATTGAGACTAAAGCTACGACCATAACTTAGGTTGTTATTGAGCCACTCCATCTCTTTTACAGCACGAAGCTGATAAAAATCGTATTGTTGCTGCCAAGCAAAGGGAGGCCGGAAGCTCAGCTGCACTCTCAATGTAACTTGACCACACTCGGCTAAAGGTTGAAGCAGTCTTCGCTCTGAATCGCCAAGTTGGCCTCTACTTTTTCTCAAGGCTGACGGGGTTAACTGCAGTTGCGCCTTAAACACTTCGTTAAAACGGCGAATACTGTTAAACCCGGCGGCAAAAGCAACTTGGGTAATGCTCAAATTCGATTGGTGTAATAGCTGCTTGGCGAACATCAGTTGCCTGTATTGCGCGTAATGCTTAACTGAGGTACCCAGCTTTTGCGTAAACAATTTTCGCAGGTAGCGACTTGAGATCCCCAAGCGCTCCGACAATGCCTCGACACTCAGTCCATCTAAACCAGAAAGCGCCCCGGCATCGATTAATGCCTTGGCCCTTTCTAAAGTCGTCTGCGTCCCCTTCCAAGCATAAGAGCGTGGCGCACTGTCGGGGCGACAACGTAGGCAAGGCCTTAATCCGGCATTTGCAGCTTGGACGGCGGTATCAAAGTAGCGAACATTTTCCTCTTTAGGACTTACTGCTGGACATACTGGCCTGCAGAATATCTTAGTCGTACACACCCCGATAAAAAACTGACCATCGAATCTGGGGTCTCGAGCGAGCCTAGCCTTACGACAAGCCTCTTTCGAAATTTGACACTCATGCTCAACCATTGAACTTACCCAATTACCTTTCCATGTCAGCCATATTACGCAACTAGCTAAGCAGTCACTAGCGGAAAACGGAACTGAATAGTTCTATCGCTTCATCGCTTACACTTAAGCCGCTGTTTCCTATATGCTAGTGACTAGTTACATTTTCCCAACATTGATAAAAACCGAGTACATAGATGTTCAAACGATTTGAATCTTGGGTGAATCCATTACCCGAAGAAGAACCAAAGCAACCCCCAAAAGGGATCTATGCATTTTGCCGTCATTACACCCGCGGGTTTGAAGTGCCACTGGTTATTATGTCTATTCTTACGGCATTATTAGCGATCCTTGAAGTCTCTCTTTTTGGCTATATGGGCGATCTCGTCGATTTGTTGGTTAAGCATGATCCTGAGACCTTATTTGAACAAGAAGGAATGCGCTTGCTTGGCATGACGCTGCTAGTTCTTGTGGTGATCCCACTACTGACTTTGCTACATGCACTCATTGTCTATCAAGGGTTATTAGGCAATTACCCCATGTCGATCCGTTGGCTAGCCCATCGATACCTGCTAAAACAGAGTGTTTCATTTTATCAAAATGACTTCGCGGGGCGGGTGGCGACCAAAGTGATGCAAACATCGCTTGCGGTACGTGAAACCGTCACCAAACTATTAGACGTATTAGTTTATATTTTGGTGTATTTCACTTCTATGGTGGTGATGATAGCCAAAGCAGATCTAAGGCTGATGGTGCCGATGTTGGTTTGGTTAGCCGCATACGTTGCACTGCAGTTTAAATTTTTGCCAAAGCTTAAAAAAGTATCAACCGAACAAGCGGACGCTCGCTCAACCATGACTGGTAGAATCGTCGATAGCTACACCAATATAGCAACGGTTAAACTGTTTTCACATACTCAAAAAGAGGCTGAGTATGCAAAAAGCAGCATGAAAACTTTTCTAGCCACAGTGTACAAACAGATGCGCTTGGTGACTTGGATTAATGTAAGTGTTCAAGTGATCAATTATATACTCGCGTTCGCTATTGCGGCAGTTTCTATTTGGTTATGGCGTGACAATGCGATTACTGTTGGTGCGATCGCCATTGCAATCAGCTTAGCCCTTAGGCTCAATGGCATGTCACAGTGGATTATGTGGGAGATAAGCTCTCTCTTTGAAAATATAGGTACAGTTGCTGACGGGATGAATACTTTGTCCAAGCCTACTGAGATCCAGGATATCAATAACGCATCCGCACTTTTTGTAGACCGAGGAAGCATAGACTTCGATAACGTAAGCTTTCATTATGGGGGGGCTAGCGGGGTAATAGATAATCTAAGTCTTAATATCAAAGCTGGTGAGAAAGTCGGTTTAGTAGGACGCTCTGGAGCAGGGAAATCCACATTAGTGAATCTATTGATGCGTTTCCATGATGTTGAATCAGGCAATATTGCTATCGACAACCAAGATATAACTCAAGTAACCCAAGATTCACTCCGCGCTCATATCGGCATGGTGACTCAAGATACCTCGCTTTTGCATCGCTCTATCAGAGACAATATCTTATACGGTAACCCCAACGCGACTGATGAAGAGTTAGCACAAGCAATTAAGAATTCTCAAGCTCATGAATTTATAGAGAACTTGAGCGATCCCGAAGGCAACGTTGGCTTAGATGCACAAGTTGGTGAACGTGGGGTCAAATTGTCAGGAGGCCAACGTCAACGCATCGCGATCGCCCGAGTATTACTCAAGAACGCCCCTATTCTTCTTCTAGATGAAGCCACGTCTGCGCTGGACTCTGAAGTTGAAGCCGCAATTCAAGAAAGTTTATATCAACTAATGGAAGGTAAAACCGTTATAGCCATAGCTCATAGATTATCAACCATTGCAGCAATGGACAGATTAATAGTGCTAGATGAAGGAAAAATTGTTGAGCAAGGAACCCATCAAGAGTTAATTAACTCAGGTGGGATCTACGCACAGCTATGGGCCCACCAGACTGGCGGATTCCTTGGGGTCGATTAGCACTTAAGTATCCATACTTGCCTCTCTTCTTTACGCTTCAAGTGTCCACAGTGAAAAGCCATCAGTAATGATGGCTTCTCACGTCTGCCCTAACAAATTTTTGTTAGTCATTTACCAACCCTAATCGCCACCAATAATCCACTGTTCAAACAACCTTTTGCATAACCGCACTGTAATCCGATTGGAACTACACGCTAGTTACACAGCACTTCTTAAATCAACAAATCCAAGTGTATTATACCAATCAATATAAAGATTTGGTCGCTCATCGAGAGTTTAGCGGTTCTGAGATAAGGTCATTAAGTGCTCCTCGGTAACTGCTCCTGCGTTACTCTACCTCCTATATCCATATAGTCGTGCTTTAATGACATTCACCACATCTGACCTCCTAGGATGGAGGGAATGTTTTATGTATGTCTGGAACATGCATGACCATGTGGTTTGCTGCGAGTGAAGAGCATAGTTGAACTAGGGTTAAGCTCCCTCTTGTTACTTAAGAGTCACAGCATCAGAAGCGCTAAAACTCGCCATTCTGGAGCGTTTTTGGCCGCCTACTTCTGCGTTGAACAGCTTCACAAGGGAATAACCATTCTTTCAGCTTTTCGCCTTGAATTAGTTGCCCAAAAGCCCTCTGAGTAGATCAACTTCTTATACTGATTGGTATTAGTAGCCGCTTTAATGCAAGTTAGGTAAGCAGGTAAAATCTGTAAATTACAGACATAAAAAAACCACCCTAAGGTGGTTTAATTACTTACTGATTTAAAGCAGTAAAATGGTGGAGCCTAGCGGGATCGAACCGCTGACCTCAACACTGCCAGTGTTGCGCTCTCCCAGCTGAGCTAAGGCCCCATTTCTGGTAAACATTCATGTTATTACTAACACGAATTTATAAATAGTGGTATCCCCTAGGGGATTCGAACCCCTGTTACCGCCGTGAAAGGGCGGTGTCCTAGGCCTCTAGACGAAGGGGACCCGGACTTACGTTTAGACTCCGTAAGGGAGTGAATACTCATTGAGCTCTGTAGGCTAAAACTCAACGCTTTATAAATAGTGGTATCCCCTAGGGGATTCGAACCCCTGTTACCGTCGTGAAAGGGCGGTGTCCTAGGCCTCTAGACGAAGGGGACCCGGACTTACGTTTAGACTCCGTAAGGGAGTGAATACTCATTGAGCTCTGTAGGCTAAAACTCAACGCTTTGTAAATAGTGGTATCCCCTAGGGGATTCGAACCCCTGTTACCGCCGTGAAAGGGCGGTGTCCTAGGCCTCTAGACGAAGGGGACCCGGACTGGCGTTATACTCTACCAAAGAGTGAATACTCATTGAGTTCTGTAGGCTAAAACTCAACGCTTTGTAAATAGTGGTATCCCCTAGGGGATTCGAACCCCTGTTACCGC
>NZ_JAKEVD010000080.1 GCF_022398325.1 Shewanella sp. Isolate13
CTAGTAATCGTAGATCAGAATGCTACGGTGAATACGTTCCCGGGCCTTGTACACACCGCCCGTCACACCATGGGAGTGGGCTGCACCAGAAGTAGATAGCTTAACCTTCGGGAGGGCGTTTACCACGGTGTGGTTCATGACTGGGGTGAAGTCGTAACAAGGTAGCCCTAGGGGAACCTGGGGCTGGATCACCTCCTTACCTATACGACTAACTTAATAGTTGTTGAGTGTTCACACAGATTGCTTGTTAATGAGCAAACATATCCTACTTCACGTAGTTGATATCGTTCTTTAAAAATTTGGAAAGCTGATAGTAATAATCGAAAGATTATTGCGAAATTAAAAATTGAGTTCTCAAAACACTTAACATTAAGTGTCTTGGATTACAGTTTAACGACTGTGATTAAAATTCTAATTTTGGCGAAAGTAGAAACCATTAGTTGCGATACGACTGTCTTATCTACCCTGATAAAACAAACGGATATTCTCATAGAGACTTATTTGGGTTGTATGGTTAAGTGACTAAGCGTATATGGTGGATGCCTTGGCAGTCAGAGGCGATGAAGGACGTAGTAACTTGCGAAAAGCGTTGGCGAGCTAGTAACAAGCATTTGAGCTAACGATGTCCGAATGGGGAAACCCACTAGCATAAGCTAGTATCATTAACTGAATACATAGGTTAATGAGGCGAACCCGGGGAACTGA
>NZ_JAKEVD010000081.1 GCF_022398325.1 Shewanella sp. Isolate13
AAATAATTGCGGCAGGCAGTAAGATAAACCAAATCATTTGATGTGCGAATCTACTTGTAAAAACTATACATATACAAAGGATGACTTGGAATGGTATTAAAACCAATGAATATTCCAGGGAAGCTATTATGAAAAAAAACAATAGGTTATAAAGAAAAACACCCAGCATTCTTGCATTATAGGTTCTTACGTCAAGAATAAGAGATGTTGAAAGAGTCGAAATCAGCATTAATTCAAAAGCAAAATTAATATCAAAGAAAAACAAACCAAAGCAGAAAGCCGCAACTTGATTGAAAAAGAAAAATGAAAATGAGAAATATTGAGTTAAACCATGAGAATCCAACACCTTATAAACCAAGTGTATCATAGGCGGATATGTATTACTCTCCCTTATAGCACTTGAAGGAATAATATAGTTGTTTGAAATAGAATTGACAAATGCTTTATGATTATATATGTCTATTGACATATTAAAGTGGTTTTTCGCGATAAAAAAAGCATATACATTTATCAAAGAAATAAGGAAAATAAAAACAAAAGAAGTAAAATCTAACATATTTAACCTTTTTTGAGCAGATAAGCTAAGGGCAATGATATATATATGCATACCATAGATG
>NZ_JAKEVD010000082.1 GCF_022398325.1 Shewanella sp. Isolate13
AAGTAAAGACACTCAAAGGTTTGCGTAGGCATAAAGAGAATTGAAGACAAAATAGGTAAGACCGTAGCTCATTAAAACTGACCCTAACATCGTATGTAAGAATACGTCCAAATGATTAGTCATGAGCTAGCGGAACTCATCAGGGATCAAGGCTTAAGCCTTAACTAGAGTCCGAATAGATGGCTGCAATACCAACTTTGAATTCAATGACAATTTAGCTTGCACAAAACGGAGCGTCCATAGATGTTAGCTTCTCAGAAAGTCGGATAGTTTGTACCAGTAAGGAGTCTTTAAATGTCTGAAGAATTAGTTCAAGTTATATCTCTATGGGGAGGCATCGCATCTATTCTTGCTTTATTCGGAAGTTTAGCCGGAGCTTTTTGGGTGATCATAAAAAAGGCTCGTTTACGAAATGAAGAGGAGGAAAAGAAGATTGAGTTGCTTAGAAGCAACTTTTCTAGTCGTGCGAAGTCTGCAACAACTCAGGGTAAAAGGATGGATCTATTCATATACCATCAAACTTTATTTTCCTCTTTGCATACTTCTCAAATAACAGATGGTATACAGCGTTTAGGGTTCATGATTTATTC
>NZ_JAKEVD010000083.1 GCF_022398325.1 Shewanella sp. Isolate13
AGAAAGTATATTAGATAAAGATATAGGTAAGGTCATAACGTTTCTTTTCTCAAGCTTATCTATCTCACCGCACAACTGTTTCAAATTTCCATCACCAGATCGGCCGGTCCTAAGAATATTCTTTGAAACATGTATCAAATCACGATGTGTGACAACTAATACAACTAAAGATACTACTGATATAGCAATTTGCAATTCACTATTAGAATAAAACACACACAAACCAAAAGGTATAAGGATGTACTCCCAATACCTAAAACCATCGCCAATAAACTTATTAACTCTATCCGATGCCGCTGTAATTAAGTAGAAAAGAGAACCCCAACCTAAGCAATATAGCGCGAACTCATACTCTTCAGGATCAGATGTGAAAACACCAGATACCACAAGTAAAACTATGACTATTGTAATTGGTTGTCTTAAAAATATTTTAAAAGACTTACACAGGTAAATTATCTTACTAAACCGACCAAACTCTGCCGTGTGGCCGTATTCTCTCCAATATTTATGGAACGCCCAGAACTCAACACCATTAAAAAAGTAATACCGCAGATGCGCTAAATGCCCTTTTACAATAT
>NZ_JAKEVD010000009.1 GCF_022398325.1 Shewanella sp. Isolate13
GCATTGGCACATCGAGAACCAGCAACACTGGGTGCTTGACGTCACCTTTAGGGAAGACTGTTCAAGGATTGGTGACCATGAAAACGCGAAGAAGATGGCGCTATTTCGGCGTATCGTGCTGAACCTTTTAGAGCAGCATCCGCTAAAAGCCAGTAAACCAACCAAGATAAGAAAAGCAGCATGGAATGGCGATTTTAGAAGCGAGATTTTCTTTGGTTAAATGATTTAACAAAGTTTAATCCCGCCCTGGCATAAAAACATCGATGCCAGAGGGTACGTCAACCATCGATATATTAAATGGGAATAGTGTTGGAACAACTCCACTTCCGGTGGAGATTAAATAGTTATCTAGGGCTCCTATTTTGATTTTCTACGTGTCAGCCCAGTGCTGACACGTAAAAGAAAAAAGTTCCTTTACCCCTTTAATTAGAAACTAAGGGCTAGTTGAACATTATCGAATCGGTATAACTTTACTTCTTTTTAGCTTTACGAGTTTGTCTCGTAGATCTGCATTCTCATACTCCAAATCATCAATACGAGCCAATGCTTGAACTAACTTATCATTGAGATGATGCTGTGCAGCTGCAAAGTTGGCTAGTTGCTCTCTTACCGCTTCATACTTCTCTTTATAGTTTTGCTTTATACGCTTCTGTTCATTGAGTTTAAGGCGTATTGATTGAATTTCAGGTTGAACGTATTCGCCTTTTGCTTCAGCAATATCGACTTTAACCTGTTTAACCTTTGCCACAAAATCAGGGTAGTAATAACCGCTACCATTACCTAGATTCGCTTCTTCTTCAACAGCTCTCACACTTAACTTTCGTGTAGCCTGAATGCGCTTGGGGTTACCCAGTGAAATACGCTCGAGCGCGGCTTCTAGGGCGATTAACGTATTTTTACTTCTGCTCATAATTCCGTTACCTTAATGTCGTGCTCAAAGGCTACAAAGGGCATCAGAAAGTCACTCATCACATTTTCTGCGGCTCGGATTTGGGTGACGTAATGGCTTCGGTCAGTATGAGAAATGTCTTCGCCTAATGCCATATATCGAACTAAATTTTGGTGCTTCTTTTGCCACCATTTTGCTTGGTTTTCATCGATGATGCTGCTATCTGATTCGCAATTAACGCAAAACTGAGGTGTCACTACGCCATCCATATCGCATTTGTAGCCATTCTTACAGTAACTATGCGCTGTTCCGTGGAGGGTTAAAGTTCCTTTTTTAACTGCTCGGTAAATCAGATCCCAAGAGCTATAGATATGAGGAATATCCTCCCTCATTTTTATAATCGCCTTACCATGTTTTCCAGATAAAGGTTCATTAGAGTGCCATTGCTTAAATATTGTATTAGTGGTGTTTTCTATGTTTATTTCATCAAGGGTGGCTTGAAGCTTATTATCTACCGCTAGTGCCTTTAAACTAGCCAAGCGACCTCCATCGCTATACCACTCTGTCATTGATAGATACAGGTGTTTAAATTGCTGTTTAATAGCTAGATTTGTGCCAAGTCGATGTTTGATAGTATAGAAAGCTAATGAGCGTCTAAATTGATGTGGAGATAAAGGCCAAGGTTTTCCGACAATGACATTTTCTTTTACAGCATCAAGCGATTTAGGGTTGGAATCCAAGCATTCTTGATAATCCTCTTGTGTCACAACAAACCCAAACTGTTTACAAAACAACTTTAAGCGGTCAGGCCAATGTGTTATTAAAACTGGCAGTTTCGAGCGATGTCCTTGATTACACCAAACGGTATCATTATAAGTGGGGTCTTCTTTTAATTTCTTTCGCCATTCTTTAGTGAGTGTTGAAATAAGTTCGATTGCCTTTTTAGCAATAGGTGCAGCAACCCAAACCTCTCTTTTTTCACCAAGTTTAAACGTTCGAGATTGAAGCATGTGGTAATCACGTCCCTCAAAGCGATCCTTATAATAGCTCTTTGGTGTTAACTCACCTAACTCGGAGTCCCTCATTCCAGAAAAAGCACCACAGCAGATATAGCAAGCTGTAATTACCTGCCCTAGATAAGACTTCCAATCAAGTGAATTATCAAGCTTAATACCTTTTAGTGTCTTTGTTTTCTGTAATGCTTCCTTAATAATATCTTTCAGGTTTTTAGGCTGGTTGTCATTAATAAAGAGGGCATACTTATGATTGTCAATGATATTTCCAAAATTATCGGTACATGTATACCTGCCACCATTTTTGATTTTTTTATCCGAAACACTCTTTCCCGCTAAGTAATTTTGTTGGAGTAATTCTACAATTTTTGCAATTTCACCTCTTGATGGATATGCTTGATTGACTAACTCAATAGCCTTGCCGTAAATGTCATCACTTAATCGCTCTGGTATCACTAAGGTTTGCTGCTGTTCCTTGTTACTAAGCTCTGCTGCAAGTTTTCTTGATTCAAATTTCATCTTGAAACCAAAGTTTTTTTTTAGCCAAGGCTGCAATATCAAAATGGCATTTAATGCGCAAAATATGCTTATTAAACTCCCTTGACTGAAGTCTTTAGCTATAAGCATACCTTTAAAATCACTCCATTTTTTCTCACTAGACAGTGCATATAATGATGTAGAGTTGATACTTTTAAGATATTCGTATATGTGCTTACTTTTACTAAATCGACTTATTATGGTTGATGTTTTTTGCACTTTTTTGCCTGAACGGTCTTTATGAAATAACCAGCCGTAGGCAATCAGCTTTAACTCCAATTGAAGCTCTGGAGAGCCATCAAGAAAGCGAAAGTCAAGATGGTTTTTATATTTATCTCTTGTAATCGGCTTGATGCACCAATCGTTTTGACCAAATCTAGCAACTACTTTTCCGTCTCTATCTCGACAAATAACTACATTATAAAGCGCATCCCAATTTTCATTTTCATAAAGAGTAACAACATCTTGAATTTTAACTTTTCGCTCTTTGGGAAAGCCATTAGGATACTGAACAGCATTGCTCATAGTTGGTTATCCTTATCTGATTGCATTAGCTTGTTAGGCATCATAGTAATTACAGAATCCGCATCTTCCCAAAAGGGGTGAGGGCCTTTGTCACTGAGCTTTTCTTCTGCTTGCTTCAAGATGTTTTTATTGATTTTAGGTAAGATATTCTTATCAAGAAAATCACTTATTTTATGAAAATTCTGGCGATGATGGCGTGCATCAAGGTGTAGATATAATGACTCCTCAATACATGCTTTAAATGACAGTAGACACCAAATATCACTAACGGACTGCACAATTACTTGTTCAGGACAACCAAAGCAGCCTAATAAATCAGCGCAGGCAAGTTTTTCTCCTTCTTTAAGTAAATTATGTTTTTGTGCTCTAAGGGTGTATTTTTCGGACTTATCACCAAAAGGAGTTGCACAACTCGTACCATTCGGGGTTCGACTCAGGTTTGGTAGCGAAATCTTATAAGCTTCCTCTATCGTTAAGACATCGATATTCAGCGATTCTTGTGCTGCCTTTGCTCCTTTCTTGCTCTCAGATTGCTCCTGTCGTATTGAGGAAACATCCTGCATCATTCCGTTGTTTTGATGGCGATTCCCTGTGGAGTAGTGCTTCCTACGTACATTGGATTCATTATCAAGCAATTCACTACTTGCCGCTTCACCTTGGTGGTAAGCAGTCAGTTGAGCTCCTGTCTCTCGAAATCTTGATATAACAGGCCTTAATCGATTTCCTTTTTGGTCTATAAGTTGAAAATGTTTATCTAGCCACAATGTGTTGAAAGCTGAAAGTGATCTTGATTTAACTCGCTGAACTACATTTTTTACATAGAGTTGTAGAAGTAGCGCACCCTCAGAGCCATCAATCAACTTAGACACTTCGAGTAACTTGTCAAAAAAAGCCATAGAGTATTTTGGAATATTGAGCGTATGCTCACCCATTTCAACTTGAACCGTCTTAAAGGCTCTGCGCTTAAAGGCAGGCATGGTGTACCACGTTTCACCGAGTGAAAGCCCTGCGTTTTGTGGTCTTGCTAACCCTAGAATCACACCTGTGTTGGAGTAGGTGTAATAACTCAATAGATAAGTCGCTGAACACATCATTTTAGAGATCGCACCATAAAGCGGATAGCTCTTTCCCTTCCATTCAAATGTCATAATTGAAACGTTTCTATTGGCAGCAATGTGCATTTCAGGGTTATCTAGAAATTGTTTTGCGGTCTGGTTAAACAATTGACGCAGCAATGGAAGTAACTGCTTTAGGTCACTATAGGTGTAAGCCTCAAACGGTTCTGTATCATCTACCCCCATTACAGGGAGTGGGAAGAGCCAGTTTGCTGGTAAATCTAAATAATCACGAAAAGCAACTTTAAATTTTGATAGCTCACCTGTATAACTGTTTTTTTTTATGAGATTAAGTCTCACTCTATCGGCTTGGTCTTCAAAGTAAGCTTCAACTGAAGGTTGGGTGAATGCTTCAATATTTTTGTTATCGCACCAACTGAGGTATCTTCTGGTTGCATTAAAAGAACCATATAAAGTTTCACTACTTTTTCCTTCGTCAATTTGTTCATCAAAGCTGGACTTTAGTTTTAATATAGCTCCATCACGATGTGCTGAATTAATTGGGGAGCCTTGTTGCAAGCTTTCGGTGCTAGGGATACCGTTATATAGCAAGCGATTAAAGTCGCACTTTCGGTGGTCATCCATTGTGATACATAAAGATGCATCCCAACTATGGTGGGAAGTCACATCATTTAACATCCCTTTTTTATTATTAAAGATTTCCGACGCTGTAGGTATCAAGAACCATTTTAGTGGCAGATGCAAATAGCTACGAATAACAGAGGATATAGCCGATAGCTTTACTCCGTAAGTTTTTGCTGTTATTTCCTTTATCCTGACTCTGTCAGTTAGGTGCTTGAAGTAACCTTCAAGTGATTGTTGGGTAAATGCTTCTGTACTTTTACGATCGCACCAGTTGAGGTATTGAAAGGTGGCATAAAAATAAACAAATAAAGTCCTATGACTTGTCCCTTCGTTAATTCTCTCATCAAAGCTAGATTTGAGCTGTAATATAATTCCATCACGATGTGCAGACTCAATTAGTAAGCTTTTGGTTCTAGGGGGGCCTTTACATAGCAAGCGGTTAAAGTCACATTTACGGCCGTTGTTTAGTGTTATACATAGGGATGCATTCCAACCGTGCTGATAAGTTAGATCACTCATTATCAGCTCCTAGAACGTTATGCATAATCGAATCTAGTAGTGCAAACTTCTCTTTAAATACCTCTTTTCGCTTTAAGTATCGAAGATATTTCCATGTGGTTCTCTCATTTTTATGCCCCATCCAGCCCATAAGTAGTTCTAAACACTCAACTTCCGCTAACCCTGATTGCAACAGGTCGTGAAGCCGAAATGTTCCATAAGTGGCTCTTAAATCGTGAAATCGATGTTTGAATTTTGGGTCTGTTTTCTGAATAAGCGATCTAAAATCAGACCATCTGGAGCTCGTGCTTCGTGAAGTAACAGGGTTGCCTTGCTCACTAATAAACAAAGGCTCATGACGTTCACACAATTCAAGCGCTTCAATCACTTCTTGCTTTGTCTGCAGCTCCTCATTGTTCATGCTCTCTATTTTTGCCTGAAGCTTATTTGCACGGTGTAATCTGCGTTCAGATATTCTGTAATCATCAAGGGCGTTAAGTAACCCTGCTGAGATTTCTATGTGTCTATCTTTCCCATATTTAGTTTTCACACCTGTCTTGGAAGGACTCAGTAGAATTTCATAGCGATGTTCGCTTTCTACTAATGGGGTTGCTGAATCCAATGCATCTAACGAGAGCGAGCTAGCTTCCTCTATGCGTAACCCTGCTTGAGTTGCGAGTAATATGAGTAACTTTAATTCTTGAGAGGCATGGTGAAGGTGGGAGGCCACTAGCGCTACGGACTCACGGCTTAATGGAGAAAGCGATCGAACGTTTTTGCTTTGGCTATCCTTGGGTACTTTTATTCGCAAATCACTCGAATTGACCGAAATTATTGGCCTGATGTGAGCCAGCGTACCTTGGTTTTGTACTTGAATAATCTCAATCTTAAATGGGGCTTCTTGCTCTCGATTAATCGTCAGATATTCTTCGTGCATCGCCCACAAGTAAAAATTCTTAACGTGATTCATGTAAGCATTAGCAGTGCTATATGCCAGTTGATCTTGTTTGACTAATTTAAGCAGGTACGATCGAAACAAATAGGTCGGTTTTAGTCTTTTGATCGGAGGGGTATGATCCCATTCTAGCCGTTCATCTTCCAGGAACTGATAGTATTTGAGGAGAGCACGACTGGATGGGCTAAGGTCTTTGGCTCGTTTTATGGCTTTTAGATAAAAAAAGTAGCTGTTTGGTTCACAAAGGAATATTCCATCCTGGCTAAATAAAGTTGGAAGTGAACCGATGTTATGTTCAGATGGAAGGCAATGATATGAACCATTATTATGGATTTGTAAATTTGTTTTTTTAAATACAGAACTTGAATGTATTAACTTAACCATGTGAGGCAAATCTCCAAAAAGAGTTAAAATACTGCTCTTTAAAAAGAACAGGATGTCACCTCGTTTTAGAAAGCTGTCGCATAGCTTTATATGCAACAGCCTATAAGATTTTCCAAAATAGTCAAGTAGTTGGGGTAGCCTTTCTACACTAACCCTTCATGGTAATATGATCTTCCCCAAAACTGGGGACCATCACGAGAGCTGAATTGTTGTAGGGATCGGTAAAATACAAACTGCTAAATACTGCAATGGAGCCGCCTGCCAAGACGTCATCAACATAATGACGGTTAGCCCAGACTCGGCTTGCGCCCACAAAAGTGGCAGCCGCGTATGCGGGTATCCCCCAGGCGTTACCATATCTATGATGTATATAGGCCGCGCCAGAAAACGCCGCTGAGGTATGACCCGATGGGAAGGAATTGCTCTCGCTACCATCAGGGCGAAGCCGTTCATAACCAAATTTCATGGTGTGAGTAATAATGCCTGTTGCGGCAGCGCCTTTGGCTAATTGCCAAGCACCTTCGGTATCGTCTATCCAGAGACTGCCGATGAGAGCACCTGCTGGCAGGGCTATTTGTATAACATCACCTAAGTCTGAAATGGTGCCAGACTGTCCCTCAAAAATTTCACTTTGTGCCAAAGCGGGTGAGCAGCCTATTGTGATGCTAAGCACTGTAGCGGCAGAGTATCCTATTGACGAAGTACCTAGTGTCATCGTTATCATCCTTGTTGCTATTTTTGTTTATTGTAATGTTTTGTATCGATATGTATCTCTTTAGGTGTATTGTTTGTGATTAAGTTTCAATTAGATCAGATTTTTAGTTTCACTGTAGGCGCAAGCTCACACTTATTGCGTTAAAATGATCCTTGAGAGTGATGTTTATTTTGAGCCAAATTATGGAATACGAATTTTTACGCAATACCATTACCGATACTGTATTTGCCCGTTTTAGTATGGATCATGAGGCGCTGGGTTTTTGGTTGTCGGAGGAGCTTGCCGATAATGCTGAATTATATGTTGAGATCTGTCAGCAAATTGAGCGTTTACAAAGCGGTCATGGTAATGAGTGGCGTTTGGTGGGTAAGGCGCTGTCCCTTGAGCTGGACCGTGAGCAGGCGAGAGTCTTTGCCAACGACATCGAAGATAATGATGATCAAGAGTTAGATGAATCGATGTCATTTTATGATGGCGAGTCGGAAGCTTTTTGTGGCTTAGAGGACTTTTATGAGGTGCTTGTGAGCTGGCGACGCTTCTTAGACGAAAATTGATTGCCGATCCTCAGATTTTTTTATCATCAGAAATGTACTAAAAAGGCAGCGTTTAGCTGCCTTTTTGATCCAAATGCTTTACTTCTACCGAATATCATTACTGATTTAGGTAACGTACCGCCATCTCAGTGCGTGACTTAGCGTTGGCTTTACGCAGTAAGTTTTTCACGTGTACCTTAACTGTGCCTTCACTAATGTGTAGTTGCTCTGCCACTATACGGTTGCTCTGGCCTTCGGCAAGGTGCTGGAGGATCTCTAACTCTCTAGGGGTAAGGTTGTCGATCCACTCTTGCTCATTAACCGAGCTGTTGAGTTCTGACAGATACTCTTGCACGTTATCACTGATCACCCTATGGCCCAGCATGGCACTCTTGAGCATGTCGAGCAGTATGTCTGGCTCGGTGTCTTTTAGTAAGTAACCATCGGCACCGGCTCTCACTAAGCGGATCACGTCTTGCTTGGCATCGGATACCGTTAAAATAACGATACGCGAGGTGACGCCCTCTTGCCTTAATGCATTCAGCGTGTCTAAGCCAGTCATTCCCTTCATGTTGAGATCGAGCAATATAATATCAGGCTCGTCATCGCTCACCGCCGACAGCGCATCTAAACCGCTACCCGCCTCACCAAATAGGGTGAAATCAGAGTCAGAGGTGACGAGCTGACAGATCCCACGCCGTAGCAGTGGATGATCATCAATTACTAGAACCGAATAGGGCTTTCCCATTTTAAGGCCTCCTGCTGAGGTATATACGTCAAATTAACAAGGTGAAAATCCATTAATCACCTATAAAATCAACAGTGTATTAAGTGTTTTATCTATTCACTTTCTTCCTGTTGAGGTGGGAAGGTAAGGGTCACTGTTGCCCCACCTTTTTTATTCTGGCTAAATTCTACCACACCAGAAAGGCGACTTGCGCGTTCATGCATAATTCCGAGACCAAAATGTTGATCTCTTTCTTTCAGTTCCTCGATGCCGACACCATCATCACTGATACTAATAACCACTTTATCACTCGATACCTTCTGGCAGCTAATATGAATTTGCTTGGCGTTGGCGTGTTTAATCGCATTTAAGGTCGCTTCGCGAGTTAATTGTAGAATATGAATATGTTGGTTTGCGCCTAATAATTGTGTTGGTAGCTTATAGTCTAGGGTGATCTCTGCATCAGACTGGCCACGTAGTTGCTCCACCATGGCTTCGATCGCATGGCCTAGGTTGGGATCCTTGATGGTGAGCCTGAAGGTTGATAGCAACTCCCTTAATTGTACATAAGCGGTATTGACCCCTTCGTTAATCTCTTGCAGTTGCAGTGCTGCAATTTCGCTTTTGCAGGTTTTATCCAGTTCTTTGGATAACAAGTTAACCTGAATTTTTAAGAAGGAGAGTAGCTGTCCAAGGGAGTCATGCAATTCTCTGGCAATGACGCCACGTTCTTCCATTAGAGCGAGTTGCTGTCGTTGCTCACCGGCGTTGTAGATCACCATAGAGCGAGCCAACATGATGGCAAAGTTATTAAGTAACTGAAAAGAGAAGGGTTTAGAGGATAGGACTTCTAAGTAACCTAAGTTGTTATCCTCAAACTCTAGGGGGAACTGCCGGGTATTGTCGCTATGGTGCGGCCATTCATGGTCGTTGTCAGTTGTAATAATATCGCTGACTTCACCATCTTGTACCATGACTAAGCGCAAGCGCGCCTCACTCTCGTGAGCCTGGAGTTGGTTGAGTGCTTGGGTTAGGCTGTTGGCGTCGAGCTTACTAGAGTGCAGCATGACTAGGCTATCATAAAGTAGCGTAAGCTCATTGTTAGCACGGGTTAATGCTACGGTCTTTTCTTGGACCTGCTCTTCTAAACCTTGATAAACACCGGCTAGCTTTTTTACCGTCGAATCCAAAGCGGTGCTTAAAGCACTTAATTCTAGGTACTCTGTTTTAGGCATTTCTACATTAAAGTTACCTTGTGAAATTGTATCAGCCGCCTGCATCAATTGTTGTAGAGGTTTAACAACTTTGCGCTTTGCGAGTCTTACGGTAAAGAACGCAATTAATAACATTAGGGCTAAACCTGTTATCTGACTCACGGCTAAAAATCGTAATTTTAAGGCCGCATATTGCTCGGTTTCCAGTACAAAGAGATCGATCGTATCGACAAAATCTTTTAACGCTGCAGCATATAAACGAGAATTTTCAGACTCTATGTAGTAACGCATAATCTGCCATTTATCGATAACGGTTAAGTACTTTTCTTTTAAATTATCTGGGGTATACCAACTAAGTGAACGTCTAAGTGCTTGAGAATTAAGGGTGTTCTCAAACTCCTTTATCTTGTCTTTAGCCTCTTCACTACCTGAATTTGCATAAAACATCAGTCGGTAACTCTGCATGCGTAGCGAGCCTGATGCGTTAATCGCTCTGGCATCCCCAAGGCTATAGGACAAGTTGATGATGGCAAAAATGGCTAAGCCACTCGACAATAAAATGAGAGTGAGCATAAAGCCCCAGATGGCCGAAGTGAGCCTGCCTTTTTTCATAAAAATCTCAGTAATAGAAGTTAACAGCTATTAATTTATAGCGGTTTAACATTAGTGGACACTTGATTACATTAACAAATGCGCAAAAATGTGAGCAACAACACGTTCACAAGTTGATCTACCGCAAGGTTTGTAGTGGATACCCCCTTGTGGGTATGTCTTTGTTGCATAGAAGTGATTAAATTCAACCTTGAAATAGGTGGGACTATACAAAAATATAAAAGTAACATGGAGATGAGATGGTGAAAACATTAACTAAAAAGTCTTTTGCACTGAGTGCAATCGTAGCTGCAAGTTTAATGGCTGGTAGCGCAATCGCAAGTGATGAAACTGAGCCACGTAACGAAGTCTACAAAGATAAGTTCTCTAAGCAGTATAATAGCTGGCATGACACGTCAGAAAGCGTTGAAATCATCGATGCACTTGAGCAAGATCCAAACCTAGTTATTCTTTGGGCAGGTTACGGCTTTGCTAAAGATTATAACAAGGCTCGTGGTCATATGTATGCGGTAACTGATTTACGTAACACCCTACGTACTGGTGCACCAAAGAGCGCTGAAGATGGCCCAATGCCTATGGCATGTTGGTCTTGTAAGAGCCCTGACGTACCACGCTTGATTGAAGAGCAAGGTGAAGATGGCTACTTCAAAGGTAAGTGGGCTAAAGGCGGTGCAGAAGTTGTAAACACAATTGGTTGTTCTGACTGTCACGAAAAGGGTAAGTCTAAGCTACGTCTATCTCGTCCATTCGCTGAGCGCGGTATGGAAGCAATTGGCACTCCATTCGATAAAGCTTCTCGCAAAGACAAGCAGTCTATGGTTTGTGGTCAGTGTCACGTTGAATACTACTTCGAGAAGACTGCCGATAAGAAAGGTTTTGTTAAGTTCCCATGGGACAAGGGCACAACTGTTGAAGATATGGAAGCATACTATGATGCTATCGACTTCGCAGATTGGACTCACGCCGTTTCTAAGACGCCAATGCTAAAAGCACAGCACCCAGGTTATGAAACTTGGCAGCTAGGTATGCACGGTAAGAACAACGTAAGCTGTACTGACTGTCACATGCCTAAGGTTAAGAATGCTGAAGGCCGTAAGTTTACCGATCACAAAGTGGGTAACCCATTCGATCGTTTCGAAGAAACTTGTGGTACTTGTCACGAGCAAAGCAAAGAGTTCATGGTTAACCTAGACAAAGAGCGTAAAGCCAAGGTTAAGCAGATCCAAATGCAAGCTGAAGATCAGCTAGTTAAAGCTCACTTCGAAGCAGGCGCTGCTTGGGAAGCGGGGGCGACTGAAGCTGAAATGAAGCCAATCCTAACAGATATCCGTCACGCTCAATGGCGTTGGGACTATGCAATCGCTTCTCACGGTGTTGCATCTCACGCTCCAGATGAAGCGCTACGTGTTCTAGGTACTGCAGTAAACAAAGCAGCTGATGCTCGCGTTAAGCTAGCTCAACTACTTGCTAAGAAAGGCGTTAAGCAGCCAATCGCTCTTCCAGACATCTCTACTAAAGCTAAGGCGCAAGCGGCTCTAGGTATGGACATGAAGAAGATGAACGCTGACAAGGCTGAATTCAAGAAGACTGTTCTACCTAAGTGGGATGCTGAAGCTGAAAAGCGTGAAGCAACTTACAAGTAAGATATACACTGGATAGTGTTTAATATTAAAAGCCCTCGTAAGAGGGCTTTTTTGTTGTCTGCTTTAACACTATTTTTTGCTACGGGATCTTAATTCGGAAAAAGTAACGACGAGCTCCTATTTGATGAGTCTTAGTAAAGCTTTAAAGCGATCGCCTGTGGCTTGCTGCTGCAGCTCAAACAGCAGAGATTCTACGTTAGTTTGCTTAGCGCCGCATGCCAGCATCATTTGAATACCACATAGCCTATTTGCCTCTTCTCTAGAGGAGGTTGCATCTATCACTAGGTGCGTTTCATAGCCATTTTCCAGAAGGTCCATGCAGGTTTGATAGACACAGATATGAGTCTCTATTCCGACTAGGATGACCTGTTTTTGAGGCATGTCGCTGAGCTTGGCTCGAAAGTCATTCGCTTGCCAAGCGCTAAAGTGCTGTTTATTGATGGGGTTGCAACTCCTCGTAAGCACTTGGGCTAACTCTTCACTGGTTGAGCCGAGCTTATCCGGAAGTTGTTCTAGCCACAAAATAGGTATATCAAACAACTGCAGCCCTTTTACAAGCGCATCGAGCTTTTGGTGGAGGCGTTCACTTTGCTGAACGACTCGTGCCAGTCGCCCTTGAACATCGACCACAACTAATACGCATTCTTCAGGATTTAGCATCTTAACCTTCTTTGACTTTTAAAAGTGGACTCTGCCAGTAAAGCGGAGCGTTTTGCTGATGCCAATTGGAAATTGGTCTAATGCATCACAATCTGTGCTTTATCTTTGTGCAGGTTATGAATAATTGCACTTCTCTGGTGCATTTACATTCATTTTATTTTATTGCTTCTCTCCTATCTAATTGAATTTTAATGTTTAGTTAATTTGGCCTGATGCTTGAATTGTGTTTAAACAAATCGAAATGGAATTGGAGAGTGTGATGAAACTGGTGAGTGCGATCATTAAGCCATTTAAATTAGACGATGTGCGAGAGGCTGTTGCTGGCGTTGGCATTGAAGGCATGACAGTGACTGAGGTGAAAGGCTTCGGTCGTCAAAAAGGTCACACCGAGCTTTACCGAGGCGCAGAATATCAAGTGGATTTTCTGCCTAAGGTAAAGCTTGAGATAGCAATTAAGGCGGAGAGGTTGGAGTTGTTGCTCGAAGCCATTAGCGGTGCGGCGCGCACCGGAAAGATAGGCGACGGCAAGATCTTCGTGATGGATCTTGAGCAGACAATCCGTATTCGAACTGGCGAACTCGACGGCGAAGCACTTTAAGGGGATAGGCTAATGGAAGATTTAACAAAACTGGGATTGACGGTAACAGAGTTGCGCTTTGCCCTTGATACATTTTACTTTTTAATTTCAGGCGCATTGGTGATGTGGATGGCAGCGGGCTTTGCCATGTTAGAAGCGGGTTTAGTACGTTCGAAGAATACTACGGAGATCTTGACCAAGAATGTCTGTTTATATTCGATAGCCTGCGTCATGTATTTGATTGTTGGTTATAACATCATGTATGTAGATAACGGCGAGGGCGGATGGCTACCATCGTTTGGAGCGCTTATCGGATCTCAATCTGAGGGGGCCGATCACGCGCTTGAGTCCGACTTCTTTTTCCAAGTGGTGTTTGTCGCCACGGCGATGTCTATTGTATCGGGCGCCGTTGCGGAGCGCATGAAGCTGTGGGCCTTCTTAACCTTTTCGGTATTTATGACGGCGGTGATTTATCCGGTTGAAGGTTACTGGACCTGGGGCGGCGGCTTCTTATCGGAAGCGGGCTTTGTCGATTTTGCTGGTAGCGGTATTGTGCATATGGCTGGCGCGGCTGCGGCGATTTCTGGAGTCTTATTGCTAGGGGCGCGTAAGGGAAAGTATGGTGCTAATGGTCAAGTGAATCCCATTCCAGGTTCAAACTTGCCTATGGCGACACTGGGTATGTTTATCTTGTGGATGGGCTGGTTTGGCTTTAACGGCGGTTCACAGTTACTGGTGTCGGATGCAGAGAATGCCAGTGCGGTGGCTAAGATCTTCGTTAACACTAATTCGGCGGCCGCTTTTGGTGCTATTTCGGCGTTAATCGTGTGTCGACTCATCTGGGGCAAAGCGGATTTGACCATGATCTTAAATGGGGCGCTAGCCGGTCTAGTGGCGATAACAGCCGATCCTCTGTCTCCTTCACTTGTTATGGCGGGTGTGATTGGTGTTGTTGCTGGTGGCTTGGTGGTGTTCTCGATTGTCGCCTTCGATAGGGTAAAAATCGATGATCCTGTGGGTGCTATTTCGGTACATGGAGTGGCAGGGTTACTGGGATTGGTCTTGGTACCGGTATCGAATAATGATGCATCTTTTGTGACGCAGCTATATGGTGCTGCGGTGATTTTTGCGTGGGTGTTCTTGGCATCGGCTGCCGTATGGATGGCGCTTAAGGTGACCATAGGGATCCGCGTCTCAGAGGAAGAGGAATACAATGGCATGGATGCATCTGATTGTGGTATCGATGCCTATCCCGAGTTTGTTTCGGTTAAGAGTGCCAATTAGGGCATAGAGTATAGCCATATTGCTAGCGGTTTTAGCTAGAGAGCTAACTTCAAGAAGCAGGGGCCATCCCTGCTTTTTTGTGCTCATGAGTATGATGCCGTTAGCTGTTTTACATCGGTCCATTATGGGCTAGAGTAAGTTAACCGAAATTTAGTGATTGGCCAGTTATGAAAAAGCTCAGTTTTCTCTTAGGTATGCTGCTTGCCACTCTCACCGTAAATGCGAGTGCTGGGCAAGTCGTGGTGCGAAAATCCAGTGAGCCCTTCGATGCATTTGCGGTTAGGGATGAAGTGCAGAGGCAACATGAGTGGCGTGAAGCACTACGCTTTCAACAGCAACTTCAGATCTTACAGGCTTTGCCTATAGGGTGCGTACCACTTGTGACTCCTTACCGTCACTTCTCCTGCCAAGGCTTATTTTATCGGCCATACCCTTACCAGAACAGAGAGTTGTTTATTCAAATCGATCCCCCAACGGACGAGTCGCCCTAGCAAGGCTATATCAAGGTCAGATCAATGGAGTGATAGGGGACATAGCCTAGGCATAAAAGGCGACTATTTACGTTTTGTAACGCATTTACACTCGGAGTGGATATTCATGAGATATGCTTAATGCAGAGGTTTTTGCTTAGGGAGTGTGATGAAACGGTCAATTGTTTTACTTATCGTCCTACTAATTCTATGTATGCTGCTTATCAGTGGCTGCGCAACAAAGCCCGTGGCAACGTCTGATGACTTAAGCGCTTATTTTCATGATCGGCACTTTACTGCCTCTCTAGATCTGCCCGATACCGATGACCTATTTGAGTTACCCGAGTCGGCTGTGCATTTGCTTCGCAGGGAGGTGATACGTTCCAAGAATTATCAGCAACAATCGAGTGTGATGATGCACGAGTGGCTGGCGAATTACATCAATGCCAGCGATGGCGGCTTTCACTATGCCGATAATCTCACCCGTAGTGCCAGCGATACCTTCGAAACGAGAGAGGGAAATTGTTTATCTTTAGTGGTGTTGACGGCGGCTTTGGCAAAGGAGCTTGGTGTTAAGGTTGAGTTTCAGGAGGTTGATATCCCCCCGGTATGGGATAGGCAAGGGGGCTTTTATCTCGTCAATGGCCATATTAATCTTAAGCTGTTGCCTCAGAATAAGGGCAATGTCTTCAATATCTCCACCCAGTCGATACAGGTAGACTTTCTACCCGAGCGCGCCATGCAAGGCTATCAAAAACGTCGAGTTAGCCGCTCAACTGTCGTGTCGATGTTCTACAACAATATCGCTGCCGAAGCCTTGGTTGAGGGTGACTACGACCGAGCCTATGGCTTGTTAAAGCTCGCCCTAGAGCAACATGAATTGTTTCTGCCGGCACTAAATACTCTGGCGGTTTTGTATCGCTATAAAGGTTTAGACTCACAGGCTGAGGCTTTATATCAATATATCTTGCGTGTAGAGCCTGAGGATATGAATGCCCTCAATAACTACGCCATCATGTTATCGGCGCAAGATAGGCTGGAGGAATGGGCTGATGTGCACAAGGTGATGGAGCTCGCGCGGATTAGAAACCCCTATTATTACTATGGTATGGCGCAGCAGGCGTATTTCGATAGAGAGTACCAAGACGCGTTAATCTGGTATAAGAGGGCGATCGCCAAGGCGGATTATCGACATGAGTTTTACTTTGGTCTGTCACGTACCTACTGGGTAACAGGAGATGAAAGGCGGGCGGAACAAAGTCTTAAAAAGGCTCTTAAACTCACGACCGATGAACACAATAAACGCCGCTATCAATCAAAGTTACAAGCGATGAGAAGCCATTAGAGTACTCGCTACTTTCGCGCTGCAGATATTGAACTTTCTGTTACACGGCTACTTTTACCTTAAAAGTACGTTCTGCCGATAAAAATTTTAAGTTTTACTCAGGTTTGACTGCGCTTTCTCGAATGTAATTATATCATTTTGTATTTATTAATCTCTTTTTAAACAACACATTAAAAATAATCATATGAAATAATAATAACTTGATTGCAATCCGGCTTTAGACTGGATAAATTGAATGCAGTATCGCAATTGAGAGATCTGTATTCATAGGCTAGACGGAGCTAAGTATTACCATGTATTACCAAAATGATGATGTTCGAATTAATAAGATAAAAGAGTTGTTACCTCCAATTGCAATTTTGGAACGATTTCCTGCAACTGAGAACGCATCCGCTACCGTGTTTAACGCCCGTGAAAGCATCCATAATATTCTGGCTAAGAAGGATGATCGCTTATTAGTGGTTATAGGCCCCTGCTCTATTCATGATCCGGTAGCGGCACTCGAATACGGTAAGCGCTTAGTCGAGCTGCGTGAGCGTTATAAAGATCAGCTCGAAATCGTTATGCGGGTCTACTTTGAGAAGCCACGTACCACAGTGGGCTGGAAAGGCTTGATCAACGATCCCTACATGGACAACAGCTTTAAGCTAAACGATGGTTTACGTGCAGCAAGAAAGCTGCTGTTAGAGCTTAACGATATGGGGATGCCAACTGCGGGTGAGTTCTTAGATATGATCACTCCTCAGTATGTGGCTGACTTGATGTGTTGGGGCGCTATTGGTGCGCGTACGACTGAATCTCAAGTACATCGAGAGCTGGCTTCGGGACTATCGAGCCCCGTAGGTTTTAAGAATGGCACCGATGGCACCATCAAGGTGGCTATCGATGCGATTGGCGCCGCGAGTGCACCGCATCACTTCCTCTCTGTGACTAAGTTTGGTCATTCGGCGATCGTCGAGACTAAGGGGAACGCCGACTGTCATATCATTTTACGCGGCGGTAAAGAGCCCAACTACAGCGCTCAGCACGTGGCCGATATTAAGCAGCAGCTTGAGAAAGCGGGACTGGCACAAAATATCATGATCGATTTTAGTCATGCCAATAGCAGCAAGCAGTTCCAACGGCAGATGTTGGTCGGTGAAGATGTCGCCGCTCAGATGGCAAGTGGTGAGCAATCAATCTTCGGCGTCATGGTGGAAAGTAATTTGATTGAAGGACGCCAAGATCATATTGAAGGGCAGAGTCTGTGTTATGGCCAGAGCGTAACGGACGCCTGCATCGGTTGGCAAGACTCTGAGAAGCTCTTGGGCATGCTCAATGAGAGCATTGTTCAGCGTAGAAATCGCTAACATCAGCGATAAATACAGAAAAGGAGGCGCTAGCCTCCTTTTCTGAACAAGTCGTTCACTAGATTAGAGTTACTTCTTTTTATCTTGCTCAATTAAGTATTCATTGGCTTTCGCTAAGCTGCCAAAAGAAGCAATTAGATTGCTCTGTCCCTTTTCTTGGATTTCAGGGTTTCCTGATTGGGTCATCATCCATATCCATGTTTGGATGAGTGGTAGAGGGGGATATTTTGGCTTGGATGTGTCCAGCATTTTTGCATCCTTTTTTCGTTAACTTTAAAAGAGCCTTATTCAGCCCTTCCTGCCTGTTTACTTTTTATATTTTGCCGCAGAGTATCAAATTCTTTTCTTTGGGTTAACAGAATTTGCACTACTTAATACAAAATTACTGAAAAATGTGCAAACTACTCCTTATGGAGCGTTCAAAGCACACTCTATCAGACTAAAGTCGTACGATAACACAGCTTATGGCCGATGGTCGTTAACTTTTTGTAAACATCAGTCAGATGTTATTAGTCGTGAATAAAGCTAACTTATTGTCATCTCATTTAAAATGACCTGAGTTTGAATTTAAAAATTTTTTTGGAATCAAAATGCGCCCCTCACTTTATTTCGATGGACCGATAGGTAAATTAAATTGGCATGTGTTACGCATGTTGTGGCCCTATTTAATTGAATTTAAACGTAGAGTGGCTCTGGCATTGCTGTGTTTGGTTATCGCGAAACTTGCCAGTGTTGGCTTGCCGTTTGTGCTTAAGGCGCTGGTGGATGGGCTCTCGGGGGCCTCTAGTGAAGCCTTGCTTTCGGTGCCTATCTCTTTAGTCATTGCCTATGGTTGTATTCGCCTACTCAATACCATTATTTCCGAGGTGAGGGACACGCTATTTGGGCGGGTGACCGAGCGTGCCATACGGCGTTTAGGCATGGCGGTTTTTGAGCATCTTCATCGACTCGATATGGCATTTCATTTAGAGCGCAGAACCGGCGGCTTGTCTCGAGACATAGAACGTGGCACCAGTGGCATGAGTTTCTTGATGCGCTTTATGGTGTTCAATATCGTACCAACGATTCTTGAGATTGTGCTGGTCGTGGGGATCTTATTCTATAACTACGGCTATGCTTTTGCCGGTGTGACACTGCTCTCTGTTATCGCCTATGGCGCATATTCGATTGTTGCGACTGAGTGGCGTACGGGCTATGTGCGAGACGCCGCTAAAGCCGACTCAGTATCCAGTACTCGGGCAATTGATAGTTTACTTAACTATGAAACCGTTAAGTATTTTAATAATGAGCAGTATGAAGCCAAGCAATATGATGAGGCTTTGGCGCAGTGGGAAGTGGCTAAGCGTAAGAACAGGCTCTCGCTGTTTGCACTCAATGCGGGCCAAGCTTGTATCATCTCGATTGCGATGACCTTGATGCTAGGCATGGCAGCATATGATGTTGTTCAGGGCGAGATGACCATAGGTGACTTCGTGCTGATCAATGCCTTTATGATGCAACTTTTTATCCCTCTTAATTTTTTAGGCTTTGTTTATCGAGAGATCCGTGGTGCCTTTGCCAATATAGAGCGGATGTTCGATCTTTTAGATAAGGTCCCTTCGATTCAAGACGCAGCCAATGCTAGCAACCGAGTCCTGAGCCAAGGTCGAGTCTCATTTGAGCACGTAGGTTTTAGTTATGATTCGCGGATAATCTTAGATGATGTCAGCTTTACCATAGAGCCGGGTCAGAAAGTGGCTATCGTTGGCGATAGCGGGGCGGGTAAGTCGACCTTGGTGAAGTTGTTATTTCGTTTTTATGATGTCATCGATGGGCGAGTCTGCATCGATGGTCATGATATTCGTACGTTAACTCAAAGTGCATTGCGCCAAGCCATCGCCATCGTACCCCAAGATACGGTGCTGTTTAATGATAGCCTGATCGAAAATATCCGTTATGGTCGCCCCGATGCAACGGCCGAAGAGATAGATGTCGCGATTAAGATGGCGCACTTGAGCCAGTTTATCGAGAGCCTACCGGAAGGTGGAGAGACCAAGGTCGGTGAGCGTGGTTTAAAGCTCTCCGGCGGGGAGAAGCAGCGAGTTGCGATTGCGAGAGCCATCCTTAAGAAGTCACCCATCTTAGTCTTCGATGAGGCCACCTCATCTTTAGACAGCCATTCTGAGCAGGCCATTTTAACGGCCTTGAAGGAAGTGGCGAAAGGCCATACAAGTCTTGTCATAGCCCATAGACTCTCCACTGTTGTCGATGCTGACCGTATTATCGTCTTGAGTAAGGGCAGAGTGGTTGAAACCGGTAGTCATTATGAGCTGCTTGCCGCGAAGGGCTTCTATGCTAATTTGTGGCGAGTGCAGAAGGAGTAGCTCTATCATTTTTGCGCAGCTAATCGACTCATATTGATTAAGAAAAGCCTACTTAGGATTCAGCATAGGTTCAGTTTCGTGTGTCTATAATTGGCGTCAAATTAACGGGACGCTAATGCAGAGAAGGTCACAATGAAAAATATACCTATACTGGTGCATATTGAAGGACAGGATAGTAAAGTTAATACCGATTGGCTGGCGATTATGGCTACGCTGAAGAAGCGCGGCTTAGAGAGAGACGAACTTGAAGTGGTATATTTTGAGTTATGTGCCGGAATGAGAGTGACGACGCGAGGGCTAGGTTTAGCAAAAGCAACACCAGTCGAACCGTCACAAGGTTTATTACATGAGCCTAAATTTTCGGCTAGGGATTATGCGGGCATGCTAAGTGCTTAACCGCTTATTCATTCAGCCTATAGGCTTACCCATTTTCCAGCCATCACAGATCAGCTTAGTTTGAGGAGAAGGTTCTTTCGTTGGGATCAGTCCGATGATCTTGCCTTCTCTAAAGCAGATGAACTCACCCTCAATATTTGTCATTCGCTGACAACTGCTGCAGCTTGCTGATAATGCTTTGTTTTTTAACGGTGTATTGGAATTACTCACCGTGTCCCCCTCACTGCTACCTTGATAGTTTATGTCAAATAAATCTTGCGTAGAAGTTCGGTTATCCCCATTCCCGAAGCCGTATTTAATCATTATAAGACTAATATACCAAGCTTTTATCGCCTGTTAAGCTAACTAATCGGTCATTTGGTTTGCATTTTAATTCGTGTTTGGTCCGGATTTTATTGTAAAAATCACTTTCCAAAATGGGTTTGTATCAGGCTTATTTTTCCTTCTTTAGGGATAGATAACAGATAAAGGGTGCCGTATTGGCTTTCCTCTATGGGGGGAGTTTTCGGACCGCCGAGCGCCTTTATGATGAGGGGGACTGTGTTGGAGTGTCCCGCAATTAAGCTGTTACCTGAGGTTTGATTGACTAAAGTTACGATGGAAGCGATATGGGCATCTAGGCCAAACTGGGTGTCGGCAATCATAAGCGGTAGCGCTCTTTGGCTAGCTATGGGATCTAAGGTTAATTGGGTTCTTTGATAGTTAGATGCTATCAACTGAGATAACTCAACCTGTTGCAGTGCCTCAATCAGTGCCTTTGCTCTTTGTTGTCCAGCTTCACTTAGCGCAGGGTTTCGAGAGCCGTCATCGCGTTTTTCTGCATGCCTGACTAACACTACTATTTTTGTTAGAGCGTCACTCTTTGCAGCTATTTCTAACGATTTGTTTGGCTGAGCTATACAGGACAAGCTGATTGCGAATAGCAGCATAGCAAGCATACTGGCTTTGATTGCTTTAATTTTCGTCTTCATGAATTTACTCCATTAATGTCAACCTTCCTCGCTGGCTAGACTAATCTTTCTGAATATGAAATAAAAGCTTAGGTAAGTTCACTATTTCTCGAAGGCTGGAGATTTTTGGAGGTGCTATGTGGGTTGAAGGGCTGGTCATAGAGAGGCGAGACTGGAACGATAAGTTGTTTTCACTAAAGATTAAAGTCGATATAGGAGACTTTAAGGCTGGCCAGTTCATTAAGCTGAGTCAGGTCGTGAATGAGAAACGAGTTAGCCGAGCCTACTCGCTCGTCAATCCACCGGGCTGTGACTATATAGAGGTATTGGCGGTGGCGGTAGAGGAAGGGTTATTGTCACCTAACTTACACGTACTGAAGGTTGGTGATGTTATCGATGTCGCCACTAAAGCCTCAGGCTTTATGACTTTAGATGAGCTCCCGACTGATGATGCCAAAGGAAGGCATTTGTGGTTTTTAGCCACAGGAACTGCAGTAGGGCCTTTTATCTCAATGATGGAGACTTACGAGCCTTGGGATGCATACGAGCGGTTAGTATTGGTCTATGGGGTGCGTAAGGTTGAAGATCTAGCTTACCTTGAGCAACTTAAGGGATATGAAGCGAGATATCCTGAGCAGTTTAAGCTGGTACTTTCTGTGACTCGCGAGCCGTTAAATGATGCTTTAACCAGCCGGATCCCCGATGCCATCAGTTCTGGGGAGCTTGAGGGTAAAGTCGGGTTAAGGCTTAGCCCTGAGGATTCGCAGGTGATGATCTGCGGGAACCCTGAGATGATCACCGCATCACAACAGGTACTTAACGATAGGGGTTTAATAAAGAATCTGCGCCGTGCACCCGGACATGTAACCGTTGAGAGATACTGGTAACTCTTAATGCAAGCACTCCCGCTGTTAATTGGTGGAGAGTCTAGCTAAGCTTATGTAAGTTAAGTGTTTGCTTATGTTGATCCAGTTGTCATTTTTGAGTTAAAAATATGACAAATGCTTGCTGTTTGTATGAGTTTTTATTACTCTCGTTGCAATTGAGAATTATTATCAGTCGTTTTACGCTGATGAGTTCGATACTTGCCTAAGGGAGAAGAGTAATGAAAATGGTAAAGAGTCTAGCTGTAATAGGACTGACTTGTTTTGCATCTATCGCTAATGCCGCTGATAGGCTAACGGTATATTCTTATCGACAAGCCTTTTTGATAGAACCTATCTTAGAAAACTTTACTAAAGAGACCGGTGTTAAGGTCGATGTTGTCTTCTCTAAAAAGGGCATCGCCGAGCGTATGAAGCGTGAAGGGCGCCTTTCGAAGGCGGATATCGTTCTGACCTCAGACTTTTACCGCTTGATGGAGTTGGTTGAAAAAGATTTAGTTGTTCCTGCCAGCAGTGACATTCTTAAACAAAATATCCCGCAAAAATACCGTTCACCAGACGATGAGTGGTATGCACTAACGATGCGCGTGCGTAATATTTATTCTTCAAAGGATAGACTGGGTAAATTGGATATTAATTACGAAGACCTCGCTGATCCTAAGTATAAGGGCAAGATCTGTACCCGTAGCGGTAAGCATCCATATAACGTTTCATTAGTGGCCTCTATGATTGCTCATCACGGCGAGCAGGAGACCAAAACGTGGCTAGAGGGCTGGAAAGCCAATTTGGCCAGAAAACCACAGGGTAATGACAGAGCACAGGTTAAAGCGGTAAGCGAAGGCTTATGCGACATAGCGATTGGTAATAGTTACTACTTAGGTAAGATGCTACAAGATCCTAAGCAAAAATTATGGGCCGATGCGATTGAGATCAATTTCCCTAACCAAGATAATCGTGGCTCACATATCAATGTATCAGGCATGGCATTGGCTAAGCACTCAAAGAATCAGGCCGCAGCGCTTGAGTTGATGGAGTACTTATCAGGTGATAAGGCGCAGCAAGCTTACGCTGAAGTGAACTACGAGTACCCTGTAAAGGCAGACGTAGCGCCTTCAACATTAGTGGCTTCTTGGGGAGCTTTTAAAGCCGATGACCTACCTATTTACAAATTGGCTGAATATCATGGCGCAGCAATCAAACTACTCGATGAAGTGAAGTTTGATCTGTAGTGGCTGACTCTTAAGGTTGGGCTAACCAATTCAAGCTAGACTAGAAGAAGCGGTTTGAAGTTAATGGTTTAGTTCAGCCTGGCAATATTCCAGTTAACCTATCGTTTTAGATAGGTTTTCTTGTTTTTATCCAAGTACACGGATGTTTTATTTTTAGGTAGTTAACATTATGGTTTTAGGCTTAGCCAAGGGCTGGTCTGTTGTGGGTTATACTTTGGCGTTGTTGATTATAATGCCTTTGATTGCGTTGATTGCTCAATCACTGTTACCCGATGAGGCTGTATTTGGCCACCTGTTTAATACCGTATTACCCACTTATATTAGTAACAGCCTGTGGTTAATGTTTTGGGTGGTTATAGGCTCTCTTATCATTGCCATCCCAGCCGCTTGGCTAGTGGCTAAATGTCACTTTCCTGGTCGGCGTATCTTTCAGTGGGCATTGCTATTGCCTTTGGCCATGCCCGCTTATGTTGTAGCCTACGTCTATACCGACTTACTCGATTACTCCGGACCTGTGCAACGCAGTTTACGTATCGCTTTTGGTTGGCAAACTCCCCAAGATTATTATTTTCCGGAGGTGAGGACCTTAGGCGGTGCTGCAATCATGTTGGCATTGGTACTGTTTCCCTATATCTACTTATTGGCAAGAACCGCTTTTATGGAACAATCTGCCAGCCTAAGCCAAGCAACGCGGGTGATGGGCTGTGGGCCTTGGAAGAGTTTCTGGCGCCTAAGCCTTCCTATGGCTAGGCCTGCATTAGCGGTTGGCGCTGCGTTAGTGGCTATGGAGACAGCGGCGGACTTTGCGACGGTTAGTTACTTTGCCGTGCCGACATTGACCACAGCTGTTTATGATACTTGGTTCGAACACGGCAGCTTGACCGCAGCGGCTAAGCTCTCAACCATCATGTTGTTAGTCATTTTCGCTATGGTAGGCTTTGAGCGTTTTGCTCGGCGCAAACAAAAGCTATTTCAAAAGTTGTCGACCCCGGGTGAACTCGATGTTTACTCCCTGTCTGGCGCCAAGGCTTTCGCTGCAACGGCATACTGTACAGGGCTGTTATTTTTAGCATTTTTATTGCCTTTCTTTATTTTGCTGCAATATGCCTATGGTTACTTTGCCGAAAGCTGGAATGACGAGTTTTTTAAGTACAGTTTTAATAGCTTGTGGATCTCTTTGTTGGCCAGTGCTATTTGTGTCGTTATCGGCATTGTGTTGATGTTTATTCGGCGCATTAGCCCGCGTCAGGCCGACATCTTGCCTTCACGCCTAGCTTCAACGGGTTATGCATTGCCAGGGACAGTATTAGCGATTGGGATCTTGGTGCCGTTTACTCAACTCGACTTTGCTATTAACGATCTTGCCATATACCTTGGTTTTGAAGAACCGGGGCTTATCTTAACTGGTAGCAGTTTCATTATTGTGTGCGCGTTTACGATTCGTTTTGCTGCCATTGCGATAGGCAGTATCGAGAACAGTTATAAGCGGATCTCTCCCTCACTGGATATGGCTGGTATCACCATGGGACTTAAGCCATTAGGTCTGTTAAAGCAGGTGCATATACCTCTGCTTAGAAAAGGCATTTTTGCAGGCTTATTGCTGGTATTTATTGAGTGCATGAAGGAGTTACCGGCGGCTCTCTTGTTAAGGCCTATCGGTTTTGAGAACCTCGCCACCTATGTCTATCAGTTTGTCTCTGATGAGCAGCTCGAGCAGGGAGCCTTAGCGGCAATCGTCATAGTGCTCGTGGGGCTCATTCCACTTATCTACCTTAACCGTTCCTTGGAGCACGATAATTAGTATGGCTACATTACAAGTACAACAGGTGTTTAGCGATTATCAAGGGCAGGTCGTATTAAAGGGCTTAGATCTTACGGTCGAGAAAGGAGAGATCGTGGCGCTACTTGGGCCAAGTGGTTGTGGTAAGACAACCTTGCTTCGAGCCATTGCGGGGCTACAGGCGATAAGTAGCGGTAAGATAATCATAAACGACAGAGTCGTTGCCGACGATGACCATTTCGTTGCCAGTGAGCAGCGTGGGGTGGGGATGATCTTTCAGGACTACGCCCTGTTCCCTCATCTAACCGTGGCTGAAAATATCCTATTCGGAGTTGAGACTCGGGATAAATCATTAAGAGCAGCTCGTTTGGCGCAGATGCTGGCACTGGTGAAGCTTGAGGGGCTAGCGAAACGTTATCCCCATGAGCTTTCTGGTGGGCAGCAGCAACGGGTCTCTATTGCTAGGGCGCTCGCCTATGAGCCTGAAGTCCTGTTGTTGGATGAACCTTTTTCTAACATCGATGCTAAGGTACGCCGAGAGATGATGCTAGAGATCAGGGATATTTTGAAACAGCATAATGTGAGTGCAGTATTTGTAACCCACAGTAAAGATGAAGCCTTTGTCTTTGCCGACAAGCTTGCCTTATTTAATCAGGGGCAAATTGTGCAATCTGGTGACGCTGAGAAGTTATATTCACAGCCGTCAGATAGATATGTAGCAGACTTTCTGGGTATGGCTAACTATTTAAAAGCAAAGGTTATTGATAGTAATAAGATCGAGACTTCAATTGGACTGATAGCCAGTAATAATCAGCTGAATTTAAGTGTTGGCTCAGAAGCTGAGGTTTTATTAAGGCCGCAACATATAGAGTTAACCAGCGCCTCAGATGGAGCGGGAGAGATCTCTGGGCGCCGTTTTCTAGGTAATATTTGCCAATATCAAGTTAAGGTTGCACAAAGCGTGTTAGAGGTTCATAGCACTAATCTTGATTTTGTTGCGGGGCAACGGGTAGCGATAACATATCAAAATCACAATTTAGTCTTGTTTGCATAAGGCTTTGCAAAATAACTGTTTCGCTTAAGCTTAGGTTTAGTTAGACAGTATAAGGTGACAGGTAAGCGGCAGGCTTTAGTGTAAGGCGTAGTCAGCGAGAATGAGTGTGCGTGAGTATCGCTTCCATATAGTGGAGAAAATTGAGCCTAGGAAGATATTTCTAGGCTAAATAGAGCATTATATTTTGAGATCTCGATCCAGTATGCTTTCGACTAAAACTGCGTGACAACCAACATTTATGTTTTAATTCTAGTTATTGTGCGTCAGTTAATGATATTAATAACTAAAGTTGTACATAATGTTGCCGAAATTAAATTCAGCAGAAGGGTTACTTATAATAATGGATAGTCAGGTTATGCCTCGTGAACAGCTTGGAGTATGTGCAGAAGGAAATTTGCACAGCGTCTATTTAATGTTTAATGCTAATGAAAGTGTTGAGTCTGATATGCGTCCATGTGTGGCGACTGTCGCTCAATATATTCATGAGTTAACGGATCAATATTCTGATAGCGCATTTAATGGCTTTGTTGCCATAGGAGCTAATTATTGGGACACCTTATATCCTAATGCTAGACCGCAGCAGCTAAAACCTTTCCCAGCAATGAATCGTGATAACCGAGATGCCCCCGCTATCGAGTATGACTTGTTCGTGCAGATCCGTTGTGACCGCTTTGATATTTTACATTTAGTTGCCAATGAAGTTTGCCAAATGTTTGAAGGCTTAGTCGAGCTTGTAGACGAGGAGCGCGGCTTTAGATTCCTTGACTCGCGCGACCTAACCGGTTTTGTCGATGGCACTGAAAACCCTAAGGGGCGTAGCAGACAAGAAGTGGCTTTAGTTGGTGACGAAGACGCCCAATTTAAAGGTGGCAGCTATATCCATGTGCAGAAGTTTGCTCATAACCTAAGTAAGTGGAATCGCCTTCCAGTTAAGAAGCAAGAAGACGTTATCGGGCGAACTAAGACCGACAACATTGAGTATGCATCTGCAGATAAGCCGCTAACGAGCCACATTAAGCGTGTGAACCTGAAAGATAGTGAAGGCAAGTCGATGGAGATCTTAAGGCAGAGCATGCCTTATGGTTCAGTTAAAGAGCAAGGTTTGATGTTTATCTCTACCTGTCGCAACTCGGTGCATTTCGAAAAGATGTTAGAGAGCATGATACATGGTGATGCCGAGGGCAATCATGATCACTTGATGCATTTTACTCAAGCACTAACAGGATCATCATTCTTCGCGCCTTCATTGGATTTTATGAATCGCGTTAGCTGATGCCATAAAGTTCTGACAATAAAAAAACGCACATTAAGGTGCGTTTTTTTATTGGAGGTTACCGAGAGAGTTATTCACTATCAATTTCGTCTTTATCCCAATAGTTAGTAGGGCGTCTGGCATAAATTTCATTTACTGATTTAACGAGTACCTTGTTGTTTTCGGGATACACGACTACATCATGTATGTCTCGGTTACCGACCACAAGAAAGACGAAATCTTGGTCGCTATGGTTGACGAGTTTATGTGAGATACCCGTATCGGCGTTAAAGCAGATATATTCCCCCTGACTGAAGGAGTGAGGCTCACCGTCAATATATAGCGTCGCTTCGCCGTGCATAGCGTAGATATGCTCCTCCTCTTTTGTATGGTAATGGGCCACCGCAGAGGACTTTCCAGGTGCTAAGCGTTCCATAGTGACGCCGATTTTTTCCCCGCCAGCGGAGTCACCTATATGTTTTTGTTCACTGGCATACTCATCTTCATGTTGCCAAGGTTCCCAGCATATATCGTTGATATTTATAATTTTACTTTTATTCACTCTTTATCCTCGACTCAAATTACTGTCGTTTAGGATTATAACGATAATTGTTAAAGAGAGAAGAATCTATTCAATATATTGTATAAAACAATGTGTTCTATATTTGAGGGGCTATCGTGATGGTGGCTATCTTATTATGGAGTTTGTGCTGAAGGTGTAATAGACGGGGAGAGGATGCTGTAACCTAGAGGCTACAGCATATCGCCTGCAACACTCGTTTAGTCGGCATAATTAAACAGCGACTTAACGGTTTCCAATGTGTCTTCAATATTGTGGATACTAGATGGGCAGATGAAGATGGTGTCATCGCCAGCAATGGTACCTAAGATCCCTTCAGGTTTACCTATGGAGTCAAGTAGGCGGGCGATAAGTTGCGCCGCTCCTGGGCTGGTTCTAACGACAATCATAGATTGATTGTGGTCAACATCGAGTACGAGGTTCTTAAGCGGGCTACCCGCAGTCGGCACACCGAGTTCAGCCGGAAGACAGTAGACCATCTCTTGTTTAGCATTACGGGTTCTGACCGCGCCAAACTTACTTAGCATACGAGAGACTTTTGACTGGTTGATATTGCCAAAGCCTTCGGCTTGCAGGGCAATAACAATTTCACTCTGAGAGCCAAATCGCTCTTCTTTCAAAATCGACTTGAAGGTCTTAACTAAATCATCTTGGCTTTTATTAGCTTGCATATATTCTTATTCTTTATTCAAAAAAATCCGCTCCATCATGATTATTTTCCCCATTTTTGTCAATCTTTATTCGTTTTTGTGAATAAAAATTCATTGCTAATGGGGCCTAGTCCCATGGGGTGGCGATTAATTAGATTGTTTATTCTAATTTCGACTCTGCTAATGTATCCTTGCATTCCTTCTGCAGGCCTGACTCTTACTCGATTTCCGAATGCTGTTACCTATATTAGTGTTCTAGATTATATGGAACACGACTAAGGGATAATTGTATTTTTCTTGTGAATCCAGTACTGTTGCGGGAAAATAAAAATGGATCTAAATCACAAAAATCCGAGGATTAACGGAGATCATTATGAAAGTTGCTGTACTTGGTGCTGCTGGTGGTATTGGCCAGGCTCTCGCCCTACTATTAAAAACTCAATTACCTGCGGGTTCTAAATTGTCGCTGTATGATATCGCTCCAGTTACCCCTGGCGTTGCGGTTGACTTAAGCCATATCCCAACTGCTGTAGAAGTAAAAGGTTTTGCTGGTGAAGATCCAACTCCTGCTTTAGAAGGTGCTGACGTAGTACTTATCTCGGCAGGTGTTGCTCGTAAGCCAGGGATGGATCGTTCAGATCTATTTAATATCAATGCTGGCATCGTACGTAACTTAGTTGAAAAGTGCGCTACCTCTTGCCCAAAAGCCTTAATCGGTATTATCACTAACCCGGTCAACACTACTGTAGCGATTGCTGCTGAAGTGCTTAAAAAAGCGGGTGTGTATGATAAGAACCGCCTATTTGGTGTGACGACACTCGATGTCATTCGTTCAGAAACCTTCGTTGCAGAAGCAAAAGGCCTGAACGTAGCAGACGTTAAGGTTCCGGTTATTGGTGGTCACAGCGGTGTGACTATCCTACCGCTTCTTTCACAGGTTGAAGGTGTGAGCTTTAGCGATGAAGAAATTGCTGCGCTGACGACACGTATTCAGAATGCGGGTACTGAAGTGGTTGAAGCTAAAGCTGGTGGCGGCAGTGCGACACTATCAATGGGACAGGCGGCATGTCGCTTTGGTCTATCACTCGTGCGTGGCTTACAGGGCGAAGCTAACGTTGTTGAGTGCGCTTACGTCGATGGCGGCAGTGAGCACGCTGAATTCTTCGCACAACCTGTTGTACTAGGTAAAAACGGTGTTGAAGAAGTATTGGCTTATGGCGAAGTGAGTGCATTTGAAGCGAATGCACGTGACGCTATGCTAGATACACTAAAAGCTGACATTCAGCTGGGTATCGACTTCGTTAAGTAGTCTATGTGAGCAGCCTCTCGGAGACTGCAATTGAAAAGGGAGCCTAAGGCTCCCTTTTTTGTTTAATCGCTTATATTGCGGTCTTATGTGATTAGTGACTGCGCTGTGTGGCGATTTTAGCCAGTGAGATCAATGCAGTTTTATAATCAGAGTCAGGAATGATATCAAGTGCTGCAATCGCCTTGTCTGACTCTTCTATGGCCCGCTTTTCAGTGTACTCTAAAGCACCACAGCTCTTAAGTGCGCTTAGAATAACCTCGATGTGCTCAGTACCGTCACCTTTCTCAATAGCCTCACGGATCAAGGCCTTTTCTGTATCGCTACCATTTGCCATAGCAAAGATAAGCGGCAGAGTGGGCTTGCCTTCGGCTAAGTCATCACCGATATTTTTGCCTAACTCTTCAGTTTCAGCCGTGTAGTCGAGTAGATCGTCGGTTAACTGGAATGCGGTGCCTAGATACTTACCGTAGTCGGCTAGCGCATCTTGCACTTCAATTGGGCTATCAGCCAGTAAACCTGCGAGACGAGTGGCGGCTTCGAATAGTTTTGCTGTTTTGCAGTAGATGACGCGCATATAGCTGTCTTCGGTGGTGTCTGGATCATTACAGTTCATTAACTGTAGCACTTCACCTTCGGCGAGTACGTTGGTCGCATCGGCAAGGATCTCAAGTACGTCTAAACACTTCAGCTCAGTCATCATCTGGAAAGAGCGGGTGTAGAGGAAGTCACCTACTAGCACACTAGCACTATTACCAAATAGTGCATTGGCCGTCTTTCTACCACGGCGAAGGGTCGATTCATCGACAACATCATCATGTAAAAGTGATGCAGTATGGATAAATTCAATGATTGCGGCCAATTTAAGGTGAGAATCACCTTTATAGTCGATGGCACGAGCTGCTAGAATAGAGAGCAGAGGTCGTAAGCGTTTACCACCGCCGTTAATAATGTAGAACCCAAGTTGATTAATGAGGGCAACGTCTGACTCTAGTTGTTTATAGATCAGTTGATTGACAGCTTGCATGTCGCTATCAGCCAATTGACGAATGGCGTTTAAATCCATAAGTAGGCTCTGGTTTTGTTGGCTGCTGATTAAGATAAGCAGCTCAATTAAGGCTTAAATGTTATAATAATTGGATTCTACCTAAATTTGCGGCACAAGACAGTAGTTGTAGAAGATTGTGAGAGTTATTTGGGTCTTTTTTTATTCTTAGTTAATTAAGACTTGTCAGCGGCTACTTCTTAGCGTAAACTCCGCGACCATTGTCATTAAAGCTTTTATAGCACCCCTGCATCAAACAAATATGTTTTGAGCGGCGTGTTAGAAATATCGGAGTAAAATAGCTATGTACGCTGTTTTTCAAAGTGGCGGCAAGCAACATCGCGTTGAAGCCGGCCATACAGTTCGTTTAGAGAAATTAGAAGTCGCTACAGGCGAAACTATCGAATTCGACCAAGTTCTTTTGGTTGCTGATGGTGAAACTGTACACGTTGGTGCACCTTTAGTTGAAGGTGGTAAGGTTGTTGCTGAAGTTATCAGCCACGGCCGTGCGGAGAAGGTAACTATTGTTAAGTTCCGTCGTCGTAAGCACCACGATAAGAAGATGGGCCACCGTCAGTGGTTCACCGAAGTTAAAATTACAGCTATCAACGCTTAATTAGGAGTCTAACTCATGGCACATAAAAAAGCTGGCGGTTCTACTCGTAACGGCCGCGATTCAGAAAGTAAACGTCTTGGTGTAAAGCGCTTTGGCGGTGAATCAGTTCTTGCTGGTAACATCATCGTTCGTCAACGTGGTACTAAATTCCACGCTGGTGTAAACGTAGGTGTTGGCCGTGACCACACTTTATTCGCTCTTACCGATGGTAAAGTGAAGTTTGAAGTTAAAGGTCCTAAGAACCGTAAGTTCATTAGCATCGAAGATTAATCTTTCGCTTCGCAAAGATTGATACTAAGCCCCGCCATTGGTGGGGCTTTGTTTTTTTTAAATTAAGTAAATTGTGTTTTGGCGACTAGAATCGTTAAGAGTATAATTCTTTCATTCTATGGTGCCAGGAGTTGGTATGAAGTTTGTCGATGAAGCTATTATCCGTGTAGAAGCCGGTAATGGTGGCAGTGGTTGCGTTAGCTTTAGACGCGAAAAATATGTTCCAGATGGTGGTCCAGACGGTGGTGATGGTGGTGACGGTGGTAGTGTATATCTACAAGCCGATGAAAACCTCAATACCTTGATCACCTATCAGTTTGAACGTTTTCATATCGCCGAGCGCGGTAAGAATGGTCGTGGTCGTGACTGTACTGGTCACGGTGGCGCAGACTTGATCCTTAAAGTACCAGTTGGTACGCGCGCTATCGACAACGATACCGAAGAGGCACTAGGTGATTTAACCACTCACGGGCAGAAATTGCTTGTGGCTAAAGGTGGTTTCCATGGTTTAGGTAATACTCGCTTCAAGAGCAGTACTAACCGTGCGCCAAGACAAAAAACCTTAGGTACAGACGGTGAAGTTCGTAGCCTTAAGCTTGAGCTACTTCTACTTGCCGATGTGGGCTTGCTAGGCATGCCAAATGCGGGTAAATCGACCTTTATTCGCTCGGTTTCCAAGGCTAAGCCAAAGGTGGCTGATTATCCATTTACAACTCTGGTTCCTAACTTAGGTGTCGTTAACCCAAGACCGGGTCAGAGCTTCGTTATTGCGGATATTCCAGGACTGATCGAAGGCGCTGCCGATGGTGCAGGCCTAGGTGTTCAGTTTCTTAAGCACTTAGAGCGTTGTCGTGTATTGCTACACATCTTAGATGTAGAGCCTATCGATGGTAGCGATCCAGTCGAGTCTGCTCGTGCAATCGTAGGTGAGCTAGAGAAGCACTCACCTAAGCTTGCGTCTAAGCCACGCTGGTTGGTGATTAACAAAGCGGACTTGATGCTTGAGGAAGAGCTTCAGGAGCGTATCGATCATATCGTTAAAGAGCTAGAGTGGGATGGCGATGTCTATACCATTTCAGCTTATAACCGTGAAGGTACCGCCGAGCTAGCCCTTAAATTACTCGACTTTATCGACTCTCTACCTCCTGAAGAGGAAGCGGATGCCGATGCAGAAGTTGAATTTAAGTGGGATAATTATCATCAGAAAGCAAATGAATCGATTAATGAAGATTATGACGATGATTTTGACGATGACTTCGATGATGATGATTACGATGTTGAAATTATCTATCAAAGATAATTGATACGATAAGAGGAAGTTGAGACAAGGTGTACGCTACAACGCAAAATGACATTACTCGTCAAGTCGTTAGAGTTGCTCAACTTCTGCTTGCTTATGGCGCTGAATCAGAACTCGTTGAAGAGATCACTCAGCGTCTAGGCCACGCCTTAGGTTTAGAAAGTGTGGAGATCTCCATCTCCTCCAACTCCCTAGTTTTAACCAGTCTTTCTGTCGGTCGATGCATCACAACGACTCGACGAATTCGTGAACATGGTATCAATATGACCGTGGTTTGCGAATTGCAGCGGATCTGCTTGCTTACCGAAAAAGGGATCTATGGATTGACCGAAGTGCGCAAGCGCGTCGGCCGTATTGAGCCCAAGACTTATCCAGCCAAGTTTGTTGTGCCTATGATAGGTTTATCATGTGCCAGCTTTTGCCACCTGTTTGGTGGTGACTTAGCAGCTTGTTTTATTACTTTTCTCGCCTCGGCCATCGGCATGTTCGTGCGTTTGTCTATTGCCAAGCGTCACTTTAATCTTCTACTTAATTTTAGCGTCACCGCCTTTGTGACGACCCTTATTGCACAAACGGGTTACCAGTTTGATTTGACTGACACCCCTAAGCTGCCAATGGCAGCGAGCGTGTTGATGTTGGTGCCAGGCTTTCCGATGATTAACTCTATTTCAGATATGGTCAAAGGGCACTTAAATGTGGGGATCTCCCGCTGGGGGCATGCGACCTTGCTAACAGTCGCATCGGTGATAGGTATCACCATTGCCATGCAAATAGGCGGCTTGTTCTGATGATGTCGCTGATCTTAACTATGCTCAACGATGCGATTTTCTCTGCTATTCCTGCAATAGGTTTTGCAATGGTGTTTAATGTGCCGCGCCGATTCCTGCCCTACTGTGCAATCGCCGCAGCTATGGGTCATGGTAGCCGTACCATGTGGCTAAGCTTTGGTTTACCAATTGAGTGGGCCACTTTTTTAGCGGCAGCCTTGGTGGGCATAGTCACGATAGCATTTGCGAAGAAGCATTTAGCGCCGCCATTAATGTATGCTGTTGCTGCAATAATTCCGATGATCCCGGGCACCTACGCATTTAATACCGTCATCGGCCTAGTGCAGCTGACCGCGCAAGCAGATATGAGTCCAGAGCTTATCTATCAAGTGGTGAGTAACGGTCTTAAGACTGTATTTATTTTAGGTGCACTTTCGGTCGGGTTAGCAATGCCAAGCTTACTCTATTTCCGCTCTCGCCCTGTCATTAAATAACTAAATTTTATTAAGCCTACAGGATGTTAGTGGGCTGCTAGATTGCACGCTAACACCACAGAAATAAAGGGAAGTATCATGAAAATAGCTATGATTGCCGCGATGGCAAATAACCGTGTTATTGGTAAAGACAACCAAATGCCATGGCATCTTCCTGAAGATCTACGCCACTTTAAAGCCATGACTTTAGGCAAGCCTGTGGTGATGGGACGAAAGACCTATGAGTCGATAGGGCGACCGCTACCTGGGCGCCATAATATCGTGATAAGCCGTCAAGAAGATTTAGTGATTGAGGGGGTCACTCGTGTCAGCAGTTTTGATGAAGCGAAAATAGCTGCCGGAGATTGCGAAGAGCTAGTCGTGATGGGAGGCGGGCAACTGTATGAAATGTTGTTGCCTCAGGCTGATATTCTCTATCTCACCGAGATAGCCCTAACAGTCGATGGGGACACCTATTTTCCGCAGTGGGATGATGGAAGCTGGCAAGAAGTTTCTCGGGATGTTGCGAAAAATGATAAAGGTGTTGAATATAGCTTTATCAAATTGGTAAAAAAGTGTTAAATTCAGGGGGTTGTTTAGTACCCTAGATAAAGAGAAAGCAAGCTACTAAATAGCGCTACTTTTCTAAATAAAAACTAAAAAATAAGGAGTGTCTGATGCGTCTGTTACCCTTGAGCATCGCTACACTGATAGTGGCATCTTCAATTTCTGTTCCATCAACTGCGCTAGCTAATCAAGACCAGTTGGCTGCAAACATCTGTAACTATGTGCAGGCCGATGACAAAAACCGTCTTCGTAAGAAGTTAAAAGAGAGCAGAGTAAAGTTACGCAACATCTATAGTGGTGTTTCCTGTGGTGGCGATAGTTTATTGAGAACGGCTTTAAAGAGTGGTTCTAATAAGGTTGGCACCTTTGTCGCTAAGCGTCTTCCAGCTTCAGATTTAAACCAAGCGGAAGCCGATGGGCAGAGCATCGTTGCCTGGGCTGAAAGCAACGGCCATGGTAGCAGTGAAATCACAGCAGCCATTAAAGAGCGTATTGCAGGCAGTTAGGCTCTTACAAAGCGAATCTAAAATTACTGGGCGAGTCCCAGTATTTTTTTAGCCGATTTACGGCTTTTGATGATAAACAGGCATTTAATAGCTAAAGAAAAGAGGCGCTAACTATAGCGCCTCTTTTTTAAATCAAACCTCTGCTTAACGGGTTAAGTGTCTCAATCTGGTAGGTTAAACTCTAAACTCTTTAACTGAGGCCTGTAGCTCTTCGGCTAATTGCGCGACCTGATGACTCGACTGCGCCGTTTGGTCGGCTCCAGTAGAGGTTTCCTCTGAAATAGCGGCGATATGCTCAAGCTTTTCTGAGACCTGCTGGCTGACCAGATTCTGCTCTTGTGCAGCATGAGCAATATGGGTTCCTGAGTCATGAGCGCGGTGTACAGCTTCGCTAATACTTTCTAGGGCATTGTTAGCCTGCTCTGTTTTTTCAACGCAAGAACTCGCCTGAGAGCTTCCTAGGTCCATTACTGCAACCGCTTCTTGTGTGCCCTTCTGTAGCACCTCGATCATCTGCTGGATCTCTTGGGTTGAGTCTTGGGTTCTCGATGCGAGACTGCGAACCTCATCGGCTACCACAGCAAAGCCTCGGCCTTGCTCGCCAGCGCGCGCTGCTTCGATTGCGGCGTTAAGAGCCAGTAGGTTTGTCTGCTCTGCAATACCGCGGATCACATCGAGAATTGAGCCGATAGAGGCGCTATCTGCGTGGACTTTATTAATCACCACACTGGCTTTAGCTACTTCATCGGCGAGCGCTAGAATGGTGCGCTTGTTTTCATCAGCCATCAGTCGCATATGTTGGCTTTCATCATCGGCGGCTTTTATCTGACTTAGTGCTTCGTCGGCGCTAACGGTGACTTGCTGGGCACTTGAACTTAGCTGAGTGGTTGCAGTTGCGACTTGATCGACCTGGCTCTTCTGTTCTTGAATACCGACAGTCGTTTGAGCCGTAATTGCCGAAGTCTCTTCGGCTGCGGCCGCGAGTTGATCGGAGCGCTCTAAAATGCCTTGGATAAGGCTACGTAGGCTATCGACTAGCTTATTGCAGTTGGCTGATAGTTTAGCAAACTCATCGTGGCCCGAATCGTCTAACTTATGGGTCAGGTCCCCTGAGGCCAACACGTTTAGCGCGTGGTTGATTTTATCGAGAGAGCGGGTTAGTGGGCGCACAACTGCGATACTGACGACAATGGCGACAAGAATTGCAACCGTCATTAATAGAATCGTACGCATACTTGCGTTGTCGATATTCTCGATGGCGCTGCTGCTAATTTCACGAGAGATGGACTCGATGTTCGTTGTTAGCGCCTTCATCTGTTGGTTAACATTGCCCGCTGCAAGTTCTACATCGTGAAGCAAAGCTTTTGCGCGAGTATTATGTTCTATCTCTTTGCGTTTTAGTGCAATTAACGAATTCTTACCTTGAACCATGGTAAATACGTTAGTCGCTTCACTGTTGAGCTCTTCGATAAGCTCGCTCTCGACAACACCATCCCAATGGTTAGTAACGTAATCTACCTTGCTCTTAGTGTCACTAACGATATAGTCCAGCTCTTTTGAGATGATATCGAACTTGGCCTTGTCTGTACTGCGAACAAGGTCGAAACTGGTGCTCGCGATGTTACTAAAACTCAGCTCTAGCGTACTTGCAGTCGCTGCAATCTCCTGTTCAACCAGATCTTCACTCATCTCTAGATCGATTAAATCTAGTAATAAAGACGCACTGTCATCGACGGCAATTTCCACATCGTCATATTGACTGCTAATCTGCTTGGCTGTGGTTAGCGCAGCTTCATGGATAGCTATCATCTCTTTACTGGTGCTATTGAATTGAGAGTATTGCCCCTCAAGAGTCCGAATGACGGAGTTTAATTCGGAGTTATTACTGACTAAGCTGGCCAGTTTGGTAATCTCTGACTCAAAGGTCTGACTCGCGGCAGAGTATTGAGCGTTGATTTGAGGGATCTCACCTGCATTAGCGCTGTGATAGGCTGTTAAGATCAGCTTTTCCTGCTCGGAGATAGTTTGTGACAGTAAACTGCTCGACTCAAGCGCTGGTAAGCTGAGCTCTTGTAGAACTTGTGTGCTGCTCTTTAGCTGGTTGTTAGTTAACCAAGATGCTGCGCCTAGGACGATCAGTAGTAATGTGACTACCGTAAATCCTGCGATCACCCTGGTGGCTACATTTAACTTCATAGGAGCTCCATTTTTATTATTTTTATCCAAGTCACAGCATCCGCCTGACATGCCAATCGAATATTTTATCGGCCAAATTCAGCGATAGTTTAACTCTTTTTTAACTTCTTTTAACGTCTTTTAATTTTTCTTGAGTGATTCTTTGGTTCGATTCAAAATGCCATAGGGTCATATATTCCCCCCAGCAACAGCCTGTATCTAAACCTAATCGATTCACATGGTTTGTCTGTCCCATAATCGCGGCCCAGTGGCCAAAGACTAATGTATAGTCAGCAGGAATATTAGATTTAACATTAAACCAAGGCGTCAAGTTGGCGTGATTACAGTTTTGAATTGGCGACTTACAGTCAAAATCTAAGCGACCATCATCTTTAAGATAGCGCATGCGAGTTAAGGCATTAATGCAATAGATCTGCTTCTCAAGCGGAGTTAAATCCGAGTGATAGTCATCAACATCGTTGGTGTACATTTCACTGATTAACTCCTCTAGATAATCTTTTGACTTTAGCGTCTGAGATACCCTATTCGCTTCGCTGCGCAGGGCTGTCAAATCCCATTGTGGAGGTACGCCTGCATGGCTCATTAGCAGTCGCTGCTCGGGCCACTCCTGATAGAGGGGTTGAAGTCTTAGCCAATCGATAATGCTATTGATGTCGTCGGCGGCGAGTAACGCGCTTAAGTTATCTTTAGGGTTAGCGCGCTTTAACTTGCCATGAATTGCCAGTAAGTGTAGGTCGTGGTTACCAAGGACTACCTTTGCCGAACCCGATAGTGATTTAAAAAAGCGCAGGGTCTCCAGAGAGCCTGTGCCCCGTGCGACGAGATCACCCACTGCCCATAAGCAGTCTTTTGAGGGGTTAAAGTCGACGCTATTGAGGAGCAGGGTTAACTCCTCGAAACAGCCCTGTATATCGCCTACAAAATAGTTAGCCATTTTTACCTAAATATGATTTTTTGCTTTAGTGAAGTAAACCGGGGGTGGATAAACGAAAGGCTGATATTGGCGCTTCAAACTCATTGCCGCGGCTATCGACCATAGTGTAACTGCCCTCCATGACGCCCAGTGGCGTCTCGAGTACGGTGCCACTGGTATATTCGTAGCTACTATTGGGTTTTATCGTCGGAGTCTCTCCTACAACACCTGCGCCATGCACTTGGCTTTTTCGGCCATTAGCATCCGTAATACACCAATGGCGACTCTTGAGAGTAATCTCTTCATTGCTTAAATTGGAGATGGTTACGGTGTAACTAAACAGGTACTTATCTTCGTCCGGTGCGGACTGGGTTTCAATATATGATGTTTTGACATCGACACATACAGATGATGCTATTTGATTCATATCGTCCCCTAAAAGATGCAGTTAATTTGATTGTGTGTAGTTCATACTTTCATCTTAAATGGACTGTTGCTGAATTAACAGGTAATAATCTATAAAAAAGGTATAAAAAAAGGGCAGTTAACTGCCCTTTAGAGAGAAATCTATTTGATTAACTCGATGCTTTCTTATCGAAAACATGGTTAGCCATCGCCACATATTGGTCAACGCGGATCTGCTCAGGTCTGAGTGTCGCATCGATGCCGAGTTCGGCAAAGTCTTCATCTGATAATAACTGTTTAAGGTTATTTCTCAGTGTTTTACGACGCATGTTAAATGCAGTCGTCGTTAAGTTTCTAAGCAGCTCGACATCTTTACATGGCCAAGGCTTATCTTTATACGGCACCAGGCGCACAACTGCTGAGTCTACTTTTGGTGGCGGCGTGAAACAACCAGGTGGCACTTCAAGCACTGGCATTACTTGGCAGTGATATTGTGCCATCACGGTTAGGCGACCATAGGCTTTGGTGCCTGGCGCTGCAGATAGGCGTAGAACAACCTCTTTTTGCAGCATAAAGTGCATGTTTTCAATATGCTGAGCAAATTCAAATAGGTGGAACATCAGCGGCGTTGAGATGTTGTATGGTAGGTTACCAAACACCTTCATCTGCTTGTCTTCACGCACTAATTGCTTGAAGTCAAACTTGAGCGCGTCACCTTGGTGGATCTCAAGCTTATCTTTAAGCACTGGATGCTCTTGTAAACGCTCAACAAGATCTTTATCCAACTCGACAACGATAAGTTTATCAATGCTGGTAGCCACTGGCTCTGTTAATGCAGCCAGACCTGGACCAATTTCTACCATGACATGGTCGTTATCAGGTGAGATAGCACCAACGATGCGATTAATCACATTCTCGTCGGTTAAGAAGTTCTGTCCAAAACGTTTTCTGGCCGTATGGCCTAAATGTACTTTATTGCTCATGAGGTAATTTTTATCACTAATTCTTTGCGGCCAAATCAATGGCTTTATTTAATGCGCAGACGAAACTGCCGATATCGGCGGTGCCTGTGCCTGCAAGCTCTAAGGCCGTACCATGGTCGACCGAGGTTCTTATATAGGGTAATCCTAGAGTGATGTTGACGGAACTGCCAAACCCTCTAGATTTTAGTACTGGAAGTCCTTGATCGTGGTACATGGCGAGTACGACGTCAGCATCTTCTAGGTATTTAGGTTGGAACAGAGTATCGGCTGGTAGTGGGCCGATGATATCCATATCGAGTTCTCTCAGCTCATTAAGTGCTGGGATGATGGTATCGATCTCCTCTGTGCCTAAATGGCCATCTTCCCCTGCGTGAGGGTTTAGACCGCACACATAGATCCGTGGTGACTCGATAGCAAACTTTTCGACTAAATCCTTGTGTAAGATTTTGACGATTTGATGCAGGCGATCACGGGTAATGGCTTTTGATACGTAAGCCAATGGGATATGTGTCGTAACAAGCGCCACCTGTAAACCAGGGGCTGCAAGCATCATCACTACATCTTGGCAATTAGCCTGATTGGCGAAAAACTCGGTGTGACCGCTAAAAGGAATACCAGCTTGGTTGATAATGCCTTTATGAACTGGGCCTGTTACCACAGCATCAAATTCACCAATCATGTTTTTCTCGCCGGCAAATCTTAATGTGTCAACGACATAGGCACTGTTGGTTTCATTTAACTGTCCACAAACCGCTTCAGCTTCAAGGGTAAACGGTACAATCGTGAGTGTGCCCGCTTCTTGAGCCTTAGGTGGCTGGTTTGGTTGATATGGACGCAGCTGAATAGTGAGCCCCAGCTTTTTGGCACGAGACAGTAACAGTTCTGGATCAGCACAAACGACTAGCTCAGCAGGCCAAGCCTGCTGAGCTAGTTGTATCACTAAATCTGGGCCGACACCCGCCGGTTCTCCCGGCGTGATGGCAATGCGTTTAGTCACAATAGTATTAACCTCGGTTCGTTTCTGGCTCGAAAATATCGATAAATGCTTCTGCGCGCATCTCATCTAACCAGTTTTGTAACTCTTCATTAAACTTACGACGATAGATCAGCTGATGAGCTCGATTGGTATTAAACTTATCGGTCGCGTCTGTTGTGCGTTTCTCTTCTAATTGAACAATATGCCAACCGTGAGTTGAGCGGAAAGGCTCACTATACTCACCGACTTTAAGGCTATTGAGCTCTTGCGCAAAAGCAGGAACATAGATATTAGGGTCTGCCCAGCCAAGCTCGCCGCCTTTAGCCGCTGAACCTGGATCTTCAGAGTATTGACGGGCTAAGTCTTCAAACTTAGCTTCTCCAGATTTAACTTGAGCAAGGAATCTGTCCATCATGCTCTTAGCACGCTCTTCAGAAAGAATTGGCGATGGCTTAAGCAGAATGTGACGGGATTTAACCTCTTCCACTTCTTTCGTCTGTAGTCCACGAGCATCCATAATTTTGATGATATGGAAGCCTGATGCGCTCTTAATTGGGCCTATGATATCACCAGTTTTAGCATCGCCGACCACTTCTGCGAATAAAGTGGGCATTTCGTTGATGTTCATATAGTCCCAAATACCACCTTCAAGTGCTTTGGGGCCAGAAGATGCTGCAATTGCGATGCTTCTGAAGTCATCACCATCTTTTAGTCGTTTCATTACCGCCGAAGCTCTTTTGCTTGCTGCATCAAGCTGTTGGCTGTTGGCATCGCTTGGTACGTCAATTAGGATGTGACCAATCTGGAACTCAACATCCTTAAGCCCCTGTTCATTAATAAGCTTTACGAGGTTATTGATCTCTTGTGTCGACACTTGAATACGACGCTGAACCTGAATTCGTTGGATTTCACCTAGGGTGATCTCTTCGCGAAGCTGTTCACGGTACTGAGCAAAGGTGGTGCCATCTTTCTCGATTTCCGCCTTCATCTGCTCGACAGTCATCTTCTGCTCTTTAGCGATGTTTTCGATAGTTTGGTCCAGTTGTAAGTCACCAATATGTAGACCGATTCTATCTGCCATCTGTAGCTGTAGGCGGGTTAAGATCAAACGCTCAATAACCTGAGTGCGCAGCGCCGTATCTGAGGGCAACTTTTGACCCGCATTGGCTGCGTTAGCCTTGATGGTCTTAACCATTCCCGCGACTTCGCTTTCTAAAATGATCCCTTCGTTTATCTGCACGGTTACGCGATCGAGTGGTACTGGCGCAGCTTGAATTGTCTGGCTCATTGCCAATGTAAAAAGAGCAAAAATCAATTGGTTACAGCGTTTCATCCACTAAAGTCCTTGGCATTTATTGAGTGTCATCTGCGGCATTTGCATACCGCATTAATGATTCTATAGTCCTGCTTTGACTGCATGTCGTCAGCTAGGTTCAGCATTTCTTTACGTTATTTGTTTGCTAATTCTTCAAATAAAGCGGCTTACGGTAGTTAAATAGGCCGTCATCGAGCATATCTGACACCCCTAATGGGCCTGAACCACCGAGTCCTTTGATGATAAAGTTTAGGTAGATCCCGCTTTCAAATAGCTCTCGAGTATCCTGTACTGGATTATCTTCGTCAATATAATTGGTCTTAATGCGGTAATGATAACTCAAACGCACCGCCCAGCAACACGATTCATATTGAAAACCTGTGTAGGTCTCTACCGCTCGGCTTTCATTGAGGTCGTAATACCAGTTACCCACTAAATATAAGTTGTCATTAATTGGCCAAGCACCACGAAAACCTAACTGCTTAATGTCCACCGACTCATTGGTGTTAGTGTTGAGCAGATCGGGTACATAGCGATAGCTCGCCTGTAGCAGCTTATTGGTACCTGGACGATAGTCGACAGTTACCTCACTCTTCTTATTTTCGCTCTCTTTAGCGTCATATTGAATCGAGCCGCTTAAGAACCAGTCTGAATACAGCTGAGTCGTTAATTCCGCTGCGATGGCAGAGTTGGAGGTGTTCTCCTGCACAAAGGTGTCGTTGGTGCCATTAACATCATGGATACCGACACGGCTATCTTCTATATAGATAATTTGACCAAGACTGAACTTAAATACTTCACGGTTTTGTTCGTTAAAGAGTCTGGTGGTCAAACCTAAGGTAAACTGATTGGCATCGGCGATACGATCTAGACCCGAGAAGCGACGATCTCTAAATAGACCATTGTAATCCTCTTGCAATAGAGCGGTATCGTAGATACCGATATCAGATTGATCCTCATAACCTACATACAGGTATTGGAATTGAGGCTCAAGTGTTTGACGATAGTTGGTATCGAAATAGTCGGTGAAGCGCTCGAAGTTAATCTGACCATGGAGTCGTACCTGAGGCAGGGTACGATTGACTCGTTCGGCAAGATCCGTGTTCGCTAGGTTAGAGTTGTCATCTTGCCAATAGTTAGTTTGGAGAAGCTTGACTTCACTCGTGAAAGAGCCCGCTGGGCCATGTATTGGATAAGAGATACTCGGCTCAAGATGCACACGAGTCGCCGTAGAGTATTCACTATCTTGATGCTCGAAGTTTGTCGCTTCACTGTATAGATTGAAGTCTAAACCGTGCCAATAACTTGGAGCGCGGTAGTTAAAGGTAAACTGCGGCATGACCTGATAAGGTTTTTCTTCCTCACCAAGCACCTTAATATCTTGCGCACGAGCACTGAAATCCCAGTTTTCTTCAAAATAGGCGATCTCACCAATACGAGTTAATTGGTTGTCGGTCGCTCTCTGCACATCGGAGTTCAAGTCGTTAAAGTAGTTGTTATCCGATACATCGGTATAGTTCGCCAGTACGCGCCAGTTTTTATTGATGGCACCACTGTGCTCCCAGTGATACAGGTAGCGGTCTGGACTATTGACCAGCTTGTCATCGTTGGCAAGGTACTCAAAGTTCAGCTGTCCTTGCTGTCTCTCACCGGCCAAGTATCTGAATTCGGTTTTAGTGTATAGACCACGGGCCGACATATAATTGGGCGTAAAGGTTAAGTCATATTCTGGTGCGATATTCCAATAATAAGGGGTAGCAACCTCCACACCATTGGTGGTACTGGTACTAAATGTTGGAAAGAGGAAGCCAGATTTACGCTTATCCGAAACTGGGATGGTCATGTAGGGCACATACATCACAGGCACGCCGGCTATTTTAATCTTAGCGTCCCAAATCTCTCCCCACTCTTCGGTACTATCAATCTTGATGCGGTTAGCTTCGAGCAACCAATCTGGATCTTTACCAGGACAGGTGGTGAAGTTAGTGCCCGATAGCAGCAGGTTATTCTCTTTGGTGATTTCGAGTCTGTCAGCATCACCATGGATCTGTTGTCCTGTGAGCCAGTATTGCGCGCCACTTAAGACAGCGCTGTTGCTGCGCATCTTAGCGACCAAGGAGTCGGCGGTAACCGTGAATATCTCGTCTTGAAAGACTAAGTTACCATTGGCTTGAAGCTCTTCCGCTTCCTGGTTGAGAATAGCCTCATCGGCGGCGATATTACGTCCACCTTGACTGAAGTTAACATCGCCACTGAAGGTGGCTTGTTTGCCCATCTGTGCCGAAGAACGATCGGAGCTAATATAGATCCGTGCTAAATCCTCAGCACTATTACCTTCGTATAGTGGAACATAGGGCTTTACTGGAGGCTCAACAACACACTGTGAGCTTGTTTCGGCAACAGTTTCGGTTTCGTCTGCTAAGACTAATTGGGGAAGCAGGCACAAGGCCAAAAAATAACGGATCTGCATCTTAGGTCAATTAATTATGATTTCTTAGTCTGGACGGTGAAGAGGAGGAAGTTGACCCTTTCCTGGGCAACTCAGCCAAATAATTTTTTTCAAGTGCTTAGCTGTTTCCATTTTGTCGTTATAATAAAGCAATTTCTTCTTAAGAGCCATGAGGTGCCCTTGTCAGATCCTAGATTTCTTCAGTTAAATGCATGGCTAAACCAGTATTTTAATGGAAATGTATCGCCACAGCTAATATCTGGCGATGCAAGTTTCAGACGCTACTTTAGAGTTATGGTGAATAATCTGTCTTATATTGTAGTCGACTCTCCGCCTAACCTTATCGATATTAGCCCCTTTATTCAATTAGCTGATAGTTATTCGAAGCAGGGGATAGCCGTTCCGCAAGTGATCGCCAGTGATAAAGACCAAGGCCTTATGCTACTGAGCGACCTCGGTGACGTACAGCTGCTATCTGTACTCAATAAAGCGACTTTGCAGCGGTATTATTCTCAAGCATTGCTGTTACTCAAAGACATTGCAAAAGTGACTCACACTCAAGCAGGCGAATTACCTCAGTATGACGCTGAGTTTGTGATACGGGAACTCAGCATTTTTACCGAATGGTTAGCGGTGCATCATCTTGAGTTAGCGCCAGAGTTAGTGCTAACCCATACCGAAGCTCCGTTTAAAGTGTTAGTCGATAATGCCTTAGCGCAGCCGCAGGTGGGGATGCATCGTGATTACCATAGCCGCAATATCATGTTACAAGATGAGCAGCTTAAGGTGATCGATTTTCAAGATGCGGTGATAGGGCCTGTGACCTATGATGCGGTTTCACTTTTGCGAGACTGCTACATTCGTTGGCCTGATAGTGAGGTCGAGACCTTAATGCATCAGCACTATCGCCAGTGCATAGAGGCTAAACAGATAGACTCAAGTGTGAGCTTTGAGCAATATCAGCGCTGGTTCGACTTGATGGGTATTCAGAGACATATAAAAGCGGCGGGTATATTTGCTCGGCTTAATTATCGTGATGGTAAACCAGCCTATATGGCAGATATTCCGCTGACGCTCGAGTATATCCGTGATATTGCTGGCCGTTATAGCGAGCTTCAGCCTTTGAGTCAGTGGATAGCAGAGGTGATTATTCCGGCGGTGAAGGCTAAAGGTGAGCTTAACAGTGAAGGGCTATAAATGAAGGTTATGATTCTAGCGGCGGGGCGGGGTGAACGCCTGCGACCATTAACTGATTCTCTGCCAAAGCCTTTGGTTGAGGTGGCAGGAAAGCCTTTGATTGTTTATCACATAGAAAAGCTCGCCGCAGCGGGCTTCAATGAGATAGTGATTAATCACGCTTGGTTAGGCCACAAGTTGGTAGAGACATTAGGCGATGGCAGCCAGTGGCAGGTCAGTATCCAATACAGTGAAGAAACATCGGCCTTAGAAACCGGGGGCGGCATAAAGCAGGCGTTAAGCCTGTTAGGAGATGAGCCATTTTTGGTGATTAATGGTGATATCTTTATCGATGAACTGCCAGCTATTGCGGCATTGGAATCGCATAAACTGGCCCATCTTTGGCTAGTGGATAATCCGCAGCAGCATCCAAACGGAGACTTTTCGTTGCATGGCAGCCAAGTGTCCGATGTTGGCAGTGATAAGCTGACGTTTTCGGGCATGGGGGTTTATCACCCTCAATTATTTAAAGAAACGCCCGCAGGGGCATTTGCCTTGGCGCCTCTACTTCGTGAGGCCATGGCCAACGGTTTGGTGTCGGGTAGTCATTATAATCACTATTGGTGCGATGTCGGCACGATTGAGCGGCTGACACAAATTGAAGCTCGTGAAACAGGTAAGGTTAGATAATGCGTATTTGGGGTAAGGTTTTCGGCTTCATCATTGGATTTATGTTCGGCCGTTTAGCCGGGGCAATATTAGGGCTTTGGCTGGGTCACATGTATGACCGTAAACAGAGTAAGAAGGCCGGCTTTAGTGGAATAGGTAAGCGTCAGGCGCTGTTCTTTAATACCACCTTTGCAGTGATGGGGCATGTAGCAAAAGCATCGGGTCAAGTGACCCAAAACGATATCCGTATGGCGACCTCGCTGATGGATCAGCTTAAGTTAAGCGGACAGGCAAGAGCCGATGCGCAGGCGGCGTTTAGAGAGGGGAAAGAGGCTGACTTTGATATCTATGCCTGTCTAAAAACCTTTAGGCTGATCTCCATGGGCCGTAAAGAGCTGCTACAGATGTTTTTGGAGATCCAAATTCAAACGGCGCTTGTCGATGCTGAGTTAGATCAAAAAGAACTTTCAATTCTGGCTATCATCGCCAAAGAGCTTGGCTTTAGCCAAAAGCAGTTAGATGACTTACTTGCACGTTGGCAGGCTGAGTTTAATTTTCACCGCAATGGCGGCAAGGATCAGCAGACCTCGGTTGAAGACGCCTATAAGCTGCTGGGGGCGTCTGAGTCGATGTCTGATCAGGATATCAAGCGAGCTTATCGAAAGTTGATGAATGAACATCACCCCGATAAGTTAGTTGCTAAGGGCTTACCTGCTGAAATGATGGAAATCGCCAAGTCAAAAGCGCAAGATATTCAAGCCGCTTATGATAGGGTAAAGAGTGATAGAGGCATGCGTTAATAACATATCAACGATAAGGTTATAGGGACATACTATGAAAAAGTGCTTAGCAGTATTACTGGGTTCATTTTGTGCTTTACCAGCGATGGCGGAAGTTTATGTTGCGCCGTTCGGGGGGTACAGCTTCGGTGCGAGCGAGTTTGATATCTCGAGTACGGAGACCGAAGAGAAGGGACAGGTCAAAGTCGCCGAATCGCAAAATTATGGCGTAATGCTTGGATTTACCACAAAAGATCCCGGTAATGTTTATCTACTTTATAGCCATCAGGGGACGGATTTAAAAACTGGCGATAATTTCAGCCCTAAAATCATCACCTCGATGGATGTGGATTACTTTCACGTGGGGGGCAGTCTCTACTTCCCAATGCAAGGTGTGAAGCCTTATGTTACCACTAGCCTAGGTTTAACCAATATGCGTCCAGGCGGAGCATACTCTAATGAGACGCGCTTCTCTGTGGCAATCGGTGGCGGTATTGAATATCAGGCCACCGAGACATTTTCACTGTTTGCCGAAGTGAAGGGCTATGCCACCTTTATCAATGCCGATAATGCCTTGTTCTGCGGTAATGATGGCTGCCTGTGGAATATTCAGTCGGACATTATGTGGCAGGGGCAAGCCAATATTGGAGCTAGCTTGAAGTTTTAAAAGGCCGTTTTATGAAAATTGTGGTACTCGATGGATATACGCTAAATCCAGGCGATCTTGATTGGCAAGCGTTAGAGGCGTTTGGAGAGTTAAGCGTTTATGATCGCAGCGCTCCCGAAGAGGTACTAGGTCGCAGTCAGGATGCAGAGATTATTTTTACCAATAAGACTTTGCTCGATGCAGGGATATTAAAGCAACTGCCTGAGCTTAAATATATCGGTATCCTCGCGACAGGAACCAACGTCGTGGATCTTAAGGCCGCGAAAGAGTTAGATATAGTGGTAACCAATGTACCGGGTTATGGTCCCGATGCGGTTGCACAAATGGTCTTTGCCCATATCCTTCATGCCACCCAGCAGGTAGCCTTACATTCTGAGGCGGTGAAGCGCGGAGTCTGGAGCCAGTCGCAGGATTTCTGTTTTACCCTTGCGCCATTGCAATCATTAAAAGGTAAGTGCCTAGGCTTAATTGGTTTTGGCGATATTGGTAAAGTGGTCGCACAAATTGGTCAGGCTTTTGGAATGAAAGTACTGGTAAATACCCGTAAGCCTAAAATAGATCTACCTCAAGGCTGCTGTTGGGTAGAGCGAGAGTCGTTATTTGCTCAAGCAGATATTATTTCGCTGCACTGCCCATTAACCCCAGATACCGATAAATTGATCAATGGGGTTGTGCTTGAGAAGATGAAACCCTCGGCAATCTTGATAAACACCGCCCGTGGAGGGCTGATAGATGAGCAAGCCTTAGCAAAGGCGCTTGAAAGTGGGCAGTTGGCTTTTGCCGGTGTTGATGTGTTATCGACAGAGCCGCCAGCAACAGATAACCCTTTGCTTAAGGTAAGCAATATCAGTATTTCCCCCCATAATGCTTGGGCGACAATTGAAGCGAGACAGAACCTACTCAATATCGCAGTCGATAACCTATTGCGCTTTATCCAAGGAAAGGTGAGTAATCGAGTTAATTAGCTTAAATAGCGCATTAGATTGGCACGGTTTAAACAAAGAAGCCTCAAACAAGGCTAATTCTATTTAGCAAAAGTTTGAGGCTTTTTATTGGCAAGTTGATTTATAAGATGACGTTAACCTTGCTGGCGGCGTTTAAGGCTTTCGCTACCGCTTTGTCGATATTTGCATCTCTTGCTAGTGCCACTCCTAGACGCCTCTTGCCATCGATTTCAGGCTTGGCAAATAGCCGCAGTTGAGTATTTGCTTCAACTAATGCTTCGGCAACTCCTGAGAACTGAATGTTGTTCGAGCAACCTTCGGCTAAGATCACCGCCGATGCACTCGGCCCGTGCTGAGCGATATTACTAATAGGCAGCCCTAAGATCGCACGCACATGCAGAGCAAACTCGGAAAGATCTTGGCTAATGAGGGTCACCATGCCGGTATCATGGGGGCGAGGTGAAACCTCAGAGAAGTAGACTTCATCACCTTTAATGAACAGCTCTACGCCAAATAGGCCGTAACCACCAAGTGCTTCAACGACTTTCTTACCTATAGCTTGTGATTTCGCTAATACGATATCTGACATCGCCTGTGGCTGCCAAGATTCACGGTAATCACCATCTTCCTGACGATGGCCGATGGCGTCACAGAAGTGTACGCCGTTTACCGCACTGATGGTCAGTAGGGTGATCTCGTAGTCGAAGGCAATGAAGCCTTCAACGATGACGCGCCCTTTACCCGCACGACCACCTTCTTGGGCATACAGCCAAGCAGATTCAATTTGTTCTTGATTGCGAATAACACTCTGGCCTTTGCCCGAAGAGCTCATCACAGGCTTAACGACGCAAGGTAGCCCTATAGTCGCGACGGCATCGTGGAACTCCTGCTGGGTATCGCAGAAAAAGTAGGGCGATGTAGGAATGGCTAAGGTTTCGGCTGCTAAGCGGCGTATGCCTTCACGATCCATGGTTAATTGAGTGGCTTTAGCAGTTGGCACTATATTAACGCCCTGGGCCTCCATCTCAACGAGAGTTTGCGTGGCAATGGCTTCGAGTTCAGGGATAACTAAGTCAGGCTGTTCGAGTTCAATGAGTGACTTAAGTGCATCGGCATCAAGCATGTTAATAACGTGAGAGCGGTGGGCAACTTGCATCGCGGGGGCATTCGGATAACGGTCGACTCCGATGACTTCGATACCATAGCGTTGCAGCTCGATTGCCACCTCTTTACCCAGTTCTCCACAGCCAAGCAACATGGCGCGCTTAGCATTTGCAGATAGAGCAGTACCTATCATTATGTTTACCTTTTTAGATTGTAGGGAATTGTTATCAGTTGCAGGGCTGATAAGGCTTTCAAGCTTGCAACATGTTGAAAGCGACTTTTAGGCTTTCAATTTTTATTTGGGCTAAGTGTAACGTGCCGCCTATTTGTCTAGGTTAGATTTAATGGCAAGTGTGCACAAGATCACTTAGCTTAGCGAAATTAATGATCGCTAATATGCGGTTTTTAATCAAAAAAAATGGAACTATCGAATTAATGTTGCCAAGATGCTGCTAGAATGTTTCTCAAGGCTCGATTGCCGTAATGACGGTTTGATAAGGAGTGCACCGTGTTTTTAGATTATTTTGCGTTAGGAATTATTTTTTTCGTTGCGATTTTTATCTTCTATGGAGTGATCGCAATCCATGACATCCCCTATGAGATCGCCAAGAAACGAAACCATCCCCAGCAGGACGCCCTGCATATTGCCGGTTGGGTGAGCCTGTTTACTCTGCATGCAATTTGGCCATTTTTGTGGATCTGGGCAACCCTTTACCGCGAGGACCGTGGCTGGGGCTTCCAAGAGGTGGTTGAGAAAGAGCAAGTGCTGGAAAGCGAGGTAAAAGGATTGACTGAAAGCGTTAGAAAGTTGGAGCAAAGGTTGGCGGATATGGAAGCTTCTCAAACCGGGCATTCTCAACCTGCCCCTTCTCAAACCCGCAGCGAGGAGGTGTAACATGGACTTACTACTCATACTAACCTATACCGCCGTTTGTATCGCAATCTTTAAAATCTTTAAGATCCCACTGACCAAGTGGACTGTGCCGACCGCAATACTTGGCGGGATATTTATCGTCGGTGCGCTTATCTTATTGATGAACTATAACCACCCTTATACGCCGTTTGCGAAAGAGTATTTCGTGACTACGCCGATTAACCCCGCGGTTAGAGGTGTGGTGGTATCGGTGGAGGTTGAGCCTAACACCCCTATTAAGAAAGGCGATGTACTGTTTAGAATCGACCCGACCCCCTTCCAGGCGATTGTGAAACAAAAACGTGCGGCGCTCGTTGCCGCAGAGCTTGAAGTGCCTCAGTTGGAGGCTGCGTGGGAAACGGCAAAAGCCGCAGTGACACGCGCCACTGCCGATAGGGATAGAACCAAGTCGGCATTTGAGCGTTATGAGAAGGGACGTAAACGCGGCGGTGTTAACTCACCCTTTACGGAACTTGAGCTTGATAATAAACGTCAACTCTACTTTGCCTCAGAAGCACAGCTGACAGCGGCCAATGCTGAAGAGTTAAGAGTGCGCTTAGCCTATGAGTCCAATGTTGACGGGGTAAATACTAAGGTTGCAGGCATTCAAGGTGAGCTTGAAAAGGCATTGTTCGATTTAGAGCAAACAGTGGTTAAGGCGCCTGCCGATGGTATGGTGACGCAGATGGCACTTAGACCCGGTATCGTCGCCGTGCCTATGCCACTCAGACCGTTACTGAGCTTTATTCCCGATGAAGAGCGGGCTTTTGTCGGTGCCTTTTGGCAAAACTCTCTACTCAGATTAGAAGAGGGTGATGAAGCCGAGGTGATTTTAGATGGCGCGCCAGGTCAAGTGTTTAAAGGTAAAGTCGCAAAGGTTTTACCTGCAATGGCCGAAGGTGAGATCCAATCATCCGGTTCTTTGGTTTCTTCTAGCCGTTTAATGGTTCGAGGCAGAGCCTTGGTATTGATAAAACTTGAGGATGATGAGGTGAGAACCCGCTTCCCAGCAGGTGTTTCTGGCCACGCGGCGATCTATACCGAGCACTTTGCCCATGTATCGATTATGCGTAAAGTACTCTTGAGGATGCAAGGCTGGCTCAACTACCTATTTCATTAATCTGTTGCAATAATAGGCTTAATTGTGGCCTATGCTGGTACAAATTGAACCAGACTTGATATAAAGGGACCTAAGTGTCCCTTTTCTTTTTGGGAAATGTGCCCTCAGTGCTAATCGAGCTTTGCTCAAGGACTTACATGCAAGATATTCAAGATCTCACCGCCGTGTTGCGCTCAAATACTCCGATTGTCGTCATAGAGACCTATGAGGAATACCGAGTGATTGAGCTGCTAAGAAAAGTCTCTAATATACTCTACCAACCTCTGTTTAGCTGGAGCATTACTCAGGGCTTGATGCGGGTCGATGGCGGCATGGGGCGGCAGAAGTTCAATTGCGAGCCTGGAGATATCCTCGGGCAAATCAAGTCGACAAAGCAGCAGGGGATCTATGTATTGTGCGACTTTCACCCCTTCGTAGAGGGGGCACCGAAAAATGTGCGCCTACTGAAAGAGATCGCCCTTGAATATGAAGCCCTGCAACATACAGTCGTGCTTGTGAGTCATGAGTTTGTAATCCCGCCAGAGATTAAACGTTACTGTGCTCACTTTAGGCTGTCTCTACCCGATACTGCTCAGCTGATGAATCTTGTCTATGAACAGATCGAAAAGGTGCGCAGCCAAGGCGTAATGCTTAATGTCGACGACACAGCAGTGGCAAAGCTTGCTGACAATCTACGAGGGGTCACTTTCGACGATGCTAGGCGTCTTGCCCATAAGGCGATAGTCGATGATGGCGCGGTCACTCATTCGGATGTAGACAGTATTAACCGTGGTAAGTTTGACCTACTGGATATGCAAGGTGTGTTGCACTTTGAGTATGACACCAGTGACTTCTCTCAAGTGGCGGGGCTACATAATCTTAAGCAGTGGCTGAGTCATAGAACGCCTTCATCACAGACACAGATGCTTGTAGACAAACCTAAGGGGATCTTGCTGTTAGGCGTACAGGGCAGTGGTAAGAGTTTAGCTGCCAAGGCTGTTGCTGGGATGTGGCAGAGGCCACTACTTAAGATGGATATGTCTGCGCTCTATAATAAGTACATAGGCGAAACGGAGAAGAATCTGCGTAAGGCGCTTGAGCTTGCCGATCTTATGTCGCCTTGTGTGCTCTGGATAGATGAAATTGAAAAAGGCTTAAGTAGCGGTAGCAGCGATGATGGCACCTCTAAGCGCATTTTAGGTACCATTTTAACTTGGATGGCGGAGCGTAAGTCCGATGTCTTTCTCGTGGCTACGGCCAATGATATCAGTGCACTGCCACCCGAGTTGATGCGTAAGGGGCGCATGGATGAAATCTTCTTTGTTGACCTACCCGATGCCGAGATTCGACAGGCTATCTTCCTTATTCATCTGCAGCGTCGCCAGCTCGACCCTATGCAGTTTGATTTAGCCCAGCTTGCTAAGGTGAGTCTGGGCTTTTCTGGTGCCGAGATTGAGCAGGCTGTGATCTCCGCCATCTATACGGCGAAGGCATCGGAGCGAGAGGTGGAGCAGAGTGCTTTAGTTGACGAGCTGATGAAGACGCGTCCCCTTTCTGTGGTGATGCGGGAGAAGTTGCAAGCCTTAAGGCACTGGGCTGAAGGCCGTACGGTTAATGCTCATCGATAGCAGGCAGGCTCGAGTAACACTATTCTCAATTAGGATATGGTGATGAACCGAACATATGGTGTTCGGTTCATTATGGCGAATATTACTTCTGTGTTTTAGGTGGGAACTGTGCGAGGATTTTAGCCACTGTAGCCTTAGTTTCTTCCGCCTTGGCTTCACCGCCGTCATCGAAGTTGAATTTATCTGTTCCGCGCCAGACAAGTTGGTTGGTTTTAGGATCGATAATATCAATCTGTATGGTTTGTATTTTTGCGGTATCACTACCAACAGGAACATCCACGCTGGTACCTATACTTGCCCCACCTGAACTCCCCCAGGTCCCAGTGCCGATCCCAATAGAAAAGCCTGAATCTTTGGGCTTATTTTCAACCTTAAAACCATAGGCCACATAAAAGTCTGGGGCTTCCGCTTGGGCGACAAAGCCTTGGCTGACAAGTGAAGTGGCTATCGCTTGCTGAATTCTATTGGCGCTGAGCGGGTCGCTATTCTTGTTGGGCGCTAGCTGTGAAAAGCTCTTTAAACGAGAAAAGTCATAATTTAGGTCATAATCATTTTTGGGGGTAGAGCTACATGCTGCGAGCATGAATAAGGGAATAATTAATAGTGAGAATAGATAACTTGCTCTTTGTCGTTGCATCATTGAGTGACCTCTTATGATTTGGGAAGCGGCTAATCGATCTTGTAATCGCGAAAGCTAGGTTTTAAATGACCGTATTTATTTTAACCATTCATTGTCAAGATAGTATATGTTTAAGGAATGGAGCAGTTAGAATTTTTTGAGATCCCTAGCCCCTGTATCGGCGTGTGCCAAAGTGATGCAAGAGGCTACTGTAAAGGGTGTTTTCGCAACCGAAACGAGCGCTTTAATTGGCTAGAGTTTTCAGATGCACAAAAATACGATGTGATTCGCTTATGCAAGCAACGTAAGCGGAGGCGTCAGCTTGCCTTATTAAAAGCAAAAAAGGCCCAGTTATTAGACGAAAGAGCCAAAGTGAATAGCAGCCTAGATTTTGGTAAGCAGCCAGCGGCAGAACCAAGCGATAATATCGATGATTTTAAGCTTGATTAGTTGCAGGCCAGAATAGGGTAAATTGGGTCAAGCCTGGACGGCTTGTCAGTTTCACCTCTGCATGATGTCTGTCCATTATCCGCTTGATTATTGCTAAACCTAGACCATGCCCCTTATTGCCATTTTTGCTGCTTGCGCTGCGATAGAAAGGCTCAAAGATCTTACTCTGATCTTCCTCTAAAATCCCCTCGCCATCATCGGTAACTGAGAGATGCACGCCATCACTGTCTTGGGCGATCTTAACGATAATATCACCAGTAGAAAACCGTTGTGCGTTGGTGATGAGGTTTTGCAGTGCACGCTCAACTAATGAGGGTTCGGCAACTAAGTAGATAGTGTGCGCAGGCGCATCGAGAATAATCGGCGTTGGATGATGGCTCTGTAAGCGTCTAATGGTCTGTGCCACTAAGCTGTTTAAATCACAGCGTTCAAAGTTGAGCGATTCTCGCTGAGTCTCAAGGCTGGCGTAGGTGAGCAGCTCTTGGATAAGATCTTCCATCTCTTTAATATCAAGTTGCATCTCATCGAGAAAGCGCTGACGCTTAGCTATATCAGACTCTGGTTTGCAGTACTGGGGCAGCAGGGCTAAGGCAAACTTTAGTCGCGCCAGCGGAGTGCGGATCTCATGAGAAACGGCATTAGAGAGGTGCTTCTGGTTTTCGATAAGTGCACTAATATGAGCGGCCATATCGTTGAAGGTGTTTGCTAGTGGCAATACTTGGGAGCGCTTGGTTAGCTGGATCCGAGTGTTCCACTTGGCCTGGCCAAACTCTTTGGTCGCCTTGCGTAAGATCTTGAGATCTTTCGATAGCGGCCACACCCAAATAAGCGCAATAAAGGCCAATAACAGATAGAAGAAAATATTGTAGATACTTCTCAAGCTGGCAGCCGGGTCGATTGCGATAGGTCCTGCCATTAACACTTGCTCACCCACAGCCACAAATTGCAGCTCGTGATTGATATCATAGGGGGTGGCAATCACTTTATCTGGGCCCAAAAGCTGTTCGTTAGAAAATGCCACTTGGTCAGAGTCGAGTAGAGTCAGGGGGAAATCGGGGTCGGCTTTGATAGTGTCGAGCATCTCTTGGCGCTCTGCTGCTGGCAGAGTCGATAATACTTGCGCCAAAGCGACTAAAGGTGCATCGAGTGCACCTTTTTCGTCAACGTTGTTTTGCCATAAGTTATCGAGTGTCCAGCCAATGCCTAAAAAGCCAATGCTGAGCAGAAGATAGAGGCTAAGAAAAAGACGTTTCATCTTTTATTGATGCATAGGCCTAATTATTCCACGCTTCAGGTGCGAATAGGTAACCTTGACCCCACACGGTTTTGATCCTGAAGGGGGTTTCAATATTATCGCCTAACTTCTTTCTCAAGCGCGAAATCCGTACATCAATCTTTCTATCCTTACCGTCAAAGTCGATATTTAGCAGGTACTGATAAATGTACTGACGGCTCATCACTTGGCCAGCCTGTGATGCGAGCAGCCAAAGCAGCTCAAATTCGTGGCTGGTTAGATCGACTTCCGTATCGCCTAAACGAATAGCCTGAGTATGTGGGTCTATGCTGAGCTTACCAAAGCTAAGACAGTGAGACTCAACCTGGGCAGGTTTTGCCTGGCGACGTAGTAAGTTATTGATGCGGGCGACTAATAGTGCTGGATCGACGGGCTTAACCACATAGTCATCTGCACCCAGCTCTAAGCCTTTGATCTGATCTTCATTTGAACCTAGAGCGCTCATTAATAAGATTGGACCTGCAAAGTAGTCTGGTAGCTTTTCGCACAGGGTTAAACCGTCCATGCCTGGAAGCATAATATCTAGCAAAATAATATCAGGCTTATAGTTTATTAGGCGAGTCAGTACCGTATCGCCTCTACGCTCTACCTCGACGTGCATGCCATGCGATTTTAAGAAATCGACAATCAAATTGGCCAAACGAATATCATCTTCGACTAACAAAACTCTATGCGTAGATTGAGAGTTGGTCATTAGAATAAGCTCCATGGGTTGCGATATCGTCGCCTAACTTGAGGCGAAGAAGCTGGTGTTACTTTTAATTTTACACCCGCTAATGTCTCGTGGGTATCTTTGTCTATCATCACAAACTGAATATCACGATCAGAACTGATATTGACGGTTAAAGAGTGAATGCTTGGTGACGGAGAGCACCATTTCTTTAAATCTTTGTAGTCAGATATGATGCAGATTGTTTTGTTTGTTAACTGGTTCCATTCTAAAGTGACTTCAATATCGCAGGACTGCGCATTCTCGGATGTAATGCAGATCTCTGGAGATAGACTGAAATTAGGCGTCGAGTCTTCAGTACTACCTACTGCGACAGCAGAGGAGCTCAGGAATGAGCCCAACAGTATCCACAGCAATATGAGTTTTAATTTTGAAAACACTCGAGTTAAAACCTATACGCTGCGCCAACAAAATAGGTGGTCGTATAATCTTTATCGACAAGAGGGCTGTCAACGATTTCATCGGCGATGTCGGTGTAACGAGCAACTAAGAGTAAATTCCAGTTTTCAGTGAGTACATACTGACCCGTAAACTCAATGCTCTGATTCAATGCAGACTCCGCTTGATATTCTTGGTTCCAGAAGAGGCTCTCGCTCGGCCTTACACCATAATAGTAATCGACCACCTCTTCACTCTTCCAGTCTAATACGGCAGCAAACTCAAAATTCCATTTATCTAGAGGAATGTTGTAGAACCACTTTAACTTAGACTCAAGGCCGTCATGAACATTTAAAATATCATGAGCGACGCTGGCATGCACTATACCAAATCGGGTGTAAATAAAAGCCTCGGCTCCGCCAAGATATGTAAAGTTTCGATTTTCTAGTTCGCCAATAACAGGTTCCGGTGCCACTCTGCTACCGAAGGTGGAGACCATAGGTGAAATGGCACGTTGATTACCGCTACCACTTAATAGAAAAATATTCGAAGGATCCCAACGATAGAAGAATGCGCTGTCATTACTGAAGGTGGTGACGAGGTTAAGGGTGTAGTTTTCTCCCTCTGCCAAGGTGTAGCCAATATTCCCGTTATCAAAAAACCAACGCTCGCCGTAATAGGCGATGGTCGGTACCACATAGAGCGGAATATCTTTGTAATCTTTGAGGAGGTTAGATTTATTACCATAGCCAAGAGTAAAGCCAAGATCCCAACGACCGACTTCAATACAATCGGTGTTGTTGTCACAGCTTGTTGGAACGCTCGCTGAGCTAGGGCCAGAATATAGGCTAATAGCCAACAAAAGCGCTAATAAATATGGCATTGAAAAAGTCGACTCACGATTACAAAATTAACAAATGAACCCATAGAGTATCATCTATTAGAAAAAGCAGCATGTTAGATAATAAATTTGTTGCAAACTGATACAGGTTGTAAATTGAACAATTTCTCTTGTCGATTTATCCATTAAGAGGAAGTAAGTAAGGTTAAGAAAAACCTTAGGCCTTGACACTCAAGGCGTTTTCTTGAAAGTTAACCTATAGGAATAGCATAGAGAAATAGGAGAGGCTGGTGACTGACTCGCATATACCACTGGATACGGTGAAAACTAATTTGGTAGATATTGATATTCGTCACAGTCTAGATGGCGATATCGAGGGGATCTGTCAGCTCTATAGCCAACCTAGCTGTTATAGAGAAACACTGCAGCAGCCTTTTCCATCTTTGCAGTTATGGCAAAAACGGTTGCAGGACTTGCCAGCTAACTTCTATAGCCTAGTGGCTATCAGAGATGGCGAGGTTGTGGGCCAAATCGGGATGGAGGTGTTTAGTAATCCGCGTCGAAAACATGTGGCCAATATTGGTATGGCGGTGCATGAGGCTTACCGAGGAATGGGTATCGCTTCGGCTCTACTCGATACCATGGTGTCCTTGGCGCAAAACTGGCTTGCAGTGAGGCGGATTGAACTTGAGGTCTATACGGATAATCACTTAGCGATCAGCCTCTATAAAAAGCATGGCTTTGTGATAGAGGGAGAAATGCGTGAATATGCTTTTCGTGATGGCGAATATATCGACGCATTTCTGATGGCGAACGTCAGAGACTAACCGTTTTTCTCTGGTGTCTTGTTGAGCACAAATTGAGTGGCGGTCTCATCTAAACTGCGCTTCGATAGGTAACTGGTTCCTTTACTGTGTTTGATTAAGAAACCTTGTTCTGTTGGCGTGATGCTAGTGACATCTTGCCACAAGATAGTACCTTGCACATAGAATGAGTCATTAGTAATGCCTGACTCATCTATGGTAAGGGTCACTTCGTTGTTAGCGGCTTTGCTCATCATCTGGCGCATCAGCCACCAGGGCTTTCTAAAGTAGACACTGACGGCTTCGAGTGCGCCTAGGGCGATGATGAACCAAGAGGCATAACCGTTGATATTGGTTAGCATTAAGGCGGTACCCACTACCGTGAAGATAATGGCCTTGCGATACGCGCGTATAGAGGTGTCGACCACAACAGATTCATCGTAGCACTCACTAAAATGGCTTTTATCTAATGTGTATTGTGTGGTGTAGCTATATTGTTCGTTCATTGTTTCTCATTATTACTGCAAGGACTTGCGAATGAATATCGGAATAATTGCGGTTGATTATAGTGGTTAGTTTGCTGATAGTCGCTTAACTTGAGCTTAAATAGCATTAATTAGATTTTATAAATAAGGATGGAGTATGGCTAAGATCCCTGCTGATTACGTGAACTACAAATCCACTCCGGTATTTGAAAAAAATAATGTACCTAAGATGTTTCTTCATCTGCATAACACTAAGGCGGGTGTTTACGGCCAAATTCAGGTGTTGAGTGGAGCGCTTAAGTTCTATGGATTTAAAGACCGGCGTGGAGAGGTGGAGCAAGAGCTTGTCATCAAGGCGGGCGATACAGGTGTATCACCTCCTCAGTATTGGCATAAGGTGGAACTTCTCAGCGATGATACCCAGTTTAGAGTCGACTTCTGGGCACAAAAGGACTCAGATATCGTCGTTCAAAATTTATCAGAGCGTGATTAAAACAGCCAATGTTAGTGAGTTAGTGTTAGTGGATTAGTGCAGGTGGGGTTTGATGGCTAATATATCGCATTTCAGTTCATCAACGAGTACAGATGATGTGTGGCCCTTTAACTCACTGATTAACCCATGGTGCTCTCCGGCGCCAATAACCAAAAGGTTGGCATCACATTGGTTTGCGACGGTGGGGATCACGTGATCAGGTAACCCCAGCTCGAGGTGTAGCTGGTCATTTGTTAGATGGTAGCTTTTGGCGCTGCTGACTAAACGGTCCCAGTGTTGTTGTTTTTGCTCTTTATCAGAGCTTTGGTTACTCACTTTATTAACCGACATACTCCAGTTTTCCAACTGATAGCAGTTAAGTAGGTGGATGTCATTGTCCAATAGTGATGCGAGTTGTTGGCTATCATCGATTAGGCACTGGTTTAACTCTTTGTGTTCGGTATTGGAATCGGCAGTTTCTAAGGCTGTGAGGATATGTCCTTGAGCACGCCAGCTTTTATTGCCCACAATCATAATGGGTTGCTCACAGTCACGCAAAAGATGGGCTTCACCGCGAGGGAGAAACTCACTCAAGATTGCATTGTGATGTTTATTGTTGATGATGATTAAGTCGTAATCGCCGCTATGGGTTTCATTGAGGAGCGCGACATGGTCTTTGAGGTTATTGATACTTTTTATCTCAACCTCTACGCCTTGGCGTTGGTATTTGGCTAAGAGTTTTTTGACGTAAAGCATAGGGTCGAGAGCGTTATTTGGAATGAGCCCTATTTTGCTTAATAGGTTGCTGTAGGGGCGATCGATTTTCAGTGCAGTGACTTTAGAGTGGGTTTTTTTGGCGAGCTGTAATGCCTTGTTTAGTGCAAATTGTGCCGGCGAGTCATTATCTATCACCGTTAATGTATGGTGGTACGCTATCATGGGGAGGTACTCCGTTAGCCTTACACTCCCTTGCGATTAACGCTTGTCCTTAACTTAAGTAAACTTAGCCCATTACCCAGTAAAGGCACAGGTTTACTAATACTAAATCACACTTAAAGCAAGCTTTGTAAGTGCATTCTGGTCTACTGCAATATAAGTGATTGATTTAGCCCATATCCATGAATTACTCATTCAAGTTATTTCAATGAATTTCTTTAATTGAAAAACCATCTTACAGTTGTTAACAATTGTTAACCTGATATTAACCTTGGGTGTCGGTATGGTTTTACGCTATAGGAAAAGGGCGATACAGGGAGGTGCAAGATGCAACCAAAAATGGATAAGCCAAAAAGTGATGCAATGGAGTCTAAGAGCCAACTTGAGCCGCAAACTAAGCAGATGGAGAATAGGAGTTGGGGGCTAGTTGATTTAATCGAGATGCAAACTGAATTTGCTCTATGCCAATCGATGGCAGGTTCGAAGACGTTGACGGCTATGGTCTGTCTCGGGCTCTTGGGATACGGCGGATTTATTTTATTGCTATTTAAAATGGCATCGTGAATTTAATCGCTAAGGAGAGCGTAATGTTTGCATTGGCAGCTGAATTACTGTTTTGGGTTATCTGGGAGTTTGCTCTCTCTTATCTGTTTTACTTTACAGGAGCACTGCTGCTCTATCTATTTAGTCTTGGAAGCGTTAACTATCCTCTGTCTCCAACACGGTTTCTATCTAGCTCAAAAATAAAAGGCAGAAGGGGCAGTGATAAACCTTTTTTGTTGGGTTTTGCTTTTTACATTGGCTTATTTGTGCTTGCAATCTGGATGTATTGAATAGATTAAACTGCTAATAAAGAGTTTCTTAAGCCGTTGCTGAAGTAATTATTTAATGCCTAGGTTTACATTCATGACTCTCATTAGTAGCTTGGGAAGCACTAGAGAGATTGGCAATGAGTGATAGCGATGGCAACTAAACGTAAAACAATTTTGATAACAGGGGCTAGCTCAGGCCTAGGTAAAGGCATGGCGCTGGAATTTGCTAAGATGGGGCGAGACCTCGCGCTATGTGCACGGCGAGTCGACCGTTTAGAAATCCTTAAACAAGAGTTGCTGCAGTTAAATCCCAATATTAAGGTTTCGATAAAAGCACTCGATGTTAATCAGCATCAGGCAGTCTTTGCGGTGTTTGATGAGTTTAAGCTAGAGTTTGGTCAGCTAGACAGAATTATTCTTAATGCGGGGATGGGCAAGGGAGCCTCTATCGGCAGCGGACACTTTGAAGCTAACAAGCAAACCGCTGAAACTAACTTTGTTGCTCTTTTGGCACAAGCCGAAGCGGCAATGGCCATTTTTCGTAAACAAAATGCTGGTCATTTAGTGACTATATCTTCTGTGAGTGCGGTTAGAGGCTTTAGACGAGCGATGACTGTGTATGCGGCGACGAAAGCGGCGGTCACCTCGTTAACAGAAGGGATTCGAATCGATGTGATGTACACGCCGATTAAGGTTAGCTGTATTCACCCTGGCTTTATTCGTAGCGAGCTAAACGAACAGGTTGAAAAGGTGCCGTTTATCGTCGATACCGATGTAGGCTGCAGAGCCATGGTTGCTGCCATAGAAGCCGAGAGAGCGAGCAGCTTCGTTCCGCGCTGGCCTTGGGCGGCATTAAACTGGTTATTACGAATTACTCCCAGCCGTTGGATAAGACAAATGAGTTGATCAAGCTCATCTTTATTTAGCCCAGTGTACTGTTAGGCTACATCTTAATAGCCTCAGCCTTAACAACTTAAGCCTTAACAGCTTTAGCGATAACGTTTTTAGTCGTAGCGATTGCGCAGGGTTGGAATGTCTGACAAGTACTCGACAAACTCCACTTCATAGCCATCAGGATCGATGAAGTAGACGTTACGTCTGTAGGGATCATCTGCGCCAGGCTTGTCTATGTCTCGCCCTATTTTAGCTAAGCGTTCTATCACACCGTCGAGATCATCGGTGACATAGGCAAAGTGCGCTAAACCCACCTGATGACCACTTAAGTCACGATTGTCTTCATTGCCATCATCGTTAAATGTCAGGTATTGAAAGTCATCGCCAAAATGAACCCAGTTACGCTCCACCCCATGCCAAACCGATTTCCCTCCACCTCTTATCTGCCAATGAGGAAACACTGCCTGATAAAACTCCAGTGCTTTTGAAATATCCCTTACCACTAAATTTAAGTGTTCTAAACGCATCATCATTTGCTCCTTGGTTTAATCGTGTTTACTTGACTGTTTACACACCGTAACAGTACTCCTGTTGCTTCGGGTACGGTTGTTGTTGGTGGTTGAGTCGGATAGTTTTGAGTGCCTGAGCGTATTGCATCAACATATGCAAACTGTAGTCTATGCGCTCCCGTATATGTAACTCTCGCTTATCCTCGGGCTCGTCATGGTTAAGCACCTGCTCTACGTTGCGAATGATTAAGTGATCGGGGGTCGCCACAAGCTTATTGTTCTTCAAGGCATTCATTCTCAATTCTGCGATGGGATAGGCGCCGCTGATCCCGCTGACAACCGCCACTAGAAGTGCTGGCTTATGGGCGCTGTCTTGGCTGTCACACATTAACAAGAAGTTCTTCATTAATGGCGAAGCCATGCCACCCCACTCAGGAGTAATTAATACGAGTGCATCGGCGTTTTTGATCTGCTGAGCGATTAAGGGCCAGGAACTATCATCGGCCGACTTAGAATCGGCAGAGCCATCCCAAAAAGGCAGTTGATACTGGCAGAGCTCAACATGATTGATCTTACGGAAGCTATCGGCTTTTTCACTCAGATAGCGAGCGATTTTTGCACTCTGAGAGCCGGTTCTTTGGCTGGCACTAACGATGAGTAATTCCATTTAAGTAAACCTTTTTGTTTATTTAAGCTTTAAGTAAAGTAATCGCTTTACTAAACAAAGTAAAGAGAAAGTAAATAAAAAAGTTTACTTAACTTCGGATTCAGTAATAATAGTTTGGTAGCCAATAGGTATCAGCAGTGGGAAATTAAATGAAAACCAGCGACAAAATTTTGCAGATGCTAAAAAACCAAGGGGAGCTAACCGCTAAGGTCATTGCCACAGAGTTAGGGCTTACGACTATGGGGGTGCGCCAGCATCTACAGAGCCTTGAAGATAGCCAAGATGTGACCTTTGAAGATAGAAAGGCGACTCGAGGAAGACCTACGCGTTACTGGGCACTGACCCCTAAAAGTAATAGCCACTTTTCCGATAGGCATGAAGAATTAACGGTGCAGCTAATCGATTCGGTTAAAACGGTATTTGGCAATGGCGGTCTAGAGCAATTAATCAGCCACCGTGAACAGGAGTCCTTGAAGCTTTACCGAGATGAGTTAGTAGGCACCTCAGGTTTAGTCGAAAAGCTACATGCCTTAGCAAAACTAAGAACCCTTGAGGGGTATATGGCTAAGGTGGAGCAAGCCGATGGCCATTACTGGCTACTTGAAAACCACTGTCCTATTTGCGCTGCCGCATCGGCCTGTCTTAACTTCTGTCGCTCAGAGCTAGCGTTATTTCAAACTCTGTTTGAGAATGACGCTATCGTGAGCCGTGAAGAGCACATTATCGAAGGCGCACGTCGCTGCGCCTATAAAGTGGTGCCTCATAATAAAGAGAATGGTCAATAAGTCATGGAATCAAAACGCGCGCGTTTAGATAGGTTTATCAGTGCTAAAACCGGCATCAATAAAAAACACGTGAGATTGCTGCTCGCCAAAGGTCAAGTGCTGGTTGACGGTGAAGTGGCAAGAGATATCGACCTGATCATCGATCAATTCTCCCATGTTTGTTTAGACGGCAAGGTGTTACAAGCGAATGCGCCGAGTTACGTGATGCTACATAAGCCTGTCGGTGTGGTGAGCGCCACAGTGGATGACAAGCATAAAACGGTTATCGATCTATTAGACAGAGAAGACAAACACAACTTACACATAGTCGGGCGACTGGACTTGAATACATCGGGTTTGCTGTTGCTGACTAACGATGGTCGCTGGTCGAAGAAGTTAATGTCGCCGGAGCATAAGGTAGATAAGGTGTACCGAGTGACGCTTAAAAATCCTATCGATGAGTCCTATATTGCAGCCTTTGCTGGTGGGATGTACTTTGCGTTTGAGGATATTACTACCCAACCCGCTAAACTTGAAATTGTCGATGAGCATACAGCCTTGGTGACCTTGGTTGAGGGGCGTTATCATCAGATTAAGCGGATGTTTGGTCGTTTTCGTAACCCTGTTATTGGTTTGCACCGATTATCGGTAGGGACCATTGAACTGGGTTCGCAACTCGCGGTAGGGGAGAGTCGAGATCTGTTAGCGACTGAAGTGCAAAATGTATAGCCATTGCTGTTTTTCATAGGAGAAAGTTCGCTGATTTAACACCTACAGTGTTAGTGTTTTGTCATGCAAACCTGCTGTTGGCAGTATGTAGACTGCAACTTTTTGCCGATAAAATGTAAATTTGATAGAAAAAGATCCATTTTATTAGTTTGTGAGCTGGTGCAATTTTTCGACACTTTTACAGAGTTAATTTCATTAGCTGCTAATGTGCTTAATCAAACAAAGCGTGTTCAGTGCGTCAAAACGCCTCTTAGGTGTGACCTGTGTCACACTTGGTTCGCCAGCTAGCTACCTTGGTTGTTGGCTGAGGCTAACACATTGATTATATAAGAATATGTAGCTTTTCAATCCTTCTTTATGGTTTTCCCTGCGTAAGTTCCCAGATTTGCTCGGCGTCATGGCTTCAACTAGAATGCGCGCGCTCAAATTAACTTAATTTAATAATGCGCCTTAATTGGGGTGCGTTTTTTATTGAATACTTCCTGTAGGGGAACTCAATGTCGACACAATTAGCTAACCCAGCTCCACTTGGTCTTATGGGATTTGGTATGACTACCGTCCTATTAAACATCCATAACGCTGGATTCTTCCCAATAGATTCAATGATCTTAGCAATGGGGATCTTCTACGGCGGTATCGCTCAGGTTATCGTAGGTATTATGTGCTTTAAGCGTGGTGATACTTTCGGTACCACTGCATTTACTTCTTATGGTTTATTCTGGCTAACGCTAGTAGGCCTATTGGTTATGCCTAAGATGGGTTTTGCTGCAAGCCCTGCTGCTTTCATGGGTTGGTACTTGTTACTATGGGGCCTATTTACTGGTGCACTATTTATCGGTTCATTGCGCTACCCACGTGCTAAGCAAGTTGTATTTGCTTCATTAACTATTCTGTTCTTTTTACTTGCTGCACGTGATTTCACTGGTAGTGAGTTAATCGGCACTATCGCTGGCTACGAAGGTATCTTCTGTGGTTTAAGCGCGATTTACTTTGCTATGGCACAAGTATTGAACGCTGAGTTTGGCCGCGTTATTTTGCCAGTTGGCCCAGTAGCTATCGCCGCTTACGAGCCAAAAGCTGAAGTTAAAGCCGCTTAAGTAAAGCGTGATTATCGCAATTTGTTGTGATGATGCGTGATTGAAGCGAAAAAAAAGCTGACCTAAGGTCAGCTTTTTTTGTATCTAGGGTAGCAATAGGCTAAGTGTTAATGACTCATTTAGCGTTGCTGCTGTAGTTTGAACAACCACTTACCGTACAGGTAGATCCCCACGGCGGAAATGGTGCCAATCGCAGCGATAATGTACCAAGCCATGCCAATATTGTGGGTGTTATAAAGCAATGTTGTGAGTGCTTTTTCAGACTCTCCGGTATAGCTTACTAGCGTTGTAAAGGCTTCACCCTGTGGAATCGCACTTATCTCAGTTGGGTTCATACCACGCTCAGCCAACAGCTCACGAGAGAAGATCTCTTTAGAGGCAAACATCTCATAAAGCTTAGGACCGAAGTAACCTTCTAATGTCCAGCCGATCCCTTGGGGTAGCATAACGAAGCCTAAGTACATGGCTTTTTTGCCCTCAGGCGCGATGTTACCCATAAACTCGTTTTTCTTTGGGCTAATCATCATCTCGCCGAAAGAGAACATCGCAATCGCCAAAACGATCATCCAAGCGGCATTAGTTGCACCAATCAGTACGAAGGCCAAAATACTCAGTAGGCAGCCACCTAACATGGCTGTGGTAATACGGTACTTCGCGGTTAAGGCTGCCACTAAGAAACAGCTGGTCATAATCATACCCGCGTTAAGGTTAAGCATACCTTCAGGCATGACCTTAGTACCTGTGTTATCTAAGCCTAGCCAGAACTGCGCCATTCCGTTCGAGGTGCCTTCTGCGCCAAATAGCGAGGTGACAATGACGCTGGTGTCGACCCACTCGGCGATATGGATTGGTAGTACGTCAAATAGTGAGTTGAACAGGAACCAGAAACCTGCAAATACCAACATGTAGTAGATCACTACAGGCTTTTTCAGTTCATGCCATGCATCACGCCATAGTGCCTCTTGGTGGATTTCACCCGCTTTAATCTTACGGTTACGCTCCATACGCTCCTCTTTACCGGGCTCTTTATAGGCAAGGAGGAATAGGAAGTTCAGCGAGATAATGGCGGCGCAGGCATAGAAGACGTTGTCCCAAGATAGCTGGCGCATATGTACAGCGACGAGTGGCCCTAAGAAACCACCAATATTCACTACTTGGTAGAATATTCCCCATGCCATCGAGGTATTTTGTCTACCCGTGGAAAGTACTAAGGTGCCTTGGATCCCCGGTTTAAATACCCCTGTACCACCGGCAAGCAGTATGGCACCGAACAGGAAACCATAAAAATTGGGGAAGAAAGCCATCACTAAGTAGCCAGCAATCTTGATGATGGTGGAGACAAAAATGGTTTCTTTGTAGCCTACGCGGTCGGAGATCCCGCCTGTAAAGACTGGAATAAAGGTCTGCATAAATGCCCAGATAGCGATAATTACACCGTAATCGCTAAGGCTAATCCCTAAGCCACCTTCTGATGTCGGTGCTTTCGCATAGAGGCCGGCACTGGCTTTCACGCCATAGTAGGCAATACGCTCAACCAGCTCCATGCCACCGACAATCCAGAATATATAACTTAAGCTGGCGATAGAGGCCCACATCCCCAGCTGCTTAACTTCCCTTAGGTCGTTATCTGCGTAAGCATCGTTCGAATCGCTCATAACTTTCCTTCAAATGTTCTAATTATTTATATTTATTATCTATATGGCTTATTGTGTTGCTTTGGGGTGTGATTGACGTGTCACTCTTTACCAAAACGCTGCAAGCTTGTAATTGCAGTCGACACTTTACCTAATTTGGCTGCAAACACCAAAGCGTTAATTAGAACTATTGCAGTAGCATGTTTTAAACAGAGGGAAAAATGAGTTGAGCCGTGGTAAAAATAACTGCTTATGTGAGGGCGAGTTGGCACAGGAAAGCATAGGCTAGGCAATCGATTGCAAGGAAATTCATAGAGCGCTTTTACTCTTAAGTTTGCGAGTGCTAACGCCTTAATGAGCTGACGTGAAAAATCTTTAAGTTGGTTATAAGCTCGGTAAGAGTTGGCTGCCGATATTGCTTATCTGACAGCCACAATGCTTGGGTTATTTTATTATTACGGCAAATAGCGGTGCACTTAAGACCATGGCGATCCCAGTGAAAATCATGGTTAAGCTGGCAATAACTCCCTCTTGTCTGCCTATTTCACTCGCCTTGGCTGCGCCCGCACCGTGGGCCGATGCGCCTAACGCGACTCCCTTCGCCACTGAGCTGCGAATTCTAGCCACTTTAAACAGTGGCTCACAGATTAACATGCCCATAATGCCTGTGAGCAGCACTAGCATTGCAGTTAACTCGGGGATGCCGCCAAAGGCCCCCGTCGCTTCCATCGCGAACGGGGTTGAGATCGTCCGCACCATCAAGCTGTGGGAGAGCTGTGTTGGCATATTGGTGACTAAGGTTAATAACCAAGATGATCCAACCCCTAACATCAAACCGGTTAATACCCCAAGGCTTAGTGTGAGTGGATACTGTTTTATCAACTGCCTCTCGCGGTAAATCGGTACCGCAAAGGCAATGGTTGCAGGGGCTAATAGGGCGGCGAGCCAATGGGTATAACTAAAGTAATCGCTCACACTGATATTTAGATTGATGACCACGGTGACTATGATCACAGGGGCAATAATAATCGGAGCAAACCATATCTTACGCTGACGGCGATAGAGAACCTTGCTGGTGTAGTAGCCGACTAGGGTAAGGCCTAAGCAAAATAATCCGATACTTGTATGGCTCATAGCGGCACACCTTGGTTTATTTCCTCGAGATTAGTGTCCGCTTTAAGCTTCTTTAAGCGTTGTTTATGCTCAAACTTAAATAATCTATCGACGGTAAACGCCGTGCCTAGCAGTACGCAACTGCTTGCGACTAGCATAGAGCCAATAAGCACTACACCATAATGTTCAAGCAGATCTTGGTATTTAATCACGGCAACCACAGGAGGGATAAAAAACAGCAGCAGATCGCCAATCAGCCAACTGGAACCTAAGTTGATACTGCTCTCAGGCAGTAATTTGCTGGCCAATAATAGCAGTAGGATCCCAAGGCCGATAACGCTACCGGGAATTGGGGAGTTAATCTGATCTGCTAAGATTTGACAGCCCCAAGCAAACAAACAAAGAAGGGCTATTTGGGTGCCAGTAAGGACCTGGTGTTTGAGATTAATCTGAGCACGTTTGGCAAGGCTTGCCATGATGAGTTCCAAGTGAGCAAAGTATGATGATTTAGCGTGAGTTTACGCTTGCTTAATGAATAAAAAAAATGAATATTAAGAATGTAATCTATAAAATTTGGTTATCTTAATGGATCTTAAAGCGCTGCACTATTTTACTCAGGTCGTTGATGCCGGTGGTTTTGCCAAGGCGAGTCGCAATGTCTTTCTCACTCAACCCGCACTTTCTAAGGCGATAAAAGCCTTAGAGGAGGAGCTCGATATGGTGTTGCTGGAGCGAGGAAAGCGAGGCACCCAGATTAAGCTTACTGCTGCCGGAGAGCTGGTATATCGTCACGCTGAGCTGCTCATGTCCCAGCGCCAATCTATGCTATCTGAACTGGATGCACTGCGAAATCTAACTGGCGGTACATTAAAACTAGGCTTAGCGCCCCTTGGCAGCGCCGAGTTATTTGCTCCTGTGATTGCTAAATTTCGACAGCAATACCCTAAGGTGGAGATGCAGCTATTGGTGCGCGGTGGTATAGAGCAAACCTTAGCCCTACAGAAAGGAGAGATTGAGTTGGCGACTGGGATCATCGAGTTTGGTGGTGAGTTCGACGGGCTTAGGATCCGTAACGACCCTATGGTCGTGGTCGTGCCTAAAACCCATGCCCTAGCTGGGTGTACGGAGCTACAGCTTAAAGATTTACAGTCTCTTTCTCAGGTGATGTTTGAGCCTGAATATGCTCTCTATGAGTTGATTTTGGACGCTTGCGATAAAGCCGGGTTTATTCCCGCAGAAATAACACGAGTCAGTCATGCCGATTTTGGTATCGCCCTAGTTGCGGCAGGAACAGGAATCATGGTGTTACCGCAAATCATTGCTGAGCGTTACCGCGTCGATGCGGTAGTCAATGTGCCGCTTGCCGCTAATGATCTCAGGTGGGAGCTATCGTTGTTTTGGCGTAAGCAGCAGAACCTATCTTTTGCGGCCAAGGCGATGATTGAGTTGATTAAGCAGCAACTTGAACAGACTGCCGCGCCTTAATAATACGAGCCATCTGATTCGGAAAATGAACCGCCTAGCAAGAATGTTATATATGTCGTAATCGAGCTAGGCTATTCAGTTGGGCGAGGCTTTACTTAGTGACGACCCAGAGCGCGTGTAATAGGCCAGGAACAAAAAAAAGCAAGCACAGGATGATGTTGATCAATAGGTCTTTACCTACACCACTTTTTAGAAATACCGCTACAGGTGGCAGTAGAATCGCGATGATGATGAGTAATAGCTTGTTAGTATCCATGTCGTCATTCCCTTAAGTCGAGTGTCTATTGTTAATTTTCTAGATCTTACAGAGTGAATTACAGAGCCTTATCCGTAGGAGTTAATTAAACCTAATCTAGTTTAGCACCAATGTAAATCTCATGGTCTTGCAGCTTAGCTAGCGCTGACTATGGCTAAGCCGTGACCGCAGATGTGCGTTATACCAATCAGTATAAGAAGTTGATCTACTCAGAGCGTTTTTTGGCAAACTAATTCAAGGCGAATAGCTGAATGAATGGTTGTTCCCTTGTGAGGTTTATTACAGCGACTCTTCGCAAAAATGAGTCACGCTAAAGACTTCGACTTCCATATTAGAAGACCAATAGTCTCTGTCCCAGCCTCCCTTGACTTTGAGTGCCTCAACAAACCCTTTCGGCTCTGGTAATTGTTGCCATACTTGTGGCAGGAATACGGCTCTTTTATTCCCTTCACTCAGTACTAAGCCCAACTTAGTCGCTTCAAGGTAGGTCTGCAGCTGTGACTGAGCACTGAACTCAAGCTTTTGCATTTCTGATAGGAGTGAGATCTCTATACGAAGTGAACTTAGCTGAGATTCGTCTAAGGGCTGAAAGCGAAGATCGTTGAAAGCGCTGCTGTGAGCGAGTGCTGGCACCAGCTCACCGATGGGACGGTCAGCCTCGATATGGCCCATGCACCCCTTGAGAGCCCCATCTAGGGTGAGGGTAACGAAACAACCAAGTTTAAGTTGCTCAAGCCTCCGTGTGATGAGCGGTTGTTTTGCAGCAAGATAGTCGGGATTGAATGCTGCAACAAGCGTGTCACGGGCTAAGGTTAGTAGTTGCAGTTTCTCTGACTGGCTAAGTTTAACGGCTGGCAAAGCTGGCATAGCCGACTACTCGATCTTTGTCTCCAGCTGTGTCGCCTGAGTTTTGGTAACTCAATTGTGCAAGGCGCAGCTGGTGGCGTTTAAGTTGCGGCAGTAGGGCATTGAGGCTTGAACTACCACAGGCTTGCTCGGGGAGGATGCTTTCCTGCCCCTCTACAATTTTCTGGCAAGTTACCCTGTCAAGATTCGTCGCTTCGACATATCGATGAAAATGACTTAAGTCAGTGCTTATCACGACTAAAGTTTCCTCTCCTCCCCATAGTTGCTCTAGTAGCTCTGCCATCTCTTGGGGATCACTTTCGCCTATTAATAGTGGAATGAGCTCAAATTGGTTGAGGCAGCGTTGTAGGAACGGCAGCTGCACCTCGAGGGAATGTTCTTGCTGGTGGGGCAGATTTGAGACAGTAATATGCGGCTTGCCCTCTAGCATCTCCACGCTAGGCCGATCGATTCTTACCTGACCCAAGGGTGTTTCAAAATATTGACTCTGTGGTAGCGCGCCGCCCTGTAGGTAAACTCGATGGGCGGGACCAATGAGTAGCACCTTGCTGACGCTAGCAGCCATCGACTCAATCAGGGCGTAAGCATGGGCAGCGACAAGGCCTGAATAGATGTAGCCTGCGTGGGGGACAATAATAACTTTAGGTGAGCGAGGTGAGTCTAAGTTTTCGGCTTGGGACTGCCGAGTGCTTACTTGACCAATAAGGTTCACTCTAGCCTGACTCAAATAGCTGTCGAGCATTTCCCTCAGCTCATCGGCCGCGGCTGGGTAGAATAGACCCGCAACCGCAGCGGGTCGAACTGAAGCAAACATAGACTGATGAGCTCAAGGTTATCAACTAGGCTTTAAGTATAGCTCACTAAAGTTGCGCCCTAGGGACGTATTTATGTCTACAAACCACACAGTGAATGCAACCAGTCATAGTGATATTTTTACGGTAAAGACTCAGTATTGGCACAGGCTCGATGACGGCCGAGTGCAGTGTGACCTTTGCCCACGGCACTGCCAGCTCAGAGAAGGAAAACGTGGGGTCTGTTTTATTAGGCAAAACATAGATAATCAGATAAAGCTGACAAGCTATGGCCGCTCTAGTGGATTTTGTATCGACCCGATAGAGAAGAAGCCGTTAAATCACTTCTACCCCGGCAGCTCGGTACTCTCATTTGGCACCGCTGGTTGCAACCTGAGTTGTAAGTTTTGCCAAAACTGGGATATCAGTAAATCGAGAGAGTTCGATACCTTAGGCGCCAAAGCCATGCCCGATGATTTGGCCGCTACAGCCAAACGCATGGGCTGCAAGAGTGTGGCCTTTACCTATAACGACCCGGTAATCTTTCATGAATACGCTATCGATGTGGCAAAGGCTTGCCATGAACTGGGGATCAAGGCGGTAGCAGTGACCGCAGGTTATATTTGCCCTGAACCTAGGGTCGAGTTCTTTAAATTTATGGATGCCGCCAATGTCGATCTCAAAGGCTTCACCGAAGGTTTTTACCGTAAGATCTGCGGCGGGCATTTAAGTGATGTGCTCGATACCTTACTCTATCTGCGCCATGAGACTCAGGTCTGGTTTGAGCTAACGACTCTATTAATCCCTGGAGAAAATGATTCTAGCCAAGAACTCGAGGGGCAGTGTCGCTGGATAAGGGATAATCTAGGCTCAGATATACCGCTGCATTTCAGTGCGTTTCATCCTGATTTTCATATGATGGACACTCCTGCGACTCCAGCCTCAACCCTGATACGGGCAAGGGAGATAGCCCTCGACCAAGGATTAAACTTTGTCTATACCGGTAATATTCATGATCCGAGTGGCGGCAGTAGTAACTGTGCTAACTGTAAAAAGTTGCTGATAGGTAGAGATTGGTATGAGCTTGGCGAGTATCACTTAGATAATCGCGGTCGGTGTGACTACTGTGGCTGCCAACTGCCTGGGCGATTCGATGGTCCACCGGAGCATTTTGGTCGACGTAGGATCCCTATTTCAATCGCTTAATTGGTGGTAATCACCTATTAAAGCCACTGACTTGGGGCTGAAAAGAAAAAGCCAGCTAATATTATCCTGATTGCTATTAGCTGGCTTTATACTGCAGGTGCTTAGGTGGTGGCTAACCGACTCAATCCGCTCTACTGGCTAAAGCGGCCATGGCTGCAGTCCATCCACATCAACCGCCTGTAGCTCTAAGCTTAGGCAGTAATCCCCTGGGTTGTAGACATATACTTTTCTGTCGACAATCGTGAAGTTGAAGGCTGCCACTTGATCTTTGGCCGCTTGGGTCGTTGCTAAGCCCCACATCTGATAAAGCTCACGATAATCCAGTTTAGTGGAGTAGCTCATCGCCACCATTAAGAAGTCATTATTGGAGATGTTCTTGACGCTATCGAGGGTAAACTGGCTGAAACCTAGCTGAGCTCGCTTCTCTAGCCATAGCTCTTCAGAGGCTTTTGCGCGCTCAAATTCGCGTAGTAAGATGTGTAATCTCGCGAGAAGATGCCAGCCATTTTCAAGCGCCCCCTGTTTCTGCGCCGCCACCATCATCTGTAGCATGGTCGCCATACCGTTCGACCAGCTGGTTAACTTAGCCTCTTGCATATAAGCGAACGGATCGGCTTGATTCATACTCGCTTGCAGCACGGCAAACTCATCATCAATATCTAGTCCTTGGCAAGAAGGTAGCTTACCAAGCTCTGTGTAAGCACGAGACTTAGTATAGTAAGAGTATGGGTTGGTCGATGCGTGCCCCTCATGGCCATCGAAACGCAGGCGCCCCTTTTCAAGCCCGTGACCTAACTCGTGAATGTCGCCGTGCCCAGTGGGGCTAAATGACCAGTATGCATCGTAAGGGTTGCCTGAGCAGCCATAACCACAGGTGGCTTGGTCGGCATTCATATGCTTGACCGTGTCGATGCTATCGATCTCCCAGCCTTGGCTGGCGGCAAATTCAGTGATCTCGGCGACTTCATCGATAAAGGGTCCCTTAAATCCTGCTAACAGATGCGGGTAACTATGTACCTGAGTCATGATGGCGGTGGCCATCTTCTCTGGGGTATTCCAAAGCGGCTCATGCTCCATGGTATTTTGCATCTTATCGAGCTTTGAATGCACTTCAAAGTGATCGGTTGCAAGTTCGGCCCAATCATATTGGTTTGCCGCTAAGTCTTGTAAAAACTGCTCACCGTCCATACCTTTGCGCCAGTATGGGTGTAGACCAACCTGCTCGAAGCTAAACTGCGTTGGCAGATCAGTTTGATCGAAACGAATCTGCATCGGCCCGCCATAGGGGCTGGTAAACTTAATGGTTTCACCCGCTTTGACTTCGATATGGGTCGATTGCAGTAGTTTAGGGCGGTTATAGCCATTGCTAGCAAACTCATGGGTAGAGCCTGAGCGTAGTGTGTTGATAAAGACCCAGCTGCGTACCTCGCTGTTGTCTTTTCGCGTCACACTCACCGTTTGGCCTGGGAGGGCGTATATACCTGCAGAGCGGAAGCCTTTCTTACTCATCAAATTCACATCTTGGTCAACGGCATTGATGTGGCTAAAATCAGTGCGGCTAAAGTTACCAAGATCCTGTTGCACGGCATTGATATCGCGGAAGTTATATACGCTGTGATCGGCATAATAGGCTTTGAGAAAATTTAGGCTATCGCTGGTGGCTATATCCATCGGGTACTGGATAGCTTGACGATAGTTGTCACCTAAAAGAATGAGCAGCTTATACAGGGAATAGTCTGGTTGATTAAAGATATCGATCCTATTGGTTTCTATCCCTTGGATATTACTGCGAATACTCGCTAGTGCTGGACGATAGTCATCGTTAAACGCGGCATCGCAACTGCTGGCACAGTTGGCGAGATTGAAGTCGACTCGCTCATTGTCAAACAGAGTTAGCCATAGCTGTTCTTTTTCCAGGGCGCTGTAACTGCCTAACATGGCATTTGCAGAGCCCCAGTCCGCTTTATCTTGAGCGAAGTAGTTACCTGGGCCGCCTGGTCCCTGCATACTAAAGCCCATTGGATTAAGTACCGTTTGAGTCAAAGGTACGCTATTCCAGCTGTGCAGATGCATATAAAGTAGAGGTTGTTTTTCGCTCTGTATTTGGGCAATCAGTGGCTCAACGATCTCGATTGAAAATAGCTCGGATGAACCTGTGATCACTAATTGCGCTTGGCTTAAACAGCTTGAGAGTGTTGCTTCATCACTACAGGTTTCAACCTGCCAATGAGGGAAATGCTCGCCAATCCAGCTATTGATGCGAGTCACTGTACTACCGCCCATCAAAAACAGCCTTATCTGCTTAGGTTGTGCAAGGGCCTCTTGATCTTGTTCTAACATCCAACCGAGTAAACGCTTAAAGCTTGGTTCAAAACTGGTGTTATTGCCTTGCTGTATGCTGGAAATGATATCGGTACCAAAAGCGGCATTCCGCTGGCCCGCCTTATCGTTAGTGGCTGCAAAGGTCAGGCCCTTGTTGCCTGTGACGATGGCGTAAGCTTTATTTTGTGGATAGGCATGCTCGGCACCGGCAAGTTGGATCATCTGTGAGTGTCGACCTTGGTCATACTGCACCACGTCGGCTTGGTAGAGCTTGTTAATCAGCGCTGCGCCATCTGAGCGATATTGCTCGATATGCTGTAGTGCCCGCTTGGTTATCTGCGCAGAGAGCTCACTGGCAATGCTGGCATCGCCAGTTGCCATCGATGCGCTAATTCTATCTTTGAGCTGGATACTGACCTGATCGCTAGCGGTCTGATTACTGCTATCGGTGACCGTTAAGCTGAGTGTAATATTGCTATCTTGTTCAAGCGTTCTGGCATCGATAGTCACACCGTCAAGGCTTGCGCTTGATAGTGACACCTCTGGCCCAGAGACTTGCTGCCACTTGAATGTAGAGCTGCCAGAGGCATAGATATCCACTTTGGCCGCGAGGGTGATTAGCTTATCGTTCCATGTGGTCATCCCTTCGCCAAGTTCAACACTAGGTGCTTGAGCCAAGGGCGGTATTTCGCCACCATTATCTTGGGAGCCTGAATCATCAGATCCTCCACACGCCGATAAGCCTAGCAACACGCAACTCGATAGCAACCAATGCTTCATTTTATTAACACCTATTGAAATTTGCTCACATCTTGAGTGTTTTTGATATTTAAATCAATAAAAGATAATAAATAAGCCTTAAAAAACAATGGGTAAGTCGATTTGTTGACGTTGTCATCAAATTGACGAAGGCTGCAATTACTGGGGATTTGAGCTGAGCGTAAGGCTATAGAGTGTTTGAATTACTGCAAAGTAAAGCGACCAAGATAGCGACTCTCAGGGAAATAATCTTACTCTTGTGAGCAATATCAATAATTTAAACACATGTTTTATATTTGTATACCAAATTTGGGCAATTTCACTATGCTGCTTCAGCTGCGTTTTACTTAGGGTAAGACGAGTGTAATTAGAGAGCTTTGTTTTCATGATTCCATCAATACTGGTGGGGAACAGGAATTAATATGTCTGTATTAATCGAACAGCTAGGGCATGATGAGGTTCGCCAATCTCATCAATCACAGTCCGGCTTTATCTCGCTTTTTAAATCGGTACGATTTCAACTTAAACTCATCGTATTTCTGACCGTAATATCATTTTTATTCTTAGGCTATAAAGGCATTACCGGTATGCAAGATGCCGGAGAGTCGATAGGCGAGCTGCATGCCGAGGGTATGCAGCATAGTATTCGCGCAGGTAAAGTTCTTAATGAATTAGCGACAGCACGTAGTGAATTGTTATTAGCATTTCAGCATGACCCAAGTAGTCAATTTTCTGAAATGCATAACCATCCTCTTACGCAACACATTAGCCAATCGCAAGCGGCAATCACATTGCTGCATAGCATTATCGAGAATGAGATCTTAGGAGCAAGATTAGATAATCAAGAGCGTTTACAAGTAAATAGGTTAAAAGCACAGCTTGATAACGTCGTAGCGCAGGGCTTTAATCCTACGATAGATGCACTTAAGCAAGGTGAGTATGAAGCGGCAAACAGAGTGCTGCTGACAACGATTAATCCGATGTTTAAGAATATTACCGCCGAGGCGCAATCATTCTTAGATCTGCAGGTTGTTAAGGGGGAAGAGACTTTTACTCAATTTAATCACGATATGCAGATCTACATTGTTTGGGTTGCGCTTTTTTCTATCGTCAGCATGTTAGTTATTTCGATTAGCTCGACCTTAATTGTTCGCCGTATGGGCAAAGCGATGACAGAGCTTGAAATGACGGCTAACGATATTGCTAACGGCGATCTGACTAAACGTATCGTGATTGGCGGTGATGATGAGTTTTCTCATATCGCTGGCTACGTTAATCGGATAGCGGCAAGATTTCAGCATGCGGTACAAAATACCCATGAGTCGACTTCTCGCTTAGCCAGCGCGGCCGAAGAGAATTCTGTAGTATCAACGCAGACTCAACGTAATGTGGTGGAGCAGCAACAACAGACGCAGCAGATAGCTGCGGCGATTCATCAGTTTGCTGCGACGGTGAGGGAGGTAGCCCAAAGCGCCGAAGCTGCTGCGAGTTCATCGTTAGAGGCTAGCGATGCGGCGCATCACGGTCAGGCTGTTGTTGATGAGAGTATCTCGGTGATTGAAACTCTATCTATTGAGATGGATGGCGCAACAGAAGCAATGAAGTTGCTGTCTAAGTCTTCCGATGAAATTGGCAGTGTAGTGGATGTGATCCAAGGTATTTCAGAGCAGACCAACCTGCTAGCACTGAACGCCGCGATTGAGGCTGCCCGAGCCGGTGAGCAGGGTAGAGGCTTTGCCGTAGTCGCCGATGAGGTGCGCTCTCTTGCCAAGCGTACGCAAGACTCAACGGAGGAGATTCAAAAGATGATCCAGCGTCTACAGCAAGGTGCACGTGACTCAATGCTCATGATGGAGCGTGGTAGTGAACAGGCTAAGTTAAGTGTGGAGAAATCGGCACAAGCAGGTGGTGCTTTACTGCAAATCATGACCAGTATCGAACAGATTAATGGCTTGAATACACAGATAGCAACCGCGTCAGAAGAGCAGAGCTTAGTAACGGAAGAGATCAACCGTAATATTATCAATATTAGCGATATTTCAGATCAAACCGCAGCGGGCGCTGAACAAACCCAAGCTGCCACTCATGAGTTGGCCCAGCTTGCAGAGTCTATGCAGCAAGAGATAGCCTACTATCGCGTATAGCAGGCGCAACGTATTGGTTTAGATTGTAGATAACAAAAAGGGCTGTCGATGACAGCCCTTTTTTATGCTTTATAAAGCTTAGCTTTTAGAGTTAGCTTGTAGAATTAGCCTTCTAGTTTTGCAAGCTCAGCTTTCTGCTCGGTTAGCTTATCCATATCGCGTTGGTATTCAGCTTGCTTAGCACGCTCTTTTTCAATCACGGCTGCTGGAGCTTTGGCAACGAAACCTTGGTTTGATAGCTTGCCTTCGATACGCGCAAATTCAGCTTGGGCTTTTTCAAGTAGCTTGTCGATACGTGCCACTTCTTTAGCTACGTCGATTAGGCCAGCCATAGGGATCAATAGCTCCATGTTGCCAACTAACTGTGTAGTCGACATAGGCGCTGCTTCACCATCGGCTAGAATCGTCATAGACTCAAGCTTAGCTAGGGTCTTGAAGAAGGTTTGGTTAGCCTCTAAACGTGCCTTATCTTGCTCGCTCACGCCACGTAGTAGTGCGTTTAGCGGCTTAGATGGAGCAATGTTTAGCTCTGCACGGATGTTACGTACCGCAACAATCACCTGCTTAACCCATTCAAGATCTTCCATCGCTGCTGCATCAACCTTATCGGCCTGATACTCAGGGAACTGGGCTAGCATCAGGCTGTCGCCTTCAACACCTGCAAGCGGCTTAACGCGCTGCCAGATAGTCTCAGTTAGGTATGGCATGATTGGGTGCATTAGTCGCTGCATCTGCTCAAGCACAGTAACCAAAGTATGGCGAGTACCACGAAGTTGAGCTTCGGTGCCACTTTGCATTACAGGCTTAGTTAGCTCTAAGTACCAGTCACAGAACTGGTTCCATGTGAACTCGTAAATGGTGTTAGCAGCTAGGTCGAAACGGTAGTTTGCCATGTGCTCGTCAAAGGCTTTAACGGTTTCATTGAACAGACCGATAATCCAGCGATCAGCAATCGACAGCTCCATCTCGCCGCCGTTTTGGCCACAATCTAGTGCTTCACCGATGGCATCATCACTAGCACCTTCAGCTTGTACTTCAGTGTTCATCAGCACGTAACGAGATGCGTTCCAGATCTTGTTACAGAAGCTGCGGTAACCATCAAGACGCTTCATGTCCCAGTTAATGTCACGGCCTGTTGATGCCATAGACGCTAGGGTAAAGCGCAGAGCGTCAGTACCGTGAGCTTCGATGCCATCGGCAAACTCTTTACGGGTGCTCTTTTCAATCTTAGCCGCAAGTTGTGGTTGCATCATGTTGCCAGTGCGCTTTTCAACAAGCGACTCAAGATCGATACCGTCAATCATGTCTAGTGGATCGAGTACGTTACCCTTAGACTTAGACATCTTGTTACCCGCTTCATCACGGATAAGACCTGTCACGTATACCGTCTTGAACGGAACCTGTGGCTTGCCGTTTTCATCTTTGATGAAGTGCATGGTCATCATGATCATACGGGCAACCCAGAAGAAGATGATGTCAAAACCGGTAACCAATACATCCGTTGGGTGGAAGGCTTTAAGCTCAGCCGTATCTTCAGGCCAGCCTAGAGTTGCGAAGGTCCACAATGCAGAGCTGAACCAAGTGTCCAGCACGTCTGCGTCTTGGCGAAGTACCACTGAATCGTCAAGCTTGTGCTTAGCACGCACTTCATCTTCATCACGGCCAACATAAACTTTACCGGCTTCATCGTACCAAGCTGGAATACGGTGACCCCACCAAAGCTGACGAGAAATACACCAATCTTGAATATCACGCATCCAAGAGTTGTACATGTTTTCATACTGCTGCGGTACAAACTTGATATCACCGTTTTCAACGGCTTCCATCGCAGTCTTAGCCATAGGCGCAACCGAAACATACCATTGGTCGGTTAGCAATGGCTCAATCACTACGCCAGAGCGGTCGCCATAAGGCACCTTCAATGCGTGTGGATCGATTTTGCCGAGTAGACCAAGTTGTTCAAATTCTTCAACGATAGCGGTACGTGCCTTGAAACGATCAAGACCGGCATAACGCTCTGGTAGGCTGTTATCTAAGTCGTTGTTTGCACTGCCATCTGTGTTAACCACTTCGGCGCTTGAGCGGATCGCAGCGTCGATAGTTAAGATGTTGTACATAGGTAGTGCGTGACGCTTACCGACTTCATAGTCGTTAAAGTCGTGAGCAGGCGTGATCTTCACACAACCTGTACCGAATTCCATATCCACATAATCGTCAGCAACGATAGGGATAAGACGGTTTACGATTGGCAGCAGAATAAACTTACCAATGAGTGATTGATAACGCTCATCGTCTGGGTGAACTGCTACGGCGCTGTCACCAAGCATGGTTTCAGGACGGGTAGTTGCCACTTCTAGATAATCTTTACCATCGGCTGTCAAAGCGCCATCGGCTAGCGGGTAGCGGAAGTGCCACATGCTGCCCTGTTTTTCTTTGTTTTCAACTTCTAAGTCTGAGATAGCCGTGTGCAGGGTCGGATCCCAGTTCACAAGACGCTTACCGCGGTAGATTAGGTCATCTTCATAAAGGCGTACGAATACTTCTTGTACAGCGTTCGATATGCCGTCATCCATGGTGAAACGTTCACGATCCCAATCGACAGATGCACCAAGGCGGCGTAGCTGCTTAGTGATTGTGCCACCCGAGTGGTTTTTCCAATCCCAGATACGGTCGATAAAGTTTTCACGACCAAGATCGTGACGGCTTAAACCTTCTTCAGCAGCCACTTTACGCTCAACCAGCATCTGTGTGGCGATACCTGCGTGGTCAGTACCGACCTGCCAAAGGGTGTTCTTGCCCTTCATACGCTGATAACGGATCAAGGTATCCATGATGGTATCTTGGAAGGCATGACCCATGTGCAAGCTACCCGTCACGTTTGGTGGCGGGATCATGATGCAATAGTTGCCTTGAGACTCATCGCCGTGTGGCTTGAAGTAACCTTGCTCTTCCCAGTTTTGGTAGAGAGACTGTTCGATAGACTGCGGGTTATATGTTTTTTCCATGGGGCGTGTTTATCTCAAACTAAAAATTAATAGGTTGTGTTGCTATATCTTGGGTGCTTAATGCAATTCCAAGTGCGCGATACTGCCGGTAGCGATCGCGAGCAATCGCTTTATGGCCATCGTCGTTGGCAACGAAATCGATAATCTGTCCAAAGTTTACCGCAAATTGCGGCACTTGGTCTGCAAGATTAATCAGAAGATGACGTTTTTTGTTGGCACCAAGTCTATCAAAGCCAATTTCTACTGGTGCGCCGCCTAACGGACCTTCACCTTTAAGGTTATGGGGCACGAAAGATTGCGGCTCAAATTGCCATAGTAATTCATCAATAGCATAGGCCTGCTGTTGGTCTTGGCAATGAATGTAGACCAATTGCTGAGTGGCAAAGGCTCGCTGCGCTAGTTGGCAGGCAAGTAGATACACTTGCTCCAGCGCCGATTTGGGCGCGTTTGATACTTGCTGTGCATCCTTTGGCATCAGATAAAACTGGGCCTGATTCTGACTTGGCGACATGCTTGAAGACCTGCTCGAAGAGATAGCTTGCTATTGCTTCTGCTTTTTGGCTGACGAAAGAGAGGATTTTACACTAAAAGTCGCTCAGAGATCAGCCTCTAATCGCGGATTTATTTATCGACAAATTCAGCCGTCCTCTATCGCTTATCATGCAGTAGGCTTTGGGTCTGTGTGGCAACAAGCGCAAACAGTACATTTTACTAATAGAGCGGCTGTGGTTACACTCCATGCAATTGTCGTTATTAGCCCATACTATGAAATTTTCCGACCTTAATCTTAGCGCCGAAATCCTATCTAAACTACCAAGCAAGCTGGTGAACGCCACCGAAATACAACGACTTGCTATCCCAGAAATACTCACTGGGAAAGATCTGTTAGCACTGGCACAAACTGGCAGCGGTAAAACCTATGCTTTTGGTTTACCACTGCTGCAAAACATTATCCATGGTGATACCCACTCGGGGGAGATAGAGGCGCTGGTGTTAGTGCCCACTCGTGAGTTGGCGTTGCAAGTGGGTGATGCGCTTAAGTTAGTCTCTGTTAGCACTGTGATAACTGTATTGTGTGGTGGTGTTGATAAGGCTGAGCAGATTAAGGCGCTAGAGCTGCATAGATTACAGAGAAAACCACAGCTTGTGGTGGCAACGCCTGGCAGGTTATTGGATCTGTTACGTGAGCAGCACCTTTCACTGGCCTCGGTAACACAGCTAGTATTCGATGAAGCCGATAGACTGATGGATATGGGTTTTTGGCCAGATCTAGAGCGCATACTCGAGTATATCCCCAGCAAGCGACAGACATTACTATTTTCGGCGACCCTTGCACCAGAGCTAAATAAAAAGGCGCTCGATTTGCTGCATAAGCCAGTTAAGGTCGCAGCGCAGGCTGCTAATAGTGTGGCTGCCGATATTAATGAGTCGTTTTATTTGATTAATAAAGGCGATAAGGCGAGGGCATTAATCGCGCTGATTCAAAGACAGCAATGGCCGCAGGTGTTGGTATTTATCAATGCAAAGGATGATGCTGATAAACTTGTTAAACGATTAGTAAAGGCGGGCATCAACGCTAGCGCTTTGCACGGTGATAAAGCGCAGCTTGATAGACAGCAAACATTAGCCGACTTCAAGTCGCTTAAGTTAGCGGTTTTAGTCACCACAGATCTGTTATCTCGCGGCATACATATTGATGCCTTGCCGGTGGTTATCAATCTGGATCTTCCTGCTAGCGCACCTGTCTATGTTCACCGTATTGGCCGTACAGCACGTGCTGGTGATAAAGGCCTTGCGATCTCCTTAGTGTGTCATGGTGAAGCTGATTGTCTTAAGGCCATCGGGCAATTAACCCATCGAGAGCTGACGCTCGAGAGACTTGATGGATTTGAGGTGACCGACAAACCGTCGACAGGAGAGAGTAAGCGAGCACCGCGTGATAAAAAGGCCAATCGCCGCAGCCAAAACAAACGCAGTGCCAAAGATTTTGTTTCTAAAAAGCCTGTAGCTAAGAAACCTGCAGTTAAGAAACCGAGCACGGCTAAGCAGCCGTGAGCGGTTTGAATGCTGGGTTGACCAATTAGATTGGGAGTTTAGATGGATCAATTAGGTGCAATGAAAGCCTTTGTGCGTGTGGTACAAACCGGTAGCTTTTCTGCTGCAGCCAGAGAGCAGAATACTACGCAGGCTACAATCAGTAAGAAAGTCGCTGCCTTAGAGAGTCTGCTAGGGGCAAAATTACTCACTCGCAGCAGTCGTGAGCTTTCGATGACTGAGGTCGGTGCGGTTTATTATGAAAACTGCGTGGCGATTATCGCTGAGCTCGATGAGGCGCAGGCTCAGGTGCGATCTCAGCAAGCGTCACCGAAAGGTATTTTGCGCGTTACGGCACCTGTAGTTTTTGGCTGTCAGTTTATTGCGCCTATCTTGGGTGACTTCCTTAAAAGTTACCCTGAGATAAAAGTCGATCTGATGCTCAGTGATAAGCATGTGGATCTCGTCGCCGAAGGAGTCGATGTCGCTATTCGTGCTAAGCAACTCGAGGATTCCTCCTTGGTGGCAAGGCATCTATTCGATAATCCTTTAGTTGCGGTAGCTTCGCCACAATACCTAAATCGTTTTGGCGAGCCTAAAGCGCCTTCTGAACTCAAATCCCATAACTGTATCGTCTACTCGATGTTGAAGTCGGTCAATATCTGGCACTTTGAACAGACTGGTGGAAGTGTTGATGATATTGCGGTGCCTGTGAGTGGTAATTGTCGCTGTGATAATGGCGAGGCGATATTACAGTTGGCACTAGATGGTGTTGGTATTGCCCAGCTACCGACCTGGATGGTGGATGAACATATTGAACAGGGGAAGCTAAATAGAATTATGCCTAATTATCTTTCTCACCCCTTACCTTTCAATGCTATCTACCCCCAGAGTCGTTATGTGCCGTTAAAAGTTCGCTGCTTTATTGATTATCTAAAGCAGCGTTTAGCCGAAGACTCAAGCTATCGCTAAGCGCTGTAATCAGCTCTAGGATTAACGATAAGTGCCACGGATAGGGTAATTATTTTCAGGGTCACGGATAAAGGAGAGTCCTGATAATAAAGTGGCGAGCTCTGGACGAGCAAAGGGCCCATTGGAAATATCAATGAGTTGTACTGTGCCTTTGTCGTTAATCACAAACAAGCCGGGCTCGGCAAAGGGATGATCGGTCTCTTTTTCTGAGCGCGGGTGAGAGATATAAAGCCCAAGCTGCTGCATATGCTCAATAGTGAGGTTGTAAGCGATAGGGAAGCTGACTGTTAATTGAGTCTTGTGAAACTGTGCCTGCTCGAGAGAGTCGGCCGATGCGGCAACGATATCGATGCCTAACTTCATAAAATCAGCTGCTAACTTTTCCAGCTCATTGAGATAGCGCGTGCACAGTGGACAGTGCTTGCCACGATAAATGATCACTAACCGCCAGTCATAACCTGAAGCGGGCGTACCAAGAGAGATTGACTCGCCCGTTAAGGCGGGCAGTTGAATGCTAGGAAAGGCCGCTCCTGCAGTAAACTTCATTGATGCCATATCATTATCCTTATTAGGCTTATAGCCCGCAAATGTGTACCCGTTTTTAGGAGGGATAAAGGTCTGTGACGGCCTTTATCCACCTACTGCTGTCAAAAGATTAGATTGAGATGTAATTGTAGCTGTCATCTTGATGATTGCGTTTACCGCGGTATTTATCGCTGAAATTATCGGCCCAAATTGCTGTGGCATTCTGGCTTTGGTTCCAGTCGAATACGGTAGAGCGATGTTTAATCTTCCATACACCATCACGGCGCTCGAAGCGGAAATGGTGTCGGCCACCTAAGATGCCCTCTTTATCGACACCGTCCTCTTCATGTACATGGTAGGCCCAGACATAAGCTTCAGCGGTAGCAGTATCACCATCGATCTCGATAAGAGGATTACTAATTCTGTGCTGTGTGGCTTTTAAGGCCCTGAAGCCTTCCATTGCAGGCTCAACAAATTGATGAGCGTTATCATTGTAAAAGAATAGCTCTGGGAAAATAGGATCTTGATGTTCCTCAATGGCATCTTCCCAGTAGGTTGATTTCATTAAGTCGCCATCGACTCTATCTAGCGCACGAGCGAATTTGTACATAAGCTCGGTCATCTCTTGTTTGTCTAGTAACTGCTGAAGTTTTTGCTGCATATCCATGGTGGGATCCTCGTGTCATTTTCATTTGGTTTAATTAGCCGCCGAAACTCAAGTTGCCGAAGGCGTCAATGGGCTGTTAAAGCGATGGCAAGATATTAGCTATTCTCTTTTGTTTTGATAACTAGCGTTATATCTATAGCAGCTATTCCTTTATGGAATGGCGGGGGTGGTTTGTGCTCTAAAAAGTTGTGGAATTTGATGGGTATGAAAGTAATTTGTGACTATTTTCTATACAAATAAGGGCTTGGGTGAGGCTCTTAATATCTGCCGATATGATAAAAATTTAATCGATCACATTGGTCAATTTATTAGCTGGTGAGTTCTCTGTATTGGGGATATACTCCGCGATCGCGCCAATAGTGATTGGTCATTATTCGTTGTTCTACTATTAGGGAAGTCAGTACCGCTAAGAACAAATAATGATATGCAGTAAAGGGATAGTGTGTTTTTTGTTTTGGTAAGGTGCTAGATGAGCTTCTTTGATAATGCTGTGATTATATTGATCCTGATTGGAGTCAGTTGTTTTTTCTCTATGTCTGAAATTGCCCTTGCGGCTGGGCGTAAAATTCGTCTGCGTCAGCTTGCGTCTGAAGGAGATGCACGGGCAGACAAGGTGTTGCTGCTGCAATCTCAGCCAGGTAACTTTTTTACCGTGGTACAGATTGGCCTGAACGCGGTAGCCATCATGGGCGGTATCGTGGGTGAGTCAGCCTTTACGCCTTATTTTCACTCGTTCCTTTCAAGTTGGTTGAGCGGCCCTTGGCTAGATAAGATGAGTTTCTTACTCTCTTTTGTCTTCGTGACTAGCCTGTTTATCTTAATCGCTGACTTGATGCCTAAACGTCTAGCCATGGCGTTTCCTGAAAAGGTAGCCATGACCTTTGTTGGCCCTATGATGGTCTGCATCGTGGTACTCAAGCCTTTAGTGTGGTTCTTTAACGGCTTAGCTAATTTTGTGTTCCGTGTTCTGCAAATTCAAACGGCACGTAACGATGCGGTGACCTCCGATGATATCTATGCGGTGATGGACGCAGGCGCAGAAGCGGGTGTACTCGATAAAGGCGATCAGCTAATGATGGAAAAAGTGTTTGAGATGCAAACCATTCCAGTGACTGCAGCCATGACGGCTCGTGAGAGCTTAGCGTATTTCTTGCTACAAGATAGCGAAGAGGAAATTAAGGCCAAGATTGCCCAGCAACCTCACTCTAACTTCTTAGTCTGTGATGAGCAGTTAGACACAGTTGTGGGTATTGTTAACGCTAAGAAGTTACTTATCTGCTTAATTAACGGTGAAAACATAAGCCTTAAAGATAAGAACTTGGTGAGTAATTGCTTTATTATTCCAGACACCCTAAGTCTGTCGGAGTCGATGGATTATTTTAAGAATTGCCGAGCGGATTTTGCGGTAGTCATGAACGAGTACTCTTTGGTTGTGGGTGTAGTGACGGCTAAAGACTTACAAGATGCGGTGATGGGCGCCTGGTCTTTACCCGAGAGTGAAGAGCAGATCATTGCCCGCGATGAACGTTCTTGGCTGATGGATGGCGTGACACCGATTATTGATGTTATGCGAGCGTTAGATATTGAAGAGTTTCCGCAAAACCATAACTACGAAACCATCGCCGGATTTATGATGTTTATGCTGCGTAAGATCCCAAAGTGCACTGATGCGGTTGTTCATGCTGGTTATAAGTTCGAAGTGGTCGATGTGGATAGCTATAAAGTGGATCAACTGCTGGTCACTCGTATCGATGAGTCGAGTAAGGCTGAAGAGTTAGAGCTCAAGGCTTAATACTTAAGGCTTGGCGTTAAACCTAGCTCTTTACACTCAATAATGGACGCAAGATGCTGTAACGATTGAGTCTAGTCAAAGGTGAGTCAAATCTGACTCACCTTCATGTTTATAATTATTACCGAATAGCCATTTTCAGCTACCAACTCACGACTCTTAATACAACGTTCACTTCCCACTCTCTACTCTTTACTCACTATTCTTTACAAAGAATGAATCTGTGTGGCTGAGCTTGATAGGCTTGTATCGCTCGAGCGTAGGAGAATCTTAGGCGTGATAACTTGCTATCTTTTGCTGTAGCTGATGTTTATCAACTTTTAGTAACCAGCTTTGATGCCAATCAGTTAGGCGTTCAACCGGCATCGGTGCTGCTATGTAATAGCCTTGTGCTAAGGTACAGCCTAATAATTGCAATCGCTGCCACAAGGCTTGGGTCTCAACGCCTTCGGCTACCGACTTAAGCTCGAGTCGAGTGCTCAACAGTAAGCAAGCCTCAACAATGGCCGCTGCCGTTTTGCTGTTTTCCATAGCTCTAATAAAGCTCATGTCTACCTTTAGTGAATCAAAAGGCAGGGTATCTAGCAGGGTCAAGGATGAGTAGCCTGTACCAAAATCATCGATAGATAGATTAAAGCCGTGCATCGCTAGACGTGAAGCCGACTTCAGTGCTCTGCCGGTATTTTCCAAAGCATCTGATTCGGTGATTTCAAAATAGACCTGCTTACATAGGTTGGGCTGTTGTTTGGCAATATCCAGTAATCGGTCGACGAAGTGGCTATGCATTAAAGTCATAGGGGTGATGTTGATCGCCACCGAACGACCTGCAAGATGCGCTTGGTGTTGCAAGATGTAATTGACACTCAAGAGTGCTAACTCAGCATCTTTTTGCATCTTACTCAATTGAGGCAGAAAACTGGTTGGCGGTAATACTCCCAAGATCGGGTGGACAAAGCGAATTAGTGCTTCACAAGATTGCCACTCGGCGTTATCGAATGCGACCAAAGGTTGGAAGTAGGGCTTTATCCAGCCCTGTTCAAGGGCGTGCTCAAGTTCTTTCTCGGTGAAGGCTTTACTCTTTATTGAGCCATGACTGGCAAATGTTGAATTTGTCAGATTCTCGACATAGGCCAAGTGTAATAGCTCTTTGAGGATATTTATCTTTACGGGCTTGCTAATGGCACCAATCACTTTTAAGTGATAGCTCATACACATTTTCTGTACGGTATCGAGTACGATCTGATTGCTGGCACTAGTGATAATGATGGAGCCGGTAAACATGAGTTCACTGATATGACTCAAGAAGGTAATTCCATCCATCTCAGGCATTTTCAGATCGCATAGCAGTATGTCAGGTTTGAAGTTTGCCATTATCTGTAGTGCTTCAACACCAGAGGCTGCAGTTCTAATCTGCGAAATCTTAGGTGTTGTGATCAGTTCGAGTTGCATTTGCATCGCTTCGCGCTGAAATAGATGATCTTCAATCAGTAAGATTTTCATTTTAACTTGTTTACCTGGTTAGAGATCTGCGCGATTAATTTTTCTAGCTGTACCAGCAACTCTTTTATTGCATCAATATCTTGCGTCGAAGCCGCAGTTTCTATCTCGGCGCAAGTGATAACGAGGAGCTCACATTCAATCACACCCGCAGCGCCTTTGAGTTTATGAGCGCTATGGGCGGTGGCGTCAAAGTCGTGTTCTGCGACTGCTTGATTGAGTATTTGCATATCACTGTCACAGGTTGCAATGAACTTAGTCAGTAAGTTGATACAAAGCTGCAGATCGCCGAAGTTAGCCTCAAGCGCTTTGATATCAATAACGGCGAGATCATTGAGGTCACACTTGAGCGTTTCGCTGGAGCTTGCTGCAATAAAAGTCCTATCTTGCATCGATGGCTCGTGTTGTTGAGCATGATCTGCGATGGGAGCTTGCTGAGCCTCAACTAAGTAATTATTGAGTACGTTCTGCAGCTGCTCTAAGGTCACTGGTTTTATTAAATAATCATCGAACCCATACTGGTGGCAGCGGGCTTTTTCACTCGATATGGCATTAGCCGTGAGGGCGATAACACCGAGACGGTTCAGTTTTTCTTGTTGTTCATGCTCTCTAATAGCACTCACTAGACCGTAACCATCGAGTTCAGGCATGTGGCAGTCGGTCAGAACCAGGTCGTATCGATTCTGTTTATAGGCCGTAAGCGCCTGCTGACCGTTATCAAAAATATCACCAAAGTAGCCTAATTTACTCAGTTGCATACGGATCACATCTTGGTTAATTGGGTGATCTTCTGCAACCAGAATCAGTCTGTTGCTCGCGATGGCTTGCTCACGGGTGATAGCTTGCTCAGGTTGGTTTTGTTCTGCACTAGGTTTGACGTCAAAAAACTCTGGTTTAGTGAGTAGGTGCAATAAGTGCTCAGGGAGCAGTGGGTTAACAGACAGTGCCCAACCTAGCTCTGCGGGTGTTGGCGAGAGCATACTCTGTCTTCTGAGTTGAATGACTTGCACATTGGTAAGGTTGCGTTTGGCCCAGCTTGGGGTCAATGCATGTAGCTCACACCAATCCTGAGGTAAAAGTAAAACTTGAATTTTTGCTTTGGCTACATGCGCTGCTAGTGCTGCTTTATTCTCTAGGTGTTGTAGATTGTAGGCGGTACATTGCCAAGCGCGCAGATACTCACAAAGCAGATCATAGTCGCTTTCATCCAACATCATGACACCACAGCGCTTGTTGACTGTGGAAGGAACCTCTACAGCGGCAATGGGGAAGGTAAGCGTGAAACGGAATGTGCTGCCTTGGCCTTGCTTACTGTTGACCGAGATCTCGCCGCCCATTAGTTTGACTAGCTGTTCACAGATAGATAGTCCCAAGCCTGTTCCACTAAAGCGACGTTCGCTACTGAGATCGACCTGTTCAAACGGAATGAATAGTTTGGCGATATCCTCTTCACTGATCCCTATGCCGCTGTCAGTAACTGCAAAGCTGATCGTTTGCTCTTTATCTGTTGCAGAAACCAAGTCTACAGATAACCAAATTTCGCCCTCAGTTGTAAACTTAGAAGCATTATTTAACAGGTTATTTAGTACCTGCTTTAGGCGCAAATTATCTAAGTTTAATGAGTAAGCAAGTTTGGGGTCTAGCCATAACTTAAACTTAATGCCTTTGCGTTCGACATGGACAATATGGGGTTGAACTAACTCACTGATAAAGCTGCTTAACTGGCATACTGCGGGGCTTAACCCTAGCTTACCCGCTTCTATTTTAGAGAAATCGAGTACATCATTAACAATGTTGAGTAGGTTATTGCCTGAGTGGGTTAGGTTCTTATGGATCCCATGAAGTTCGCTACTATTTAGGTGTGGAGTCATCAACTCTAACAAGCTCAAAATGCCGCTAATTGGGGTGCGGATCTCATGGCTCATCATGGCAAGAAAACGAGACTTAGCCTCGGTTGCTGACTCTGCAATCAAGCGCGCTTCATCGAGTTCTGCTTGCTTCTCTTTGAGCAAAGAAATATCTACGAGGGTGTAGGTCCAATGTCTATTTTTATCAACTTTAGTGCAGATCCCAGTGAGCTGGAACCAAGAGATCTTGCCGTCAATATTAAGCTTCATCGTTGTGTATAGAGAATCACAGAAGCGAGACTCTTCGATATCTTCTAAGAAATCATGCTCATCTGCGTGCTTAGCCAGGAACTCCATCAGCAGACTAGGTGTTTGATAGAGTTGCTCGGGGCTTAAGCCTAGATATTTTTCGATATTGCCACTGACATAGCTCCAAGAGATATCATCCACATCGTCACCGTAGCGAATTAACTGCGCAACGATGCCACCAAAGTTATTGTTAACTAGGCGCAGCTCTTTCTCGATGCTATGACGCTGTGCGATCTCATTTTTCAATTTTCTGTTGGAATAGACGATAACTAAGAAGATGCTTACGCTGCCGCCGAGAAGCAGTAAGATCCAGCTCGGGATTTTTTCATAGGAAAAATCACTGTTGATACTGATATCATTCCACTTATGCTTGATTGCTTCTAGCTCATCCTCATGAATTGCCGCCTTAGCCTTATTTAAAATTGAAGCTAGTGTTGCTGAGTCTTTGTTGACCCCGAAGCTAATGGCGCGGGTATATTCGCCGATAGGGTTTGGAGTTAACTTTAATTGTCCCAAATAGCGAATGCTGAGGACTGAGCTGGCCTTCGATAGAGGCAATAGCCCTACCTCTACCTTACCTGCAAGAATTGCATTGAGTAGATGTTTAGTTGAATTAAAAGTCGTTATTTCCGCCTGTGAAAAGTACTTGGCTGTGTCTATATGTTGCTGGTGTAGATTTAATAGGCCAAGTTCCTTAGTGTTGGTAATTTGCGCTGTGATTAAGTTATTTGCGGTGACGGCAACCCATGGATCTTTTGTATAGGAAGACGTACAGAGAACATAGTCCAAGCTGTTTTTTTCACAGGTGAAAGCGGGGATGAGGTCGAAGTTGTTCTCGGCAAAGTGCTGTTCTAACTGAGTACCACTATAGGCTGTTGACTCGATGTTAAGATTCAGGTTTTCGGCCACAACTTTTAAGATGTCTACGCTCATACCATCCATTTCACCCATATCATTAGTAAATGCAAATGGATAATTATCGGCTGAATAAAGCACTTTTAGCACTTTCTGATCTCGTAGCGCATTGAGTTCGGGTTCGGTTAGATTTAAGTCGTGCTGTTGATAGACATATCTAATTTGTGAGCTCGTGAGCCAGGTCTCGTATAATTTAGTAAATGTCTCATTAGGTATGAGTTTTAACCCTTTATTTAAGTCGTCGATCAACTCGCTATTTTTCATCGTTGCCGCGAAATGGAGCTGGTCGAATGGCATATCGTTCAGTAGCTTGATATCAAGCTTATTTGCGGTGTCTTGGTGGGTATGTAAATAATCCAAAGTAATAGCGTTACCTATATAGGCATCGGCCGCATGATCGACAACCGCTGAATAAGCCTCTTGGCTACCAGAATAGCCTGTAACTTTTAATTGGCTACCTGCCGAGTTTGATAACACCTCATTGATGGCGAACCCCGTTTCTGTCGCTATGTGCTTGCCTTTTAACTCTATAAAGCTGCTGACATTAGTATCATTGGTAATGGCGGCGTAGGGGAGTAGCATCAGGGGTGAGCTAAAGTGCATCCACTCCATTCTTTCTGGCGTCATCGAGACACCCATAATGATGTCAATTTCATCGTCACGTAGTGCTTGCAGCACTTCAATATAGGTCGGATAGCTTACTATCTGTGTTCGGTAGCCGCTGTTATTGGCGATCTCTTGAAATAATGATGGCAGAAGGCCTATCATTTTTTTCTCTTTAGTGACGTAGGTAAAAGGTTGCCAGTCAAAAGCTGGGTAACCAACTCTAACGACTTGCTCTTCGTTTACTGAAGGCATTTCTTGCGCTGTTGTGCCTATGGAAACGAAAAAGAGAATGAATACGAATAATACCTGACGCATACAGCTGCCTTAAATTGGGTGAACACAATGATTAAACTTGAAATGTCTATGCACAGTCAGCGGACACTGGCGATGGGAGCTCGCAGTGGAATCGACAAAAATTTATGACTCGAGTGTGGCTGGTGTCAGTGTTTGGCTCTAGAAAAGGGGGCTTAAAACTGAGGCTGTGAAACTTGCGCGTATTGTAAACTTAAATTTTTCTCTGTCGATATTTTACGAAAAATATATTGTCAGTTAGCTCTCATTTTTTAGTTGTTTGCAACAAATGACTTAAGCATGCCCTAGGCGGGAAACGGCCTTTTGTTGAGGTGTGTAGCAGCAAATAAAAAAAGGCTAAACCACTCTATCTAACCGTGGTTTAGCCTTTACCGTGTAAGTCTGTCTTACTGGAATTACTCGCCCTGCTCGATACCCGCTCGGTTGATCAGGAACTGAGCCAATAATGGCACAGGTCGTCCAGTCGAGCCTTTATTGGCGCCACTGTTCCAAGCTGTACCTGCCACATCAAGATGGGCCCAGTTGTACTTCTTAGTAAAGCGAGACAGGAAGCATGCGGCGGTAATTGAACCAGCTGCACGGCCACCTAGGTTGGTCATATCGGCAAATGGGCTTTCCAAGTGCTCTTGATACTCATCCCATAAAGGCATGCGCCATGCGCGGTCACCACTTTGTTCACCGGCATTGAGTAGCTCGTGGGCAAGTGGGTTGTGACCTGAGAACAAGCCAGATGCATGCTTACCTAAAGCGATGACACAGGCGCCTGTTAAGGTTGCTGTATCGACAACCAGCTCAGGGTCGAAGCGCTCGACATAAGTCAGTACATCACACAATACCAAGCGGCCCTCTGCATCGGTGTTTAACACCTCTACGGTTTGGCCTGACATAGTAGTTAAAATATCCCCTGGGCGATAAGCATTACTCGATGGCATGTTTTCACAGCCAGCCAAGATCCCGATAACATTGATCGGCAGCTGCATCTGACAGAGTGCCTTCATGGTACCGATCACACCCGCTGCACCGCCCATGTCATACTTCATCTCATCCATGGCTTCGCCAGGCTTAAGAGAAATGCCGCCCGAGTCGAAAGTTAGGCCTTTACCCACTAGCACAATCGGCTTTTCGGTATTATCGACTGCGCCCTTGTACTCCATGATGGTCATCACTGACTCATTATGGCTGCCACGGCCTACAGCTAGGTATGAGTTCATGCCTAGGGCTTCCATCTGCTCTTCACCGATAGTGGTTACCGTTAGGTTCTCAGTATTTTCGGCGATTTGACGGGCTTGAGAGGCTAGATAAGCTGGATTACAGATGTTTGGCGGCATATTTGCCACATCGCGGCAAAGGTGCATACCAGCAGAGACGGCCATACCGTGCTCGATGGCGCGCTCGCCTACGGTCAATTCACGACGAGTCGGTACATTAAATACTAATTTACGCAGCGGACGACGGGTTTCGCCTTTGCGTGTTTTTAATGCATCGAAGCTATAAAGACTGTTTTGTGTTGTTTCAACGGCTTCACGTACTTTCCAGTAGGTATCGCGTCCTTTGACATGTAACTCGGTAAGGAAGCAAACAGCCTCCATAGAACCCGTTTCATTTAAGGTATTGATGGTTTTGGTGATGATCTGCTTATATTGACGTTCATCAAGCTCACGCTCTTTACCGCAGCCAACGAGCAAAACACGCTCGCTAAGTACGTTTGGTACATGATGAAGCAACAACATCTGTCCTGGCTTACCTTCCAAGTCACCACGACGAAGTAAGTTGCTGATATAGCCTTCACTTATTTTATCTAACTGTTCGGCGATACCGGACAAGCGTCTTGGTTCGTATACACCTACAACGATACAAGCTGAGCGTTGTTTCTCTGGACTGCCGCTCTTTACGCTAAACTCCATGAGCTCTCCTAGATTCTTAAAGACAAATTTTATTATTTATTAGATAATGTCTGCTTATGCCCAAAAAGGGCCGAAATATGGCGCACTCAAGATCTTTCTTTTCGAGTGTTTTCCCTGGCCATGTTATGTAATTGTTGGTTACAAAACTACTAAAAGTAGACAGTCTACATGAAAGTTGTATTGATACCAGCATAAATGAAAGTTTGGAGACCGGATCCTCACTGTGATTGTATTTAGATACCTGATTCGAGAAGTTTTAAAAGCACAAATTGCAGTACTTTTAGTGCTGTTAGCTATTTTTATTAGCCAACATTTTGTGCGCGTGCTTGCTGATGCCTCCGATGGCGAGTTTCCTGCATCTCTCGTTATGACCTTACTGGGTCTTAACATGCCATTTCTCACAGTTTTAGTGTTACCGCTGAGTCTATTCTTGGGGATTTTGCTCGCCCATGGGCGCATGTATGCCGAGAATGAGATGGTTATTTTTCATGGCGTAGGTGTCAGTGAGTGGTATATCACTCGAGTCACGCTATTGCTTGCGGTGATCAACATGGTATTTACCGCGTTCCTATCTATTTATGTAGCGCCTTGGGCCGAGGAACAGCAGAACCAAGTACTAGAACACGCCCAATCTGAGGCGGGTCTTGCGGCGTTAACTCAGGGCCGCTTCCAGACAAGCCCTAATGGTCGTGCGGTACTGTTTGTTGAGCGTATTGGTCGTGATAACCAATTAGACAAAGTATTTGTGGCTCAGTTGCCCGAACCCGATGATGAAACTGGCGTGGCCAATGTGGTAGTGGCGCGTACAGGTAAAGTGGTCGAAGATGAAACCGGTGGCCAGCGTCTGCAGCTTGAAGATGGTGTACAGTACCAAGGCAATCCTAAACGCGTTGATTATCAAATTGTCGAGTTTGGGGGCTATCAAATGCAGATTAAAGAGCAGGAGGTCGATGAGCGCCGCCGTAAGCTGTCTGCCATGCCTATCGGTGAGCTAATGAATATCGATAGCCCGGAAGCTACCGCAGAATTTCATTGGCGCTTAGCGATCCCTCTGGCTATTCCGCTGATGACCCTGATTGCTGTGCCTATGGCACGAGTGAACAACCGCCAAGGTAAGTTCGCCAAGATGTTCCCTGCGATTCTACTCTATTTAGGCTACTTTGGTTTGATGGTGGCTGGACGTAAATCACTAGAAGATGGGGTGATCCCACAGTACTTAGGTATGTGGTGGATCCATGCCTCCGCGTTGTTCATAGGCATATTGCTACTGGGCAAAGAGCGGCCGTTAGGAGCGAAAGTGACGGGCTTGTTTAAGCGCAAAAAGGCGGTCAAGGCATGAGAATATTAGATCTATATATTGCTAGAGTTCTGATTAGTACCTCATCTTTAGCGCTGCTGGTGTTAACCGGTTTATCGGGGATTATTAAGTGGGTCGACCAACTGCGCCTTGTTGGGCGTGGTACGTATACCATGATGGATGCCGGTGTCTATGTACTGTTTTTGATCCCACGAGATATCGAGCTGTTCTTTCCTATGGCCGTGTTACTCGGTGCCTTGATCGGTATGGGTATGCTTGCTTCTAACTCCGAGTTAGTGGTGATGCAGTCATCGGGTTTATCTCGTTTGCAAATTACCATGTCGGCGATGAAGACGGCAATTCCACTGATGATCATCGTTATGATGCTAACTGAATGGGTTGCGCCAGTCGCTGAGCTACGGGCGAAGGAGATCAAGCGCACCAATGTTTCTGGTGGTAGCTTGATTGAGTCTAACCGTGGCATTTGGGCAAAAGATGGGCCGTTATTTGTTAATATTGGTGGTGTGGTCGATAGCCATAATCTGCGAGATATTACCCTGTACGAGTTTAGTGATACGACTAACTTAACCAGCACAGTACATGCAGATTCTGCCGAGTATAAGGACAAGTATTGGCAGCTAACCGATGTGAGAAGAACCACGCTGAAGAATGAGCAGGTCGTGCTGACAAATCTTGAAGAAGATAAGTGGATCTCCTCACTGACTCCTGAAAAGCTGAGTGTGGTATCGGTTAAGCCTGAGTCACTGTCGATAGCGGGTTTGATCGATTATCTCGATTATTTGAAAAATAACAACCAGGCATCTGAGCGTTATGAGTTAGCGCTGTGGCGTAAGCTACTGCAACCTGTAACCGTTGCGGTGATGATGTTGGTGGCTCTATCGTTTGTATTTGGGCCGCTAAGAACCGTTACCATGGGCGCGCGAGTGCTGCTAGGGGTTGTGGCTGGCTTTAGCTTTTATATCTGTAGCGAAATCTTCGGTCCATTGAGTATCGTTTATGGCTTACCCGCATTTATCAGTGCCGGCATGCCCGCTCTGCTGTTTAGTATTGGAGCGCTGTACTTTATTAGGAAGTAGCCTAGCTTAAAAACTGGGGGACTCGCTACAATCATTAAAAAAGCCAATCAACAGGTTAAGTTCTGTAGATTGGCTTTTTTGTTTTGCTCTTTCTCGCTTCTCTAATGAGGACTAAGCATTACAATCTTGTCTGTCTTGCTATGGACTCAGGACGATTAAACACCGTGCCAGTTACGCATCTGGTTGGCTTCTTTTGACAGTACAACCACTTCTGAGCGAGTCATCATATCTTGCAATGCCAGTTTATCGCGGTTAATCAAGATCCATAAGTTACCAATGCCAAGTAGCGACCAAACCAGTCTTGCTGCTGCGGTCACCATACTCAGGTTTTGCCCATTCGGATGTTGGATCTTGAGACGCCATGCACGCATACCTAATGTTTGACCGCCTTTGCTCCAAAAACTGATATAAAACAGGCCGACACAGGCCATAATCCAGCACTGATAAATACCTTTATACAGCGGCGTGCCATTGAGCAAGTCTGACACATGCTCAAAGCCTGCCATATCGATCAAGCCACTGCTGGTTAAGCCGATAAAAATACCAAAACCTATGGCGCCAGCCACCATATATACGGCAACGGCAAGCAATAGATCATAAACGATAGCACCGCAGCGCTTAAAAAAGCCTGCTCGTGGAAAGTTGGCGTGTTCGTTATTGGGCATGTAATGAGTCGTCATTGATATCACTTATTATTAGGTTTATTGGATGATGATGGCGAATACTGGCTTAAGGGTTATGACTTTTTCGGTTCATCTTTGATGTAGTAGATGTCACTAAAGCCAAATCGTGCGAACTCTTTAGCACGGAAGTCTTTCACTGCTGATGATCCCTTTGAGGTCATAGCGATCTGTTGCTCCATCATGAGGTATTGCGTTAAATCAACGCCTTCTGCTGCGGCTACGGCCTCATAGATGTCATGATATTTGTCGTAAGCAAAGTTAATCTCTTTCGCTTGGTTCTTAAACTTATAGGTAATTCTGGTTGCCATGTTTAGCTTCTCTAATGAAATTGCCTCTATGATAGCAAATCTTGGCTATAAGGTATAAACCATATAGCACGCGTCCTCTGGGTAACATGAAAGGTCTTTGTCTATGGCTCTAGCTTTAAAGCCCTGTTTAGCCCAGTAATGGTGCGCCCCCTGCACCGCGACTAGAGAGACATTTGGGTAGTGATGACTGCGGGCAAACGCTATCAGGCTGGTTAACGCGGCTCGTCCCGCTCCTTTGCCCTGTGCCTTCGAAGACAGCGCAATATCATGTAAGTAGAGAGTATTTGGCTTGCCTACCTTAGTCAGCACCTGCTCGAGCGAGGGTGGGCTATCTTGAAGCCAAGGGTGAGCAAGGCAATAACCTATTACCTCATCTTGTGATTCCAGCACAAAACAGCTTTCAGGTGAAGCCAGCCACTTGCTCTGTAGCACCTCAAGAGATTCAGGTTCTATCTGTGGGTAGCACTCGAGTTGGATTTGTAAAATCTGTGGCCAATCGGATGGCGCGATACTGCGTAATTGCATAAAAAGATCCTAAATATGGGCGTCTATTATTCCCATTAACAGGGAAGGGCTAATGGGAATATTGTCACTCTAGCGCGACAAGTAACGGGTTTCTAGATGTTTCTTGAAGTGAGCAGGATTGAGCGTCTCAGCTGTAGATTGACGCATTAGCTCATCGATACTGAGTAGGCTGCCCTGGGACCAGACTTTATCATTTAACCAGCCCATGACACTGGTGAGATTACCTGAGTCTATTAGGTGTTCTACGCAGCCGAGCTCTGTTTCCATCGCGGCTCTAAATTGCGCTGCATACATGGCACCTAAGGTGTAACTCGGGAAGTAGCCGAGCTCGCCAACCGCCCAATGGATATCTTGCATACAACCATTCTTATAATCACCATCGGTATTGATCCCTAATAGTGACTGCATATGCGCCGACCAGAAATCGGGTAGATCGGCAACGGCCAACTCGCCACTAACCAGTGCCTTTTCCGCCTCAAAACGCAGTAATATATGGCACGGGTAGGTGACCTCATCGGCATCGACTCGAATAAGCCCCGGGTTGACTCGAGTGTAGATGTTGGTCAACTGACTATGGTTCAACTGACTGCCCAATGTAGAGGTTAAATGGGGCTCAATCAGCTTAAGGAAAGCAGGGCCGCGGCCAATTTGCATCTCACAAAATAGGCTTTGACTCTCGTGCAGTGCCATCGAGCGCGCTACTCCTGCTGGTTGCCCATGCCATGCCTTAGGTAGACCCTGCTCATACTTCGCATGACCGGTTTCATGGACTATGCCCATCAAGCCACTGGTAAAGTCGGCTTCATCGTAACGTGTCGTTAGACGTACGTCACTGGCAACACCGCCACAGAAGGGGTGACTACTGATATCGAGTCGGCCGCGGTTAAAATCAAAGCCTAAGATGTTCATGACTTCACGCCCTAGCTTGGCCTGACTCTCTGCGCTGGCTGTTGGAATGGTGAACTTAGGTTCAGATTTCTGCTTGTCTTGCACCTGCTGGATCAACTGCGGCAACCAGCTCTTTAAATTGCCAAAGATCTGCTCAAGACTCGCCGTTGTCATGCCAGGCTCGAATTTATCGAGCAATGCATCGTAAGGGGAGACATTTTGCGCCTCGGCGCGAATAGTCGCTTCCTCTTTGACGAGTTGCATTAGGTGTTCGAGATTAGGCTTAAAACCTTGCCAGTCATTATTTTTGCGCTGCTCACGCCAAGCTTGTTCGCAGCGATAGGCGGCCTTTGTCTTAGCCTCTACAAGCTCACCCGGTACAACATTGGCCTGAAGATATTGGTAGCGCATCTCAACGAGGTTAGCCTGCTGCTGTTTTGTCAGCGGTAACTCTCCGGCGTCATTAATGGTCTGCGCCAGCATGGGAGCTGTCTTTAGGGAGTGAATATGTTTGGCAAGCTCAGCCATCGCTGCGCCGCGTGCTTCACCGCCCCCCATAGGCATCATGGTGGCCTGATCCCAATCACCCAGTGCGCTTAGGTGCTCGAAGTGGCTAATGCTTTGAAAGTGCTTCACTAAGGTATCGTAATGAGGGTTGCTTTGTGCGCTCATAGTATCTGATTTCAATCCGGTTATTTGTCGTTATGCTAGCACAAAATTCAATTTTTCAATGGTTATTTCCCTATCGCCAACCTAGGCGCAGCTTGGCATGAGAGTCTCGCGTTATTGATGAAAGGCTGATTTTAACGGCGCTAGCCAAGTTGAATGGACGTAAAATAAAATCAACGTGTTTTTATTCAACTTTTCGATATTTAAATTCATCGGTGGTAAGGACATAGGGCGGTTATTTTTCCCCTTAAATAGATGAGGTTCAGCTGCCGTCACCATTTTGGACGCCTGAATAATACTTTTGAACTATTATTCAACATAAATGTAATCACTAAATGTTACGCTTGTTAATAAATTGTTATTTCATAAGGGCTGTGCTAGGTTGATTTTCGTGTTCCGGTTTTTTTAACCAATAAACCACTAAAAATAAGTTTAAAAAACTAATAATAAATTGGGCTTGGGTTTGCGGCCTAATATCATGATTTTGGAGCGAATAAATATGAGATTAACAAAAGTAGCTACGGCTCTCGTCGCCTTGTCTCTCGGTGTTTCAGCAGGTGCTGCGGCTAGCGAAAGGTATGTTATTCAGGTCGATAATGATAAGAAAGGCGTGATTAAGGCACTTGCTAAGAAGATCGGCGGGGAACTGAACTTAGATGGTAACGGCTTTATCGCGGCGACTTTTTCAGGAAAGGACCTATCTCAAGTTAAAGGTTTACTCAATAATCCACATGTTAAGTTAGTTGAGGTGGATCAGCCTCGTTTTCTGATGTCGTTTAGCGATGATGCGGGTAATCCAATGACTCAGCAAGTCACGCCTTATGCGGTTTATCAATCAAACGTTAATGATATTGGGTTCAACGCCAGCGCAGGTATGAAGGTCTGCGTTATCGACTCAGGTTTAGATAGAAGCAATCAAGATTTTGCTTGGAACAATATCAGTGGTGATAACGATAGCGGCACAGGTAACTGGGACGAAAACGGTGGCCCACACGGTACACACGTAGCCGGTACGATTGGCGCTGCAGATAATAATATCGGTGTGGTGGGTATGGCACCGGGCGTTGATATGCATATTATTAAAGTATTTAATGCCGATGGCTGGGGTTATTCATCTGATCTCGCTCATGCAGCAAACCTATGTAGCGATGCGGGCGCGAACATTATTAGTATGAGTTTAGGTGGTGGAGGCTCGAACTCTACCGAGTCTAACGCGTTTCAATCATTCAGTGATGCCGGTGGTTTAGTCCTCGCCGCTGCGGGTAACGATGGTAATAGTGTTCGCTCTTACCCAGCAGGTTACCCTTCGGTGATGATGGTCGGAGCCAATGACGCAAATGACGCCATTGCCGACTTCTCACAATTCCCAAGCTGTACGACGGGGCGCGGCAAGAAGCAGCGCACCGATACCAGTATCTGTGTAGAGATCGCGGCAGGCGGTGTCGATACGCTATCTACTTATCCTGCGGGTATGGCAACAGCCTCCAACATGAGCCTTGATGGTAATCCGTTAGCCAGTTCTGCAATGGAGAACTCTGGTTCTGTAAATGGCAGTACCTACTTTATGGGAACGGCCGAAACGACAGATTCAAATGCGAATGGTAAGGTCTGTGTTATCGACCGTGGTGTTATCTCATTCCATGACAAAGTACTGAATTGTGAAACATCAGGTGGTGTCGGTGCCATTATCATCAACAATGAGCCTGGCATGCTTTACGGCACATTAGGTGATACAAATGCGACAACGATTCCGGCCGTTGGTGCGACATTTGAAGACAGAGCGTCGATCGTTGCTGCAAGCACTGCAGAGCTTTCAATTGGCACATCTGATTACGGCTTTATGAGCGGAACATCGATGGCGACACCTGCGGTATCGGGGATCGCTGCACGTGTTTGGTCTAACCATAACCAGTGTACGGGTGAAGAGATCCGTGCGGCGCTAAATGCGAGCGCAAGAGACTCGGGGGCTAACGGCCACGATGTGTACTTCGGTCACGGTATTGTTGATGCACAGGCTGCCGATGCATACCTAACGGCAAATGGTTGTTCAGGTGGTGACGGTGGCGGTGATCCTGGTACAGGTGATGGCCTGACCGTAACGACGAATCACTACAAACAAAGAGGCGTTAAGATTGTTGAGCTGAGCTTTAGTGGCGCAGCGGGTAGCAGTGTCGATGTTTATCGTAACGGTACGCAAATTGATACAGCCTCTAGTGCAGCGACTTATACCGACAGCATTAGCACTAAAGGTGGTGGAACCTACACTTACAAGGCTTGTGATACAGGAACAACAACTTGTAGTGCAGATGTCAGCGTGACTTTCTAAGTTTTTCTACATAATAAGAAGGCCTGCTTGATGCAGGCCTTTTTATATTCAAGCAATGCTGAACATACACTTGGTCAAGGGGTCTTAAAGCGCTTGCAGTATCGTGAGTGCTGGCTGTAAGTTTTTTGGCCAAACTTGGTAGGCTTTATGATGCTTGATCAAAGAGCTCTTCTTATTGCCAGGGCTTAGCAGTAAGTTGTGGCGATAAGCCAGCTCGGCGAACTTGGTTTCATCGGCACGAACATAAAGGGTGATTGGTTTGATAATCTCATCACCATCAATGCGCTGAGTAAATTGCTCTTCTGAAATAACCAAGCTATTACAGCCATCGCTATCAAGCTTAAGTTTCTTGGTAACTTCTTCATCGGTGATGACAATCCAATCTTGGCTTTCAAGCTCAGCTAACATTGATTTAAGACACTGACCTAGACCCGTTTGCTTGTCGCTAATATAGCTATATTGCGCCTTAATCTTCTCGAGTAAAGTCTTAAGTTCAGCGCCCGCACCCATGCTGCGGCCTTGACGTACCCACAGAGTTAAATCATCGGCAACTAACTTTGAAAAGGTGCGCTGCTTTAATGCGGTTACCATCCAGCTGCAAAGAAAATGACTCTCAGCTGCGGGTGTTCTTACGCTACTACTCTTAGCGCTCGCTTCAGAAAGAGCCTTAAGTCCGGCATTAGCGAACTCTAAAACAGCTTGGTTATAGGTGATATCTGACATTGTTTCTCCGCCGTGTTGGCGTGATAAAAAGTGACGGCATGAGGATTATACCTAATGGCCTTACAAGTACGAAATTAACTTTCTACTCAATATGCCAAACAAAATATTTGCCTGTTAAATCGTCGTTATGATTAAAAAAGGCACCAAAAGGTGCCTGTTTTGTTTATAAAATAATTTGGTGTCCGTACAGCGATTATTTTATCTTCTTGATCTTAGCTGTCGATGAGTTTTTCACTTTCACACGGCGTCCTTGCATGTTTTTCTCTGCAATCACCTGGGCACCTGCGTTATCGACACGCTGCTGTTTCTTGGCGAAACTACGGCGCTTTTGCAGTTGTTTGATCAATAGATCGCGGCTGCCAACTTCGTAACCAGGAATGCTAATACGGCGCAGCTGCTGACCGATTAACTTTTCGATATCTGCAAGAGTGCGCTCTTCCTCGCGGCTCACAAATGAGATAGCCACGCCTGATTTACCCGCACGACCAGTACGGCCAATACGGTGAACATAATCTTCAGCAAGGAAAGGTAGATCGTAGTTAACTACGTACTCTAAGCCTTGAATGTCCAGACCACGGGCAGCAACTTCGGTCGCCACTAGCACGCGCATTTTGCCCTCTTTAAACTCACGAAGAGCACGACGACGGCTACCTTGGGCTTTTTCGCCGTGAACAACGGCAGTTGGAATACCATCAAGGTTTAGCTCTTTTTCAAGCTTGTCTGCAGCATCGCGGGTGGCGGTAAAGACGAGCACCTGTCGCCAGTTTTTCTTGCCGATAAGCTCTGACAATAGCTCACGCTTACGGCGTTGCTCTACAGGGTAAACCACTTGGCTTACCGTTATCGCAGTGGTGTTTTGCTTGTCGGCTGCAATCACATTAGGTTTTACCATCATCTCATTAGCAAGTTGCTTCACTGCCGATGAGAAGGTGGCCGAAAACAGTAAGTTTTGGCGCTTCTTGTTTACAGCCTGCAGAATTTTTTGAATATCGGCACTAAAGCCCATATCTAACATGCGGTCTGCTTCATCGAGTACTAGAGACTCAACGTTTGACAGGCTTAGGTTACAGGCAACAATGTGCTCAAGCAGGCGGCCAGGCGTTGCGATAATGATATCTGCACCGCGCTTTAATTTGGTTGCTTGAGTATCTGTTTTTACGCCACCGAAAACAGTTACGACTTTGACGTCTAGGTATTTGGCATAATCATTGATGTTGTCTGCAATTTGCATTGCCAGCTCACGAGTCGGGGTCAAGATCAACGCGCGTGCATTTGAACGGCCCGTGGTGCTTGGGTTATCTAACATCTTTTGCAAGATAGGCAGAGCGAAAGCGGCGGTTTTACCCGTCCCGGTTTGTGCACTGGCCAGTACGTCTTGACCGCGACGAACGGCTGGGATCGCTTGCTGCTGAATTGGTGTCATTTTTTCATAACCACATTCAGAGATTGCGCGCAAAATCTCAGGAGCAAAACTAAAAGATTCAAATCTCATGATTGAGGAGTCCTATGTTCAACAATTCAATTGCTAACAGGCAGAGCTAGCATTCTATCTATACCATTAAAATGGCGGTCGCGGAGTATAGCAAACTTTTATACCAATCAGTATAAGAAACTGTTCTACTCAGAGCGTTTTTGGCAAACTAATTCAAGGCGAATAGATGATGGAATAGTGGATCCCTTGTGAAGCTATTCAACATTGAAGTGGGCCGCCCAAAACGCTCCTGAAAGGCGACTTTTAGCGCTTATGATGCTGCGTTAACAAGCTTAAACGTAGAATAACTATGCTCCTCACTCGTTGCCTTGCCTCACAAGCGCTAAATTCTCGCTGAGCGAAAAGATCTTTATACTGATTGGTATTAGGTTAAAACCTGCACTTTTTCAATGGCTATTTAGGGGGTGGGGCATTAAAAAAGCAGCGCCGAGGCGCTGCCGTTATTAAAGTGGTTTATGGCAAAGTTAAATAGCCGCCGTCACTTTATTTAACCAGTCTAAATCATCACCCTGCATAAATGGCGAGAGTTTTTCTCTAACTTGCTGATGATATTGGTTAAACCAGCTAACTTCTGCATCAGTTAGGTATTTTTTATCGATTAAGCGAGCGTCCATAGGAATAAAGGTTAACGCCTCAAATTCCAACATCTCTCGTTCGCTATTAGCTAAGGCTTCACAAGGGCGGACGGCGATTAAGTTTTCTAATCGAATGCCAAATTCATCGGCGCGGTAGTAGCCTGGCTCGTTTGATAATACCATGCCTTCGAGCAGCGCCACATTTGAGCGCCCCTTAGCGATACCTTGTGGGCCTTCATGGACACTCAGGTAATGACCGACGCCGTGACCCGTGCCGTGATCAAAGTCGAAGCCGTGTTGCCACAGGTATTGGCGAGCAAATGAGTCGAGCTGCATGCCGCTTGTGCCTTTAGGGAACTTGGCTTGGTCGATTGCGATATGTCCCTTTAGCACTAAGGTCACCATCTTTCTCTGCTCATCGGTAACATCCCCAATGGCAATGGTACGGGTGACATCTGTGGTGCCATCTAAATATTGTGCGCCAGAGTCAACAAGGTAGATGCTGTTCATCTGCATTTGCGCTGGCGTGCCATTGTTGTGGTTATAGTGACACATGGCTGCATTGCCGCCGGTCGCTGAAATCGTATCGAAGCTTGGTTCTTGATACATAGGATCGCTTAAGCGGAAGCTCTCCAGTTTTTCGGCAAGCAGGGCTTCATCATAGAGACGGTTCGCGTTAACTTCGCGGTCTAGCCAGGCAAGGAAGCGGCTCACTGCCACGCCGTCACGAATATGGCAGGCTTTCATGCCAGCCAGTTCCGCTTCATTTTTTTGAGCCTTAGGCAAGGCTACCGGATCGCTACCCGCAATAAGCTGTGCGCCAGCATCTTGAGCGGTCAGTTGTAGCCAAGCGTTGCAGCTATCAGGACTGGCTAACACTTTACAGCCGCTTAAGCTGAGCAGTTCAGCGGCCAGCTCAGATTCCGCTTTAAAGCTGACGCCTTCACCGACGTGATCGATAACGTTTTCAGGTAACTTGTTGAGATCGGTGAAGAGCAACATATCGCCATTGGCGTGCAGTAGGGCAGTACCTAATACCACAGGCAAGCAAGGAATGTCTTTGCCGCGAATATTGAGTAGCCAACAGAACGAATCGAGTGCCGAGATAATGGCAATGTCCGCGCCCTGTTTCTTGATCTCTGAGCCTATGGTTTTACGCTTCTCTAGGCTGCTTCGTCCCGCGCTTTGTTCGCTAAATAGCATGACTGGGGTAGATGTTGGCGTGGGTCTATCGTGCCAATTCAGATCAATCGGGTTTTGCGCAACCTGTACCAGTTCAATTTGCGCCTTAGCCAATTCGCCATGGGTTTGATTAAACCAGGCCAAAGTGTGCAGGCGCGCATCGAAACCGACTTTGGCATTTTCGCCTAGCTGCTCAATTAACCATTGAGCTTGCGGCGTGTCGTGTAGGCTTAAGTAATCAAATAGCGCGGCATCCACTTGCTGACGCACCTGTACCGTATAACGGCCATCGACAAAAATCGCAGCACTGTCCTTGAGGACGATAATCATGCCTGCCGAACCGGTAAAACCGCTGGCCCATAGCATGCGTTCATTATGCGCTGGTACGTATTCGCCTAAGTATTCGTCGGCTCTAGGAATAATAAAAGCATCCAGATTGGATTTGGCCATTTCTGTGCGAATGGCGCCGAGGCGTGCTGCAATTGTATTTGACATTCAAACTCCGTTATCAGCCTTCGAGTCCAGTTAAAGTGTGGGCTTGAGGCTGTTTATTTTTGTACGAATTTAGCGCGGAGATTATCACAAAGTGCATTTGCTGGGGAGGTTCACAGCATATTTTAATCTCGCGCCTTTATTGCAAGTGTTAACCAAAGTGGACAAATTGTTTATAAAATTGTGTTTGCATGCCAGTATAGCTCGAGTGACTTATTGGTAAGTAAGGGCTAAAGCGGTGAATAGGAGCATAGGTTTATGCCATTTAATGTTTGGCTATTAACACTCGCGCAGGCGTTTGCCATGAGTGCCACCCCTATGATGATGTTACTCGGTGGTTTAATTGGCGCCGATATCGCACCATCTCCAGAAATGGCAACGCTCCCCATTGCTTTTATGGTGATAGGTCTCGCGCTGTCAGTACTGCCAGTATCGAGATTGATGCAGCGCTTTGGCCGTAAACCAGTATTTGTTGGCGGTGCATTACTCGGTGCTTGCTCAGGACTAGTTGCTGCGTTTGCGACATCGCAGCAAAGCTTTGCCCTATTTTGTCTTAGCGCGGTGATGCTCGGCGCAGCGGGAGCTGTGGTGCAGCAGTACCGCTTCGCGGCAATGGAGTCGGTCGACGAGCCGTTGATTGCTAAGGCCGCATCACGAGTGTTACTCGGTGGTCTCGCTGCGGCAGTTATCGGGCCTGAGCTGGCCGTTTTAGGTGCTAAGCTCTGGCCACAGGCCTATGTTGGAGCATTTTTCTGTCTCACTTTGGTGAGTCTTATTGCCGCAGTGATCTTGAGCTTTTATCGAGAGAGGGAATTTGACAGAGACGGTAGCGCGCAGCAGGTTCAGGATAAGGCACGCCCCTTATCCGAGATTTTAACTCAGTCACAGCTGTGGGTAGCGGTTGCGGGCGCTACCTTAGGTTACGCCATGATGAGTTTTGTGATGACGGCCACGCCTTTACATATGCATCATGTTGAGCATCACTCTCTTACTGACACTAAGTGGGTGATACAGAGCCATATTATTGCCATGTACTTGCCCTCCCTATTTAGTGGAGTATTGGTGGCGCGTTTGGGGGTATCTAAAATGATGCTGCTTGGACTATTGGCTTATCTTGTTACCATCATTAGCGCAATCATTGGACGCGATCTACTTAACTACTGGACAGCCTTAGTTCTGCTCGGCATTGGTTGGAATTTCTTATTTGTTGCCGGTACCTCCCTATTACCTCGTTGTTATGACAAGAGTGAGCGCTATAAGGTGCAATCCTTTAACGATAGCTTTGTGTTTGGTGCTCAAGCGTTGGCATCACTCAGTGCAGGCTGGGTGATCCACCAGCTAGGCTGGAACATATTGCTAATCAGTTGTCTTCCCTTGATTGGGGCGCAGTTACTGCTTATCTCATGGTGGAAGTGGAGTAGGAGTAAGCAGGCATCGAGTCTTTAATCTCATATTTGCCATTTGTCTTTTTTCGGATGTGCGATAAGCCTCAAGTGACCCAAATTAAAGTCGTTGCAGTAACTTTCTCCCTAAGTCTTTATTATGTATAATTTTGTTGGGTATGGCGGAGGTTTTTGAATCGGATATTTCTGCATTAATGGAGTGGTAAATGCAAACATTGACAATAGATATTAGTGGTTCCAAAGCCTTATTTGAGATAGATATTCAAGGCCGAATTGAGCAGTATAAAATTGCGCTGGCTGATAGCTTCAATCTCGCGAGTTTGAACTCGCTGATAGCGGAATTGGAACAGGACTATGGTCTGAATGATTATGCTCTGGGGATAGCCGTCCCTGGTTTGGTGCAGGCGCAGGAGTTGGTCTCATGTCAGTCTTTACCCGGCCTTAAGGGACTAAGTGCTGCTAAGTTAATCACTCAGGCGAGTCAGACTCTCATTGCCAATGACTGCGACGCAGGAATGCAGGCTTTAGTCGATCCTAAGCAAGTGTGTGAGTTGCTAGTGATGTGCGATGTGGGGATCGGCTTATCGATCGCCATCAACGGCGTACCTTTTACTGGCGCATCTGGCATGGCTGGGGAGTTGGGGCACAGTCGTTTATTGACAGAGTTTGGTGAGTTTAGCTTAGAGCAAGTCGCGAGTGGGGCAGCGATTAAACGTCGTAATTGGACCCGCAATGAAGATATTGCACGAGCGGGCAGCTATATCGGCGCGAGCCTTGCTTGGGTGGTAAACCTATTTAATCCATCTCGGATCTACCTAGCTGGTAGCTTGATGGATAACCCTCACTACTATCAAGCCTGCTTGGCTTCGATTAAAGAGATGGCACTGGCGATCCCTGTGGCGCAGGTGAAGATTAACCGTGTCGATGATCGTGAAACGATCGTCTGTCGCGGCCTTAAGGTGATGCTAGCGAAGTAAGCCTTAATATGGTGATGCAGCGACAGCCTAGCCGTCGCTGTTTTCATCTTATCTGAATACTGCTCAGCTTTAGCTTGGCTCCTCTACTATGACAAAGCCTCTATTTTTGTTTACATCCATCGTTGCCATCGCCTTTAACAGTGCCTGACTATTTACCCATACCCAGTTCTGATAAGTATTGGAGACATCCATTATCAAAAAAGAATCTGAATCATGGTGATAAGCCACTATAGGGGAGAAGTGCCCGGCTCCTTTCTGTTTTAAACTGGCCCTAGCGTAATTTGCAATAATATAGGCTCGTTGCTGTTGTAGCGCAGAGATTAGATGCTGCTTCACCCCTGAGAGATACTCAGTATTTGCCAGCTGTTTAGTATCGACATGGGTTTTGCTTGTTTTAAAGTTCAAAGATTGGGCTAATGCTTCTAGCTCTTCTAACTGCATACCTAACTGACCAGTGAACTGTGTCGTCTTAGGCTTACCCAGCAGCTGTGACTTTGTCAGCGTACTGCTGGCTAAAATACTCGCCTGACTGTAGCGGTGAAACAGTGGACTGACTCCCTTAGGAAAGTATGCACTCTCCTCCTTGCTGATTAGGCGGCTATCTTGCGGGATCTTTGTGTTGTCGGCGTCAACCCTGAGTGCATTGGCGATAATCGTCATCGAGGCTACCCCGCAAAAGACTTTATTTTCTTGGCCCTCAAAGTGTGGCGCTAGCTGGAAAAAGTCCTGCTTGGACTCTGCTAATATCAGTCGACTTTTGCCCTCTTGGCTCGACCAGTCAATGACTTGAGCTGTTGCGGTTTGCCATAGGCATATCAATACGCCGCCTAAATAAATTGTGGCTAAACTTACGCGTCTTTTTATCTGCATCTTGCTTCTTCGTATAACAGTGAGTGAACTGGCTTGAATGATCTCGAGTTACAGCTTTCTATGCATCACTAGCAGTCTTAGTTGTTTTAGTAAAACAGAGCTTGTTGTACATACGGGGAGCACCAATTTGAGTGCTAATCAAAGTTGAACCCAAAAGAGAAGTTAATAGAAGTCAGATTTTATGGGGATTAGATCGACAATTATTTGCACTTTAACTTATTTATTACTGACGTTTTGTATATTTTATGCTAGAAAGTGGGCATTGTGATTGAGTTAAACCATAGAGCCTTGTTTAAGGTTTGATTGTGTTTAAGTATAAATAATTAAAAGTTAAGGGTAAGTATATGACCTTAGGTGTTGGCGGTTCTACCGCAGAGCAGGAATTAGCAAAACTAACCGATATGACTCAAGGCGTTGAGCCTATTAGCCGTGAAGAGTATCAAGCTCGAATCACTAAGGCGCAAGGGATCATGAAGGAGCAGGGCATTGCCGCTATTTATCTAAATGCTGGCACGAACCTGTACTACTACACGGGAACGCGTTGGTACGCGAGTGAACGTATGGTTGGAGCGATTCTACCTGCTCAGGGCGATGTCGAATATATCGCGCCTGCGTTTGAAGTCGATACTCTGAATGGCTTTATGGTTATCGAAGGTAAGGTGAATACTTGGCAAGAAGATGAAAGTCCTTTTGCTTTGTTTGGTAACGTACTGGCTAACATGGGGATCGAAAGCGGTGATATCGGTATCGACGAGTCTGCGGCTTTCTTTATTTTCGATGGCGTGCGTCAAGCCCACCCTCAGTATAACTATGTTAATGCTAAACCTGTCACTGCCGGTTGCCGTATGATCAAGTCGGCTGTTGAACTGAGCCTGCTGCAACGCGCTAAAGATATGACAATGGAAGTGCATAAAGCGGTTGCGCGCATTTTACACGAAGGCATTACTACTAGCGAAGTGGAAGCCTTTATCAATGCCGCCCACATTAAAGTCGGTATTCCTGCGGGCTCATACTTCTGTATCGTGCTATTTGGTGAAGACAGCGCCTATCCCCACGGAGTTAAATCACCCAAAGCATTGGAGCTGAATGATACCGTATTGATCGACACCGGTTGTCAGCTACATGGTTATAACTCAGATATCACCCGTACTTATGTATATGGTGAGCCTAGCCCACGTCAGCGTGAGTTGTGGCAGCTTGAGCAAGACGCACAGATCGCAGGTTTTGAAGCGGCGCAACTCGGCGCAACTTGTGCTAGCGTTGACCGTGCAGCCCGTGATGTACTCGAAGCGGCAGGTTTTGGTCCCGGTTATGATGTGCCAGGACTTCCGCACCGCACTGGTCATGGCGTGGGGCTCGATATCCATGAATGGCCATACCTAGTGCTAAACGATCATACTCCACTTGAAGCGGGTATGTGTTTCAGTAATGAACCAATGCTATGTGTACCAAGCGAGTTTGGTGTGCGCCATGAAGACCACTTCTATATGAGTGAGGAGGGTCCTGTGTGGTTCACTAAGCCTGCGCACTCAATTGACGACCCATTCGGTTACGAAGCTTAATACAGCTAGCTTTTGCCAAACAAAAGCCCGAATGGTTATCCATTCGGGCTTTGTTTTATTTCAAAAAAATAATCAGTGTTAATCAATACTGATTAGCTCAACATCAAAGATTAGGGTGGAGCCTCCGCCGATCTTACCAGCACTACGATTACCGTATGCCAGCTCACTTGGTATAAAGAAGCGTGCTTTCTCGCCGACGACCATCAACTGTACGCCTTCGGTCCAACCCTTAATTACTCGATTAAGTGGAAATGCGATGGGTTCGCCACGTTCAACAGAGCTATCGAACACAGTGCCATCGATTAAGGTGCCATGATAGTGCACGGTCACTGTGTCGTTGGCCTTTGGGTGTACAGTGCCAGTTCCAGGCTCAAGCACTTGGTATTGCAGTCCAGAAGCCGTGGTCGTTACACCATCTTTTAGTTTGTTCTCGGCAAGGAACGCATTGCCTAAGGCGATATTTTCTTTGGCCGCTTTCTGGTTATTCATCGAGGAAAAAAAGTAAAAAACAACACAAGCAATTACCACAACCGCTAAAACCATTCTCATTTTTGAGCCACCTTGTTTTGATTTGACCACCTATGATAGCGAATCGCTATCTGTAGGTAAATCTTGGTATTAACACCAAAGTACGCCGCTTCTATCGTTTTGCTACTAAGCTTTAGGGTATTTGCTCAGAGAGAAAATTCGCCGCCAAATAATTGATTGATAAGCACTGCTTATATGAATTATTGTTGGCACTTATGTGTTAATGTTGCCGGGTTGGGCTACTATGTTCGGTTGCGAATCTAATCTTTAACACGCGGTTATCGAGGAAAAGTCATGTTTAAACCAAGCTCCGTGAGAAGTTTCTCAATTGTCCTTTCGACTCTGCTATATCTGCCTTTAGCTGTATCTTACGCCGCGCAGCTTGATGGCGCAGAGCCTGCACAAGAGTTTGAGCCTTACTTTTATCTTGGAGCAAAGGCAGGCCAGATGCATTATCAAAATGCGTGTGAAAGCTGGAGCATAGCCTGTGATGGAAACGATGTTGGCTTCGGCGGTTTTGCGGGTTATCAAGCGTGGCAATATTTAGGTTTTGAGACCGCTTACCTTGACCTAGGGGAGGCGGTGGCGCATTACTCAGAAAGCGGTGTCGATAATACTTATATTGGCAGCATGAAAGGCTGGGAACTCTCGGCAGTGACTCGGTTTAGCTTGAGTGAAAGTTTTGAGCTATTTGCAAAGGCTGGTGGTTTCTATTGGGATGGTGATAATCGTGGCCCTTACAGCCGTAACTCAGATTCTGATTGGGCGCCGATACTAGGTGCTGGGGTTGAGTATCAGCTATCGCCTTCATGGGTCGCGCGACTCGAATATCAATATATCGATAGCTTAGGCAGTGAGCTGATTGGTGGTAGCAATGGCCACTTAACCACTTTAGGTATTAGCTATCGTTTTGGTCAAAGTGCAGAAAAAGTGCAGCCGCCTGTTAAAGAAATTCCGGTAACCTTACCTGAAAAAATTCCTCCAGTAACACCTAAAACTCTTGTATTACCTGCAGTAACGGTAACCAGTTTATTTGATTTTGACAGCAGTAAATTAACCAATCCCGACTCTTTAGCACCAGTGGTTGAGCGGTTAAAGCAAGTCCCCACGGCTGTAGCCAATATTAAAGGTTATACCGACTCTAAAGGCAACGCAGCCTACAACCAAGCATTGTCGGAACGTAGGGCTCAAGCCGTCGCGGACTATCTCATTGCGGCGGGCATAAAACCCGAGCAGATAGAGGTACATGGTTATGGTGAGCAATTCCCGGTAATGAAAAATGATACCCCTGAGCATCGCCATGAAAACCGCCGAGTGTTAATACACATCCAATCAACGACATCAGAAATGAAGCCGGAGATCTAACTATGTCCTTATTTAAACAAGTATATCGCCAGCTGTTCTTGCTGACTTTATTGATTCTTGCTGGTTGTGGTGGCGATGACGATGGTTTTCCTACAGGGGGCTGCGGTGGACCCGGTGACCCATGCCCTGCCTATGCGGTCGCTCTTGATATTACTCCAAGCAACAGTGTTATCGCAGTAAGTACCCAGCAAATTTATCAAGCTATCGCGACCTACAGCGACGGTGAAATTAAGGATGTTAGCCAAGAGGTCAGCTGGTCGAGCAGTGAGCCTACGCTTGCCAGTATTTCTGCAAATGGTGTCGCTATGGGGGTCTTAGCGGGAGAGGTGCAGATCACCGCAAGTCTTCCCCCTGCACAAGAAGGGGGCACGGTATTAACCGATAGCGCGGCACTTAAGGTGACGGATGCCGCTCTGACCGCACTGAATATTGAACCTGGACAGGCACAGATATTGGTTGGAATGAGTCAGCGTTATCGTGCCTTGGCTTTATTTGCCGATGGTCATCAACAAGATGTGACTAACGATGCTAGCTGGACAAGCTTAGACACCAATATCGCAACGATAGGGAGCGATGGAGAAGCTATCGGCATTGCAACAGGGCTTACAGTGGGTGTAACGCAGGTGAAAGCGCATTTTTCTGCTCAAGAGGCATTGGCTACATTAGTCGTGCTAGCGACTAAACCTAGTCAGCTATTGATTACTCCCCCTAATGAAGTATTACCAAACGGCACCAGTCTGCAGTATCAAGCCCACCTGATCTTAGAGGACGGTTTGAGTATCGATGTGACGCCGCAGTCAGCGTGGCAAAGCTCCTCCGTGGATATTGCGTCTATCGATGACCAAGGTTTTTTGGTGGCTAAGACACTGGGGCAAACACGAGTGAGCGCGACGCTCTCCTTTGCCGATATTAGCTTATCCGATACAACCAGCGCGACGGTTGTGGATGCGCAGCTCAGTAACTTAATCGTGACTCCCTCCCAGGGGATATTTCCTGTGGGAACCAAAGGCAGTTATGTTGCTACGGCCTACTTTTCAGATGGTCAGGTAAAAGATGTGAGCCGTGATGCACTCTGGTCTGCATCACAACCTGATGTTGTCGACATAACAGCACAAGGGCAAAATGCTGGCGATGCCACTGCTATAGCGGTTGGTAGTTCAAGCATTACCGCCACCTATCAAGAGCTAAGTGCCGATGCACAGCTAGAGGTTACCGATGCTGTGTTAACCTCGCTGCAGATCTCTCCTTTAAATACCCAAGTACCGGCTGGTACTCAGGTTCAATATCACGCCCATGCAAGTTTTAGTGATGGTAGCGTAAAAGATGTCACGAGTTTGGGGTATTGGCAAAGTAGTGAGCCGCAAATCGCTTCTGTTGGCTTAACGGGAGGGCTTTCTGGCATCGCGGATACTTATCTAGAGGGGGTTACCGAGATCCGCTTCGATTATCTGGGACAGAGTCAGTCGACAGAGTTAATGGTGACGGCAGCGACTTTGGTCGATTTACAGATCTCACCGAGAGATCTGCAGGTACCCATAGGGACGCAAGGCCAATATATTGCAATTGCCTATTACTCAGATGGGCATAGCAAGGATGTTACGAAGCAGGCGAGCTGGATATCGAGTAACAGAGAAGTCGTGAGCATTGTTAATACCGGAGTCGATGCTGGTTATGCCAAGGGACTTAGCGAGGGGCTGGTAGAGATCACGGCAACCTATGCAGGGCTAAGCTCTGGAGTCAGCTCAACATCTATGGGGCGCGATTCGCAAGCTGTAGCTGAGATTGGGGCATTGACAACCATCAGCAGCAAAACAACGGCCAAGGTCACCCCTGCAATTTTACAGAGCCTAATCATCTCACCAGTCAGCGCGAGCGTTGCAGCAGGCAATCATCAGCCTTATCAATTGTTCGCGCTCTTTTCTGATGCTAGCAGTAAAGAGGTGACACCTTACGCCTATTGGCAAACCAGTGATACCAGCATTGCCACCATCGACCGCTTTGGCTTAGCGCATAGTCTTGTTGAGGGACAGGTGAAGATTGTTGCCAGTTATCTTGGCATGCAGGTCAGTGCCGATTTAGTTGTGACTGATGCGGTGATCGCTCAGTTGCAGGTTTCCCCCGCAGAGAGCAGCATCGCAGTAGGTTATAGCCAGCAACTGATTGCAACGGCCTATTATTCAGATGGTCATAGCAGCGATGTCTCTAGCTTAGCCAATTGGAGTTCGCTGTCGCCCTCAATTGTTCAGGTGAACGCCACAGGACTTGCCGAAGGTGCGGCTCAAGGGAGCTCGAGCATCGAGGCTAGCTATCAAGGCATGCAAGCAAGCGCCAATGTTAATGTCACCAGTGCAATACTCGAGTCGGTTACTTTGACACCTGTAACAGCGACAGTGGCGGCGGGGAACACTCAGCAGTATCGATTGTTTGGCATATTCTCTGACGGTAGTCATAAAGAGTTAACTTATGTAGCCAGCTGGCAGTCCAAGGCATTAGCAGTTGCAACCATTGATAAATATGGCTTAGCCCAAAGTTATCAACTGGGGATGAGTCAGATCCAAGCGAGTTATATCGGTTTCTCAGCGGTTGCAGAGCTTAATGTGACCGATGCCGAAGTGACTAGTCTTCAAGTCTCTCCTGCAAACCTATCGGTTCCGTTGGGGACGACGGGGCAGTATCGCGCCGATGCATTTTATTCCGATGGTCATACGAGTGATGTCACCCATTTAGCCACTTGGAGTGTTATCGATCCAAGCCTAGTTAATATTGCGGCAACGGGAAGCGAGGCGGGCTTTGCCGAGGCAATTGCGGTCGGGATGACAAAAGTGCAAGCCGATTTTGAAGGGCAGAGCGATAAGGTTGATGTGAAGGTAACCGATGCTGTCATTGAAAACCTAGTGATCTCACCGGCTTATAGCAGTATTGCTGCAGGGCTCAGCCAGCCTTATCAAGCGATAGGTGTGTTCTCCGATGGGAGCAGTAAGCCCCTTACTGACGTCGTTAATTGGAACAGTTCAGATAGCGAGGTCGCAACGCTTAATCGATTGGGCGTTGCTCAAAGCTATAAGGCGGGCAATATCATCGTTAGTGCAAGTTATAGCGGTTTACAGGCAACAGCTGAACTTAACGTGACCGATGCACAACTGAATTATATTCGTGTCACACCAAGTTTAATCACTGTGCCAGTAGGGACTGAGGGCCAGTTTGCTGCCCGTGCTTTCTATACCGATAACACCTCTGAAGATATCACTAAGGTTGCAACTTGGAGATCGAATGATGAGGCGATAGTGCATATCGATACTGGCGCACCTAACAGCGGTTTTGCCAGCGCCATGGAAGTTGGGCAGACTTCCGTCACGGCTCAGTATTTAACGGCAACGGATACTGCCGTGGTTAAGGTAACGCCTGCTGAATTAGTCGAATTGACGGTGTCACCAGCAGATGCATCGGTTGCCGCAGGGCTAGACCAAGCGTATCAGTCCTTTGCTCGTTTCTCAGATGGCAGCAGTAAAGAGGTGACATTAGAATCGAGTTGGCAGAGCAGCCAAACGGACATTGCTACCGTCGACTCTCTAGGTGTGGCACATACTCTACTGGCGGGTAACACAGAGATCCAAGCTAGCTATAAATCACTCACGGCTAAGGCATCACTGTTCGTGAATGAACCCATTTTAGTGGATCTTCAGGTCACGCCAGTAAGCTCGACGATAAATATTAATGAAAGCCAAAAGTATATCGCGAGGGCGTTCTATTCTGATGGTTATTCAAATGATGTCTCGACAGCAACTACATGGACTTTAGCAGATGATGCTATAGCACATGTTGTCCCATCTGGGTTCTCTGCAGGTCAGGTCACAGGGGATGCCCACGGACAGACGAGTGTGAATGCACATTACTACGGTATGGACGCTCAGGCTCAAGTTATCGTCAGTGATTTAGAATATTTAGGCGTGCAAGTCGAGCCCGCCGATACTCTCGTTATCGTGAATAAAACGACCCAGTTACAGGCATTTGCTGTTTATAGAAATGATAGCGGATCGATAACTCAAAAAGAGGTTACAGATCTCAGTGACTGGCGGACGGGGGATGCGAGTAAAGTCTCCATTAACGATAAAGGTGTTGCATACGGTATAGAGGTGGGGGCAACGGATACCTTTGCAATTTATCAAGGTGTTCAGGGGCAAGGCAGGATCAATGTCTATGACAGTGAGCTTGTTGCGCTGACCGTTACCCCCGATAATCTGTCTGCACCCATTGGTACTAAGGGGCGCTATAAAGCGGTTGCAACTTATATCGATAGGCCCGATGAGGATGTGACAGAGCTCGCCACTTGGTCTTCGAGCCAGATAGATGTGGTACATATCGTTACTTCGGGGAGCAATGGTGGTACGGCAACGGCTAAAGCTGTGGGCATGAGTGAGATCACTGCGCAACTTGACGGCGTTGTCGATAGTGTCAATGCTCAAGTTACTGCTGCCGTGATAGAGCGCATAGAGATCACCCCTAGAGTCGATACGATTTACTCTGAAAATATGCAGCAGTTTTATGCCAATGCGTATTTTTCTGACGGCACTGTGGTCGATATTACCTTAGATGCGGATTGGAAAAGTGATGATCCCTATACCGTATCGATCCAAACGGGTAACTCCCGTGCTGGCGAGGCCATGGGAGTTGGTCAGGATGGCTCTGCAGCCATTTCCGCTAGCTATGACGGATTTAGCGATAGCTTGTTGTTGAACGTTAAACCTAATGTAGTAGAACTGGTAGAGATAATTCCGAATACCCTGACACTTAAAGATGGTGAATATCAAACTGTTCAGGTGATGGTGACTTATAGCAATGGTGATGTGAATGACTACGCTAAATATGTCAATTGGAGTTCAACTGATTATAGCATCGCCTATGGCCACCAAGACCTGATCCGTGCCGAAGGTGTCGGTCACGCCACCGTGACCGCAACGATGGGCATGGTGTCTGGATCGGCTGAGGTGACGGTGATACCTTAAGCTTTTTAAGCTAAACAGGCGCTATATACTAAAAAGCAGCCGCTATTGGGGCTGCTTTTCTTTTGGCTAGCGAAACATGTTGCTCAGTTCCGGTCTGTGTAGGAGGTAAATAAGTGCAAGGTTAATGCTTATGGTTAACCATAAGATAAACTTAAAACGCCCCTTAGCAGACTTATGCCTTAGCCACTGCTGAGCCAGTAACGCACCGGGCCAGCCGCCCGCCAAGCTTAATAGGTGAAGTTTAAACTCACTCACTCGCCAGCGATTGTTACGTGCAGAGCGCTTATCCCAGCCATAGGCGATAAATGTCACTAGGCTAGCAGAGATAAAATAGAGGAGTAGCCAAAGAGGAATATGCTGCAGTGTGTAGCCAATGCTCAAGGCGGCGATAAAACTCAGCGCAATAGCGATACTTAATCGATTTGGTGAGCCGCTAATTTTTCGACTGGCCTTTGTTGCGCCGCCACTGAGCAATCGCGCTTTGTCGGCGCGCCACTTACCTTGCTTGTCTTTAGCTAGGTGAAATTGGACTCGGTTACCCGCATGTGGCCTCTGTCCTTGATGAGTAAAGGCTGAAATGTGTAAAAAGACCTGCTGTTTCTGGCTGGGTGTTTGGATAAAACCAAATCCCTTAGCGTCATCCCAGCTATCTATTACACCAGTTGATACTGCGTTTTTTGTCATCGGGTACTATCTGTTTTTATCACTGCGCTACCGATTAAGGTACTGGTATTTAGTGAATTTCTGTTGAATACAGTCAGGTTTAATGGCGCTGTAAAAACTCTGTTAGCAGGATTCTCCTGAGCAGCACTCTTCCTGTAAGAATTGAATCAGGCTCTCTAAGCAGTCAAATTGAGGGATGCAATGTAGTATTCGTCCCTCGCGATGCTGCTTGACGAGCCCGGCAGACATTAAGCTCGACAGGTGATGTGACAGCGTCGAGTTTGGGATCTGTAAGATCTCTTGTAGATGGCCAACGGGTAGCCCCTTACGTCCGGCTTTGACTAGGGCTCTAAATAGGGTTAACCGAGTCGGGTGGCCTAGCTCTTTCAGGGCTTTCGCCGCAATTTCAGTATCCATACGTTTAACTCATAAAGAAAATATGTTTCGGTAGTTCTAGAAATAATAGCAGGGAAACGGTGACCGACAAAAGAATATTTTTAAGCCTAGGCTGAGCGCTAGCTTTTGCTTGGCTTTTCAGAGATCCACAGCTTGATGGTGCCTTGAACCACAATTACGCCGTCTGTATCGTAAGCGGTGACGGGCACCAGCATATCACCGGGTACCCATTGCTCAGGCTTAACCTCGGCAACACAGGTAATATCGCTCCCCGCCTTGGCTGTGTAATCCACGCTCATTCCCTTAGGGATCCATCTTAGATGTGACGGGATTGACGCTTCAGCCATGACTCCCATAGCCATTTCTAGGCCGTTACAGATAGCGATAACGTGTACTGTCTGGATATGGTTGTGTACTGCTTTGCGTTTTTTTATTTGGCAAACACAGCGATTCACATTTAATTCACTAATGATGGGTTTTACTGTACCGAAGTAAGGTGCCATTCGGCTAACCATTAAGGAAAAAAGCTTGTTGCCAAAGGGGAGTTTGGTGACGCGGTTATAGAGTGACATCACCTTAGTGGGCTTTTGATTTTGTTCGAACTGGTTCATCTCGTTCCCTGTTTGCTGAACTGGTCAGATGAGGTTAACATCGAATTAACATTAAATGCCAGCCGTAGGTTAATTTACCTTTATAAAAGCAAACTTCATTTCCTTTTTGGTTGGAATGGAACGTATAATTTTGCCGGCGAGCAGTTTTGAGTGAATTAAGGAATAAAGTGAATTATTTAAAGACCTACCTTAAGGGAATGGCGATGGGCGCAGCCGATGTTGTCCCAGGGGTATCTGGCGGTACGATCGCCTTTATTACGGCGATTCTCGATCCATTATTGGAAAGTATTAAAAAAATTAGACCCTCTTTACTGGGCGTGATCAAAGAGCAGGGCATTAAAGCGGCTTTCATGCATATTAATGGTCCATTCTTAGTCTGTGTATTCGGTGGCATATTGACCAGTATTCTGAGTCTAGCCAAATTGATCACATACTTGCTGGTTACCCACCCGATCCCAGTGTGGTCATTCTTTTTTGGTCTAATACTGATTTCTGTCATTCATATGCTTAAGCAAGTGAAGGGCTTTACCTTAGGGCGCATAGCCTTGTTTGCCTTGGGGGCGGTGTTTGCGTGGGGAATAACCATGCTAAACCCTATTGCAGTTGAGATGACCTACCTCAACGTGTTCTTGGGAGGCTGTATTGCGATTACAGCGATGATCTTACCGGGGATCTCGGGCAGTTTTATCTTGTTACTACTTGGGCTATACACCCCAGTCATCGGCGCCGTGAAGAGTTTAGAACTTGGCATTATGGCCACCTTTGCGGCAGGTGCTGCTATCGGCATACTCTGCTTTAGTCACGTGTTGTCGGCGTTACTTCGGAAGTACCATGACGCAACGCTGATGTTTTTAATCGGACTAATGCTGGGCACCCTAGGTAAGATCTGGCCTTGGAAAGAGGTGTTGACCTTCCGTGAAAATTCAAAGGGCGAAATGGTACCGCTAGATGAGCGCATACTCTCACCGATGCAGTATGAGCATATTACTGGTCAGCCTTCTTTGATGCTCTATGCCGTGATAGCTATGTTTGCCGGTATTCTACTGGTGTGGGGACTAGAGCGGTTTGCCGATAAAACACGATAAGCGTTTTATTCACTAATACATTGAAAAGCCAGTTTTAAACTGGCTTTTTTTATGTCTAAAATTCACTTAAAAAGGGGGATGGTTTAGGGCTAAATTAAAACTTGTACAAAAAAGTGATCCTTGTACAAGTTAGCGGCGTAATGAACAGTCTAATAGGGAGTATTATGACTATGAGCCAATTTAATCCAGATAAAATCCAGATCGGTATTAGTGCCTGTTTACTCGGCGATAAAGTGCGCTTTGACGGCGGCCATAAGGCTTCAAGTTATTGCCGTAAAGAGATCGCCGAACATTTCGATTATGTACCAGTATGCCCAGAAATGGCTATAGGCATGGGCGCCCCTCGAAAATCAATTCGATTAGAGAAAGACGGTGATATCATCTTTGTTAAAAGTGCCGATGGCTCGGTTGATGTGACTGACAAGCTCAATGATTTTAGTGATAAAAAAGTCGCGCAGCTCGATTTCTTAGGTGGCTATATTTTATGTGCTAAATCGCCAACCTGCGGTATGGAACGTGTCACTGAATATAAGTATGGCACTAACAATGGATGGAAGTCTGGCATTGGTGTTTATGCTAGAAAGCTGATGGAGCGTTACCCACAGCTTCCCGTTGAAGAAGAAGGGCGCTTACACGACTTACCTATTCGCGAGAACTTCTTTACTCGTGTATATGCTTACCATGATTGGCACATGCTAAAAGCGTCAGGCTTTACCAAGAGTAATATTTTAGATTTCCACGCCCGCTACAAATACATGCTGATGGCCCACAATCCAAAGCTGTATCGCGATCTAGGCCCTTTGCTGGCTGATATGAGTGGTGATCTAGAAAAGATTGCTGATACCTACTTTACCGGTTTTATGCAGATCTTAAAGATCAAGGCGACTCGAAAAAATCACACCAGTGCGCTGCAACATATCCAAGGCTACTTTAAAAAGCATCTGTCGAGTGCGCAAAAAGCTGAGCTTGCTGAGTCGATTTTGAAATACAACCAAGGCTTGCAACCTATCTTGGTACCAATGACGCTGATTAACCATTATCTGCGTGAATTTCCAACCCCCTATATTGAGAACCAAGTGTATCTTAATCCGCACCCTCAAGAGCTCAAGCTAAGGTATGCCTACTAGGCATAGGTTTGATTATTAACCAGGAGTGCAGCATGGATAAGGTTGAGGGTGAAGCAATATGGTTAACCATAGGTGATGCAGCCCAGCGCACCGGGGTTAACCCAGTTACCTTGAGGGCGTGGCAAAGACGCTTTGGTCTAGTAGTCCCTAAGCGAACGCCCAAGGGGCATCGGTTATATGGTGAGTATCATTTAGCCCAAATAGAAGAGATCTTATTTTGGCTAAACCAAGGTGTCGCCATTAGCAAAGTGAAGCCGCTATTAAAGTCCTCGCAAACGCAAGCAGCAGCCAAGCCGTTAGCTAAGCAAGCATTAACGACTGAAGAGCAAAACCTTTGGCTAGAGAATATTGAATGTCTCAATCAATCTTGTCTCGATTTTAATGCCGCGGCGCTGAACACAAAGCTTACTGAATTGTCTGGTCTGTATCCGTTTTCAGTCCTAAAAAATGGCCTTTATTGGCCATGGCTGAATGGACTTGAAGGCTTGCTATTGGGCCGCCCCGATGCCGCTAGTATTGAAACCTGGCTGATTGACGAGCTGTCTGCTCGTATCGCTAAAAGGCGATTGGCTCAACAGCAAGCAGACGCGCAAATGCCCCACTTATTAGTTGAGTTACAGGGGGCTAAACCCATCAACTCATTGATGATGTCGTTAGAGTTGATTGCCTATCACATCAGTCATAACTTGGTAAAAGTTGCTAATGTAAGCGAGCTTAACTTTATTGTGCAGCGACTCAACTGCAGCCAAGTCTTTGTGCTGCCGCAGCCGCAAATGACGTCCACAGAAACCCAAGCGTTACAAGATTTTATGACCAGTGCTGGCGCCAAAGTGCATCTGGTTGGGAGTTACGCCAAAGTGGTTAATCAAGCACTTGGTATGGCGCATTGTGATACGCCGAAACTGCTTGCGCTATGTGGTATTGCGGTTCCCAAGCAAACGGAATTCTCACAACAAATATTGTCTGACGTAGAGGGAAAAAAATAACATGAATACTAATCACTCTATCGGCAATAATGCACTTGTTTGGTTTAGGCATGATTTGCGCCTCGATGACAATCAAACTCTAGTAGCGGCTTGCCAGTATGCTGCAGAGCATCAAGGTACCGTGCGGGCGATATTTGTGGTGACGCCTAAACAGTGGGCGTCTCATGATGTTGCGCCCATTCAGTTAGACTTTATAGAAAGGCAGGTTAATCAGCTTGCCATAGAGCTTGCTGAGCTTGGGATCCCACTGGATATTTGCCACGCAGATGATTTTGACGCGATACCTGAGCTGTTATCGCAATACGTCGCAACTTGGCAGATGACTAAAGTGTTTGCCACGAGTGAGCCAGAGTGTAATGAGCAGCGCCGAGATCATGCCGTTATTGAGGCTGGAATCAAGCTTGAGCTTAGCCTGCAACATTGTTTTTTACCGCCTTTATCTGTGCTTAATTTGTCGGGTGAAATGTATAAGGTGTTTACTCCTTTTGCTAAAAAATGGCGCCAGATAGCAAAACAAGATCCGATCCAAACGTTAGCGCGGCCTGAGCCGATTGCTGCGCCATTACCGACACCTAATTATGTTGAGTTTCATTGTACTAAGATCTGCAGCGAACAATGGCAGGTCGGTGAACACGCAGCGCAAGCCAAGCTGCGTCAATTTGCCCAAGCGAAAGTGGCAGGTTATCAAGCCTGTCGTGACTTTCCCGCTATCGATGGCACTAGCCAGCTCTCTGCTTATCTTGCCATTGGCATACTCAGTCCTCGCCAATGTTTGCAAGTGCTTTTAAGCCACTATCCTGATGCATTAGTGCATGATGAGAGCCCGGGGCGCTGCTGGTTAAACGAATTGATTTGGCGTGAGTTTTATCGCCACTTGCTGGTGGCGTTTCCCAAGCTATCTAGACGGGCAAACTTCAATGCATTAGCCGATAGCATTAAATGGCGCAATAACCCTCGCGAGTTTCAAGCCTGGTGTGAGGGGCGAACAGGTTACCCATTAGTCGATGCCGCGATGCGACAGTTAAACCAAACGGGTTGGATGCACAATCGTCTTCGTATGGTGACAGCTAGCTTTTTGACTAAGCATTTGCTGGTCGATTGGCGTTGGGGGGAGCGTTACTTTAGACAAAAACTCATTGATGGTGACTTAGCAGCTAATAATGGTGGCTGGCAATGGTCAGCAGGAACAGGCTGCGATGCCCAGCCCTATTTCCGCGTATTTAATCCGATTTCACAGTGCGAAAAATGTGATCCAACAGGGGCGTTTATCCGTAATTATTTACCAGAGCTTGATGGGGTAGATTTGAAGTTAATTCATAAACTTAAAATACCTATTCAAGCACAACTTTTTGTTGGTACCGATTACGCTTCACCTATAGTTGATCATAAGTTTGCTAGAACGCGCGCCATAGCCGTTTTGTCTGCGATAAAGAAAGGAAGCGCTAAAGCTCAGCAAATTGGAGTACAGCAAGCCCAAGAAATCGATCGCGAAAGTCGCGTGGATTTAGATAAGGAGATTTTCGGATGACAGCTAACGCAGAACAAACAACAAGGGGGTTGTCATCTTTGGCAAAGTCCGAAGGCGATAATTGCTTACTACAAAATAACAGCTTGTCTGAGCAAGTCGCTCAAGAAAAAGCGCTGGTAGATAGTTTTATTAATTTATATCAGGAGCTTAATAAAGATAACTTGCACTTGCTTGGGCAGGTTTACAGCGACGATATCGAATTTAGCGACCCACTGCATCATGTATCTGGTCTACTCGCTCTAACGAACTATTTTGCCAATCTTTATCAGAATGTGGCGTCAATTGATTTTGATATTCATCAGGTTATCCATCAACAAGGTGCAGCAACCCTCAAGTGGACCATGGTATTTAGCCACTCTAAGCTTAATGCTGGCGAGGATATTACTGTTGAAGGCGTTAGCATCCTTGGCTTAGACAGTAAAATTTATCAGCACCAAGACTTTTTCGACCTTGGCACTATGTTGTACGAACATATTCCTTTGCTGGGTGGTTTGGTCAAACTGGTTAAAGCAAAGGCTTCAAAATGAACGGCGAAGAACAGGTAAGTAAGCAGACAAAGAGCGTGCTGATTACTGGCGCTAGCTCAGGGATTGGTTTGCAATTAGCACAAGACTATATTGCCGAAGGTTGGCAAGTGTTTGCTTGTGGCCGCAACCAGCAAGCCTTATCTCAGTTAAAAGGTACTGAACAACTGGTGTTTGATATAACCGATAAAGATGAGGTTAACGTTCAAGCCTCCATCATAAAACTAAAACTTTCTGCACCGTTAGATTTGGTGATTTTAAATGCCGGAAGCTGTGAATATATCAATGACGCCGTTAATTTTGACGCTGAACTGTTTGAGCGTGTGATCCGCACTAACCTGATTGCAATGGGCTACTGTTTATCAGCTTTCACGCCACTTATCTCCAAAGGCGGAAGACTTGCGTTGATGGGCTCTAGTGCGGTGTATTTGCCTTTCCCTCGAGCCGAAGCTTATGGTGCCTCCAAAGCAGCAGTGCAATATTTGGCTGCAAGTTTAGCAATTGATTTAAAGCCCCATGACATTGGAGTTAGCGTTATCTGCCCAGGGTTTGTAAAAACCCCTTTAACGGACAAAAACGATTTTCCCATGCCGATGCAACAAAGTGCTGAACAAGCATCTATCGCCATTCGTAAAGGATTGCACAAGGGGACGCGAGAGATCCATTTTCCTAAACGCTTTACCTGGTTGCTCAAGTTAATGGCTTTGTTGCCGCGCAGGATTTGGGAAAAAATTAATACTAATGAATCCGTTGAGCCAATTGATGCAACATCGAGTGCAGCGCACGTAAATGTTGAACAAGTGACTCCTTCTCAAAAGTCAAAATCTAAAACTGTCAATAAGGTGCGCCAATGAATATCGTTGAGAATAGCAAGCGGCGTAAAAAAATAGCTATCGTAGGCACCGGGATTTCAGGTTTGACCTGCGCACATATTTTGTCGCAAAAACATGAGTTAACAGTGTTCGAGGCCAATGACTATATTGGCGGTCACACAGCTACAGTTGATGTGAATGTGGACGGAAAAGATTATGCCATCGATACCGGTTTTATTGTTTTTAACGACCGCACTTATCCAAGGTTTGAGCAGTTATTAGCAAGGCTTAATGTCACAGCTTTAGCCACAGAGATGAGTTTTAGTGTACATAATGCGAATACGGGTCTTGAGTATAACGGCAATACAATCAGCTCTTTATTTGCTCAAAAGCGTAACCTTTTTAGACCCAAGTTTTGGTCATTTATTTTAGAGATCTTGCGTTTTAATAAGCTCTGTAAGCAAGCTTTTGCCGCTGACAGCTACCAATACCAAACCTTGGGAGAGCTGTTAGATAGTCAAGGCTTTAGTGACTTCTTTAGTGAGCATTACATTTTGCCGATGGGCGCAGCCATTTGGTCATCGAGTATTGATGATATGCGCGCTTTCTCATTGCGCTTCTTTATTCAGTTTTTTGAAAATCACGGCTTACTTAATATTGCCGACAGGCCGCAGTGGTATGTATTGGAGGGCGGTTCCCGTAGCTATATTCCTGATCTCATCGCCCCTTTTAAAGACTCAATTCATCTAAGTAGCCCGGTGACAGCCATTAAGCGCTCAATTGGTTCTGAAACCGGTGGTGTGCAATTACAAGTAAATCAAGGTGAGTGGCAAACCTTTGATGAAGTGATTTTGGCTTGTCATAGCGACCAAGCGCTGGCGATGCTACAAGACGCGACAGATGACGAGCAGCAAGTGCTAAGCAAGCTTGCCTATCAAAACAACGAAGTGGTGCTGCACACCGACGAAAGCTTAATGCCTAAACGCCAAGCGGCTTGGGCTAGCTGGAATTATCGCCTAGATGGTAATACTCAGCGCCAAGCGTCGGTGACCTATAACATGAACATCTTGCAGCGCTTGCCTGCAGGTACGCCAACATTTTGTGTGACTTTAAATCAATCTGAGTTGATCTCACCTGGCAAGGTATTACGTACATTTAATTATGCGCATCCGGTTTTTAATGAACAAAGTCTGCAAGCGCAGTCACAGCGAGCGCTAATCTCGGGTGTAAACCATACCCATTATGCGGGTGCTTATTGGTACAACGGCTTTCATGAAGATGGTGTCCACAGTGCATTTGATGTGTGTGAAGCCTTTGGAATGCGTTTATGACAAAAGTATTGTTAAAAACTGAGCCATTTGTAAGCGGGGTTTATCGCGGCAAGGTGAGCCATCGCCGTTATAGCCCCACTAAGCACTGTTTTGATTATCAAATGGCGATGATGGGCATAGATCTTGATGAACTTGAACGATTGGAACAGGTCAGTTGGGTATTTTCCTCAACGCGCTTTGCACCATTGAGGTTTAAAGTAACGGATTACCTCGCCGCTTATGGCACAAAAGAGCAAAGTTTAAAGGTTAAAGTGCTAAATAAGATCATAGAGCTTGGGGCGACAACGGCCTGTAACCGTGTGGTCTTTGTTGGCCAAGTAAGGCACTTTGGCATCTATTTTAGCCCGATAAACTGCTTTTTTTGCTATCAGGGCGATAAGGCTAAATACATGTTGGCCGAGGTGAGTAATACCCCCTGGAATCAACGGCATTATTACTTAGTTAACCTTGAACATACTGAGCCGATGGACAAAGCATTTCATGTTTCGCCTTTTATGGATCTCGACATGAAATACATTTGGCGGATTAAAGCGCCTAGCAGCGAAGTTAGAGTCGGTATTGAAAACCGTAATACGCAGAAGTTATTTGATGCCAATTTGTGTCTGTTTAAGCGTGATATGAGTGCTAAAAATTTGCAATCCATGCTGATAAATTTTCCTTTTATGACACTTAGAATCGTCCAAGGAATTTATTGGCAAGCACTTAAATTATTTATAAAACGTGTGCCTTTTGTTGGGCATCCCGGTAAGCCAGCGGAGAAACGATAATGGAAAATATTACCACTAAAAATAATCTGGCTAATGAGAGCCTGCCGGACAGCCTTGCAAGAAAGTTGTTACTCAGTGCGCTTCTTGGTCTTGCTGATGGTCACTTAAGCCTTATCGATGGTGATAAAAGCTTTGAGTTTGGGCGTAAAGAGTCTGATTTACACGCCACTATTATCGTTAACAATCCACGATTTTACCGGCAAATACTGTTGTCGGGTTCAATTGGTGCCGGCGAAGCCTATATCCAAGCGCATTGGGCCAGCCCAGATCTGACCAAGGTTGTGCAGCTGTTTGCACGTAACTTGCCGTTGCTCGACAAGCTTGAGCAAAAACTGTCTTGGCTGATGGCGCCTTTTAGCCGCATGTCTCACCTGTTTAATCGTAATACCCAAGCGGGATCTAAGCGCAATATCTTGGCGCACTATGATCTGGGCAACGACATGTATCAGCAGTTCCTAGATAAAGAGATGCTGTATTCCAGCGCGCTTTACCCTCATAGCGGTGCTTCGCTGGATGAGGCACAGCAGCATAAATTAAAAACTATTTGTGAACGTCTAGATTTAACCCCGGGACAAACGCTATTAGAAGTGGGCACCGGTTGGGGGGCGTTAGCTATTTACGCCGCCAAACATTATGGCGTTAAGGTGACCACTACTACCATTTCTGATGCGCAATATGAATACGCGGTTGCTCGGGTTGCAGCTGAGGGCTTGCAAGGCTCGATAACCTTGCTGAAAGATGATTACCGCATATTAACTGGTGAGTATGACCGAGTGGTGTCGATTGAAATGATCGAAGCGGTTGGTCATGAATACCTGCCTGGATTTTTCAAAAAGCTCCAGGGTCTACTTAAGCCCAATGGGCGGTTACTTATCCAAGCTATCACCATTGCAGATCAGCGCTACGATAGCTATCGCAAAGGGGCTGACTTTATCCAGCGCTATATCTTCCCCGGTGGCTGCTTACCGTCAGTGACACGCATGACCAATGAGCTCACCAAGCATACCGACTTTGTCACTTTCTCGGTTGATGATATGGGGCTTGATTACGCCAAAACACTTAAAGATTGGCATGATAACTTTGACGCTGCGCTACCTAAGATAAAAGCGCTTGGCTACGGTGATGACTTTATCCGCATGTGGAAGTTCTATTTAAGCTACTGTGAAGGCGGCTTTTTAGAAAGAACTACCAGTACCGTGCATTTAGTGGCAGTGCGGCCACAATACCGCTTGCAGGCTAATCGCTAGTGCTGTGATTTTTGGAGGTCGCATGATGCCAAATCATTTGATTCAGTTTGCTAAGCAGCACTTGATAGTTGTCAATCTGCTCATGTTTCAAGCGGTTTGGTGGCTTTCTATCTTGTATAAAAACTCATCTTTATGGCTGACCATCCCGTTATTGTTCGCGCATTTCGCCTTATCTAGCGATGTACGCCAAGATGTAAGCTTGATGCTTAAAGTCGCCATATTTGGATTTGCCTTCGATAGCTTGCTAATGCTTGCTGGTGTGTTTCAATTCCAGCAGTTCCCCCTTTGGCTGCTAGCGATATGGTGCCACTTTGCCATTTCATTGCGCTATAGCTTGGCCTTCACTCAAAAATTAACTTGGCAGTTTAATGCCTTACTCGGTGGGATATTCGGCTGCTTGAGTTATTTGGCTGGAGCGCGCCTTGAGGCAGTTGTTTTGCCGTTAGAATTATTCTATAGCGCGTTGATCCTGTTCTTTGTTTGGCTCGTAATGTTTCCTATGTTTGTTAACGTCAGTCGGCCTCAATCATAAGCCCTGCTGATGATAGGGATGAAATTATGCGTGTTACATCAGTTGTTGGCAGGCACAGTCTAAGTGCGGCAAAATCGATAATCTGGGCGTTGAGCATTTTGCTTGTGTTTGCCAGTTCAGTCCAAGCTAAAATTGTTCAGCAGCTAATTGATGAATCGCCGCAAGTCGCTGCTTCAGCAAACGCTGGTACCGATCCTCAAGTGACTCGTCCCCAAAATGCTTTAAGCCACTCTAATCCGTTACCTTTGCATAAGTTAGGCGATTTTAAAGAGGTTGGTCGCGGTGAGATGCAGTGGTGGTGGTTTTCGCTTTACCGAGCCAAATTACTCACTCTTGATGGCAACTACAGTCAAGGCGAATTACCTCTGGTGTTAGACATTGAGTATTACCAAGAGATCCCAAGTGAGCGTCTGGTGGAAGCGACGTTAGATCAGTGGCAGCACTTAGGGGTAAGTGAGCAAAGTCAGCAAAAATGGCTTGCTGAAATTAAGCATGTTTGGCCCAATGTGGTAGAGGGCGACAAGCTAACGTTAAGCGTACTTGATTCTGGTGTTAGCCAATTTTACTTCAACGGTCAGCCGTTAGCTAAGCCTATGCCCAAGGGGTTTAGTGAGGACTTTTTAGCGATTTGGTTGTCAGAGTCAACCAGCCGGCCAGAGCTTAGAAAGCAACTCATTGGGGAGCTCGCATGCGATTGTTAAGTAAGATTAAACGTATTTTTGCTGCATTAGGCTTGCTATTGCTTGCAGCCTGTTCAAGCTCCGATATTAATGATTATGCGGGCACTAAGCCTAATCTAGATTTGAAGCAGTTCTTTGATGGAAAACTTACTGCCCATGGTACGGTCCAGGACTATAGTGGCAAAGTCATTAGACGTTTTACTGTCGATATGCAAGCGAGCTGGCAAGGTAACCAAGGCGAAATCAAAGAGTGGTTTGTCTATGATGACGGCGAAAAGCAGATCCGAATTTGGAACATAACTGAGCTTGGTGGTGGGAAGTATACAGGTACTGCAAATGATATTTTAGGTGAAGCGCAAGGTCAGGCTGTAGGCATGGCACTGCGCTGGGAATACCAGATGATGCTGCCGGTTGATGATACTGAATATCAGGTAACTTTCGATGACTGGATGTTTTTAGTGGATGAAAACACCATTATCAATCGAAGTGACATTAATAAATTTGGTATCACCATGGCTGAAGTGACCTTAGTGATCTCAAAAGTTGAGTCGTGAAGTGGGTTGTTTGAGTTTAAACAAGAGTTTTTCAGTTCAAAGGCCTTTTATACTGATTGGTACTATGCTTTGAACTGAAAATGTGAGAGTGCATTTATGATGTCTTGCGGCTGTTATCAACCTGCTTCTTATCGTAATACTCAAATGGAAAGACATTGCGAATTCGCTGAGTGAGTGCATCGCTAACATTGGCCGATACGTGCAGGCGAACATCCCCCAGTTTTTCAGCTCGAACAGTACAAGTCAGTTTATTTGACTTGGCTATAGCGCGGCACTCTTTGGCAAACTTATCTGGGATCTTGCCCTTGTGCGAGGTGAGACGGCCGTCTTTAAAATGCATCTCAAATAGGGGTAAGCCTCTTTTGCCGCCGAAAATCAGCTTATAGATAATAAAAACGGCAATGGCGATAAAAATAATTTTAAGTAGGGTTGGGGACATGCGCTTTCCTTTTCGTTCGATTTTAGCCCTAAAGTTAAGATACTCCTGCCTAGCACGATTGAAAAGAGTACTGCGCCACAGAATCAGCAAGTTTGCGCTAGACTGAGTATTAGCCAAAGGATTTACTTTAATTTTAGTAAAGGATGACACTATGCAAATATCTAATGCCAAGCGCTGGCTTGAGCTTTGTGAAAAGCAGGCGCAGTTAATCGACAACTTATCTCAAACTTTTCCCGAACGTATTGAGCAGCATGAAAAATTAAGTGGCCGTTGGCGCCAAGTGGCGGAGCACCTGAGTCATGAAGAGTTTGAGAGTATGGCTAAACTAAAATAGCCATTAAAACCTAAGGTCAAATAAATGGCCTCCCAATAAAAAACCGCCTTATGGCGGTTTTTTATTGGGAGGGAACTATCTAGGGAGCTTAAAATGCATAGCTTGCGGTGGCTAGTACAGTACCATCGTTTCTCCACGGCTCTTTCGAGTCGATGATGTTGTCATCGCTTAGGTTAGTGTCTAGCCAAGCTAGAGACAGACCGATACCACCAAGCTCTGTAGAGACGCCGATAGAGTAATCGACATAGTCTTCACCCCAGTCGTAATCGGCACCGTCACCATAGCTGTAGCCGACGTGGGCATCGATGCTCCAGTTCTCGAAGATCTCATAGGAGTAGTTAAGCTCGGTGTAGTTCAGTGAAACATCGGCATTAGCGTAATCATTGGTGTACCACTGAGCTAGATGAAAACCACCATAGTAAAGGCCAACATTCGCCTCGAGGTAACCCGTGTTTTCATCTTGTCCAGGGTAGCTGTAGTAGGTCAGTGTTACGTCATATTCCCACTCTTCATCGGCACCGAAAGCCCCCCAATAACCTGCATAGATATCGACTTCCACATCGGCATCGTAGCTATCTTTATCAACATTACTCGCCCAAGCACCAAAGAAAAGGCCATTCTCTAGGCTGTAGTCTAAGCCACCTTGAACCGCGAAGTCACCGGCCGTTTGTGATACACCGCGGAAGCGGTAATCGTTAGTAACACTGATCTCACCAGAGAACTCTGCTTGAGCTAGAGGGGCAAATAGCGCTGTAGACATTGATAGACCGACAATCTGGGCAATCCGTTTTTTATTGAGTTTTTTATACACGGTAGTTTCTCCATTTTACTATGTTGATTGCGATGCTCTGTTATTAGTTTTATACCAATGCTTGATAAGCAGTTGGCGTTAAGCATCATTTGATTGTGCCAAACAGCAGCATATTGCTACGACCTCATGGCTGATAAGTGATTTTCTAAACGTCTATTTATTGCGCGTTAGCTTCGAAAATCACGTATACCTTACGGCAGTTATCTAGCACCTCCCAGGTGCCTTCAAACCCTGCTGGAATGACAAACCTGTCACCCTTTTTTACCGTTATGCTGTGACCATTGTTATCGGTGACCTTGCTGGCCCCAGATAAAATTTCACAATATTCATGTTCGCTATAGGCGACCTTCCAAGTGCCTACATCGCCTTGCCAAACGCCAGCATGAAACTGCTCGCAATCGCTTGAGTAGTGATTTTGCAATTCTTGTCCTGGGTTACCTGCCAGCACTTTTTCGGCATCGAGTTTGTAGCGCTCGATAGCGGTGTTGAGCTTGGCAAAGTTAAGGATTGAATCTATGTTCTGAATCATTAGTGCTTCCATGTCTCTGATAAGTCTGACCAGTAAACTAAACGAAGAAAGCGCGGCCTAAGCCACGCCTCGTTATTGTTACTTCATTGTCGGCATTACAAACTCGGCCTTGGTGCCTGCAGCACTCTTGTGAGTCGATTGCGGCCAACGAGCGGTAATCGCCTTACGTTTGGTATAAAATCGCACGCCATCTGGGCCATGCATATGCAAAGGACCGAACAGAGAGCGTTTCCAGCCACCAAAGCTATGAAATGCCATAGGAACAGGGATAGGTACATTCACGCCGACCATACCCACTTGTACGTTGTGGCAGAAGTGACGCGCCGCCTCACCGCTTTGGGTGAAGATGGCTGTGCCGTTACCAAACTCGTGATCATTAATTAGCTGCAGCGCCTCGCTGTAATCTTTTACGCGCACGATGGCGAGTACTGGGCCGAAGATCTCTTCCTTGTAGATGGTCATCTCTGGGGTGACATGGTCAAACAGGCAACCACCTAAGAAGTATCCCAGCTCATGATCGGCAACTGATAGCTCTCGGCCATCGGCAAGCAGTTTTGCCCCTTCTGCGACGCCAGTTTCAACATAGTTGCTGACCTTCTCTAGATGCTGAGCTGAAATAAGCGGGCCCATGTCCATCTCTGGAGTCACGCCATTACCCACTTTGAGCGCCTTGATCTGTGGCAGTAGTTTTTCAACGAGGGCATCACCGGACTCGCCCACCGCTAATACTACCGAGATAGCCATGCAGCGCTCACCAGCACTGCCGTAAGCTGCGCCCATCAAGGCACCTACGGCTTGGTCAAGATCGGCGTCAGGCATCAATAGCATATGGTTCTTCGCCCCACCGAGCGCCTGAACACGCTTGCCGTGAGCCGATGCCGTCGAGTAGATATACTCGGCAATAGGCGTTGAGCCAACGAAGCTCACCGCCTGCACATCTTTGTGTGTCAGTAGCGTATCGACGGCTTCTTTGTCACCGTTAACCACATTAAATACACCATTAGGCAGACCCGCTTCGGTCAGAAGCTCGGCCATACGCATCACGGAGCTTGGATCTTTCTCCGACGGCTTCATGATAAAGCTGTTACCGCAAGCAATTGCAATTGGGAACATCCACATAGGTACCATCACAGGGAAGTTAAATGGGGCAATACCCGCGACGACGCCAAGTGACTGGTTGAGGGTCCAAGCATCGACCCCACCACCGACCTGCTCGGTATGCTCGCCCTTCAATAGGTGCGGAATACCACAGGCAAATTCAACCACTTCTAAGCCGCGGATGATCTCACCTTTAGCGTCTTCTAGTACTTTTCCGTGCTCTCGGGTAATAAGCTCGGCTAGTTCATCCATATTGGCTTCAACCAAGGCTTTAAACTTAAACAGCACGCGAGAGCGGTTAAGTGGGGTGACTTTAGACCATGATTCATGAGCCTTCTTAGCCAGTTCAATCACGCCTGCCACTTCGGCGGCGCTGGCTAGCGATACGCTGCCGCGTTGCTCGCCTGTCGCAGGCTCGAAGAAAGCTTGAGTACGTTGGCTTGGCGCCGAGTGGCTACCGTTAATGTAATGGTTAATGGTGTGCATAACGCAAAAATCCTAATTCTATTCCCTGAAGGGAGACTAATTTATCGGTAAATGTTCATGACTTGCCGATGCCGTTATTGCGAGCGGCAATAACGGCTTCGGGATTAACCCACAGCCTTGATCGCATCCCCAAGGGTATTAACGATTTGATCTATTTGCTGTTTGTCGACAATTAACGGTGGTGAGATTGCGATAATATCGCCAGTGGCACGCACTAAAGTGCCATTGGCAAAGCAGTGCTCAAAGATCCCGAAGCCGCGTTTTCCTACGCCTTGCTCGCTAGGGGCAAACTGAATGCCGCCAACAAGACCCGTGTTGCGAATATCAATCACATTCGGTAAGCCCTTGAGGCTATGTACCGCATCTTCGAAGTAGCCTTCGAGCTCTTTGGTGCGCTCAAATAGCTTTTCATTTTCATAGATATTGAGAGTGGCAAGTGCCGCTGCTGCTGCAACCGGATGACCGGAGTAGGTATAGCCATGAAACAGCTCGATAGCGTTTTCTGGGCCCTGCATGCAGGTATCATAGATATTGTCATCGACCAGCACAGCGCCCATTGGGATCGCACCATTATTCAAGGCTTTTGCCGTGGTGATCATATCGGGAATCACGCCCCAACGCTGACTTGCAAAGGCATCGCCGACACGACCAAATGCGGTAATCACTTCATCGAATATTAATAGAATGCCGTGTTTGGTGGTGATCTCGCGAAGCTTTTGCAGGTAACCCTCAGGTGGCAAAATAACGCCTGCAGAACCCGACATCGGCTCGACAATGACTGCGGCGATGTTTTCTGCGCCGTGCAGGGCAACCAGTTGCTCGAGCACCTCCGCTTTCTCGGCGCCAGTTTTAGGCATGCCGCGACAAAAAGCGTTGTCCTTGATGTCTAGTGTATGGGGGAGGTGGTCAACACCTTGCAGCAGTTGCTGGTTAAAGGTCTTACGGTTATTGCCAATTCCGCCGACGGAAATACCGCCGAAACCAACACCGTGGTAGCCCAGCTCACGACCAATAAAGCGAGTTCGCGTAGCTTCCCCGTTAGCACGGTGGTAGGTGAGTGCGATTTTTAACGCACTATCGACAGATTCAGAACCTGAGTTAGTGAAGAAGGCCTTGTTTAGGCCTTTAGGGCTGATTTGGGCTAGGCGCTCGGCGAGTTCAAAGGCTAAAGGATGGCCCATCTGAAAAGAGGGCGCGTAGTCCATCTCATGAATTTGTTTACTGACCGCTTCAGAGATCTCTTTACGTCCGTGTCCGGCGTTACAGCACCACAAACCTGCTGTGCCGTCTAATATGGGGCGACCTGCGACATCTTTATAGTACATACCTTCGGCATGGGCGAGCATCCTGGGACTCGACTTAAACTGCCTGTTCGCCGTAAACGGCATCCAGTAATGCTCTAGTGACTGTGTATCGCCTTGATTGTGCGTCTGTGAATCTGCCATATCATCTACCTTGATTCAGTGTAATTATTGTTTTTAGAGGCTATTGACTTTTATCTGTTGCTTTTTTAGGCAAGCGGTCGATATTTGCTATGCTATGTCAGAAATAATGAACATGAAAGCTTTTTGTGCATTTATTTGTAGCAAAAATGAAGTTTTTGTAAAAAATATTGAAATTATACTGATAAAAAGCGTAATCTTTAGCCACACCTTTTTGCGCAAATAGCCTTTATATGGCTGTTTGACCGCATTAACCGTCATTCTAATTATTATATTCAGTGTTAAGAGGTCATCATGAGCACACCAGAAAGCCGCACTCAATGGCAGGCGTTAGCAGATTCTATGTCGATAAATGGCTCCGCTTTTATCGCAGGCGAGTACCTTGATGCACAGTCGAAGCAGACCTTCGACTGTATCAGTCCTATCGATGGTAGGGTCTTAGCAAAAGTAGCCAGTTGTGATGAGGCTGATGCTAATATCGCAGTACAAAATGCCAGAGAAACCTTTGAAGCTGGTGTGTGGGCAAACTTAGCCCCAGTTAAGCGTAAGCAGGTGATGATCCGCTTTGCCGAATTGCTGGAACAAAATGCCGATGAATTAGCCCTGCTAGAAACCTTAGATATGGGCAAACCTATCCAATACGCTAAGGCGGTGGATGTGGCGGGAGCTGCGCGTGCTATTCGTTGGTCTGGCGAGGCGATTGATAAAATTTACGATGAAATCGCACCGACAGCTCATAATGAAATTGGCATGATCACTCGTGAAGCCGTGGGCGTCGTTGCGGCAATTGTGCCGTGGAACTTCCCGATGCTGATGGCGTGCTGGAAGCTCGGTCCTGCGCTCGCAACGGGTAACAGCGTTGTGTTAAAGCCATCAGAAAAATCCCCCCTTACCGCAATCCGTATGGCGCAAATTGCCGTTGAAGCCGGTCTGCCGAAAGGTGTGCTAAACGTGCTACCTGGGTTTGGCCATACAGTGGGGAAGGCGCTGGCGCTGCATATGGATGTCGATACCTTAGTCTTTACTGGCTCAACTAAGATTGCCAAGCAGCTGATGGTCTATGCGGGTGAATCCAACATGAAGCGTGTTTGGCTAGAGGCAGGCGGTAAGAGTCCAAATATTATCTTTAATGATGCACCGGATCTGAAGAAGGCGGCACAAGCTGCGGCCAGTGCTATCGCCTTTAACCAAGGTGAAGTCTGCACAGCTGGCTCTCGCCTGCTGGTGGAATCTGGTGTTAAGGATGAGCTGATTGGTTTAATTGCCGAGGAGCTTAAGAGCTGGACACCGGGACATCCACTGGATCCGAGCACCACATCAGGCGCCGTTGTCGATAAACAACAGCTAGATAATGTGTTGGGTTATATACAGTCGGGAGTCGATGAAGGGGCCACCTTAAATCACGGTGGCTCACAAGTCATGCAAGATTCTGGCGGAGTGTATATCGAGCCAACGATTTTCTCTGATGTAGACAATAAGATGACCATAGCGAAAGAGGAGATCTTTGGCCCCGTGTTATCTGTGATCACCTTCGATGGCATGGAACAGGCGATTGAGATAGCCAACGATACTATCTATGGCCTAGCTGCTGGAGTGTGGACTGCTGATATCAACAAGGCCCACAAGACGGCTAAGGCACTTCGCAGTGGTATGGTGTGGATTAACCATTATGATGGCGGCGATATGACGGCCCCCTTTGGTGGCTATAAGCAGTCGGGTAACGGCCGCGATAAGTCGCTGCATGCGTTTGACAAGTACACCGAAATTAAGGCCACTTGGTTGGTGCTAGAGTAGCTGGTGAATTTGTAACGGGTTGTTTTGTGATGCAAGGAACCCCTAAATTACGTTAGCGGTTTGAAATATTACAAGCCCCTAAGTGCAAACTTAGGGGCTTTGTTATTTGTGTCATAAGGAGGATAGTTAGAGTGAATTTATCTTGACCTGTCTATAGCTTCATAGTTTATCGTGTGCTTTCAATGTAAAGGAGATGGCATGTATCGAATTACAGAATTAGCAGAAAAAGTTGGCTTAAGCCGTTCGACGCTACTGTACTACGAAAAGCTTGGGTTAATTTCTGCTAAACGGCAAGCAAATGGCTACCGAAGTTACTCAGAGCAGGATCTGCAACGCTTAAAGTTACTGCAGCAGTTGCAGGCGGGAGGCTTAACCTTAAAAGAGTGTCAATGCTGCCTAGAGAGCCGTATCGACAGGGAGTTACTGCTTCAACGCCTAAAGGTGTTGGATGATGAGCTGGCCCAGAAACAACAGGCCAGAGAGCTACTCAGTGCCATGCTCGGCATGAGTTCGATGAGAGAGTGGCATCAAGTCACAGAAAACCAGGCGTCTGACGCCCATCTAGAGTGGTTGATGAAGCAGGGATTCGATGAAAAACAGGCGCTAAGACTTAAGTGGTTATCAAAAGATATGAATGAACATGAGCAATATATGGCTGATTTTGAGTTGATCTTTGATGGGTTAACAAGATTAGGCCCAGGTACAGAAACGGACTCTCTAGCTGCCCTCAAGGCTATTTTACTTAACACTGAATCGCTCAAGGCTACTTTACTCAATACTGAGTCGGCCAAGGCTGGTTCGCTTAACTCGGGTGAGCTGCTAGAGATTGGCTGTGGCAAAGGGGTGGCGACTCGGGTATTGGCTCAGCATAGTGAATTTGCCATCATGGCGCTGGATAATGATCAGTCCAGTTTAGACTGCTTGCAACAGAATCTGCACCAGTTATCACAAGATAAGAGAGTGAAAACCGTGTGTGCAAGCATGACCGAGTTACCGTTTGAGCCAGATCAGTTTGACGTTATCTGGTGCGAAGGTGGGGCTTATATCATGGGAGTTGAAAAAGCCTTTAAAGATTGGAAGCCGTTTATTAAAAAAGAGGGTTATTTAGTCATCAGTGATTTGGTGTGGAGTACAGATACTCCATTTAATGAATTGCGAGACTTTTGGCAACAAGCTTACCCCGATATGGTCAGTGTCGAGCGGCGTATCGAACAGGCTCAACAGGCGGGTTATGAGTTGATTGATAGCTTTCCACTGAGTGAGCAGGCGTGGAGTGACTATTACCTGCCGCTGCAAGGGCGAGTCGATGAGTTAGAGGCGATGATGCCAAACTCAAAGGCGATAGCCGATGTTAAGAGGGAGCTCGCAATCGCGGCTAAAAGGCAAGGTCAGTTTGACTATCAAATGTTGATCTTACAGAAGATTTAATAACTCCCAGATTTTAAGAATATTAGGAAAATAGAGATGAAATTTCTATCATGCAGCACAGATAATGCTGAAGCGATCTCGCATCTTTTCAATGAAACTTTTAGCGCCTATGAAGGCACTGAAGAAGGTAAGGTCATTGGCGAGTTAACCACAGAACTCATGAGCACAACGGACAGTAACGATCTGTTTATCTTTGTGGCTATCGAGGCCGGTAAATTGGCGGGCTGCATCATGTTTTCAAGGTTAACTTTTGAGACTGGCATTAATGCCTTTATTTTGTCACCTGTAGCGGTTCACCCCGATTTTCAACGTCAGGGAGTAGGCCAAAAATTGATTAAGTTTGGCCTACAGACCTTAGCGGCAAAAGGGGTTGAGCTTGTGTTTACCTATGGCGATCCAAACTATTACTCAAAAGTCGGCTTTAAGCAGATAAGCGAAGATATAGTAAAGGCGCCGCAAGCGTTAACTTACCCGCAAGGCTGGCTGTCACAGTCACTTTTAGCAGATAAATTACCGCCGATGAGTGGCCGATGTCGCTGCGTCTCGGCATTAAATAAAGCCGAGTACTGGTAATCAATTTGGGTTGTTGAGATTAATGATCCCAGAAGCTTTAACTCTATCGCTAACTGCCGAATATAAAACGGATATTATTGCTCAGAGAGATGTAAGTGCCCCGTAAGCAATAAATGAGACTAAGCGAGAACAATCATTCATGAGTCATGAGCATTTTAAAGGTCAGTTTGAAGTCGAGTTAAAGTATCACTTGCCTTGCAAGGCTGCATTCCTAACGGTATTGAGATCGATAGAACATGAGGTCATGTTTGAAGATAATATCGAATCAGATAGTTATTTCGATACCAAAGAACAGTTGCTTTTAGCCCAACATAAGAGTGTTTGCATACGTGAATGCGAACCATCGGGGATTAAGCTTTGGATAGTCAAAGGGCCGGATGCGGATCGTTGTCAGGCAACCAATATTACCGATGCCCAGAGCGCTAAGAGCATGCTTAAAACTATGGGGTATGCAGTGCGCCTAGAGATGGTAAAGCAGCGCAGCATCTACTTTGTCGGCAAGTTTCATATCACGCTTGATCACTTAGCTGGATTAGGCGATTTTGCCGAGTTTGCCATCATGACCGATAACGAAGCCATGTTAGAAGTCTATCGAGCCGAGCTGGTGGAGCTTGCGGCTCAGTTTGGACTGACAGAGAAGCAGCTAGAGCATAGATCATACCGTAGTATGCAAGAGGCAAAATAGCCGCTTTTTTCTCCATCAAGTCAATATCGAGGTAGTAACATAATGAAAACGATAGGCATGTTAGGCGGCATGAGCTGGGAGTCTACGGCGAGTTATTACAAGGCCGTTAATGAAGGTGTAAAGGCAAGGCTCGGCGGTCTACATTCCGCAAAAGTGTGCCTCTACAGTGTTGATTTTGCGGAGATAGAAAAGTTACAGCATGCTGGGAAGTGGCAAGAGACTGCCGATATCTTGTCTGATGCAGCTAATAATATTGCCGCTGGTGGTGCTGATTTTTTATTAATCTGCACTAATACAATGCATAAGGTGGCTGATGAGGTTCAGGCTCAGCTCCCAATCCCCATCTTACATATTGCCGATGCTACTGCAGCAAAGCTTTCGGCTAGCGGTGTCACTAAAGTGGGGCTGTTAGGTACTCGTTTTACCATGGAGCAAGATTTCTATAAAAGCCGCCTGCAAAACCAATTCGATATCGAGGTCATTGTTCCTAATGAAGCGGATCGCAAGCTTGTGCACCATGTTATTTATGAAGAGTTATGCCGAGGTGTGATAAACCCCAGTTCAAAGCTACAATATTTAGATATCGTTAATGGCTTGCATGCACAGGGGGCAGAAGCGGTCATTTTGGGCTGTACAGAGATAGCGTTATTGATTGGGCAGCAGGATACCCAAGTCCCTCTCTATGATACGACTGCGATCCACTGTGAATATGCGGTGGAGATGGCATTAGATTAGGTTATTGCAGTTTAAAAAAACGGACAACAAAGTCCGTTTTTTATTTTCAGCCCTAAACCACCTAGTTCAGTTGGTGGATTCTTTACTCAGGGTTAAAAATGGATATTAAAAAATATCTTTAAACCTATGATATAGCATGCCCATTGCTAATAGAGGAGAGCGCAGATGCGGTCCGCCGGGGAAGGTCATATGGGGCACTTTTGCAAACAGATCAAAGCGCTCGGCTTGGGTGGTAATCGCCTCGGCGATTAACTTAGCCGCCATATGGGTGGCATTCACGCCATGACCCGCATAGGCTTGGGCATAAAATACATTTTTGGCATCGGGCAGGCGGCCAATTTGCGGTAAACGGTTAGCGCCTATGCCCATCATGCCCCCCCATTCATAGTCGATACGCACGCCTTTCAGCTGTGGAAACACCTTCTCAATGTTCGGTCTGAGGGCTGCTTCGATATCTTTGGGATCTTTACCTGAGTAGGTGCACAAGCCACCAAATAGCAGACGGTTGTCTTCCGATAGATGGTAGTAATCAAGATCGACCCTTAAGTCGGCAAAGGCCATGTTTTGTGGGATGATGGCATCACACTGCTCCTGCGTTAGTGGCTCTGTAGCCAACACATAGGTACCAGCAGGAAGGATCTTACTACCAATGTTTTCCTCTAAATCGAGCCCTAAATAGGCGTTGCCAGCCAAGACGAGGTACTGACAATTTACTTCGCCGTGTTCGGTGATCACCTTAGGCTTATCGCCTTTAACGATTTTCTTTGCGGCACTGTATTCATACATTTTTACACCCAAGTTACGGGCGACTCTAGCCTCGCCTAGCGCTAAGTTGAGAGGGTGCAGGTGACCACTGGCCATATCAACGAGAGCGCCTTGGTAAAAATCAGAGCCGATCACTTCACCTATTCGAGATTTATCGAGTAGAGTCATATTGTGGCCGTATCCGATACTATTTAGGTGTTCAAAATCTTCTTCAAGCTCTCTCATATGCCGAGGGCGGATAGCTAAGTCGCAGTAGCCCATCTGTAAGTTGCAATCGATATTATGTTCAGCCACACGCTGCCTGACGATTTCTACCGCTTCAAAGCCCATTTGCTCGATAGCATTAACGCCTTCGCTGCCAATGATATTTTGAAACTGATTCACATCATGGCCAATGCCGCGAATAAGTTCACCACCATTACGTCCCGATGCTCCCCAGCCAATGCGTTTAGCCTCAAGGAGTGCAACGCTAAAGCCTTTTTGAGCCAGTTCAATGGCCGTGTTGATGCCACTAAATCCACCTCCGACGACACAAACATCTACATCTAACACCTCCTCTAGCCGCGGTGATTGATGTAGCTCTTTAGCCGTTGCGAAGTAATAGGATGCAGGATACTGGTCGCTATGCATTGGACTCTTAGTTGACATTATTTCTCCAAGTATATGTTTTTATTGTTAGTTGGACTTGTAGTGGCCGTGTATCTAAATTGTTGTGAATAAATTATTTACAGATGTTCGTTATTTTTAACACGCTTTCCTGTAGAATACAAATTGCTCGATAGAGGTTATGGTCTAATATGTTTTTAAGACGCTACTCTAGTCGTACTGGGAATGGATTGTATTGCTCTACATATTGTTGGAGACAAAAAACGATTACTTCAATTAGGGGAAAGATTTTGGATATTGGTGAAAGCCTTAAAAGGGTTAGAAAAGAGAAGGGCCTGTCCCAGCGAGAATTGGCTAAGCGTGCAGGCGTGACAAATAGCACTATTTCGATGATCGAGAAAAATAGCGTTAGTCCTTCGGTTAGCTCACTCAAGAAAGTGCTTTCTGGCTTGCCTATGTCTTTAGTGGAATTCTTTGCTATCGAAGACACGCAAGAGACCGAGCAAAAAGTGGTTTACCGTAGCAACGAGCTATTAGATATCGGTGATGGAGTATTGGATTTTAAGCTCATTGGTAGAGACTTTCCTAATCGTGCCATGTCTGTGATGAGTGAGACTTATCCTCCCGGATCAGACACGGGGATAGAGATGCTTAAACATGAAGGCCAAGAGGCGGCAATGGTGATTGAAGGTCGCTTGGAGTTGACTGTCGGAGACGAAGTGTTTGAACTCAATGAAGGTGATAGCTATTACTTTAATAGTGACTTACCCCATCGTTTTCGTAATCCATATGATGTGCCTTGCCGAATAATTAGCGCGACCACCCCAGCAAATTTTTAATCTGTTTTGCATTTTTTTGTAAAGCTAGCTTACCGCGAAGAATTCCTCTTTCTTTACGGTAACTAGCTTGTTATTTGTATCATTATTCTGCTTTTTTCCTTTTGTATAATATTACCCGCTAGGCAGTTCTGCCTGATGTTGTTTTTATGCTTATATGTAAATAATATAAAGCATTCACTGTGTGTGAGTGTGATCGCTGTCAAACCCAAACATTATGC